>JBCQWG010000054.1:0-2195 GCA_047172325.1 Rikenellaceae bacterium | reverse complement strand
TCATATAAACTTCTGATTATGATGTAAATATACGAAATATTTGCCAATTATCCAAAGAAAATACGAAAAATATCGCAATAATTATTTTGCGCTACTTATTTACCCCTTGCAATAGTGATAAATACAAAAATAAGAAATATTTTTGTATTTGCGAAAATTCACAACCTAAAACTATAATTAACCATGAAAAGATTACTAACAACTTTTCTGGGTCTTGCCCTGCTTACCTCTTCGCTTTATGCCGCTGAGGGGAAGCCTGAGATTTGGCGTGACCCAACTGTCTTTAGTGTAAACAAAGAGGAGCCTCATGCTCAGTTTACGACTTACCTTAATCGCACGGATGCACTTCAGCCGCTGGATTTAACTAACCCTTGGAGTTCGGAGTTTTACCTCTCGCTGAATGGGGTATGGGACTTCAACTGGTATTCAAGTGTGCAGAGTGTGCCCGAAGGGTGGTATCTGCCCAATAGTGCTGTTGCATCTTGGGATGAGATGCCTGTTCCCGGAGTGTGGCAGAGCAATGGTTTTGATAAGCTCTCGTACCTCAATACGAAGATAACATTTCAATATAATGAAGATGTAAGTGAGCTTGCTGTAGGCTTCCGTGAGGATGAGGTCGAGGAGTCTAAGGCTACTGGATATATTCCCGACGAGGCGCAGCATGTAGGATGCTACCGCAAGTGGGTGGAGCTTGATGCCGAGCAGCTTGCAAATGATGTTGTGCTACGTATAGGCGCTGTTGAGGCGGGTGTACAGCTCTTTGTAAATGGTCAGGAGGTAGGTTATAGCCAAGGCAGCTGCATTCCTGCGGAGTTCAACATCTCGCAGTATCTAACTGAGGGAGAGAACCTTATTGCGTTGCAGGTGTTCCGTTGGACCGATGGTAGCTACATGGAGGTTCAAGATATGGTGCGTTGGGTAGGTATCTACCGCGATGTATTCCTTAAGATCAGCCCAAAGCAACATATTCGTGATATTCAATTTGTGGGTACTCCCGATGAGTCTCTTAAGAGTGTTGATGCACGTTATGAGCTCTCTGTGGTTAATACCGATGACAAGGCGTGGAGCGATGGTAAGGTTCTCTTCGAGCTTCTCGAAGATGGTAGCACCAAGAGCCTCACAAGCTGGGAGAGTCCGCTTGAGACTATCGAGCAGGGGTCTCAGGCAACAATCTCAGGCAACATCAACCTCGAAGGGATGAAGCTATGGAGTCCCGATATGCCAAACCTATATACGGTTATCGCAACACTTATGGATGGCGAAGAGAGGGTGATGGAGGTTGCGCGCATCGACGCCGGTTTCAAGCGCTTTGAGCAGAAAGAGGGTAACTTCTTCCTCAATGGCGAGCGCTACTTCATTCGTGGTGTCAACCGCCACGACCACCACGCTGTTTCGGGTCACCATGTGCCTCTAGAGTTCCTTATACGTGATATTGAGCTTATGAAGCAGAATAATATCAACACTGTGCGCACATGCCACTATCCAAATGATGAGCGTTGGTACTACCTCTGCAACCGCTATGGTATGGCTCTCATTGATGAGGCCAATGTAGAGTGTCACGACTTCAATGACGTGCCCGACAGCCGCCCTCAGTGGATCCCCGCAGCTGTAGACCGCGTGCGACGCATGGTTCACCGCGATATAAATAATCCCGCAGTCTTCATCTGGTCATTAGGAAATGAGCAGGGCTGGGGCTGGAGTGAGGCCTTCGACCAACAATACGACATCGCTAAGGAGATCGACCCAAGCAGATATGTGATGTGCGATCGTGGTAGCAGACTTAGTGGTAATAAGAAGGGTTATGTAGATGTAAATGAGCTTAATCCCGAAAAGCCAGATATGATAACCCCAATGTATGGCGCGAGAGCTGCCGTTGAGCGCTACCTTAAGCTTCGCGAGAATGGCGAGCGTCGTCCATTCTTCATGTGCGAGTATAGCCACGCTATGGGTAACTCCGTGGGCTCCCTCAAAGAGACATGGGATGTATTCTACGCAAATGATGAAAATGGCGTCAACGGAGGTTGCATCTGGGATTGGGTAGATCAAGGCGTGCAGGCTGAGGATGAGAGTGGAGAGATCTACTACCAATATGGTGGTGACTGGGGTGATAAGATCTCATCGCAGAACTTCTGCCTAAATGGGTTGATCCTAACCGACCGCACCGAGACACCGAAGCTAGCGGAGGTGAAGAAGGT
>JBCQWG010000053.1:0-2341 GCA_047172325.1 Rikenellaceae bacterium | reverse complement strand
AACGCCACGATAGCAGATTGCCAAGGTCAGTATATTCATATCTGTAGTGGCTGATTTCCAATGAGTTCGATCCATTGCAAGGGCGAATGGTGGTTTGCTCGGGAGTAACGAGACTATGATTTTTGCGATTAGGTTGATCGGCAAATTATAGGCTGCAAAGAATCGTTCGATCCTTCGATGCGATGAGGCTGTGCTACGATCGCCACCGAAGCATAGAGCGAGCTTTGGCATCGAGACACTCTGCATACGACAGAGGGCTTCGAGTAGCAGGGAGATGAATTTTATGCGGGCAAGATTGATATTTTTGCCTACGTGTTGTTGCAATATTGCGACAAGTTGTGTACTTTTGTGTGAGTCCTTAATTTTCGATTTCATAGAGCTAAAAAGCGGTCAAACTTTTCTTCTAAGATACTGAAAATTAGGGACTTTTGCAAATAATTGCAGATGTTTATTTGCTGATTATCAATTAGTTAGATGTTGTTATCTCATTTTTGTCGGGTAGTTAGATCTCATATATTGGAAAATACTCGATTGTTATTCTGTGTACACATTCAATATTTTTAAGTGTATTTGAACGGTTGTCAAATATTTTAGCATATGGCTATAATCCGTATATTGCATTTGCATTTATCATGATATGTAGTATACTGTGTATTCCCATATTTATTAACTATTTCCCATATATAGTTGCACAGAAAGATCTAATAAAACAACAATGCGCATAACTACAAGCCAACAAATTCTACTACTGCTACATAGGGCGACTATCCCACGAAAAAGGGGTGCAGACTCTCATCAAGGTGGCTCGGCAGTTGCTTTATAGGCTAAAGATAGTGGGCGGCGGCTCACTATGAGGCGTTGATGACGATATATAAAAAATAAAACATAGAAATGGCAACGACAAACATCCCATCCCCAACCGATGCTAGCATCATCCTCACATATCGCTGCCCGATGCGCTGCAAGATGTGCAACGTGTGGGAGTATCCAACCGAGAAGAGCTCGGAGATTAAAGCCTCTGATCTTAAGACACTTCCGAAGCTTAAATTTATCAACCTCACCGGCGGCGAGCCCTTTATTCGCGAAGATCTAGAGGAGATCGTCGAGGAGTGCTATCGCCACTCGGATCGCATTGTGATATCGACCTCGGGTTGGTTTGAAAAGCGTGTGATTGAAGTGGCAAAGAGGTTCCCCAATATCGGAATCCGTATCTCGATTGAGGGTTTAAGCTGCAAGAACGATGAGCTCCGTGGCCATGCTGGCGGCTTCGATAAGGGGCTGCGCACACTGCTCACGCTCAAGGATATGGGGCTTAAAGATATTGGATTTGGTTGCACGGTTTCAAATAGCAACTCTCAGGATATGCTCTCGCTATATCAGCTCAGCAAGTCGCTAGGCATGGAGTTCGCCACGGCCGCTTTCCACAACTCATACTACTTCCACAAGGATGATAATGTGATCACAAACAGAGATGAGGTTATCAAAAACTTTGAGCAACTCATCGAGTGGCAGCTTCAAGAGAAGAGCATGAAGAGTTGGTTTAGAGCGTGGTTTAATATGGGTCTTATCAACTATATTGAGGGCGGCAGGAGAATGCTCCCCTGTGAGGCGGGCTCGGCCAACTTCTTTATCGACCCCTTTGGCGAGGTCTACCCATGCAACGGCTTGGAGGAGAAGTACTGGCAAAAGAGCATGGGTAACATCCACGCCACGCCAAACTTTATGGATATATGGGAGAGCGAGCAGGCACAAGAGGTGCGTGCAATGGTTCGCAAATGTCCTAAGAATTGTTGGATGGTGGGAACCGCAAGTCCCGTGATGCACAAATATATCAAGTACCCCCTCAAATGGGCGTTGAAAAACAAACTCCGCAGCATGCAGGGCAAGAGCGCTTGCTTGGATAAAACTTGGTGCGACGTGGGTCAGGATCCCTCGCAGGGTGATTTGAGAGAGAGGTTTTAACCTAATAGTAATAGTTATATGACAGACAGACAGACGCGCAACTATGCGATTGACATAGCGAAAGCTATATGTATAATCTTGGTGGTAATCGGGCACTATCAGCCATCGAATTCGCCTCAGTGGTATTTAGCAATAGTTAATATTATATATTCATTCCACATGCCTCTTTTTATGTTTGCAAGTGGATATGTGTATATGATGACAAAGAGGGATGATGAGTCATACCTAGGTTTTATTAAAAAAAAAATAAAACGACTTATGATTCCATATTTTGTGACATCTATAATACTACCCCAAATTAAGACAGCAAGTTAAGATAGAAATAATTCGTATCTTTGTGTCATAACAACAGGGAATAATGAGAAAGCGACACACCGCC
>JBCQWG010000052.1:0-2516 GCA_047172325.1 Rikenellaceae bacterium | reverse complement strand
GATGGATCGTACTTTCGCTAATAGCGTTGGTGACCATTATAAATTATCTTGATCGCGGCACTCTGAACTATATGTGGATGGTTAATCAACGCAATAGTTACACTATAGTTGATCAACCTGTCGAGGGAAGCTACTCTGCTTGTATTGACCCTGCAACATCTGTTTACACGCTTTATGATAAGGATGCGTTAGAGGTAGCAAAACTCTCAAGCGCAGAGGTTTCAAAGAGTGATGATGGTGCAATTGAGTATATTTCAAAGGGAGGTATCGCATATGATCTTGGGTTGATTGATCCAACATCATCTCCAGATGAGCAACAGAGCCAAGGAAAGGAGATTTTGGCACTGATCACAATGTGTTTTATGGTTGCCTACGGAGTTAGCCAGTTGGTGTCGGGTAAGATATACGACAAAATTGGTACACGTAAGGGTTTTGCACTCTCGGCAATCATTTGGGGAGCTGCAGATGCATTCACATCGATGGCCTCTGGTATAAAGACACTTATTGGTTTTAGAATGGGACTAGGTCTTGGTGAGGCTGGCCCTTGGCCGGGCACAACAAAGTCAAATGCAGAGTGGTTTCCAACTAATGAACGAGCTCTAGCACAAGGAGTATTTGGCGCAGCTGCATCTTTGGGTGGTATTTTAGCACCTATCGCTATTCCAATTCTTTTTATTGCCTTTGGTTGGCGAGTGACATTTATAATTGTTGGATCACTTGGCGTGTTGTGGGTTATTCCTTGGTTGATAATTAATAAAAAGGCGCCGAAGGATCACCCTTGGATTACAGATGAGGAGCGTAAATATATAATTGAAGGTCAGCCAGAGTGTGAGGTGACGTGTGTGAAGGGAAAGAGCTGGGGAGAGTTGCTTCGTGATCGTCGTAACTACTCAGTTATTTTGGGACGCTTCTTTATCGATCCTATTTGGTGGATGTTTGTAACATGGTTACCAATCTATTTGATGGAGGTTTTTGGACTCGATATCAAGGAGATCGCTGCATCAGCATGGGTTCCATATGTAGGAGCTGCTGTTGGTAGCTTATCGGGCGGATGGTTCTCAGGAAAACTAATCCAGATGGGCAAGAGTGTCAATTTTGCTCGTAAGTGTGCGATTTCGATAGGAGCAATCATCACACTTCCGGCAATGGCACTTGCAGCAATGGCATCATCGGCAACCTCAGCTGTAGTACTTATGGCGTTCATTTTGGGGGGATTCCAATTTATGATCGCGAATATTCAGACAATTGTGTGTGACCTTCACTCAGGAAAGACCGTTGGATCACTTGCAGGACTCGGTGGAGCATCGGCTGTTTTGGGAGTATTGATCACTATGTATTTGGTGCCATCTATCACAGCTGGCGGCAATTGGATACTATTCTTCGCAATGGGAGGATCGCTTATACCACTATCGTTGTTGTCGGTATTCTTGTGTGCACCGAAGATTGAATCTATTGAGGATTAAAATATAATAAACATATTAAAACAAAAAAGATTATGAAATTAGAGTCAAAAGTAGCTATCGTAACAGGTGGCGCAAGAGATTTAGGACGTGCTATCTCAGTAAAGTTGGCAATGGAGGGTGCGAAGGTTGTTGTAAATTACTTCGACAATGAGGCTGATGCAGTTGAGACAGCGGGGATGATTAGTGCAGTTGGTGGTGAGTGTATCACGGTTCAAGGTGATATGACTAAGGCTGAAGATGTGAAGGTGTTGGTTGAAAAGAGTAGAGAGGCGTTTGGTGATGTTATCGATGTCTTAGTCAATGTAGTGGGAGGAATTGTTGGTCGCAAGGCGATCACAGAGCAGGATGAGTCGTGGTACAACTTTTTGATGGATGTTAATATGAAGAGTTGTTGGTTGTGTACACGTGAGGTTGTTCCATTTATGACAAATGGAGGCTCTATCATTAACTTCTCATCACTAGCAGCACGCGATGGTGGTGGCCCAGGAGCATCAATGTATGCTACAGCTAAGGGTGCAGTTATGGTGTTTACTCGCTCAATGGCTAAGGAGTTGGGACCTAAGGGTATCCGATGCAATGCAGTAGCTCCTGGAACCATCGCTACGTCGTTCCATGATCGTTTCAACACACCAGAGAATAGAGAGAGAATGAAGGGTATCTATCCACTTCGTCGTGAGGGTGACGCTGGTGATGTTGCAGATCTAATTGCATTCCTTGCAGCCGATGATTCGGACTACATCACAGGAACAAACATCGACATCAATGGCGGTGTATTCTTCTCATAGATGATCATATATCTATGATTTTCAGATTGTCAGCCACATATACCACAATGTGGTTGACAATCCTAACCCTTAATAACTTAAACCTATGAAACATCTAGCTACCTTAAAGGGAGTTTTCAGCTTATTTATTATGCTGTTTATCTCTCAAACCACATTTGCTCAGGTTGCGATTACAGGTCGCGTAGTCAATGAGCAGGGTGAGTCTCTTATTGGTGTTACTGTTATGGTCGAAGGCGGTACTCAAGGTACTGTAAGTGACTTAGATTGT
>JBCQWG010000051.1:0-4374 GCA_047172325.1 Rikenellaceae bacterium | reverse complement strand
TAAGCGAAAGCGAAATGTCGGTGGTTGGTCGGACAAACACTTGATTGCTATGATGGGTATGGAGGTTGAGTAACTTTTTTTTCGTGCGTTTGCCCTGCCTAAAGGCATTTAAAAAATGGCATATATAAAACTTTTTCGTATATTTGTAGCTTAGTGAGTTTTTTGCAGGATGTGGTCCCGGAAGGAATCGAACCTTCATCGTAAGAACCGGAATCTTATATTCTATCCATTGAACTACGGAACCAGAGGCACAAAGGTGCGAAAAAAATTGGAGAGTAACAAATTTATGCAACAGAAGCTTAGTGATTGGGAGCGATTAGAGAGTGTGATTGAGTGGGCAAATATGACCACCAATTACTTTGCTCGCTATATTGGTTTGTCGCGTGGGGAGAACCTCTACCAGATTAAACGTGGCAACAATGCGATATCACGTAATTTAGCCACTATGATCGTAGCTAAGTTCCCGCAAGTGAACCTATTATGGCTGCTCACAGGCGATGGTCAGATGCTCTGCGGAGAGGAGCATTCGGGGGGCTCAATACCATTTTATAATGTTGATGTTGAGCAACATGTAAACACCCTCGACACCCTCGAACCCTACTCACCATTGGTGCTTCCGCCCAATATTGATTGTGATTTCGGCATGTTATATCTAGGACGTGCCATGGGTGATGTTACACCTCCTAATTCCGTGCTGCTCCTAAAAAAAATTCTACCTGAGATGATTATTCCCGGCAACGAATGTGTGATAGTTACCAAAAAAATTGTACTTTTGCGTATCGTTAAGCTAGAAGCGGTCGATGGCAGCTACTCTCGCCTTAGATTGATCGCTACAAACGACCAGCTATATGGCGATATAGTAGTTGATTTATCGGAGGTTGAATCAGCTTACGCAGTTAGAGGAAAGATAATAATTAGCTAAGGTACAGCCTTAGAGTATAAATTTAACAAAAGATATGTTTTCAGGAATAGTAGAGAGTATCGCCCAAGTTGTGGCAATACGTCAAGAGCAACAAAATAAACACTTCACCCTTAAAGCTTCATTCTGTGGTGAACTTAAAATAGATCAGAGCATCGCGCACAATGGCGTCTGTTTAACTGTTGTTGAACTCACCGACGACACATACACAGTAACGGCAATGCAGGAGACTCTCCTTAAGAGCAACTTAGGACTACTTAAGGTTGGTGACGAGGTGAACCTAGAGCGTTCGATGCGTCCCGATGCCCTACTCGATGGGCACATCGTGCAGGGACATGTCGACCAAACTGCCACATGCACCGCAAAGGAGGATGCTGAGGGTAGCTGGTACTTCACGTTCGAATATGAACCTACCATCGAGGGACACTGCACCGTTGAGAAGGGTTCAGTAACGGTCAATGGCGTGAGTCTCACCGTGTGCGACTCCACGGAGAGGAGCTTCAGAGTAGCTATTATCCCCTACACCTTTGAGCACACTAATTTCCATAACTTTGAGGTGGGCAGCATAGTAAACTTGGAGTTTGACATCATCGGCAAATATATAGCTCGATTGATGAAGAACTATCAGAAATAAAACCAAATAGAGCGATGATAAATTTACTTTACATTGATTGGAACTTTGACCCTGTTATCTTCACTATATTCGGATTAGATATCCGATATTATAGTTTAACATGGGTTCTAGCGATTTTGATCGGAGCAAAATACTTCGAGATATATTGCAAACGCGAGAAGATGAGCCAAGAGGTCTCCGAATCAATCTTCATTTATGGCACCCTTGCAACAATGCTTGGAGCACGCATTGGCCACTGCCTCTTCTATGAGCCGGAGGTATACCTCGTAAGGCCATGGGAGATCTTCACAAAGTTCCGCAATGGAGGTTTAGCTAGCCATGGCGCAGCGATAGGCCTCCTGATTGGAATATGGCTCTTTGCACGTCGCAACAAATTACCATACCTCTGGGCTCTCGACCGCATTATGATCCCTACGTGCATCGGTGGAGCATTGGTGCGCTTTGGAAATCTATTCAACTCGGAGATCTTCGGAACGGAGACAACCCTCCCATGGGGCTTCCGCTTTTTGCGCTCCCACGAGTGGGTCACAGAGTATGCTCCGGCAGCATGCCACCCCACCCAGATATATGAGGCGATATGCTACATCATCACCTTCGTTATCGTATGGATGATGTATTTCCGATATGACCTTGCACGTCGTCGTCCCGGCACGATATTGGGTGTGGGTCTCATCGGCATCTTCCTAAGTCGCATCGCAATAGAGTCTATCAAGAATATTCAAGTTGGATTCGAAGCAAGCATGACACTCAACATGGGTCAATGGCTTAGTGTTCCATTTATCCTTGGTGGCATCTACCTTATCTATCGAGGGTTCTCACGTCCCGCACTTGATCTCCCCGCACTTGACAAAAACAAAAAATAAAAATAGATAGCTATGGAACAAATTTCTCGCATGGCAGCAGAGGTAAACAAGCTTATAGGAAGTAATCTACTATCTGGTGACGCCCTATACCTCCCCGAAATAGGCTCGCTCTATATCATTGAAAGTTCTGAGGGTCTCAAAAAAGTTGATTTCAGCTCCTCCGAACAGGGCTCTTCACTTATCGATATAATCATGACCCGCGCTAGCTGCACCTCGGAGCAGGCTAACGAGATCTTTAGTCGCTGGCTAACAGAGGTGCGCAACCCATCGGCAATCGTAATAAAGGGAGTGGGTGAGCTTCGTGGCAAGAGCTTCGTTATGGCAGAGTATTTCGCAGCTCAACTCAACCCTACGCCCGCAAAGCGAGTAGAGGTTGTAGAGAGCCCAAAAGTAGAAACAGACAAAAAAATAGTAGTAGTAGAACCTAAAAAAGTAGACAAACCAATGGCAGAGAGAGTAGAAAACCAGTCAAATAAGAGAAGTGGCAAAGGGCTGTGGATTGCCGTAGTGATTATATTTATAGCCGTTTGCGGATACTTTACCTTCAACTCCATTAAGGAGTCGAATGAGGAGAAAGCCCGTATCGCCCAAATAGCAGCCGAGAAAGCCTCCGAGCAGAGACGAATCGCCGACAGCATCGCCCTAGCTCAAACAGAGGCTAAACGCGCGGCCGATGCAGCACTTGCTGTTGCACCAAACCAAGCGCCTAGATTCATGGTTGTTTATGGCGTCTTCGAGGTACGTTCAAATGTAGATGCAGCAATCGCCACAATCAACAAACAATTTGGAAATGGCTCCGCTCACGAATATCCTTACGGCCGCTACACACTCGTAAGCATGTTTGAATCCGAGGTACGTAGCGAGTGTCAAAACTTCCTTATGGCAAACTACTCAACATATCCTGACGCTTGGGTATATGGCTATAAGCAGTAGAGTTGCTCGCGGGATATCCCAAATTATCGACCTCTTCTATATCAAAGCTATAGAGAGATTTATACCACGCCACACATTCCGCTATGGGGTGTGTGGTGTGGTGAATAGTATCTTCCTAGATACTATATTCTACTATCTTATATACCACTACCTCATAGCTCTTAGCCCGGTCGATCTAGGCTTCTATGTAATCTCCCCACAAGTGGCATCCCTTATCGTAGTCTTCCCAATAACATTCTTCATCGGCTTCTGGCTCAATCGCAACGTAGCATTTAACGCACAAGATCAACGCGCAGATATCCAAGTAGGCAAATACGCCCTCTCCGTATGCGGCTCAATCCTACTTAGTTACATCTCCCTAAAACTACTGGTCGAAGTATGCAACGTATGGGCAACACCCGCCAAAACCCTCTCCTCAATTTTTGTAGCCCTATATAGCTACCTCGCAGCTCGATTCTTTACGTTTCGGTCGCATGTGTGAAAATGAGACACCTCTTTAATATATATTACCATGATAAAAACATACGAAGATCTAATAACCTCTAGAGAGCAGACGAGAGCAGGATTTGTCACCTTCGCCTTAGAAAAAAACAAGAAATCTACTCCTATAATTGAAGATGCTAAGGCATTTAGGGTACTTGCGTCAAAAGCTAATACGCCAAATGACCTGCACGGCATTAGCGAGATTAGATCAGCGGTGCTTACTGCCGCAGGAGTGTCTGATAAATCATTGAAATATTTTACAGAGGATGACAAAGATGAAGCAATAAATATTTTAATAAAGAACTTTTTAGAGCCTGCCGGAGAGCAATTCCTTGATGAGCTAACATATAGATATTTACTTATTAAGGGGGATTCATTAGGTGGCTCCATGAGAAATCTAGTTGGACTTATAGCGCAACAGAAACTGACAAGAACTATTCTTTCATGGAGGGTTCTAATTTTTCATTTTTACTCCAAAATTTAGGACAAGAACCCGTAACGTCCTAAATTGAAGCGTTTATCTGACATCAAAGTTAAATCAA
>JBCQWG010000050.1:0-4501 GCA_047172325.1 Rikenellaceae bacterium | reverse complement strand
TGCCTGTGCTCTTAAAAATCATAGTGGTCGTGCTTTATATTACACTACAAAGATAGTGATAATTTATTGAATATCAAAACTTTAATTTTTAGAAGTCCCCTTATGTGATTTTGACCGCCCAAAATTAATAAAAAGTTTTTAACTTTGCAGATATGAAACGAGAATTTTATAACATATCGCTCAGCGAGCGTAACAGCTTCAAGATAGATCAGAGTGCCGCGAAGCTTATCGAGTTCGACTCCGTGGAGGAGCTCACGGAGCTCTTCTCGGTCGATCCACCTGCGGAGTGGTATCTGCTCGCGGGAGGCAACAATGTGCTATTCACGCAAGATTACAAGGGTGTTATCCTCACCCCACGCGGCAAAAGCATTGAGGTTGTCTCATCGAGCTGTAGCGAGGTTAAGGTGCGCGCTGAGGCAGGTGTCGAGTGGGACGACTTTGTGGAGTGGAGCGTTGAGAATGGGCTGTGGGGAGCTGAGAACCTCTCCCTTATCCCCGGCACAGTGGGTGCGGCACCCATTCAGAATATTGGTGCTTATGGCGTTGAGGTGAAAGATATTATCGAAGAGGTAGAGATGTTCTGCCCTCAAACCCTAAATATATTGAAGCTACAGGGAGCACACTGCGACTTTGGATATCGTGATAGCATCTTTAAAGGTTCGCTTCGAGGCAAGGTCATCGTAACAGCCGTAACCTTTAAGCTAAGTAAAATAGCCTCTCCAAAGTTAGGGTATGGCGATGTGGTTAAGGAGGTTGCAGCACGCACGGAGGTCACACTACGTAATATTCGAGAGGCGATATGCGCCATCCGCACAGCGAAGCTTCCCGACACCTCGAAGGTGGGTAATGCAGGCAGCTTCTTTAAGAATCCAGTGGTCGATGTGGCTCTTGCCGCGCAGATCGCCTCCCGCATGGCCGACGATATGCCACAATACCCCGTAAAGGAGGATCCCACCAAGGTGAAGCTCGCCGCAGGGTGGCTCATAGAGAAGGCGGGCTTCAAGGGCTATTGCGAGGGTCGTGTTGGGGTGCATCCCAAGCAGGCGTTAGTCTTAATCAACCTAGGAGGTGCCACCGGTGCAGAGGTTATGGCCTTGGCCAATAAAATTGTTGAGGCGGTGCAATCGCAGTTTGGTGTGAGCATCTCTCCAGAAGTTAATATTTTACCATAAATTAAACATGACAAAACTTTTAGATAAATTCGAAGAGTATATCTCTCACCGCGCACTCGCCACAAAGGAGGATAAGATATTGTTGACAGTCTCCGGTGGGGTCGATTCAATGGTTATGTTCGATCTCTTTGTGAAGGGTGGTTACAATGTGGGTGTTGCCCACTGCAACTTCCAGCTACGTGGTGAGGAGAGTGACCAAGATGAGATGCTCGTTGCCGCGCAGTGTGCCAAGCATGGTGTGACGCTCTTCAATCGTCGCTTCGATACCGCCCTTGAGGTGGAGCAGTCGGGCGACTCCATGGAGATGGTGGCACGACGTCAGCGCTATGAGTGGTTTGATGTGATCTGCCGAGAGCATGGTTACAATATAATCGCTGTTGCGCATCATATTGATGACTCCATCGAGACATTCTTCATCAATCTCTTTCGTGGCACCGGCCTTAAGGGGCTTACAGGGATCACCACACATCGCGGCAAGATCATTCGCCCAATGATGTTTGCTCAGCGCAAGGACCTTATCGAGTACGCCACTCTCAACAAGATAAAATATCGCGATGACTCCTCCAATAAATCTACAAAATACCTACGCAACAAGATCCGCTTGGGCCTTATCCCTCGCGTGAAGGAGATCAATCCGAAGTTCACCTCGATGATGCGTAAGAATATCTCACGATTAACCAGCGCTCAGATGTTTATAAATAGCATGATAAACAAAATCGGGGAGGAGGTGATAAGCTCCCAAGATGGAATCTACCACCTTGACCTAGAGCGCATTGACCCCTCTCTACCTCGCGACTTTGTGATATATGAGCTTCTCAACTCCTCGTTTGGCTTCAAGGGAGATGTGGTAGACTCTCTCATCGCCTCGGTGGAGTCAGAGAGTAGTGGTCGCCGCTTCTACTCGAAAGAGTATGTGGCATATACCAATCGTGGAAAGATACTTATAACTAAGATTCCACAGGATGACCCCTGCGAAATTCTAGTTGACCAGAGCTCCATGCGTAGCTATTGCGGTAACTCGGTGCTCTACTTTGAACATATGGATGTGGGTCTCTTGGATAATTTCTCAGTCCCCACTAAGATTGCGCTGCTCGATGCCGACAAATTAAAGTATCCGCTGACGCTTCGTCGCTGGCGCGAGGGGGATCTCTTCACCCCCTTTGGGATGAGTGGTCGCAAGAAGGTGAGCGACTTCTTGATAGACGAAAAGGTCTCGCAACCGGAGAAGAGCCGCCAATTTGTATTGCTCTCAGCAGGGGAGATCGTGTGGGTCGTAGGGCGCAGGATCAATGAGAAATATAAGATTGATTACGAGAGCGAGAATATTTTGAGAATCACAAAAGAGATAATATAGTGGCAAAATCTACCATTAAATTTCGCGATAGCGTAGCCGATATCGCTCGCATCACCTCTCAAATTGAGGCGCGCACCTTCTCACCCATCTATCTGCTGATGGGCGAAGAGAGCCTCTTTATAGATCAGTTATGCGACCTGCTAGATAGCTCAATATTGAGCGCGGAGGAGCGATCATTCAATTCGATGACCCTCTATGGAAAGGATTCAGAGGTGGGCATGGTTGTCAACTGCTGCCGCCAAATGCCAATGATGGGCTCCCTTCAGGTGGTCATCCTCAAGGAGGCACAGCAGCTACGCAATATAGAGAAGCTCTCGCTATACACCTCTTCGCCCAACCCCTCCACGATATTGATTATCTGCCACAAGGAGAAGAACTTAGATAAACGCTCACAGCTCTATAAGCAGTGCGCAGCAAAGGGTGTCGTCTTTGAGTCAGTGCGCCCACGCGATTATGAGATCGGCCCATGGCTCACCGACTATATCCACTCGAAGGGGTGCCAGATCGAGCGTAAGGCACTAGCCATGATTACCGAGAATCTAGGCACCGACCTCTCCAAGATAGCCAATGAGATCACAAAACTCCTGCTCAGCATGCCCCGCGGCACCACCAAGATCACCGATAGCGATATAGAACAAAACATAGGTATATCTAAAGATTTTAACAACTTTGAACTCTGCCGCGCTGTCGCCACACGCGATTTCGCACGCGCACTGATGATCGCCGACCACTTCGCCCGCAACCCAAAGGACAACCCGCTACTGCTCACCGTGATGGCGCTCTTCAATGAGTTCAAACATCTCTTCATCTACAACTACCTTATGTGGCTCACGAAGTTCCGCAACGCAGCACCACCCAGCGACAACGAACTTATGTCGAAGCTCAATATACGCAACATATATGCAATAGGCGAGCTACGCCAAGTGGCACCCAACTGGCCCAACAAGCGCGTATTCAGCATCTTAGGAGTCCTGCGAGAGTACGATGCCAAGAGCAAAGGCATAGATAGCGGCGGCGCCAGCGATGGAGAGCTCCTACGCGAACTCCTGCTAAAAATATTTACAGCATAATGACCCTATATCAAGTTGTACACACCCTCAATGGGGAGATATTCCATCTCGAAGAGCACCTCAAGATACTCTTCGAAGCCTACTACGAGCTCTTTAGCAGTGGCACAAAGATCGAGAAGAGTGAGGTCGAGCAGCAGATCAAGGAGGCCATAGTGCGCTCCCGCTGCCCTCGCGGAGTCTCCCTCTTTGTGAAGCTCTCATTGAGATATGGCGGCAGCATCGAGATACACAGCTGCGAGCGCTCCCTCTACGAGGGTTACACCCTACGGTGCATCTCCCCACGTGTAGCAACAGTTGAGTTCACCACCCCCTACATCGAATTTGCATCATCCGTGCGCGAGCAACTCATAGAGCTCTCAAACCTCGCAGCACGCAAAAAAGGGGGCGACATAGCCCTCCGACTACACAACGGCATCGTCGACACCATCCAAGGAGCACAGATCTTCGCAGTCTCAGCAAACTGCATCATAACAGCTGCATCCTCCTACAGCGTAGAACACAAAATAGCAAAGGAAATAGCCCAACAGATTGATTTACAACTCATCGAGCGCGACATCCACCAAGAGGAGCTATCCACCCTCGACGAAATCTTCTTCATAGACCACGCCGGCATAACCTCCATCAAATCATGCAACGGCCGCTTCTACATGTCAATCGTCGCCTCCGCCTTAGCCACACGCCTAAAATCCCTCACCTCCCCCCAATAAAAAGTCATTTCACACATTCACCCAAAAATAAAAACGACCAAAGATTTGCAAAAAGCAAAAAACAGTTATATCTTTGCAACACTTTCCCCAAAAGAAGGAAACGGGGTGTAGCGCAGTCCGGTTAGCGTACACGTCTGGGGGGCGTGTGGTCGCAAGTTCGAATCTTGTCACCCCGACTGACAGCAAGGTGCTGAAAAT
>JBCQWG010000049.1:0-5267 GCA_047172325.1 Rikenellaceae bacterium | reverse complement strand
ATGCACACCGCGCACTCAAAAAGAGAACATACCGCTCACTATGGATCACACGTATTAACGCTGCGGTTCGTGCTCAAGGTATGACATATTCAGAATTTATCGGTAAGCTCAACGCTAAGGGCATCATCATCAACCGTAAGGTTCTTGCTGACCTCGCAATGAACGAGCCACAGGCTTTTGCTGCAATCGTAGAAACCGTAAAATAGCATACTTCTCCCAATGGGAGTTGTGGGTAGAGGAGAGCTTTGGTTCTCCTCTTTTTTTGTCTGACAAAATGACAAAAAAAACTGCACTAACTAAAAAGCTAGTGCAGTTTTTTTTGAATTGTAATTCTACTATAGAACTAGACCACCCTCGAAGAGGTTAGAGAGGTTGATGTCGCTTAGCGCCTTCATCTTCAATGATGGATCTGTCTCAACAGCCTTTTGGATGTAGTAGATACCATCACCGATAGAGAACTCAGCAGATGCGATAACGCCGCGTAGGTAGTCACCCTTAGCGCATTTGCATGAAGAGAGAGCCTCTTTTGCTGCTGCGTAGTTGTTGTTCATGATGTGAGCGACAGCTGCGTTGTAACCCTCGAAGTTAGAGGCTGCTGGAGCGTAGTTACCCTCGATAGCAGATAGTGCTGCTGCGGCCTTTGCGTCGCCTCTATATTTCTTAGCCTCAGTGTAGTTGTTTGTATTGAGGTTTGCTAGAACCAAGTTCTTGTTGATCGTTGGGCTTGAGTCACCGCTGCGTGTAGCTGCGTTGAATGCTGCAAGAGAAGCCTCTGCGTCGCCAGCCTTAGCTAGGGCGATACCAAGGTTGTTGTATGCGCGAGCGTCGTTGAAATTCTTAGCTGCGTATGTCAACACCTCAACTTTAGTGTCGTTATCCTCGATTACAGAGCTGCTTAGGTAGAGCATCTCCTCCAAGGTGAGCTCAGAGTAGTTCTCAGCATATACTAGGTCCATCATCTCATCATCGCTCATGCCCTTCACGCTGATGTTGCTCACGAACTGTGCGCGACGAAGCTCTGGTAGGATATCATCCTTAAGCTCTGTGTATACCGAAGAGAGGTTCTTGATCTCAGCCTCACGCTGTGCCGAAGAGCTATATAGGCTCAACACCTGTAGGATAAGGTTCTTATCTTGGATTGAAGATGCTGCTACAAGCTCCTTGAAGCCGTCCCAGTCCTCACCATATGTAGCTACGTCAGCCTCGATACCCATCTCCTTGAAGAATTTGTCCATTGCCTTCTTTGCAGACTCTGAGCGAGCTGAAGAGAGCTTGTCGTTGAGCTTCTCAGGACCATCTGGAGAGGCGTATCCATTTGCAGATACCGATTGTGTAGCTGACTCATTTGCTTGAGTTGCCTCAACAACCTCTTTGAATGCTGCAATCTGAGAAGAGGTAAGAGCAGAAGATTTAACTGTTGAGTTGTTTATATCGTAGCTCAAATCTGCTTTAGATACTGAGTGAGTAACAGCCTTATAGTCGTCTGCCATAGGATCCATCAATGAAGCGTAGCAGAAGTCTCTTTGAAGCGTGTTGACACCAACAGCAACAACAACACCACTCTCCTGAGCTGTCACACTACCATCAGAGACGATAGCACCTGTATTTGCATTAACCATGTAGAAGCTGTTTGTAGCTTTCTTAGCATTCTTAAGCTCTATGCGAAGTTGAAGCTCCGAGAGCTGCATCTCCTCAGTGAATGGAAACTCGATAATCTTAGAGAAGGCGCCACCAGCCTCTGGCACTACTGTGTAGTTATCCTCAACATCCTCTCCTTGGAAATAGAATGGGGTTCCTGCAACCTCACCATCGTTATGGATCATAACAGGAGTCACCTTAGCTATAACATTTGAGTTAAAGTAACCTGCTGCGAAATCAACGCTGACGACAGCTGGAACAACATCATTGCGAAGTGTCAAGACCTCTGGGCTACAAGTGAGTGTAACCGACGAAGTTGCAGCCTCCGGACTGAAGCCCTCTGCCATCTCACTAATTGCTTTTGAGCTACTACAACTTGCCATTGCCGCGAATGCAAAGATAGCTAGACCCAAGTTTACGAGTTTTTTCATAGTTTTTTTTGTGTTTAATATTATTGTTTTAAATTGTTTTCAACCCTCAAATAGGTATATATGTGCAAATATATAAAATAAAAATCATAAAACAATATGAAGAATTTAAATAATTAGGGTAACGCATGAAAAAAGTTTCGTATCGCCTCCGGCGGGCGTGGATAGCACCCACGCGGGTGCATATTACCTCTTGCGTATTGGGCTTATAGCTAGCGCTATGAAATCCGAGGTTAACCTCGCTGATGGGATGATGACAACCGTAGGTTGACATAGATAGATGTATAATATTAAGCGACGCAAATTCATTTGCAAGAGCTTAATATTATACATCTATCGTAGGGCAAAGCCCTCATCACATCAGCGCAACACAGAGGTCAAAAACGATAGTTTTTGGATCCAAGCTTAGCTTGGTGCCGCGCGGCATGAGCGCAGTAAGAGAGCTACAAAAAAGTCACCCTCCCAATCTAATTTGCCGTATGAATCTTACCTAGAGGTATGCTAAGGCCCATTTTCAGGTTAAGGTTGCTGGAGCTATATGGCACACCTTGAGGGGTGATGCTTGCCACCATTCTATCCATACCTATAAAGAAGTTTATTGCGCGTGGGCAGAAGTTAAGAGCCCAGCCCCAATATGTACCATAGGAGGATGTTGTTCCCGAAAGGGCTATATCGAACCATGTTGCAGGTGAGTATGTCGCAGCGAGCATAAGTTCTGTGGTTGTGGTAGGACCAAATGTTGAGGTGTAGAGCACTCCTGCGGAGAGTGTTTTACAGATTTGGTACTCGGCAGCGATATTTAGCTTCGCATAGAGGGATGTTCTATAGGCGTCTGTCGGACTGAATGTGATATCTTCGATCTCCTCAAAGGGTGAGGTGAAGTCGTTGAGTTGATCCTCGGTGCTCTCATCGAAGTTATCAAGGTCGGCATTCTCGAAGCCACCGAAGTATGAGCTGACGCCTGTCTCAACGGTGCTGGGGTTTGTCCAGTTGATATATCCGAGGTCGGTCATAGCTATAGCGAAGTTGAACTTGTTTAGCTCATATGTCGCACCGAAGTCCACCGCGAAGCCACTGTTCGAGATGCTAGCCATATCGAAGGTGTCGAACGAGATGTCATCCATAAGGCCACTTAGCTGCATGCCAACCATCGCTGCGGTGCCCGACGCGTGGGCGTCAATGAGGATGTGGTCGGAGGTGGATTCGAATGTCATTTTATCTATCTCCACGTTGGCTGTAGCGGCTCCCATAAGGTATTTTAGCTTCACTCCTATTGTGAGGTGGTCGTTGATGCGGTGAGCATGACCAAAGGAGAGCTCAGCCCATGAGTTTAGATCCACAGAGGTGCCCGCCATATCATATACGGAGTTACCGGAGTCGGAGCCTACGAGGAACTCGAAGAGCGACTTCTTTATATTTATGTCGAGCGTCTCACGCACCGAGAGGTCGATGGTGTTGTAGCCACCAAAGCCATAGAAACCCATCGAGAGGAGGGTGAGGTTAAGCTCCTGCGAGATGACGTTATCATCCTTAAGGCCGCTGAGAAACTCACTTGAGTCAACATCGGGGTGTGCGAAGAGTCCCAGATCGCCATTGTCGAGCGGGAATACCAACTTATCTACACTGAGGTTGGAGTTGATACCTACATTGATATCACCCAAGGCTGGCAGTGCGAAGTATCCATATTCGCTCATAAGGGCGGGGTTGATCTTATGGCGTGTTGTCATGCGATCCATGAAATAGGCGCTCTTGAGTGTTGTCTGCGCTGAGGCCACTCCGAGTGAGCAGAGTAGCATAAATAGTGTTATATATCTTTTCATCTTAAGACTCTTTTACTCTTCTACAAATCGTTAAAATCTACGCTGACGCCCTCTGGCAGGAATGCACTAATTGAGATGGCTAGCTGCTGATCTGATCGAAGCTCTATATCGCCATTCTCATTTGTCGCTGTCGCCTTGATGCCAATGGTGAAACCATCGAGGCGGCTAAGGTCTCCCTCGTCGCTATCGGCCAATGCTGCTTTTATCGTAGAGGTGCCATTTGCTGCAATCACACCCAACTCATCCACCACGATTGAACCTAGCTCCGCCTTAAGGGAGTTGCCAGAAGCATCCATTGGGGTGATGTCGGTTATCTCCAACTGAATTGGAATGGTGCTCTCCACGGTTAGCTCCATCTCCAACGCTGTGATGTAATCAATGATCTCAAGGATATCCTCATTGAGGCCATCTGTCACAATCTCATGCTCGAATGAGAGCGAATCAAAGACTAGAGGCACATCAAGGCTATAGTCGATATTGATGGTGTTTGTAGCGCTGCTAAAATCCCCATAGATTGCGCCATCCTCCTTTGTTTGCGCGGTGTAGCTCAAAGTGATGTTGTCGGGCATTCCTTGGAGGATGCTCTTAAGGCCCGCCATAGTTACATATTGAACATCGGGATCGGGGCTGCTTATTGTCGTCTCAGCGTCATAGATGCATACCTTAACGCGGGTCTCAGCGCCACTCTCCACCGCGGGGATCTCAACAGTGCACGCAAGCGAGAGAGCACCAATCTGTTGGGAATCCTTCATGGTGATTGCCTCGAAGTTAGTAATGACGATTGGCACCTCTAGGTCGCTGCTGCTAACCTCCAAGTTGATGATCGGATTGCTAAGAACAACCGAGAGGTCACCTACGAAGGTCTCGGCGAGGTCACTTAGGTCGAGATCTGTCTCTGGGATCTCCACATCAACACCTCCTATAGCGATTGAACCCACCTCCACATCAACACCTCCTATAGCGATTGAACCCACCTCCACATCGAAAGAGAATGAATCACTATCACTATAGGAGAGCGTATAGAGGCCATCCACATCATTGAAGTTATCAATATCCTCGGCATTAATCATCTCCGAGAGCGTTATGGGAGCAATACTACCCAAAGGCAATGTGAGAGAGCCTCCAAGGTTCACATTTAGATCCAACTCCTTCTCAAAGTCGTACACTTCATCTACGCACGATGTAGTCAAGGTTAAGGAGCTACTCAATAGAGCCGCTGCACAGAGGAATCTACCGGCATGTAAGTAAAATTTTCTCATATCTATATATTTTGAGATTTGTAAATATTACTAAAGGTGGGTTCTAAAAATTGCTTTTTCACTCCAAAATTTAGGATAAGAACCCGTAACATCCTAAATTGAAGCGTTTATCTGACCTCAAA
>JBCQWG010000048.1:0-6643 GCA_047172325.1 Rikenellaceae bacterium | reverse complement strand
TCAACTTGCTTTGAATCTGGACTGAGGGGCTTACAAAATGGAAAATCCATCTGAAATGTGCTTAGAATACATCTCAGATGGATTGTTGTGTGGTGCTGTGGGGTTTACCGGACAGCAATAATATTATTTGCAACTTAGTTTAGAGAGTGTTCCAGTTGTTGAGAATCCATCTACAAAGGCTATAGTTGTTGTGGACTCTGCATATTCGCGGCCAACGATCTCTTCGATGGCGTAGTCGCCACCTTTGACAAGGGTGTTGGGGCGGATGGCTTTGATGAGTTCGAGGGGTGTATCCTCGTCGAATATCACTACGTAGTCAACACTTTTGAGCGCTGCCATCACTGTAGCTCGTGAGATCTGGTCATTTATTGGGCGGCCTTCACCTTTGAGGCGACGCACGGAGTCATCGGAGTTAAGTCCTAAAATAAGGATGTCACCTAAGCTTTTAGCCTTTTCGAGATATGTCACATGGCCGCGGTGGAGGATGTCAAAGCACCCATTTGTAAACACTACGCGGCTCTTTTGCTCTCGCAGTAGGTGCATGAGGTCTGATAGTCGTTCGGGGGTGAGGATCTTGTCACTTGATCCATCTTGTATTTGTAGCTCCTCTTTGAGCTCTTGGAAGAGGATAGGGGATGTTCCCATCTTTCCTACGACGACACCGGCCGCTTTATTGGAGAGTACTATTGCATCTTCAATGTCGATATTGGAGCCTAGAGCCGCTGCAAGTGTCGCTACAACGGTGTCGCCAGCTCCAGATACGTCGAACACTTCGCGCGCTTCGGTAGGTATGATGATGCTCTCTTGGGGGGAGATGTATGAGATTCCCTTCTCGGAGCGAGTCACCAGTAGAGAGTCTATATTATATCGTTCAATGATCTCTTGGGCAGACTCCTCTATCTGCTTATCGTCGTTGCGTATTTCGATGCCGGCAACCTCTGATAGCTCCTTTATGTTGGGGGTCACCACAGTTGCGTTGCGATATTTAGACCATGCTGTGCCTTTTGGGTCGATGATTATAGATTTGTTATTGGCTCTTGCGGTTTTGATTATATTGTGGCATAGTTGCTCTGAGCAGACTCCTTTGCCATAATCTGAGATCACAACGATGTCACATAGTGAAATGCGGCTCGCTACAGCGTTGATGATGGAGCGCTCTGTAGCGTTGTCGAGTGTGGCGTTATCCTCTTCGAAATCTATGCGAACAACCTGTTGGTCATTGCCTATGATTCTTGTTTTGGTTATTGTGGGGGCTGGTGAGTTGTAGAGGAGAGCATCAATGTTGAGCTCCTTGAACATGTTGCGAACGATAGCTCCATTGGTATCCTCTCCGACAACACCTATGATGGAGGGTGTTGCACCAAGTCCAATAAGGTTGCGTGCGACATTTGCAGCGCCACCAAGCACATTATAGCTTCGTTTGACCTGCACCACGGGTACTGGCGCCTCTGGTGAGATTCTCTTGACGCTGCCAATATGGTATGTATCTAGCATAAGATCTCCTACGACAAGTACGCGACACCCTTTTAGTCTATTTATTTTAATATTCATAATCGTTTCTCTATAATCTCGTTAGCCCAATATTGCAAATCTGCCTCTTTTGTAATTTGTCGTGATGTGACTCCGGCAGCCTCCCCACACTCTACGTCTGAGGGTTTATCGCCAAACATATATGATAAATTGGGATCTATCTCAAACTCGTCGATAGCCTTAAGAACCATATATGGATAGGGCTTGCGGCAGTTGCAGTTGTCAGATGGAGCGTGTGGGCACATGAGAGTTGCTGTTATCTCGATACCCTTGCTCTGTAGCCTCTCAACGAGAGAGTCATTAAAGAGCTTGTATTGCTCCGCGGTGAAATAACCTCGACCGATGCCCGATTGATTGGTAATGATGATAAGTAAGTACCCATCCTTAGAGAGTCGCTGTAGAGCCTCTATAACCCCCGGCATAAACTCTAGGAGGCTTGTATCATGCATATATCCGTGATCGACGTTGATGGTGCCATCGCGGTCGAGAAATATTGCTTTATTCATCTTTGCATATTAGTTGTTCCGATGCACCACAGAGGATATGCCCAATTAGGATGTGTAACTCCTGCACGCGTGCCGCCTCTGGTGAGCCGACAATAATTGCAGAGTCGCATAGCGGAAGGCAGACGCCACCGCTGCCACCCAGAAGTCCAAATGTGGTGAGTCCCTTTGCGTTAGCTTTGGTGAGAGCTTTGATAACATTTGCGGAGTTTCCACTCGTTGAGATTCCAATGAGTAGATCGCCACTACATCCCAATGCCTCTACTTGACGCTCGAAAATTGTATCGAAGCCAAAGTCGTTGCCCACAGCTGTAAGGATTGAGGTGTCGGTGGTGAGTGCGATTGCTGGGAGTGCATGACGTGCAGCAACGAAGCGACCAACAAACTCAGCTGCAATATGTTGGGCATCAGAAGCGCTGCCACCATTTCCACATAGTAGAACTTTGCCACCCTGTTTGAAGAGTGTCGCAATTTTGTGGCTTACCTCATTGATGGTTGCCATATCCTCGTTTGATGCTAATAATTGCTCCTTGAGGGCAATGCTATCCTTGATGGATTGTTCAATGTATTGTGTCATCCTCTGTTTTTTTATCTTTTCACAAAGATAATCATAATAATTAAATTTAGCTACTTACTTTGCTAAAGGTAATATCTTTCGGACTCTTTGGGCAACACTTTGTGGTGTGATCTCCACCATGCAGCGTTGATATATAGCCTCTTTACATCTGCCGCGACCATCTTTCGTGCAGGGTCTACACATAAGGTCGAGTGCAAATATCTCGGATGATTCTCGTGCGGGGAACCCAAAAGCGGTGGGGCCAATAAGAGCTATTGTTGGAATCTTGAATAGATCTGCGGAGTGCATAAATCCTGTATCTCCACTCACCACAACCTTAGATTGTGCAACGATATAGCTAGACTCCATGATTGTAGATTCCCCCGCCATATTTATTGTTCGACTGCTATCTGCTGCGCAAATATCCTCACAGAAGCTATCTGTAGGGCCACCCAGCACCACGAAATTATACTCCGGAAGTAGCTCAATGAGTGAGCGCCAATGGCTAACGGGCCAGCGCTTCATCTCCCAATTGGCCGATGGAACTAGAGTTATGGTGTTGCCACCAATGAAATTTTTAAACTTTGAGGTGATCTCTGAGGGAAATATATAGTCGTTGAATGAGTCATCAAAATGAGTTATCCCCCACCTATATAGAGGCTTGCGGAATGACTCTACACCAATAAATGGCCAGTCGAAATGGTTTATGCCAAAGCGAAAAAGAAGTATTCGCTTTAATCGCTCCTTGCTGCGTGTTACAATCTTTACATGTTGACATAGAGAGGCACGTAGCAGAGACTTTATGACGTTTGATCGTATATTGCTGTGAGCATCATATATGTAGTCAAATCGCTCTTTTTTAAGTTGTTGGCATAGCTGAAGCAATCCGCTAAAACCTGCTTTCTTGTCGAAGCTCCACACCTTGTCGATACGTGGATCTATTGATAGGGTCTGTGCCATATCGGAGCGTGCGATCCAGTGAATTTCAGCACGGGGAAATTGGTGGCGTATACCACCAATTATCCCCATGCATTGAATTATATCGCCAATTGAACTAAGTCTTATAATAAGGAACTTTGGCATCTATATAGTGTTACTCTTGATTGCTTAATTTAGTTAATAGAGCGGTGTTGTAGAGGAATCGTTTAATACTTCTCTTAGGCGTCTTCTCAAACTCCTTGGGGTAGATCGTAATGGATGCTACTCGCTCAAAGGAGGCAACAATGGTGTTGAGCTCCTTGAGATTACTCTGCATGATCTTCTCGACCTCCTCATTGGAGACTTTCTCGTTTCGAGCTGTTTCGTAATCGGGTACTACGAGAGCAGCCAACTTGCCATTATCCTCTATGATGAGAGATTCGCTCACAAGATACATATTATTGAGCTTATCCTCAATCTGCTCAGGGTAGATATTCTGGCCACTAGAGCTAAGGATCATTGTTTTGCAACGACCACGAATATAGATTGTATTGTCGGGCTCCATCACACCCACATCTCCCGTGTGAAGCCACCCTTCATCATCAAATATTGCATTGGTGTCCTTCTCATTTTTGTAATATCCAACCATGACATGCTCCCCCTTGACCAAGATTTCTCCGGGGATGGTTGCAGGATTTGCAGAGTCAATTTTAACTTCAAGATGGTCGGTGATGGCCTTTCCGCATGATCCAGCCTTAAAGTCAACATCTGTAGTAAAGCTGATAAGAGGTGCACACTCGGTCATTCCATAACCTATTGTTATTGGGAATCCAATCTTCATAAGGAATGCTTCCGACTCTTGGTTCATCGCAGCTCCGCCAACAATAAAGATGGATACCTGACCACCAAAGGCGTCGAGTAGCTTCTTGCGGATTGTAGCATATATAGCTGTGTTGATTAGTGGAATCTTCATCGCAACGCTCATAGGGCCCTTTTCGAGCAGTGGTAGAACCTGCTTGCGGTATACCTTTTCAAGGATCAGAGGGACACAGCAAATCACCGTTGGACGCACCTCCGCCATTGCTCCAAGAAGAATCTTAGCTGCGGGGATCTTTCCTAGGAGTGTTACATGACCACCTACGGCCATCTGCGTAAGGAAGTCAAAGGCACATCCATAGGCGTGCGCTAAAGGTAGGAACGAGAGAACGCGACCACCCGGCTGGAAATATTTCATCTTAGTGATGGGATTCTCAAATTTCATGGCTATGACGACATTACCTGTGAGGTTGTTTATCGTTAAAATCACACCCTTTGAATAACCTGTAGTGCCTGATGTGTAGTTTAATAAACATGCATGGTCATTAGGTAGCTCTGCATATTTTATATCAGAGGCACTAAAGCCGCGCGGATATTTTTTTCTGTAATTTTTTGTTATGTCTCGTTGGAACTTAGTGAGAGAGCTGCCGCTGCGCTCATAAACTACGTCGAATTTAGAGAGCGATATCACCGCATCAACACCTTTTATCTGATCCTCCTCAATAGCATCCCAGAAGTTGTCACCAGCGAAGAGTAGCTTACTCTCGGAGTGGTTCACAATGTGGATGATGTCGTTTGAGTTGAAATCTTGAAGGATCGGTACAATTACAGCACCATAGGTGATTGTTGAGAGGTAGCTGATGCACCAACGAGTGTCGTTGCGACCTACAAGTGATATTTTGTCTCCTTTTTTTATTCCAGCCTTCTTGAATAGAAGATGTAATTTTGCTATCTGTTTTGCTAACTCATAATACGAATAGCTCTCTTTAGTGAAGTAGTCGGTCAATGCCGGCATCTCTCGATTTTCACGAAAACTCTGTTCGTATAATTTTATAAGATTCTCTTGTAACATAATACTATTGAGATTAGGTTCTGGTATTCAATTTTACAAAATTAGTAAAAAATATGTAAAAATCAAATATTTACTCCTCGTCTTTTGGTCGTTTGAGGTATATCTTGGATTCGGTACCATCTATCAAACGACCTATATTTTTGCGATGTGTTATGATAAGAAGGATTGCTGTTATTATCGATAAGGGCACAAGAGGTGTTAAGGAGCGTGTGGCAGGTAGTATTAAGGTGTAGATTGGAAATAGACACCCTGCAACCATCGACGAGAGGGATACATAGTGTGATATAGCAAGCACAATAAACCATGTCACGAAACATAGTAACACAAGAGGAGGATGAACCGCCGCAATTGAACCAACTAATGTTGCAACACCCTTACCCCCTTTGAAATCAGCAAAAATAGGGAAGATATGTCCTAAGACCGCAGCGAAGACCGCAACAATTTTGAGCGAAATAAGAGCGTTGTCACTCACCTCAGCAAAGTGTGGAAGCATGCCCATGACCGATACCGCGACAAAGCCCTTGAGTATGTCAAGGATGAAAACTGGAAGCGCTGCCTTTCGTCCTAATACCCTTAGAACATTGGTTGAACCAGCGTTCTTGCTACCATGTTCGCGCACGTCAATACCCCAAAAACGCTTACCAATCCATACGGCATTTGGAATTGATCCACAGAGATATGCCACCACCAAAGCTATAATAATGTATATATAAATCATACTTTCAAAATTATCGATTAAAGTACAAACATACATAAAAAAAACTAAAAATAAGAGTATTCGATGAAAATATAATTAAATTCAGTGGCTTGACGCTAATGTAAAGTGTTAAGTTTATTGAACTATAACCTCACCCAAAGCTAAGTATGCGCGACCATTAATTTTGATATTCACATATTGTCCCTTGACGCCACCAGTCGATAGTTTGAGCATAGGGTCGGGGTAGTTTTGTTGATCTGAGGACCATACAACATTTCCGCCTGCGTCCCACACCTCTACGGTGAAGTTTTGAAGCATCTCTTTATATGTGTCGGTGCAGTTGTAAATTGTAATTGAATTTATATCTGTCACCTCACCGAGATTCACTCTCCACCATGGGTTGTTCTCGCGTTTGGTGATTGATGTCTGCTCCATCTCGCTAGAGCCCTCAGAGACGCCATCAATAGCAATTTCAGCACGTGGATGTCCTCGTTTGTCGCGGATGTAATCTGCGGTGCTCGATTGAGTAGCCTTCTTCATAAAGGCTTTAT
>JBCQWG010000047.1:0-9152 GCA_047172325.1 Rikenellaceae bacterium | reverse complement strand
TGCAACGCTCTTTATAATCCATATATCTATGTCAACCTGCGGTTGCCATCATCCCATCAGCGAGGTTAACCTCGGATTGGATTTAAATGCCTTCAGGCATTTAAAAAATTATGAAAAAAGAGGCAAAAGGTAGAAACCTTTGCCCCTTAAATTTGCAGATCCTATAAGCCGAGTTCTGTACCTCACTTCGCAGTGAAGCCTCTATCATTTATCTACGACGACAGTCACCTGCCGCCTCTAGCAACCTACCCCCCGACAACGGGCGAGTAACCCTTAAATGTCGGTATACATGGTCTTGCAACCTGTGAGACGTACTGACCAGTGAATATCACTACCACTGCGGTGGGCTCTTACCCCACCTTTTCACCCTTACCCCTTGCGAGGCGGTTATTCTCTGTTACGCTACTACACCCTCTCGAACATCAAGCCATTAACTTGCACAGCACTCTGCGTTGCTCGGACTTTCCTCCCCCATCTTTCAATGGCAGCGATAGAGCGGACTTGCAGGGACAAAGGTACGAAATATTTTCTGAGATAAAAAAAGAATACTCTTTTTATCCACGGCAAACGCATGAGAAATATACTTTCTCATCGCGCTTATGTGATGAGGCTTTGCCCTACGATAGATGTATAATATTAAGCTCTTGCAAATGAATTTGCGTCGCTTAATATTATACATCAATCTATCTAAGCCTCCGATCGACTAGAAAGTGATACGGATACCAGCTTGCATGTACCAACGAGAACTAAACTCGCTCTCGTAGAGCTCTTGAGATCCCTCCCAAGTGTATACAGCCTCGTAGCCACCATCAACTGCTACCATCTCCTCTACCTCCAATGGGCAATATCCATAAGATGCTGAGTATCTCATACCCCAGTTGCGGTTAATCAAGTTGCTCACGTTCATGATATCCAAAGATGCCTCGATGCGGCTATTCTTCTTCTTGTTGTAAACGAAGTTTTGAGCGAAGTGAAGGTCAAATCTGTGGTAGAAAGGAAGTGAACCTGCATTCGATGTAGCCACCTTACCGCGGTTTGCATTTGCATACTCATCTGTGTTCATCCAATCTCTGAATGTCTCGCGAGACTCATCAGAGTCGAAACGCATAAGGTCAATCTCAGAATCTGTTGGGAAGTACATCAAAGTACATGTAGCACCATCGTTGTTGATATCTACACCATAATCATCGTAGTAGTAGTTAAAACGAGATCCAGATGTACCCTTGTAAATAAGACCCACTACAGAGGTCCATCTACCGTTACCATATGCTGGAGTTACATAGTTAAGGTTAGCATTTACAACGTGTGGTCTGTCGTAAGAGGAGTAACCTAGCTCGCCAAGATCGTTTGAGTTCTTAGCGTAGTTATACTGCCAGTTAGAGAATGCTACAGATGATGTACCATCGTTCACTGCGTAAGAGTGACCAAATGTGTAAGATGCCATGAAGTTAAGACCGATATCGAATCTCTTCTGGATCATTGCAGTAAGGTTGTATGCATAACCTGTGCTTGTGTTGCTAAGGTTGATTACAGCACCATACTCATCTGTCTTAGTATTCCAGTAGGTGTAAGTGCTTGCCTCAGTTGCTGCATCAGCAGATACTGCATAGAACTTATCGCTACTCTCCTCAAGGGCAACATTTGTATAAGCGATATTGTTAATATTCTTAGTGAACATCGCCTCAAGAGTCAACTTCCAACCATCACCAAGGATTCTCTCGTGTGCAACATTAGCACGGAACACCTGTGGCATTTTGAAATCCTTAGAGATAGTGTTAAGAGTTTGAGAGCCTACAACACCTTCGTTTGATGTGTTAGAGAGACTTGGAGTATCTGTAGAAGAGTAAACTGTGATTGATTGCTTATCTACACCATTGTTTGTAAATGCATTGTGCAACCATACAAATGGAATACGACCTGTGAATAGACCTACACCACCTCGAAGAAGAGAAGAACCATCGTTCTTAAGGTTATAGCGGAAGCCAACACGTGGAGACCAAAGAAGCTTGCTATCAGGCATAGTTCCTACAAGGTACTCACCATTATTTGTCAAATCAGAGTTGCTATTGAACTCCTCATTTACTGGAGGATCATTGAAGAATACAGGCATATCTACACGAAGACCTGCTGTCAAAGTCAATTTGTTATTTGGCTTCCACTCATCTTGAGCATAAAGACCAAACTGAGCTGCTTTCAACACTGGCATATAATCTTGGTTATCGCACTCTGTTGCATAACCATAGTAGTATCTATAAGCATCATCGTTGAAATAGTCCTCAAGGCTATCATACATATAATATCCTGTAGAGTATTGAATATATGCGTTACCTACATTATAGAACTCGTTGTGAGTACCTAGAGTGATAGTGTGCTCTCCTTTATAGATAGAGAGGTTGTCGGTAAGCGTGAATACATCTTGATCTACAGCATTTACACCTGAGTTATTCTCTGTACCTAGATATACTGTACCTGTCTCAGGATCACCATAATCATCCAAGCCCCAATCAACATCATAGATAACAATACGTGGTCCCAAGAGATCAATCTCACGGTGGTCACGCACGCGAGTGTAACCTACACGGAACTCGTTAGATACTGTATTTGAGAAACGAGAGTTCAACTCAGCTACAAATGAGTTTGTGATATTGTTGTAAGAGTAACCTGAGTTATCAAATGTATAAGATGTGCGACCTGTGCTATATGAGTCACTGAATGCATCTTTATATTGATAACGGAACATAAACTTGTGCTTTTGGCTAATGTTCCAGTCGATACGCGCCATAACGTCGAAAGACTCGCTTGATGTAGTAGTGCGCTGACCATATGTACCCGGATCAATTCCTGTCATAAGCTCATAGTGATCTAGGATTGCTTGAGCCAAGTCTCCTGACAAATAATCCTTTACATCTGAGTAACCGGGATAGTAAGTAACTGGAGAGACATCTGTAGTTTGCTCAAGACTAACGAAAGCGAACAACTTATCCTTGATAATTGGACCACCAATAGTGAAACCTGTGATCTTTGTAGTTTGCTCATCAACTTTCTCACGAGTCTCGCCCTCAGCTAGTGTACCAGCAGTAGTACCATAGAAGTTCTCATCGTTGTAGTAAACATAAGCTGATCCCTTGATTGTGTTAGTACCAGACTTAGTTACAGCATTGATACCACCACCTGTAAAACCACCTTGACGAACATCATAAGGAGCAATTACGATCTGGATCTCCTCGATAGCATCAAGTGATACAGCGTTTGAACCTGTAGAACCACCATTTGTACCAGAGCTTGTCAAACCGAATACGTCATTTGAGATAGCACCGTCAATCTGGAAAGAGTTGTAACGGTTGTTTGTACCTGCAAATGAGATACCGCTACCTGTGCTATTTGCCAATGGAGATTGCTCGATGATATCGTAGATGCTACGTGACACAGATGGAGATGCTTCGATATCGCTTGAACTAAAGTTAGTTGCAGCACCTGTTTTACTATTATTAAAACGGTCCGCTGAAGTTGAGATAACAACGATGTCGTCAATCATCTCACCCTCAACCATCTCAACTATAAGAGAGTAATTCTCACCAAGACTTAGTAAAAGATCGGAAACCTCAATAGTTTGGTAACCAATGTAAGAGATAGTCACTTTGTAAGGACCACCTGAGCGCATACCCTGCATTGTGTAGCGACCATCAATGTTGGTTGCCGCACCATACTCGGTACCAGATGGAGTGTGAAGAGCAATCACAGTGGCTCCAACAAGGGGCTCACCCGATTGATCGGTCACCTGACCCGTAATTCCAGATGTTGTAATCTGTGCAAAAGATGCAACAGAGAAAAACATCGCTACCAAAAAAAGAAAAATTTTCTTCATGAGATTTGAATTAGTTAATAAAAAGTATTTGTATTTGTTTGTTTGTTGATAAAATTTATAAAAAAAAGGAGACTCACCCCTAGGGGCAAATATCCTTACTCTATTCCATATAGTGATGCACAATTACAATGAGCCGACGAAGCAACCAACCACATATTTAGTGATTTATGTTTATACTTATAATTTGTGCCTAAACGTGTCATAAATGTTATTAATTGTAATACGCTGCAAATTTATAAAAATAATTCATAACTATAAAATATTTACATGTTATCTTTGTGTTACAAAAATGTATTTTTTTGATACACCAACACAAAACACTGATAATCAAATAATTTCAACAACTTGCGCCCCAACAAACTCAATTAACTCATTTGGATTAATTTTTATCTGCATACCGCGAACCCCTGCACTCACATAGATATGGTCGAAATCGAGAGCCGACGAATGAATAAAAGTTAAAAACGGTCGCTTCATCGCTATTGGGGAGCAGGCGCCACGTATATACCCTGTCGTGGGCAACAGCTCTTTCATTGCGATCATCTCCGCACTCTTATTCCCGGAGACCTTTGCCGCAAGTTTCAAGTTAACCTCCTTATCTCCAGCTATGATGCAGACAAAGATCCCATTACGATCACCGCGCAGAACCAATGTTTTAAAGACCTGCTCGACATTCTCTCCTAACTGCTCTGCGACATGCGTAGCAGCCAAATTCGACTCATCGACAACATATGGAATAAGCTCATAGTGAATTTTTGCACCATCAAGCAGGCGTGCGGCATTGGTTTTGGGTAGTTTTTTACTCATCGCAATTATTATATAGTGCGTACTCTTGAACAATCTCAATTATCTGGTCTCCATACTGCTTTAGCTTCGAGGGACCCACCCCCGACATCTGGCCAAGTTGCTCAATGGTTGTTGGGCTGTGAGCTTGAATATCGAGCAGCGAACGATTTGTAAGGACCACATATGCAGGCTTCTCTATCGTGCGAGCGGTATCAAGGCGCCACGCAACCAGAGCGTTATAGAGCTCTTCGTTAACGACATCTGTCGGAACCTCCGTTCGCTTCTCTCGCTTAGGGCTCTTACTCTGCTGCTGCTCTGGATTTGTTATTATAGCAAACTTCTCTTTGAGGTAGCGCTCAACGGAGAATCCCTCTGCACACACCTTCAAGGCAGATACCTTCAAGGAGTAAGCCTCACGCGCCTCCATCAAAGCTACCTTTAATCGCTTCGAGATATCTTTGGCATCACTCTTAACTACCCTAGCCTCTCCGATAAGCTCTCCGATGGGCGATAGTCGCTCACAGAAATAGGAGGAGGCTTTCTCTAAGCGCTCTGCGATGTAACCATCCGCCATATAATCATCGCTACTGTAGATAGCCCTATGTAGCTGCACCTTGAAGCTCTCGCCAACCTTGGATAGCTCCCCATTGAGCCCCATCGTGGTTTGATGCAGAGAGCTGCTTAGCTGCGGATAGTCTCGATAGAGAGCACTATTCATAAGCTTCGAGAGGGCATAAGTTGCTCTATTGAGCGACTCGAAATCGAAAATCTCAGAGAGTATGGTATAATAGTAGTCTCTACGATGTCGCTCCAACTCACCTTGACTCACCTCCTGCGAGGCAACCTGCAAGGAGAAGCCCTCCACCATATTATCACGAATGATGGAACCACCCGACAAAGGAGCCCGTAGCACCATCCCCTCGAAGGTGCGGCAGCGACTCAGCGCCACATAGACCTGACCATGAGCAAAGGAGTTACCGGCATCTATAATCGCCTTATCGAAGCTCAGCCCTTGACTCTTATGAATGGTGATGGCCCAAGCGCACCTTAGAGGAATCTGCGAGAAGGTACCCTTGATGGACTCCTCAATCTCGCCACTCTGAGCATTTAAAGTATATTCGATATTCTCCCACGTCACCTCAGAGGTGGTTATTTCAGCACCGCCACCATTAGGCTTCACCGTGATTTGGCGACCATCAATCTCTGTTATGCGACCTATAAGACCATTGTAATAGAGTTTTTCGGGGGAGAGATCGTTCTTGATGAAGATCACCTGCGCCCCCCTCTTCAGCTCCAATGTACTCTCGGTGGGATAGATCCCCTCTGGGTAATCCCCCTTCACAACTGCTTCGAAGTGGTGAGAGGGAGTTGAGAGACGATTAAGAGCTGCGGAATTGATGCTATTTGCACTATAATTATGCGTTGTAAGGGTTATATACCCCTCGTCATCTTTTGGTTTAAAGTTTGGAATATAGCGCTCATTCAAGGCGTCGACCACCTCTCGCGTGATCTTATTTTCGCGCACAGCATTGAGCAGCGAAGTGAACTTTGGGTCGCTCTGACGGAAGATCTCCTTAAGCTCAATTGTGATATAGCTGCAACGCTGAAAGACCATCGCCGAGAAGAAGTAGGGTGAGTCGTAATGGTCGCGCAGAAGCTGCCACTCCTCATCACGGCAGATGGGTGAAAGCTGCTCAATGTCGCCAATCATCAATAGCTGAACCCCTCCAAAGGGTGCCTCATTGCGACGAATGCGACGCAGGGTTTGATCCACTGCATCCATGAGGTCGCACCGCACCATGCTTATCTCGTCGATCACAAGAAGCTCAAGTGAGCGAATTAAGGCTAACTTCTTGCGCCCAATCTTCCTATAGGCGAAGTCCATCGCCTTGACACCCGGCACATTGGGACCAAAGGGGAGCTGAAAGAGCGAATGTAACGTCACCCCACGAGCATTAAGCGCCGCAACTCCCGTAGGTGCAGCGACCACAACCCTCTTATCGACACTCTGCACTACAGATCGCAGAAAGGTTGTCTTGCCGGTGCCTGCTCGACCCGTGAGAAACATATTTGCACCGGTGGAACGCAAGAACTCACCCGCCAACTCTATTTGTCGATTTGTGCGCATCATCACCTACCCTACAACCACTTCTTGAAGCGGAAAAACCATATTGTGAGACCAGAGCAGAGCACCATTAGGAAGAGCGCAAAGAGATATCCAACGGGGATTGTGAGACCATTGGGCAGGTCGAGAACCCAACTGAGCTCAGGCATCACCTTGAAGTTCATACCATAAATACTTGCGATAAGTGTTGCAGGCATGAAGATGACCGCTGCCACCGAGAAGATCTTAACGATCTCATTCTGCTCAATGTTGATGAGACCCAAGGCCGAATCCTGAATATAGTCGAGACGCTGGAATGCGAAATCGGCATGGTTTATAAGCGAGTTAACATCCTTAATCATCAGCTGTAGACGAGGATAGATATCATGCGGAAAACGCTCCGAGCGCAAAATTCCCGAAAGCACGCGCTGCCTATCGAAGATATTCTCGCGCAATAACATGGTGTTATCCTGTAGGGTGTTGATGCGGTGGATGATCTTCTTTTCGATGCTATCTTCACTATTTACATCGCGGCTGAGTGCTGCCACCTGCTTTGCGATGGACTCCACAAGGTCGGCATCGTAATCAATCCTCACCTCTAGGAGCGATATAAGGATGTGATATCCCGTCGAGAAGTTGCGCGAGTTCATCTGCAAGCGCTTCTCCGCCTCGCGGAATGTACGGAACTCGGAGTTGCGCACCGAGACGAGAACTCCCTCGTTGGAGATGATAAATGATACCGCCTCCACATTGAAGCTATCGCCCTGTGGTATAAAGAAGTTCGAGTTAGAGATTATAGCATTCTCCGTCTCGGAGTACTTTGATGTTGTCTCGATCTCCTCCACCTGCTGACGTGTCTGGAGACTTATCTCCATGAAATTCTCTACGGCCTTCTGCTCTTTGATGGTGGGTGTCAAAAGGTCGATCCATAAAATATCGTCGAATCCTAAGTCGTCGAAGAGCTTAGTATCGGCATTTCTGATAATTTTGTTGTACTGTTTGAGATATAGCGTAATCATTGTTTCTGATCTTTAATCGGGGTTTTGCCCCAAGTTAATGTATGATTCGCAGTGTCGTAACCAAACTTATTTGGCTACTTCTCTCTTCAGCCGGGATTGGACTTAGGTTCAATCTTGACCCCTGAGTCCCAGAATTTTTTAAGTGCTTTACGCTTTTGAGCGTCAAAAAGGAAATCTATATTCTCGCTTAGATATTGATACGACTCTACTGTCGACTCCTCGCCACGATATTTTAGAATCGCCTCGTAGAGATGCTCCACACCGAACTCTAGAGCCTGCTCCAGAGCGTCGAGCACCTCGTAGGAGGTACCTTTGCGCGCCACCCATACCGCAAATGCGAAGGGCAACTTTGTGGATGCCATCCACTCGCGCGCTAGGTCATATGTGTAATCGAACTCATCCTCATGCTCAAACACCTTGTCACCAATTAGCAGAAAGGCGTCGCCATCTTCCGCTGCCGAGAGCTGCGCGATATCCTCTAGCTCAAACCACTCTGGATCAATCTTCCAGCGGTTCTTAGCGAGATATCCCGCGAGCTGCACCGAGGTGCGCGAATGAGTGTCAACAAAAATTCTCTTCACCTTCTCTATGGGGTCGTCACTCACTACAACTACCGTGCGAACTTCCCCCGAAGCCCCAATGCAGTATTCGCCAACCACCTCCGCCAAAGGAAGCGATGGGACGGTCGCCGCAGGGACCAAAGCAATATCTACCGCGCCAGAGGCAAAAGCCGCTGCGCACTCTGCTGGATTGAGTAATAGAAGATCAGCACTGAAGTTACCTTCGTGCTCGATACCATAGATGAACGGTATCGTATTGAGATACGACACAGCCGCAATTTTGGGAGTAATAGCCATCGTCCATCGTTATGTATTATTTGTTAATAATGTGCACCCGCCACACGGCACGGCGCTAAAACAGCACAAAGGTAACTAAAAAAATTGGAATGTGTAACCTTGCCCCATTTTTTTTGTCTTATCTCGCCCACTTTGCATCACAGCGCAACCAAGATTGCCCTCTAATAAGAGCCTTTTTATGATGATTTTTGGGGGAAGAAATATAAAAAAGAAAAAAAATAAGATTTGCGGATGCTCTGGTAGAGAGATAAAAAACCTCTTGGCAAAGATATAAAAAATATTGTAAATAAGATATATAAAACGATAAAATTTGCTATTAAATGTGAGTTATATTTTACTTTGTTTTTACATGGCAACCAACTATTAAAATTAATTCATTGATAATTAATCATTTAATCATTATTTTTATCTCTCTACCAGAAGCATAAAAAACAGCATAACAACAACAACATAATTGGGACAATTTGGAGGCAGATAGGGCCTATATATAATAGGTATATATACAGGAAATTAACACACTA
>JBCQWG010000046.1:0-9629 GCA_047172325.1 Rikenellaceae bacterium | reverse complement strand
TCTCAGTCCCCCTATGTATCGTAGACTTGGTAAGCCGTTACCTTACCAACTATCTAATACAACGCATACTCATCTATAACCACCGGAGTTTTCAAATCAAAGAGATGCCTCTCTAATTATTATGGGGTATTAGTACCAATTTCTCGGTGTTATCCCCCTGTTATAGGTAGATTGTATACGCGTTACGCACCCGTGCGCCGGTCGCCATCTAAAGTAACAAGTTACTTTAATGCTGCCCCTCGACTTGCATGTGTTAGGCCTGCCGCTAGCGTTCATCCTGAGCCAGGATCAAACTCTCCATTGTAAAAATGTTTTGTTAATTAAATCTTAGCTCTGTATATTTCTCAAAAGAATTTTTTTTTGAATTATCCATCTATCTCTAGATGAATGAAACTATTATAGCTGCTCAAATACTTCAAAGAACGTTGTTCATATATTAAATAAGAACTTTTCTTCTTTTTGCTCTCTGTCTATTTTCTCAGACCGAAAGGGACTGCAAAGGTAAGACCTTTTTTCGTAACTTCCAAATCTTTTTGAAAAAATATTTTTTAAAGAACCATCCTTAACCTCTTCGTATAACCTGAAGCGGAAAGGGACTGCAAAGATAGATACTTTATTTTAAACTACCAAATATTTTGCAATATTTCTTTAAAAAACTTTTAAACAAAGAACTTGTGCAACTCCTGTTTCCTTCGTTGCGGGTGCAAATATAGAGCCTTTTTTATTACTTTCCAAATCTTTTTAAAACTATTTTTAAAAGATTTTAACAACAAATTGTTTATCTCTCTTCTTCTCAACATGTTACACCATAAAAAAAATTGAGCAGATTACTCTACTCAATTTTATCTATATATATAATATAGGTATACTCCCTATTGCATCTCTTTGATCGGAGCCAAGCAACGCTCGATCTCCTCATCGGTAAGATCAAAATTACTCAAATCACCATTAAGATAAGACTCATAAGATGGCATATCAATCAATCCATGGCCACTTAAGTTGAAAAGAATAACCTTCTCCTCACCTGTCTCGATACACTTTTTAGCTTCATCTATTGCTGCGGCAATAGCATGGCATGATTCAGGAGCAGGAACAATACCCTCAGTTTTTGCAAATAGGCATCCAGCATCAAAGGAGTCAAGCTGCTTAATGTCGACAGCCTCCATCAAACCATCTTTCATAAGTTGCGACACGATAACACCTGCGCCATGATAACGCAAACCTCCAGCATGAATATTCGAGGGGGTGAAGTTATGACCCAAGGTATACATTGGAAGAAGTGGAGTGTAACCTGCCTCATCACCGAAGTCATACAAGAATTGACCACGCGTCAGCTTTGGGCAACTTGCAGGCTCTGCGGCAACAAATCTACATCTCTTCTCTCCCGTTAGGTTATGGCGCATAAATGGAAAAGCAATACCACTAAAGTTGGAGCCACCGCCAAAACAGCCAATGACAACATCTGGATACTCGCCAGCCAACTCCATCTGCTTCTCAGCTTCAAGACCAATTATAGTTTGGTGAAGCGACACATGGTTTAGCACCGACCCCAAAGTATACTTACACCCCGGAGTTGTCATCGCCAGCTCGATAGCTTCAGAGATCGCTGTACCCAACGAACCCGGATGACCCGGAGTAGCAGTGATAACATCCTTTCCTGCTCTTGTTGAGAGCGATGGAGAGGGAGAGACCTCAGCGTCGAACACACGCATAAAACTCTTGCGATATGGTTTCTGCTCATAGGTGATTTTAACTTGATATACAGCTGAGCTAAGGCCGAACTTGCTTGCCGCATAGCTCAATGCCGCGCCCCACTGCCCGGCACCAGTCTCCGTTGTAACGTTGGTTAAACCATCCTGCTTACAATAGTAGACTTGAGCTATCGCAGAGTTAATCTTGTGGCTACCTATAGGGCTCACACTCTCATTCTTAAAATAGATGTGAGCTGGTGTTCCAAGTGCCTTCTCAAGATCATATGCTCTAACAAGAGGTGTTGAGCGATATGCCTTATACATATCGCGAACCTCCTCCGGAATCTCAATCCAAGTATCGGTATCGTTAAACTCCTGTCGACATAACTCCTCAGCGAATAATGGGTATAGATCCTTAGCCTCCAGTGGCTTACGGCTCTTAGAGTCGATCATTACCATTGGTTTAGTGGGCATATCGGGCTGAATATTATACCAGTAACGAGGAATCTCTTCTTCGGGTAAGATATATCTTTTTTGTTTTATAGCAGTCATATTTTTATGTCATTTAAAAACTAGCACTCCGATTTAACTTCTCGAAAAAGGTCAACATCATCTACCGACGACTCCATAATATATAGGTATGCCTCTTCAACCTTAGCCGCAGCCAACTTAGAGAATATCTTAGCTGATGACACATAGTCAGCACACTCAGCACATTGGCGAGCCAAAAGCAGCGTGATAATGATATGTCCTGCACTCTCAACTAGGCGACGAGCATGGAAATCTTTATATCCACTCTTCTCCTTTTCGAGCAATGAAACTCTCTCGATCATATCAACGAGTTTTGCCTTAAGCAGAGTAACTCTCTCTACAACAGGTGCAACAGACTCATCGAAACTCTCCGCAAGGTATGCGTCAATCTGCTCAATATAGGTTCCCTTAGTTACAGAGTTGATCGCAGCAACTACTTGAAGCTGTGAAGTACCCTCATAGATATTCATGATACGTGCATCACGATAGTGGCGCTCGCAAGCATAATCCTTCATATAACCAGATCCTCCATGAATCTGAACAGAGTCATAAGCCAATTGATTTGCATACTCAGAGGCGAAAAGCTTTACCAATGGAGTGAAGCCATCAGCCAAACGATTATAGAACTTCATCTCTTGACGCTCCTCACCCTCCAACTTACGCTCATGTGAGATATGTCCATATTGCTTATAGATCTCCACGAAGCGTGTTGTCTCATAGAGAAGAGCACGTACACCCTGCAACTTAACCTTCATATTGGATAACATCTCACTCACCGCAGCGAACTCGATAATTGGCTTCCCGAATTGGGCACGCTCGTTTGCATATTTGAGAGCCTCACGGTAAGCGGCCTCACAAAGGCCCACCGACTGAGCTCCAATACCCAAGCGCGCAGCATTCATAAGCGACATCACATATTTGATAAGACCCATCTTACGATCACCTACCAAGCGCGCAGGAGCATTTGTAAAGACTAGCTCACATGTTGGAGAGCCTTTAATACCTAGCTTATTCTCAATGCGACGCACCTTGACACCACCATCACGCTTATCGTGAACGAGCATCGAAAGGCCGCGAGCATCCGTTGTGCCCTCCTCAGTGCGAGCTAGAACCAACGAAACATGACCATCACCATTTGTGATAAAGCGCTTTACGCCATTAAGTAGCCAACGATCCGAAGCCTCATCATAGGTCGCTTTAAGCATCACCGCACCTAGATCAGAACCGGCATCGGGCTCGGTAAGATCCATAGCACAAGTTGCACCTGCTGAGACCCATGGCAAGAAGTGCTCTTTGATCTCATCCGAAGCAAACTCGTTGAGAGTCTCCGCGCAATCCTGCAATCCCCAGATATTCTCGAAACCTGCGTCGGCACGTGAAACCATCTCATTGGCCATAACGAAAGTCACTAGAGGTGCATTCAAACCATCATATTTGCGAGGCAAAGTCAAGCCACTAAGACCCGCTTTGACCACTGCCGCAAGATTCTCAGATGTGCCACGAGCATATACAACATGGTCATCAACAACCTTTGGTCCCTCTTGATCGACACTCTCTGCATTTGGTGCGATTGTCTCTGCGCAAACCTCACCTGCGATGGCAAGTGTACGGCGCAAAGAGTCCATTGCATCTTCAAAATTTTGTGGCGCGAAGTCATATAGATCCTTCTCCGCGAAGCCACGCTCCTTAAGTTCAACGATTTTGCGCATCAAAGGGTGCTCAAAATGGAACTGTAAATCTTTATTATCTAAAAAGAAATTTGCCATTACTTCGAGTTTTGTTTATAGTACTTAATCATCTTAGGTATAATCTCGTTCACATCTCCCGTAATCGCATAATCTGCCAACTTATTGATTGGAGCCTCTGCGTCGTTATTGATAGAAATGACCATTGCTGCTTGATCCATACCCGCTGTATGTTGAATCTGACCTGAGATACCACAAGCCACATATAGCTTAGGACGAACCGTAACACCAGTCTGTCCAATCTGACGAGCATGCTCTGTGAAGCCTGCATCTACCGCAGCACGAGAAGCTCCCACCTCTCCTCCTAGAACCTCCGCTAAATCATGGACAAGCTTGAAGTTCTCCTTAGAGCCCATTCCATAGCCTCCCGCCACGATCACGCCAGCTCCTTTAATATCAATCTTACTCTCCTCGATCTTACGATCAAGAATTGTAACAGCCATGTCAGATGGTGAGATATAACCCTTCCAATCAATCATCTTCACCTCAGCTGCACCAGCTACTGCTGCATGCTCCTTGCGCATAACACCCTCACGCACCGTTGCCATCTGAGGGCGGTTATCTGGATTGATGATCGTTGCGATAATATTTCCTCCAAAGGCTGGACGAATTTGATAGAGTAAGTTCTTATACTCCCTCTTACTCTTAGGATCTGTGTGATCGCCTATAACGAGCTCCGTGCAATCTGCGGTTAGACCGCTGAAGAGTGCCGAAGAGACACGTGGACCCAAGTCGCGACCAATAGAGGTCGCACCAAAGAGCGCAATTTGTGGCTGCTCTGCCTTAAAGAGACCAACCAAAACCGAAGTGTGAGGAAGTGTGCGATATGGTGCAAAGATAGCATCGTCAGCCACCCAAACAGTATCAACACCAAATGGAGCCAACTCAGATGCAATAGCTGACAGCGACTCCGAAAGGAGTACAGCCTCCAACTTAACCCCTAATTCTGTAGCAAGCTCGCGACCTTTAGTCAACAACTCCAAGCTCACATCCGCAATCTTGCCCTGCTCAATTTCTACATATACAAATACATTATTCATAATTTTGCGAGTTTAGATTATCCGAGTGTGTGGCTCGAAATTAGTTCAACCATAAGTTCATTAATTTGCTCGTCACAGCCTGTAAGCTGCTTCGACTCCTTCGCTTGGAAGACCACATTTTCGATCTTCTTAACCTTTGTTGGAGAACCCAATAGGCCTAGCTGCTGCTCATCGGGATCTACGTCCGCTGCACTCCACTCAAAGATCTTGAGGTAGTCACGCTCTGCAACCATCGTAGCAGCTAATGAGTCTGGAGCCTCTGCAACCTCCGAAGGGATCATCGCATACTTATATTTCATCACTCGACGCGCATTCTGAGGTCTACACTCAGCAAACGAGCTATTAACAGTAAATAGAGCAGGTAGAGGCGCCTCAACGATCTCTACACCATTCTCCAAGCGACGCTTTACAACAAGCGACGACTCTTTAATACTCTCAATACTCTCAATATATGTGACTTGTGGCAATCCTAACTTCTCGGCAACCTGCGGGCCAACCTGCGCTGTATCTCCATCAATTGCTTGACGTCCTGCGAAGATAACATCAGCATTGATCTTACGAAGAGCACATGAAAGTGCATATGAAGTAGCTAAAGTATCAGATCCTGCAAACTTGCGATCGGTAAGCAAGTAACCACCGTCGGCACCTCGGAACATTGATTCACGAATAATCTCTGCCGCACGATAAGGTCCCATCGTAAGGATATGAACTGTTGAGCCCTCGACAGCATCTTTGAGCGTAAGCGCAGCTTCAAGTGCGTTTAGATCCTCTGGATTAAAGATTGCTGGCAGAGCAGAACGGTTTACCGTACCCTCAGCGGTCATAGCATCCTTACCCACATTGCGGGTGTCGGGCACTTGCTTGGCCAGCACAATAATTTTCAACTCTTTTTTCATTTGGTATATTTTAGGTTTTAAAATTCAAAAACTCTCTAAATCTAACCACATTTTTATTGTGGTAGACTTAGAGAGTCTTCCTATAATTTATCTAATAATTGTCTCTTCACGATCGGGCCCCACCGAGATAACTTTGATTGGCACCCCCGTTTCAGACTCTATAAACTCGACATACTCCTTGAACTCTGCGGGGAAATCATCATAGCTGCGAACATTGCAGATATCACACTTCCAACCCTTGAACTCGCGATATATCGGTTTAATCTCGCACTCCACCGTATATGGGAAGTGATCGACCCTCTGGCCATCTATCTCATAAGCTACAGCCACCTTCACAGTATCAAACTCATTGAGAACATCCGACTTCATCATAATGAGCTGAGTTGCTCCATCAACCATAATTGCATACTTGAGCGCAACCATATCAAGCCATCCACAACGACGCTCACGACCAGTCACCGCACCATACTCGCGACCTATGTCACGCATCTGCTTGCCATCCTCATCGAAGAGCTCTGTGGGGAATGGACCACTACCCACACGAGTGCAATATGCCTTAAAGATTCCGAAGACCTCCCCAATACGATTTGGAGCAACACCCAAACCAGTGCAAGCACCAGCACACACTGTGTTAGAAGAGGTTACAAAAGGATATGAGCCAAAATCAACATCAAGCAATGTTCCCTGAGCACCCTCCGCCAAGACCGCGGCATCGCTCATCAAAAGATCATTGATGGTCTGCTCAGAATCAATAATATTGAAATTCTTGAGGAACTCGATCGCCTCAAACCACTGCTTCTCAAGCTCCGTGATATCATATTGATAACCCATCGAATCAAGGACAGATACATGTCGCGCCTTAGCCGCAGCGTAGATAGATGCAAAATCAAGGAAGATATCTCCAACACGCACACCATTGCGACTAACCTTATCGGTATATGTCGGCCCGATACCCTTACCCGTTGTTCCAATCTTTGCACTACCCTTAGCTGCCTCATTAGCGGCATCTAGCACACGATGAGTAGGCATAATAAGGTGCGCCTTCTTCGAGATCGATAGACGCTTAGTCAAATCATGACCGCTCTTAGCTAACGCCTCAGCCTCCTCACGGAAGAGAATTGGATCAAGCACAACACCATTTCCAATAATATTTGTCTTATCTCCTTGGAAAATTCCCGATGGAATAGAACGAAGAATATATTTCTCGCCATTAAACTCCAACGTATGCCCAGCATTGGGGCCACCTTGGAAGCGAGCTACAACTTTATAGTTAGGTGTCAAGACATCCACAACCTTACCTTTACCCTCGTCGCCCCATTGCAATCCAAGAATTACATCTACTTTTTTCATATCACTTTCTATATCTTTAACTCTGCTTAATATATTTAAAGTTCAAAGATATAAAAAATATTTTAGTTTCTACTCCTCTACCACCATAAAAATTAGGATGTACGCATGAAAAATATTACTCCTCCTCCTTTATAGCGAATCGACGTTGAATAAAATCGACTATATAATCTGCTGTCTGCTCAAGACCCAGCAGGGAGGAGTTGACGCAGAGATGATATGAGGAGGCGTGGCCCCACTCTCCGGTGCCATAGAAGTTGTAGTAATCTGCCCTCTGCTCGTCGCACTGATCTATCATGTGCTCTGCATCCTGCTCCGAGATGGAGTGTAGCTGTGAAATGCGAGCCACTCTATCGGAACGGTTAGCTGTAATAAAGAGGTTCACACTTAACGGATAGTCTCGAAGGATGTAGTCAGCGCAGCGCCCCACAAAGAGAGCCGAACCACGCGAAGCAATCTTACGAATCACATCGCTCTGGATTGAGAATAGAGCCTCAGCACTCAGCACATTATTGGCTTGTGCCTCGCTTCCTGAGAATGGGTTACGCAGGTAGCTTACCAGTGTGGTGAGTGTTTTGCGTCGCGAATGCTCATCGACGCGCTCGAAAAGCTCATCACTGATTCCACTCTGCTTAGCGGCTAACTTTATTAACTGCTTGTCATAAAAATCAATATTCAACTTCTCGGCAACTCTCTTGCCGATAACTCGACCGCCACTTCCAAGCTCGCGGCCAAGATTTATGATAATCTTCTTTTGCATGATGACCTACTCTTTTGTTAATTTCTGCTGCTCTCCAAATATTTTAAGTTGCTTTCGAAGCAAGACAAAGGCTAAACACGAAGCCAAGAGATCAGATATCGGCATACTCATCCACACACCCCAGCTACCATCTATGGAGGTGTAGTTAGAGAATATGATAGGTAAAAATATCAAACCGGGCAACAAGAAGATCAATTGACGCGAGAGCGACAAGAATATTGCTCGATTAGCCATACCTATACTCTGAAAAAAGTTCGAGGTGACAATCTGCATTCCCACGATTGGGAAAACGGCAAGTGTTATGCGCATACCAGTAACTGCGATTGAGATCAACTGCTCATCGGAGGTGAAGGCTCGAACAGCCACTTGAGGAAACAACTCCCCCACGAGGAAACCAATTGTCGTCACAATGGTTGCCGCAATGAGTGTAAGCTTCAGCACCCTCTTAACGCGGCCATACTCCTTAGCACCATAATTATACCCTGCAATAGGCTGCATACCTTGATTCAATCCCATCACAATCATTACAAAGATAAAACAGATACGATTGACAATACCATAGGCTCCAACACTTAGATCTCCACCATACCCCTTAAGACCCTTATTTATAAAGATCACAATAAGGCACGCCGCACAATTCATCAAGAATGGCGACATACCTATAGCGAAGATATTTTTAACAATCTTTGATTGAATACGATAGATGCCTCTTTTAAGATGCAACAACTCTCTCTTATCTGAGAAAAGATATATCTGCCACGATAGCGATATAGCCTGCGAGACAATTGTAGCAATTGCAGCACCTCGAATACCCCAATGAAAGCCATATATAAATATTGGGTCAAGAATAGTATTGATAACAACGGTATTTATCGTTGCCGCCATCGAGCGCTTGGGATGTCCCGCAGCGCGCAAAATAGCGTTGAGCCCCATAAACATATGCGATATTACATTACCCAGCAGGATAATCTGCATATAGTCTCTAGCATACCCAATAGTAAATTCACTTGCTCCAAAGAAGTAGAGAATAGGATCGAGAAAGATCAGACAGACAAGACCAAAAAGAGTTCCAATAATGGTATTGAGCACAATTACATTACCCAATATATTTTGTGCCGTGGCATAATCCCGCTGACCAAAGCGCAACGAGATAAGGGTCGAAGCGCCCATTCCTACCAACGACCCGAAAGCCGCAGCGAGATTCATCAAAGGGAAGGTTAGAGCCAAACCCGAAATGGCTAAAGCTCCTACTCCCTGCCCAATAAAGACGCTATCGACCATATTATATAGCGAGGAGGCTGTCATCGCAATAATCGCCGGCACAGCATACTGCATCAAGAGCTGTCGAATGGGCATAGTCCCTAACTGCGTAATGGATTTATTATCTATATTCATAATTATAGTCTATCAAAAAAGGGGCTACTTAAAGTTAAGGTGGGTTCTAAAAATTGCTTTTTCACTCCAAAATTTAGGATAAGAACCCGTAACATCCTAAATTGAAGCGTTTATCTGACCTCAAAGTTAAATCAAAAAGTTCTAAAATCCAAACCTTTTGACCAAAATCATCTATCTATCTATCTATCTATCTATCTATCTATCTGCACATTACCTCTATATTA
>JBCQWG010000045.1:0-9674 GCA_047172325.1 Rikenellaceae bacterium | reverse complement strand
GAGCGCAACACGCACTGCACCATCGTCACCGTACCGCAAAAAGTCGTCCACGAGGTATAGCTTATCCCTACCTCGCTTAACTATATGCTTTTCTATTTGATTTACAGTGTTATCCATAGCTTTTGTAATTGGTAATTTGTAACAAATATAGCGTAAATTTGTTACAAAACAAATTTTAACCTGTCCGAATTATCACAGGTTTTTCGGACAGCACACCTACAACACCGAAACCGCCTGATCCACCACCTCGCTCTCGAAGCTATCGAGATAGACGTTTGTGGTCTTTAACTCAGCGTGACCCATCACTTGCGAGATCACCTCACGTGGTACAGCGTTGCGTTGCAGGGTCATCGCCATTGTGTGGCGGCTTACGTAGGTCGTGAGATTTATGTCGTCAATCTCCAACTCCTTTGCCAACATTTTGAGTCCTGCCGAGTATTTATTATATCGGTAGCGGATGTGGTTATAAAGCTGCTCGCCTGTGTAGCCCTCTTTGGAAACCACTGGCACAAGGTATGACTCAATGAGGTCGCAATCGGTCTTGAACCACTTGAGCAGCTCCGCAATAGGCTCATTTATAAGTATCTTAATAGTATCAACACCCTTATCTCGCTTGGTCTTTTGGCGTTTGTAGACGATATATCTTCCGCCCTCCAACTTCACGATATTATCCTTGGCGAGCATCGCCATATCGACGTAACTAATTCCGTGGCAATAATATGAAAAGAGAAACATCCTGCGTGCAGTCTCCGAGCGATAGTCTTTTCCCTTACCATCTTTAATGCGCTGCATATACTCCGATGGCAGGTACCGCTTGGCTGTTTTCTCCTCCAACTTACCAATCTCGAAACCGCCTTTGCCAAATGGATAACTCTGTGGCGAAGCCTCCTTATCTTGGATAGCACGGTTGAGCAGGGCACGCAGAGCCTTCATATAATATTTGCGAGTGTTGCCACTGCACCCATCACGCTTAATCACCTTGCCACCTACTCCGACACTCTCACGTGGAGTCTGCATCCAAATGTCGAAATCCTTGATGTACTTCAAATTTATCTCCGAAAATACTCGCTTCTCAAATTTTGGGTCAAAGAGTTGCAACATATGGAGCGTGCGAGCGTAGCACTCAGCATTGCCAATATGGTTAGTCTTGCGAAGTTCATCTATAACGCTGTTGAAATATATCTCCGCACGACCACGCTTCGCCTTGCTTGTGAAGGCATCTTCAAACTGATCGAGAGTCCATTCGATTTTATTTCGCTCAAACTCCATAATGATGTCGTTGGCTCGACTCTCATACTCGCTGATTAGAGCATTGTGCTGCTCATAATCGGGGTTGAGTCGCCTATCTTTTTTGAGACGTTCTGCCTCCGCACTCCACTGCTTTTCGGTCGCTTTGATTGGAATAGTGATATATTTATTGGCTCTGAGTTTCGATATTCGCAGACGTATCGCACACTTCCCATCACGTGACGGTTGGTGCTTCCAAAGTATGAAGTGAACATTGTTCATTGGGCGTGTATTTTATTTTAGTAAAACATTAGTAAAACATTTTAGTCAACTTACGGCAAAAACGCCAAAATATAACTATCTGTATCACAGTGCAAAGATAATAAAAATCAATTAGATACAAAATAAAAACACCCCCAAATGGGGCGTCTGGGGGGCGTGTGGTCGCAAGTTCGAATCTTGTCACCCCGACTACTGAAAATCAGCGAGTTAGATGGTTAATCTGCTCGCTGATTTTTTTTGTTTTACTGACGTATTACTGACGTATTTAGTCCCTTTTATCGCATGCTTTGTTCCAGTTATCATCTATTAAAGTATATGATCTATACTCAACAGCATTAGCTTCGAGAAGCTCCTTCTTACCATTAGCTATGCCTTGATCTTTTACAATGTCATAATAGGTGATTGTATTTGTTACATCTTTCGTTTGAAAGTTTTGTAGTCGTGCTCGCCTATTCAGCAACCACCATAAATCTATTTCTGAGTAGTCTAATGACAATCCAACGATATGGATATTTGTTGTAAAAAACAATTTTATCTTTGACTGCAATATTTTCGCAGTTTTACTATAATTCTAAATTGTTAAACTGGTTATTCAGCTCGCTAATACTTGCTATAAGTTCATCAAAATCAAGGCTCTCACCATAAATCATACTCTGTTGCATAGCTCTGTAATCATCTCGCCAACTGCCAATAATATCCGTAGGTGGCACAAAAGAGATGTTTTGAGGTAGCAACTCCGAATAATCGAAACCTTTGAGTCCTATAAATTTACGACGATGTTCGATGACCGCCCTATATAAATCACTATCTGCAAGAGCATCTTCTGCGACACCACAAGATGCCAAACGCTCCAAATCGTAGAGGTGGCGAGACATACGCTGTACCCTTACGGCACGTGTTGTCTGTGCAAACTCCTCGTGAAGCAAGCACGCCTTCTCTATGAATGTTCGCTTGGGAGAGACTGCCATAGCCTTAAATGGAGTATCTGCAAACATCACTGAAGGCATAGCCTTGGCAATAATAGAGCATACATTAGCCTCCTCCAATGGTTCATCCATACTGCGGCCGCTCACTTCGATAAGCACAACGTTTCGAACGTAATCGTTATCCTCAAACAACGACTTATAGTGCACCTCAATGGTTTCTGGGTCGGTAGTCGTTACCGAAGTAATATTTACTTTGACTTCAAATTCACTACATGGAATGCCAATAGAAGATAATTGCCTTTCAATCTCGTGAGCTAACTCCTCACGCACAAAACTACACGAAGCACGACGTAGGCGGTCACTTATCTGTGTTTTTGATAGACTGCCTGCAAATCCTAAAAATTCACGATTAATTGCAATATCAACATCTTCTGAGAATCTATTAATTATGCCGAAGCATTTACTGAGGCTTGTGCCACCCTTGAACGACAAGTGTGGTGCATATTTAGATGAAAATATCGCACAAAGGACCATAGTTACCCACCAATCTTTCTCGATTGATATTTTGTCCAGACCTGTAATCCCATTGACTTTTTCTAATGAATCTAACTTTGCCTCTTGTGGTATATCTATCCAATTCATACTACTTCCTTAATTATTTTACGGATCCACACTGGTGCGAGTGTTAAATCCTGTTCTATTATCTCTTTTGACACCTTATTTAGAGCTGTTTTTATCTTTTTAACATCTTCCTCGCTAACATTATTATTGCCAATCTCTTTGAGGGCAGCAACAACCAACTGCATCATACTGCTTTTATATGATAGGTTCTTAGGTGATGTCAAGATAAATTTAATAGTGTGGTTATAAACCTTGACTTTGCGTTCTGTGCCATCAGTGAGGTAGACTATATTTGTTGGAACTTGTGTAGATAAGCCAAGTATATGTAAGGCATTTGCTCCCGTTGGAGCTATCCGAGCCTTATCCCTTTTTGCTATTAGTTGGGCGATGCGATCAGTCGATGGAAGAATAACTCCCATACCATATTGGGTGTCAATTTTAGGGTAGGCATAGATACCATTTGCTACACGAACAACCATCTCTTTTTTTGCCAAACGCATTAGTGCAAGCCGCACAGCACCCTCGCTACCATATCGCAAAAAGTCATCCACGAGGTATACCTTATCTCTACCACGCTTAATTATATGCCTTTCTATCTTATGTTCAACTGATTCCATTGTTAAAAACCTCCTAATTTTGTAACAAATATAGGGGTTATTTGTTACAAAACAAATTATAATATAACTTTTTTATGTCCGAATTATTATGGATTATTCGGACATGGGGGTTGATTCACTACACACTGCGCAGCAAATTTATTACAATACCTTGGCGGCCTCATCAATCACCGAACTACCGAAGCTATCCAAGTAGGTATTGGTGGTCGTCAAGTCGGAGTGTCCCAAGATCTGCGAGATAACCTCACGCTTATTATGTTTTAGACAATGAAGTCGATTTCGTAGCCTTTGTTTGAACTCGGCCGTGAGTCGGCTTCTCATTCTTCCCTGATGCTATGACACATTTTTTTCTATCTTTGCGATAATATTTGCTAATGAAATAGAGTATAACAGAAGACATATTTAGTAAAAAAGCTTTTGCTATTATTTGTGTGGATTCGTAAAACAAAGGAAATTATGACAAAATTTAAAATTGCAGCTATAGCTATTGCTTGTTTATTTGTATGCTGTAGCAAAAGTGATCCAAGCACAGAAGAGTCTATCACTGGAGAGTGGAAAGTGCTTAAATATGAGGGATATAGCGAAACTCGATATTCTAATATTTATTATTCAGATAGTGGCTCTGTAACAGAGGTTAGCGAAACTAACTCTACAGAGAGGGAAGAGTGGAGTTTTAATCTTGAAAATAGCTCAAATATATGGGTATTTGAAAATGATAAAACTCTTGTTATATATGGTTCAGATCTTAGTAAGAGTTATAGTAGTTATGTTGTTGATAACTATAGCGATAAATTACTATTATATAGAGCTGAATCTCAATATTTTGATACTTATGACATCGTTACAAGTGGCTCCAATACATTAATTATAACTAAAAAAACTGAGCAGGAGTGGACAGGTAGTCAGTTTGATTATGAAGATTTAGATAATTATGATAGAGGTGTTGTGCAAAGTAAAACGGTTGTCGAGACAGAAGAGATTATTGAATTTGCTAAAAACAAGTAGATTGCTAACACAATGAAAATTACGAAATGTATTTTATATCTACTTCTATTCACCTTGTTTACTATGAATATCTATGCTGATACCTTTAATTTCATAGCGTCCACCTAGGCGCGCGGATGAAAAAAAAGAGCTTTAAGGTGTAATGTTTAAATAAAATTCATATCTTTGTAGCTGATACCTTTTGTGCGGGTGTTTTTGGCATGCTGACAACGCTGCTCGGAGGTGAGATTTGATATTTTCAGAATTTAAACAAAATACTTTTAAGCTATGTTCGCAATTGATTCTTACGATTTTAGTGGCAAGCGCGCCATTATTCGTGTTGACTTTAATGTTCCATTGGATGCAGAGGGCAACGTAACAGACGATACTCGTATTCGTGCTGCAATCCCAACTATCAAAAAGGTTTTGGCTGGCGGTGGTTCGGCTATTCTTATGTCGCACCTAGGTCGCCCTAAGAAAAATGAGGATATGAAATTCTCTCTCTCTCAGATTGTTAGCGCTATCGAGGCTCGTCTGGGTGTCGAGGTGAAGTTCGCTGGTGATTGCATCGGTGAGAAGGCTGCACAGATGGCCTCTGAGCTTAAGGCGGGCGAGGTTCTACTTCTCGAAAATCTTCGCTTCTATGGCGAGGAAGAGGGTAAGGCACGCGGCCTTGCAGCAGATGCTACCGACGAGCAGAAGGCTGAGGCGAAGAAGGCTATCAAAGAGTCACAAAAGGGCTTCGTGGAGCGTTTGGCTTCATACGCTGATTGCTACATCAACGACGCTTTCGGAACGGCTCACCGTGCACACGCCTCAACAGCTCTTATCGCTGACTACTTCACTGAAGATAAGATGTTTGGATATGTAATGGAGAATGAGCTCAAGGCGATCACCTCTATGATGGAGGAGCCACAACGCCCATTCTGCGCTATCGTAGGTGGCTCTAAAGTTTCGTCGAAGATCACAATCATCGAGAAACTTATGGAGAAGGTTGACTCAATCGTTATTGGTGGCGGTATGACCTACACATTTGCTGCCGCTCAAGGTGGTAAGGTGGGTGACTCTATCTGCGAGCCTGATATGTTCCCCATAGCTCTAGAGATCATCGAGAAGGCTAAGAGAATGGGCGTGGAGCTCGTTATGTCACCCGATGCATTCATCGCAGATGCATTCTCCGCAGATGCTAACACAGGAGTGGCTCCCGCTAACGACATCCCAGATGCATGGGAGGGTGTCGACATCGCAGAGGAGGGTAAAGAGGTCTTCCGCAACCACATCCTCAGCTGCAAGACCATCCTTTGGAATGGCCCTGTAGGAGTCTTCGAGATCGAGAAGTTCGCAACAGGCTCTCGCGCTGTGGCTGACGCCATCGCAGAGGCTACCGCAGCAGGCGCATACTCACTTATCGGTGGTGGCGACTCCGTAGCGTGCATCAATAAATTTGGCTTGGCAGATCAAGTATCTTACGTCTCTACAGGTGGTGGCGCACTACTTGAATACATGGAGGGTAAAGAGCTTCCCGGTGTCGCTGCTATCCGCAAATAAACTGCACTAATATACCCTCTCATCGCCTCCGGCGGGCGTAGATAGCACCCACGCGGGTGCATATTACCTCTTGCGTATTGGGCTTATAGCTGACGCTATGAAATTAAAGAGATTAAAATGTTATCACGAATAAATTCGCATAACATTTTAATCTCTTTAATTTTTTAAATGCCTAAAGGCATTTAAACCCAATCCGAGGTTATGATGACATCTCTTTATACTCGTCGTTTATCTCCTTTAGCTTCTTGTAGTGAAGGTCGAAAAATACCTTTATTTTATTTAGTGTTAGGTTGTTGGGATCTCGCTCTGTTTGGGCTAGCATCTCTTTGTGATAGTTCTTGAAATCCTTTGTTAACTGCTCAATTAAGCCTTTCTCTTGATAATCTGGGGTTCGCAAATAGCGATACATGAATAATGAAAGGTAAATGTAGAGGCGTTTGACCTCCTCTTTTTCCAAGTCAAATGTGTTGGATGTTGTTAATCGGATTTTGTGTCTTTGTTCCATGGCCTTTGTTTTTAAGTGGTTAAACAATCAAGGCAGCAAAAAAAATGGTGATTTCGCTGACCTGTTGACTTTCACCACGTAAGGCAGTAGATGCATTAACACTCTACACAGGAGCGAAACCACCTGTGCAGATATAGTGAAGTGCGAGCATAAAAATGCCCGCCTCAATTATCAAGGCAGGTTTCCCTACCTTACGTGAGTATGAAAGTCACCACAAATATAGAAATAAATATCGAACAGACAAAATAAAGTAGTAATCTTCGCTGATGGGATGATGTCAACCTACATTTGTCGTAGGGCAAAGCCCCATCCCATCAGCGCAATACAAAAGGTCAAAAACGATAGTTTTTGGATCCAAGCTAGCTTGGTGCCGCGCGGCATGAGCGCAGTAAGGAGCGCTAAAAACAGACTAGTTACCAAACAAGTTGCTAAGAGCGCTAGACACGGCGCTAGCTGCTGTAGAGGTTGTTGAAGTTGATCCGGTGCCAGCAGTTTTACTAAATTCGAAACCTAGGAGCACGCCATCGTAGCTTGTTAGAAGAGAGCTCATTGCGCTTAGTGAGGTGCTGCTGCTGCTCGATGCTATTGCGTTGACGAGCGTTATAAGCTTGTCTGCGTTGAAGAGTAGCGAGAGGGAGTCTCCCACGATAGAGGTGTAAGCTGATATCGAAACTAGGTTGATGGATGTGAACGAGAATTTAATGATGCTGGTGGTGCTATCGAGGGTATATGTTCCCGACACTGTGCGTGAGCCAAGCTCGAAGGAGAATGTGGAGTCGCTGTTGATGGTGAATGTGAACTTCCCTGCGACGATACCCACCTTTGTGCAGTATGTCTCCAAGGTGCTCTCCGCCTGCGATGCGAGGGCTACACCTGCGGCACTTCCTATGAGGCTGTCGCTATCTAGCTGTACGGCTGGTTGCAGGTAGTTCCACTCTCCGGTGATGTTATCCACGGTTAGAGATTGGCCTCCTGTTACAGTCTCGATAACGTCTGTGACGGAGATTCCATTCAAGAGGTCGGAAATTGATTGCGCCTTACTTTGAGAGCATGCGAAGAGAGCTATAAAGAGGACGATTGTTTTAAAATAGTTTTTCATAAAATATTAGTTTATAGAGTTTAACAATGACAAATCTACTAAAAAATTTCTCAAATGTACTACTTAATCTGTAAAAACCACTCTTTTTTCAATATAAATATTCTTTTTTAGCTGCCTGATTGTATCAATTAATCTAAAATTATTATATTTGTCGAAATTTTTTTTGATTATCAATATATGATTAGTAGACACATCGCAGGCAAGCTGCATCAATTCGAGACCCCTTTCTATCTTTATGATATGGGGCTATTGCGCCAGACTTTGGAGAGTGTGGTACATGAGTCAAACAGATATGGTTATAAGGTTCACTACGCCATCAAAGCAAACTATGATGATCGTATCCTCGCTGCAATCAAGGAGTCGGGATTGGGCATCGACTGCGCAAGTGGCAATGAGCTGCGTAAAGCTATCGAGGCGGGCTTCGACCCCAAAGGCATTGTCTATGCGGGTGTAGGTAAGCGCGATAAGGAGCTTGATTATGCTATCGACCAGAAGATCTTGGCCATCAACTGCGAGTCGATTCAAGAGTTGGAGGTGCTCAACGAACTCTCACTAAAAAAGAGTACTGTCACCGACATTGCTCTTCGCATCAACCCCGATATCGACCCTAAGACTAATCACTGTATTGATACGGGTCAAGCAGATAGTAAATTTGGTATCTCCTATGAGGAGGTTATGGAGAATGCAGCACATATCCAAGAGCTCAAGGGACTCAATATCATTGGTCTACATCTTCACATCGGTTCTCAAATCAGGGAGCTCCACGTATTCGAGAATATGTGTAATAAGGTCAATGTAATTGTTGAAAACCTCGTTAAGCTAGGTTTCTCATTTGATTTCATTGATGTAGGTGGTGGATTGGGTGTCAACTATGATGTACCTGAGAATGAGCCTATTCCAAACTTTGCATCGCTCTTCTCAATTGTTAATAACTACCTTAAGGTGGGCGATCGCGGTGTTCACTTCGAGTTTGGCCGCTCTATCGTTGCTGAGTGTGGAGAGCTTATCACAAAGGTGCTCTTCACCAAGACTACAGCCACTGGACGACGACTCTTAATTGTCGATGGTAGCATGACCGAGCTTGTTCGCCCTGCGATGTATGGCTCATACCACAATATCGAAAATATCACCTCCCAAGAGGAGATGACCTCAAAATATACAGTTGTGGGTACCGCCTGCGAGTCTACCGATGTCTTCGATGAGAATGTATCGTTGAAGCGCACTCAGCGTGGCGACCTCTTAACTTTGAAGTCGGCCGGAGCCTACGGCATGTCGATGGCATCTCGCTACAACCTCCACGACCTCCCCTCGGCTGTATATAGCGACGAGATAGAGTAGCCTATGTGGATTCTGCTCGCATTTTTGTCGGCTGCACTTCTTGGCCTCTACGATGTAGCTAAGAAGCAGGCGCTCAGAAAGAATGCAGTGCTCCCCGTGTTGCTTCTCAACACACTTTTTTCGACCCTGCTCTTCGCTCCCTTTATGGTGAGCGCCGTGGCGGGGTTCGACCTTTTTGAGGGGAGCATGTTCGAGATGGAGGTAGGAGGCTTCAGGGAGCATCTCCTCATCATCTTGAAGTCAGCTATTGTGCTCACCTCGTGGATCTTTGGGTACTTTGCACTGAAGCACCTTCCGCTCACAATCGTTGGACCAATCAACGCCACACGACCTGTTATGGTGCTCGTGGGAGCTATGTTGATCTTTGGAGAGCGTCTCAATCTGTGGCAGTGGGCGGGAGTTCTTCTTTCGCTCTTCTCCCTCTTTCTATTAAGGAGGGTTCTAATTTTTCATTTTTACTCCAAAATTTAGGACAAGAACCCGTAACGTCCTAAATTGAAGCGTTTATCTGACATCAAAGTTAAATC
>JBCQWG010000044.1:0-10477 GCA_047172325.1 Rikenellaceae bacterium | reverse complement strand
AGTTTGATTTATTGAACTTTTTTATATAACTTTTACATTAAATAGATGCTTTAATTTAGGACGTTACGGGTTCTTGTCCTAAATTTTGAAGTAAAAAAGAAAAATTAGAACCCACCTTGAAAAAACAAACCTCGGATTGGGTTTAAATGCCTTCAGGCATTTAAAAAATTAAAGGTGTCAGAGAATTATGCAAATTTATTTGCGGTAATTCTTTGATACCTTTAATTTCATAGCGCCAGCTATAAGCCCAATCCGCAAGAGTAATATGCACCCGCGTGGGTGCTATCCACGCCCGCCGGAGGCATATGAGAAACAATACCACAACCAGACATTTTTATCCACTCTTAATATATCTTTAATAATTAATGATTATCTTTGGAGGTTGATATAGATTAAGATTATTAAGAAATAGCTTACAGGATGTCTCAAAATGGTGATTTAAAAAGATTTAGGACTATTGTCGTTTCGGATGTGCATTTAGGTTCTAAGTGGTCTTCTGCGAAGGAGGCTACGGAATTTTTGCGTAATAATAGTTGTGAGCGATTAATTCTTAATGGTGACATCATTGATGGTTGGGCTATTATGCGAGGCTCCAAGGAGAAGTGGAAGCGTAAGCACACCTCATTTGTGAAGGCGGTGTTGGATATTTCGATTGATACTGATGTGATATATATTAAAGGTAACCATGACGATTTTTTGGATCGGTTGGTCCCTTTGCGCTTTTCGAACATCTCTATAGTTAATGATTACATCTTGGAGAGTGGTTCTAAGCGTTACTTTATTCTTCATGGTGACATTTTTGATAATGTAACTACATCTGCACGATGGCTCTCGAAGTTGGGGGATATAGGTTATTCAACGCTTTTACTTTTGAATCGTTTCTATAATTTTATTCGTATCAAGAGGGGTAAGCCCTATGTCTCGTTTGCTTCGGAGATTAAGCAGAGGGTGAAAACCTCTGTCTCGAAGATAAGTAACTTCGAGCAGAACCTTGTTGATTTAACCCGCTCGAAGAGATGTCAGGGGGTTATCTGCGGCCATATACATCGTCCTGAGATCAAAACTATTGATGGGGTTGAGTATCTCAACTCTGGGGATTGGATCGACTCTCTCTCGGCATTGGTTGAGGATTATGATGGTAATTGGTCGCTTATTTTTGTAGAACCAAAAGAGGAAAAATAGTTATGAGATACCTCTTCGTAATTCAAGGCGAGGGTCGTGGTCATATGACCCAAGCAATAGCACTTGCAGCGATGTTACGCCGCAACGGTCATCAGGTTGTTGAGGTGTTGGTTGGTGCGTGTTCCAACCGTGAGTTGCCTCAATTCTTTGTAGATAAGATTGAGGCTCCCATTGTACGATATAAGTCACCTGCACTAGATTATGGGCATGGTGGTAAGAAAGGGAAGATTTGGCGCAGCATACTTAAAAATAGCCGCCCATCGTATGGCTTCAATTGGCTTGGTAGCCTCAATCTAATTGCGTCGCGCATTAGAGTCAATAGGCCCGATGTCGTCATAAACTTCTATGAATTGTTGATGGGTGTCGCAACGATGTTTCACCGTATAAAGACACCTGTAATAAGTATTGCGCACCAATTTATGTTGGAGCATCCTCAATATGAACATAAGGGCAGTAGCTCGCAGGCGCAGTGGATGATGGCGACGATGAATAACTTCTGCTCGCATGGCTCACGTAAGATCTTGGCCTTATCGTTCTACGATATGCCCAACTCAAGTTGTCGAGTGCATCGCAAGAAGGTTGTGGTGGTGCCACCACTCTTGCGCCCTGAGCTCTTCGAGTTGGAGGCGGTGAGAGGTGATTACATATTGGGATATATGCTCAACCCCGCCTTCCTCGATGATATCCTCTTCTGGAAGCGGAGCCATCCTGAGGTCAAGATACACCTCTTCTGGGATAAGGCAGGAGAGCCCGAAGTGCAGGAGCGGGTAGAGGGGTTGTGGCTGCATCGCCTCAACGACCGCAAGTTTATTGAGTATATGGCGGGCTCGGCCGGTTATATCACCACTGCGGGTTTTGAGTCGGTCTGTGAGGCCTTCTACCTAGGTAAGGCTGTCATGATGATCCCTGCACATATTGAGCAGCAGATCAATGCGCGCGATGCAGCGGGTGCGGGCGTAGGTATCATCTCGGAGACCTTCGATATACCTCGCTTAAATAACTACCTACCCCACTACAACACTGATAACAGTGAATTTAGGGAGTGGGTGAACTCAGCAGAGAAGATATTTTTAAGGGAACTCACTAAAATATAACTCACTATGGGAACAATCTACAACAGGGAAATAAGCTGGTTAGAGTTTAATGAGAGAGTCTTGCAGGAGGCTCAAGATGAGAGTGTTCCACTATTACAGCGTCTGCGTTTTTTGGGAATATTCTCCAATAATCAAGATGAATTTATCAAGGTTCGTCTAGGTAACCTTATGCGCTATAGCACCATGCGTCAACGTGAGCAACCCACCATGAGTGGTGGCTACCGCCCGGAGGAGCTCCTCTCGCTGGTTAACGAGAAGATGGGCGCCACGCAGCAGAAGTTTGGTGAGACCTACGAGAAGATCATAAGTGAGGCTGAGAGTGAGGGCATCTTCGTGGTGAAGCAGACGGAGCTCTCGGAGGAGCAGACAGAGTTTTGTCGTCAATATTTCCTCTCGGTGCTCTCCTTGCGTCTAGGTCCCGTCATCATCCGCAAGAGCATGAAGCTACCCTTCTTCCCCGATGGGAAGATCTATTTGGGTGTTAAGATGAGTAGTAAGCGTGCTACGCGCTATGCTATTCTTCAGATCCCTGTGAGTGACGCTTCGCCCCGCTTCGTGGTACTCCCCTCGCAGGAGGGCCGCACCGATATCATCTTCGTTGATGATATCATACGCCTCTTTATCGACGATATCTTCTTTATGTTTAGCTACGACTCGCTCTCGGCACACACCTTCAAGATTATTCGCGATGCGGAGCTAGCTCTCGATGAGGATGTATCGAAGAGTATCGCCGAGAAGATGTTCAAAGGTATCACCCGCCGTGAGCATGGTCGCCCCGTGCGCCTGATCTACGATGGGGAGATGCCCCTCGACCTGCGCGATATGATAGTGCGTAAGTTTGGGCTCAACCCCGCAGCACAGGTCGAGGCGGGAGGCCGCTACCACCTTATGCGCGACTTGATGAAGTTCCCGAAGGTCTGCCCCCGCTTGGAGAGTCGCAATCCGCGCCCCTTGACCCATCCCGATATCGACCCCTGCGAGAGTATCTTAAAGGTAATCAAGAAGAAAGATATCCTCTTGGCATACCCCTATCATACGTTCAACCACTTTATTGATCTTCTGCGCGAGGCTGCCATCGACCCCATGGTGCAGTCGATATATATCACCCTCTACCGCACCGCATCCCGCTCGAAGGTGATTAGCGCACTGCTCAATGCCGCAGCAAATGGCAAGCAGGTGACAGCCCTCGTGGAGCTTAAGGCGCGCTTCGATGAGGAGCAGAACATTGATAACACGGAGACCTTGCAGCGAGGAGGAGTCAAAGTTATCACAAGCCAAGAGATGCTCAAGGTGCATAGCAAATTGGTGCTCATAGAGCGTCGAGAGGGTAACACCATAAAGGGGTATGTCTATATAGGTACCGGCAATTTCAATGAGAACACCAGTGGCATATATAGCGACTTTGGGCTGCTCACCTCGAATGACGCAATAGCGGAGGATGCCAATAAGATCTTCGATTTCTTGGAGAACACACATAAACACCCCTCCTGCAAGCAGCTAATAGTCTCGCCCTACTATATGCGTGGTAAGATCGAGAGCCTCTTAGAGCGCGAAATTGAGCAGGCGCAGAGGGGTAAGAAGGCCTATTTCTATGGTAAGTTTAATTCACTTACCGATATAGATATGATAAAGCTCCTCTATAAAGCCTCTCGCAAAGGTGTTAAGATCAAGCTTCTGGTGCGTGGCGCCTGCTGCCTTGAGGCTGGCGTAAAGGGCCAGAGCGAAAATATCGAGGTGAGGAGCATTATTGATAAATACCTAGAGCACGCACGCCTTATAATATGCTATAATGGAGGTAAGCCCCAAAGCTATATCCTTAGCGCGGACCTTATGGCACGCAACCTAAATCGTCGTGTTGAGGTGGGTACACCGATCCTATCGAAGGAGATCCACGCAACACTTGTCGACTACTTCAAGATAGAGTGGCGCGACAATGTTAAGTCGAGGCTGGTCGCACCACCCTACCTCAATGGTTATGTTGAGAATGATAAGGAGCCGCTCAGAAGCCAAGATGAATTGTACACATTTTTTGAGGAGAATAATAGATGAAAGAGACATTAGCTGCGATAGACATTGGATCAAACGCTATCCGTTTGGTTATAAGCTACGTAGATGACAACAGCAAATTGACCTTCAAGAAGGCCGCTTTCCTGCGCGTACCCATCCGCCTAGGAGAGGATGTATTCACCATGGGAGAGATCAGCGAGAGTAAGCGAGAGCGACTTTGCGACGCCATGGTAGCCTTCAGTGCCGTCATGAAGAGCTACAATGTAACCAAGTTCCGCGCATGTGCCACCAGCGCCATGCGTGAGGCGACCAATGGAGCCGAGATTGTGGATTACATCCACCAGCAGAGCGGCATCGCCATAGAGATAATATCGGGACAGGAGGAGGCCACAACAATCTTCGAGGCGGGCGACGTAGCCGGCCTTATGGATCGTCGCGAGAGCTACATCTACGTAGATGTGGGCGGCGGCAGCACGGAGCTAACAATATATTCGAATAATAAACGTGCAACCAGTGAATCCTTTAGGATAGGCACAGTGCGCACAATAAGTGATGCGGTCGACAAGAGCGAGCCCAAACGCTTCAAGAGGTGGCTGGAGCAGGTAGCACTCCCATACCACCCTACTGCAATAATCGGATCGGGAGGCAACATCAACAAGGTGCACAAACTCCTCCAGAAGAAAGATAAGGAGTCCATCCGCTACGTCGAACTCAAACTCCTCTACAACCAAATCAACGATATGTCATACGAGGAGCGCCTACGCAATATGGGCCTCAATACCTATCGAGCTGATGTAATCACCCCCGCCATGAAGATCTTCCTTACGGTAGCCAAAGTGTGCAAGATAGATGAAATAATGGTTCCCAAAGTAGGCCTAGCCGATGGTATCATCCACCACCTGCACAGCTAAGCTTGGTGCCGCGCGGCATGAGCGCGATGAGAAACTATAGACCCCATAGACCCCACCTACTTTTCGCTCAGCTCCAACCAGCGCATGGTGTTATCATCTATCTCGCTTATTATGGAGGCTATGCGTTGTGATTTTGTTGTTAGCTCCTCTATAGAGAGTGTTCCGCTGCCGAGTTCTGCCTCTAGGGTTGTTTTCTCCTCTTCTAGTTTCTCTAGTTTTTTCTCTATTGCCTCTAGCTCCATCTTCTCTTTGTATGAGAGTTTTGTGCTTGAGGGGTTCTTTTTTGGTTTTGGAGTCGCTTCGGGCTTTGTTTTAGTGCTTTGGGATGCTCTCTCCTCTGCTTCGTGCTTCGCTTTGAGGTCGCGCCATACGAGGTAGTCGCTGTAGGAGGAGGGGAAGTCCTTGATCTTGCCATCGCCCTCAAATATAAGTAGGTGCTCTGCGACTTTATCCATAAAGTAGCGGTCGTGCGAGACGACTATGACACACCCTGAGAAGTGCTGTAGATACTCTTCGAGCACCTGTAGTGTCATGATATCTAGATCATTGGTGGGCTCATCGAGGATCAGGAAGTTGGGGTTCTGCATCAATACTGTGCAGAGGTAGAGGCGGCGGCGCTCTCCACCGCTGAGCTTTGCCACGAAGTCGTATTGGCGTTTGGGCTCGAAGAGGAAGTGCTGCAAGAGTTGTGATGCGGTCATCTTGCGACCATCCATCAGGTCGATAGACTCTGCGATGGAGGAGACTACATCTATCACCTTGTCGCCATCGTTGAAGGCGATTCCCCCCTGCGAGTAGTATCCAAAGCGGACGGTGCTACCAATATCAATTGTGCCGCTGTCGGGCTCCACCTCACCCATAAGCATCTTTAGGAGAGTCGATTTACCTACTCCATTCTCCCCCACTATACCCATCTTCTCGTAGCGCGCAAAGAGGTAGCTGAACTCGCGCAGGATGACCTTATCGCCATAGCTCTTGGAGAGCTTCTCCACTTCGAAGATCTTCTTACCGATGTAGGAGCCCTTCATCTCGATCTTCACGCTGCCCTCGGCACGTTCACGTTTGAGGCGCTCTTCAAGTTCGTAGAAGCTATCTATACGATACTTAGCTTTCGTGGCACGCGCCTGTGGCTGGCGACGCATCCAGTCGAGCTCCTTGCGGAAGAGGTTCTCGTCGCTCTCGCGCTGTGCTGCTGCGGCTATCCTACGCTCCTCGCGCTTCTCTAGGTAGAAGCTGTAGTTACCTTTATATGAGAATATTTGGCGCTCGTCGATCTCCAAGATGCGATTGCATACGCGGTCGAGAAAGTAACGATCGTGAGTCACCATAAGTAGCGAGAGCTTACTCTTGGAGAGATACCCTTCGAGCCATAATGTCACATCGAGGTCGAGGTGGTTGGTGGGCTCGTCGAGGATCAAAAGATCGGGCTCCGTGATAAGGGCGTTGGCAAGTGCCACGCGCTTGAGTTGACCTCCTGAGAGCTCCCCAATATTTTGGTCGAAGTCGTCTATCTTGAGTTGTGATAGGATCTGCTTGATCTTGGCTTCATAGTCCCACGCCTGCACTAGATCCATCTGCACGATGGCCTCGTTGATGCGTCTCTCCTCGTTGGAGATTAGCGCACGTTCATACTCGGCAATCACTTGCAACGCAGGCGAGTCCCCCGTGAGGCACGCTTCGAGCACCGAGAGGGAGCTTGGGTAGGAGGGTGCCTGCACTAGGTAGGCTACACGTATGGAGTTACGAAAGGTGACACTGCCCGCATCGTAATCCTCCCCTCCAGCAATAATGTTGAGCAGCGTCGATTTGCCTGCTCCATTGCGTGCGATGAGTCCTACGCGCTCACCCTCGGCTATACCGAAGCTCAGCGAGCGAAAGAGGGTTAGATCCCCGTAGCTCTTCGTGAGCCCCTCTACTTGAAGATAACTAACCATGGTTAAAACTCTGAGGTGAAGTGAAATCTAATATCCTTGAAGTTCTCTTGCGCGAGGGCTAGTCCATAGCTTGTGTCGGCTAGAAAGACGTCGCGCCCATGTTTGTCAACTGCCATATTGGTATGCTTACGACGTTTGAAGTCGGCAAGTTGCTCCGCGTTGTCACTCTCGATCCAACACGCCTTATGAATTGAGATCGACTCCCATCGACATGCGGCACTATACTCATGTTCGAGACGATATTGGATAACCTCAAATTGAAGTGCTCCCACCGTTCCGATGATCTTGCGACCATTGAGGCTTGAGGTGAATAGCTGTGCCACACCCTCATCCATAAGTTGGTCTATGCCCTTGCCTAGCTGCTTGAATTTGAGAGGGTCTGCATTTTCGATATATCGGAACTGCTCCGGTGCGAAGGAGGGTATACCGGTAAATTTGAGCTTCTCTCCCTCGGTGAAGGTATCCCCGATAGCGAAGTTTCCTGTGTCGTGCAGGCCGACGATATCGCCCGGAAAAGCCTCATCAATGATTGATTTCTTCTCTGCCATAAATGCGGTGGGTGATGAGAACTTAAGCTGCTTACCACTACGCACATGCAGGTAGTTTTTATTGCGCTCAAAGGTTCCTGAGCAGATCTTCATAAAGGCTAAGCGGTTGCGGTGGTTAGGGTCCATGTTGGCATGGATCTTAAAGATGAACCCTGTCATCTTACCCTCGGAGGCCTCTATAGGTCGGCTCTCAGTTGTGCCGGGACGTGGCGAGGGAGCAATACGCACGAAGCAATCTAGAAGCTCGCGCACACCGAAGTTATTAACAGCCGAACCGAAGAAGATCGGAGCCAACTCTCCCGTGAGATATGCCTCACGGTCGAAAGCGTCGTAGACACCCTCGACAATCTCGACATCTTCGCGCAGCTGGTTTGCATATCGCTCCTCGATGAGTGTGTCGATGAGAGGATCGGCAATGTCGCTTATCTCAACGGTCTCTCCCTGCGCCGTTTGACGATCCTCGTCGAGGAATAGAGAGAGGTTATGTTCATAGATATTGTAGACACCCTTGAATGTAGGGCCGCTGGAGATGGGGAACGATAGAGGGCGCACGCGCACCTTAAGCTCCTTCTCAATCTCGTCGAGTAGCTCGAATGGATCCTTACATGGGCGGTCCATCTTATTGACAAAGACTATAACGGGTGTTTGACGCATGCGGCAGACATCCATCAGCTTGAGGGTCTGCGCCTCAACACCCTTTGCACCATCAATAACGATTATAACCGAGTCAACGGCAGTGAGCGTGCGGTAGGTATCCTCCGCAAAATCTTCGTGACCGGGGGTATCTAGGATATTTATCTTGGTGCCATTATACTCAAAGCCCATCACAGATGTTGCAACCGAGATACCGCGTTGACGCTCAATCTCCATAAAGTCGGAGGTGGCACCCTTCTTAATCTTGTTACTCTTAACAGCTCCCGCCACATGGATTGCACCTCCAAAAAGGAGTAACTTCTCAGTAAGTGTAGTTTTACCCGCATCCGGGTGTGCAATAACGGCAAAGGTCCGTCGACGCAAGATCTCTTCTTGTAGTGTCATATATATATACGTATGTTATTATTTTTTATTTAATTGGAGGATAGTCAATGGTGTAGTGCAACCCCACCGACTCCTTGCGTTCACCCCCCTGCTTTATTGTGAGGTAGGCTATAGCGATCATGTTGCGTAGCTCGCAGAGCTCCCTGTTTGGAGTTGTCTTGTTGTAGAGCCCCTCTGTCTCCTGCCAGATCACCGTGAGGCGCTTCATGGCGCGCTCCAGACGAAGATTTGAGCGGACGATGCCCACATAGTTGGACATGATCTGCTGTAGCTCCCTCCTATTTTGTGTCACCAAGATCATCTCCTCAGCCGAAGAGGTGCCCTCGAAATCCCAATCGGGGATCCCCTCTTGTATCGAGATCTTATCAATGAGCGATGCTGTATGCTGAGCCGCTTGGTCGGCATATACCGCCGCCTCAATAAGCGAGTTCGAAGCCAACCTATTGGCGCCATGCAGCCCCGTGCAGGAGCACTCCCCAAGCGCATAAAGTCGCTTGATGCTGCTCTCGCCACTGCTGTTAACACGTACTCCACCACAACAATAGTGCGCCGCCGGAGTCACCGGAATCATCTCTCGCGTGATGTCAATACCTAACGATAGACACTTTTTATAGATATTCGGGAAGTGATTAGGAGTCTCTATAGGATCTTTGTGCGTTACATCAAGGTATACAAACTCCTCACCTCGAATCTTAAGTTCATGGTCGATGGAGCGTGCTACAACGTCGCGTGGAGCGAGCGAGAGCATAGGGTGATACCTCTGCATAAACTCCTCTCCACTCTGCAAGCGGAGGATAGCGCCATATCCACGCATCGCCTCAGTGATAAGGAACGATGGCTTTTCATTGGGGTTAAAGAGTGAGGTGGGGTGAAACTGTATAAACTCCATATTCTCGGTCTGCGCCTTAGCACGATGACACATAGCGATACCATCACCTGTAGCGACAACAGGATTTGTAGTGGTGTTGTAGATATTACCGACACCTCCCGCCGCCACAATAGTGAACTTCGCCAAGAGCGTCTCAATCTCGTTCGTATCCAAGTTAAGCACATATGCCCCAAAGCAGGCCAAACCCCTCGTGTGACGCGTAACGATCTCACCAAGATGATGTTGCGTGAGTAGATCTATCGCAAAATGGTTCTCCATGATGGTTATATTGGGCTCCCGACGCACACTCTCAATGAGTGCCCTCTCGATCTCCGCCCCGGTGAGATCCTTATAGTGCAATATACGATGGTCAGAGTGACCCCCCTCGCGGTGAAGCTCATAGCTGCCATCCTCACACTTATTGAAGCGGGTACCCCACTCCACAAGATCCGCAATAAGCTCCGGAGCACGCCTCACGACAAGCTCTACAGCCTCACTCTTGCACTTGCCAGCACCGCACACTTCCGTGTCACGAATATGCTTCTCAAAAGTGTCACTCTCACTCGTCACCGAACAGATACCACCCTGAGCATAATTAGTGTTACACTCATCTATCTTACCCTTAGTAACAATTGTCACCACTCCATTTCTCGCTGCCTTGAGCGCAAAGGAGAGCCCAGCTATACCTGAGCCAATAACCAAATAATCGGTCTTCATAGTAGTTGTTTTATAACAAAGAGCAAAGGTACAAAAAAAGAAGTGAACATCAAAATTGAATGTTTGTCCTCGAAGGCATTCAGGGCAAACGCACGAAAAAAAACAGTCAGCGACACGTAGACAGGCACAAACAGCAAATGCATAATTGCCTAAAAATAAGCTACTTATAATTTGCATA
>JBCQWG010000043.1:0-10530 GCA_047172325.1 Rikenellaceae bacterium | reverse complement strand
TATGATATAATTTCTTTTGCTGTAATTTTATGGCCTTTAAACATGATAATTCAGTTATTTTTACCCTATAAAGATAGTAAAAATAACTGAATTATGCAAATTAATATGTTGATAATCAATGTGTTAATATTGATTAAATTCTTCCGACCACCCATGGGAGCACCCTGCCCGCCGGAGGCATAAGAGACTATTATTCTACTCCTCCTTAACTCCAAATGGGAATTGGTTGGAGTGAACATCCTCGAAGCGTAATCCATTCTCGTAGGTCTTCATTGCGCGGCGAGTCATACCTATTGAGGAGAATCCTCCATCGTGGAATAGGTTCTGCATGGTAACCTTGCGTGTAAGATCCGAGAAGAGTGTGATGACATAATCTGCACAATCTCCCGCTGAGGCATTTCCTAGTGGGGACATGCTCTCCGAGAACTCCATGAGGTCGCCCAATCCAAGGACACCGCTACCAGCTGTAGTGGGGGTTGGTGATTGAGAGATGGTGTTGATACGTACATGCTTCTCGCGGCCATAGATATAACCGAAGCTACGTGCGATAGACTCCAACAACGCTTTCGCATCTGCCATATCGTTATAACCATATAGGGTGCGTTGTGCTGCGATGTAGCTTAGTGCTACGATTGAGCCCCAGTCGTTGATTGCATCCTTTTTGCGTGCAACCTGTATCGCTTTGTGGAATGATACTGCTGAGATATCGAGGGTCTTTGATAGGTAGTCGTAATCAAGATCATCATATGTGCGTCCTTTACGAACGTTTGGGGACATTCCGATTGAGTGCAACATAAAGTCAAATTTACCACCGAAGTGCTCCATTGTCTTCTCTATCAAGTTCTCTAAATCCTCCACGCTAGTGGCGTCAGCTGGAACAACGATTGCGCCAGTCTCCTTTGCTAGGTCATTGATGGTTCCCATGCGGATAGAGACCGCTGTATTGGTAAGTACAATCTCTGCACCCTCTTCCACTGCTCTTTGAGCCACTTTCCAAGCAATAGATTGCTCGTTAAGTGCACCAAAAATAAGTCCTTTTTTACCTTTTAGTAAGTTGTATGACATATATTTTCAATTAATTGATTTGGGGCAAAAGTATGAAAAACTTTTTAATTTCCATAATTATATCTCCTTTCTCCAATTTATTTCGGTATCTTTGTATCCGCTATGAGACTCGAAGATTTCCATAAACTATGTAGTAATGAGCTGCTTGAGGCCATCGAGAGCAATATCCACCGCAAGGTAGATGCAATTGCCCTTGATAAGAAAATACCTCATGCCGCGCTGGTTGCCACGCAGGTAAAGTACCTACAGCGCGCTGCCAGCAAGCTCCCCTCCTACTTCGCTGCACGTTGCATCATACCTGCGCTCAGCTTCGAGCAAGCCTCCAGCGAGAGGGTCGCGGCACTCAAGGAGCTTCATGGCGAGAGGCTACTTGACCTCACATGTGGCTTGGGGGTGGACTCATTGCACTTCTCCAAAAGTTTTAGACGTGTGGTTAGCATCGAGCGTGATGAGACCCTAGCGGCTATTGCTCGCGAGAACTTTCGCCGAATGGGGGTCGACAATATCGAGGTTGTTTGCTGTAGCGCAGAGGAGTACCTCGCAACATGTGACGAGCATTTCGACTGGATATATGCAGATCCTGACAGGCGAGGAGAGGCGGGCGAGAAATTAGTTCGCCTAGAGGAGTGCTCCCCAAATATCCTATCGTTAACCTCTGATATTGAGAGGGTGGCTGGGGGTCGCTTTATGATTAAAAATTCGCCTCTATTCGACGTCGACGAGGCTTTCAGGCTCTTTTCGCCCTCTCATGTTGAGGTGATCTCGATGGGTGACGAGTGCAAGGAGGTGCTTATCTCTCGCAGTGATGAAGATATCCTAACTGCACGAACTCTCCTTCGAGGTTCGAAGAGCGTAAAGCGCCACGAGGTGCAACAGATATTTTGCAGCGAGGAGTTCGAGAAAGATCGCTACAAATATCTTATCATCCCCGATGTAGCTCTTCAAAAGGCGAGACTCGTCTCTACGGCTCTTAGAGGCGTTGCTGACATCTGGAGCAATAATGGCTTTGGCTTCGCCATAGAGCAGCCATCAGATATCATGGGGCGCACATTTGAGATAGATCACATCGAGGAGTACACTCCAAAAGCTCTTCGCCGCATGCTCACCTCAAAGAGAGTCGAGATACTCAAGCGCGACTTCCCATATAGCACGAGCAAGATCATAGAACAATTAAAGATAAAAGAGGGTGGCGATTGCCGCATAGCCTTCACCAAGGTGGGAGGTCATCAGATAGCAATATTTCTAAAATGAAAAGAGTAGTTATTATTGGAGGTGGAAACCTCGCAGAGGCTGTTGCCATGGCTCTCGCTGCATCTAGCAAGGTGGAGCTCACGCAGATCTATCTGCGCGATGCGGTGCGCGGAGAGGAGCTCACACAACTCACCCAAGTGCCATACGCCACCTTTGAGGAGCCACTCTCAGAGGCCGACATATATCTTCTTGCGGTGAGCGATGGTGCAATTGCACCTTTGAGCTCCTCGCTAAACTTTGCGCAGGGGGCCATCGTTGCACATACTGCCGGCAGCACCTCTATTGAGGCTCTCGACAAGAGACTTCGCAGGGGAGTCTTCTACCCTATGCAGACCTTCACCAAGGGGCGCAGGGTCCATTTCGAGACGATTCCAATCTTTATTGAGGCCTTCGAGCAATCGGTAAAAGAGGAGCTTGGGGAGTTAGCATCGGCCATAAGCTCTAGCGTTATGGAGCTCGATAGTGAGCATCGTCGCAGGCTTCACCTCGCGGCGGTCTTTGCATGCAACTTTGTCAATGCTATGTTTATAGCTGCCGAGGAGATGGTGCAGAGCTCACAGCTACCCTTCGAGATACTCAAACCCCTCATCGAGGAGTGTTGCGCAAAAGCGTGCAGCGCAGAATCCCCACGCGACATTCAGACGGGACCCGCCGTGAGAGGTGACTGGGCAACGATGGAGCGACACACCTCAATGTTGTGCGAGCAGGAACAGTTAAAAGAAATTTATAATAATATAAGTATTTATATATGGGAAACTTTAAAGAGGATATAGCACTATGTGAGGCTATAATTTTAGATGTCGACGGAGTATTAACCGATGGAGGAATCATCCCTCTAGTAGATGGTGATTTCATTCGCAAATATAATGCAAAGGATGGTTACGCACTAGCCTACGCCATTAAGGAGGGGTACAAGATATGTATCATTTCGGGAGGCCGTGGTGCGTCGCTGCTCAACCGCATTAAGGCGTTAGGTATTCAATACTACTATATCGACTGCATGGATAAGATAGCAGCCATAAATGACTTCTGCTCCAAAACGGGGGTCAATCCAGCTAATGCAATCTATATGGGTGACGACATTCCAGACCTAGACTGCATGCAGTTTGTAGGAATCCCCACCGCACCAGCCAATGCCGCAATGGAGGTGATCGAGGTAGCACGCTACGTATCTGAGTTCAATGGCGGAGAGGGCTGCGTTCGCGACATCATCGAGCAGGTGCTACGTGCCAAAGGCGATTGGGCAAAGCACACGGGAGGCGTAACGGGAGGCCACGTAGCATCACGATAACACCGAAGCTATGAGGAGTGATTTTTGGAATATAACCTCTGAGGAGGAGTTCGAGAGAGAGGCATTGGAGCTATTTAGACTCCAAGCGCAGCTGTGTGAGCCCTTCGCTCGTTATCTCTCTCTGATTGGATGTGACCCCACCGAGGTGAAGAGGCTCTCAGAGCTACGCTACATGCCCATTGAGCTCTTTAAATCGTGCGACGTCTATTGCGCCTCAACACCCCCCGAAAAGATCTTCACATCGAGTAGCACAACAGGGTCGATCCCCTCGCGCCACCTTATGGCCGACCTCTCGATATATGAATCTGCTTTCATCGAGGGGTTTAAGCGATTCTATGGTGACATCCAAAATTGGAGCATCTATGGGCTTCTACCCTCATACCTTGAGCGCGATGGCTCTTCACTTATCTACATGGTGGATAAGCTAATCAACATGGCTGCGGGAGGGGGTTTCTACCTCCACAACCAACAACAACTCCTCTCCGATATGGCTGCTGACCCCCACCCCAAGATCCTCTTGGGGGTGAGTTATGCCCTATGGGATCTCGCCGAGAACCACTCCCCGAAGCTCCATAACACCATCGTGATGGAGACTGGAGGGATGAAGGGTCACCGCGAGGAGCTCCCCAAGGAGGCGTTCCATAAGATATTATGTAACGCCTTTGGCGTGGATAGGATCCACTCTGAGTATGGAATGGCTGAACTAAGTTCGCAGGCATACTCCAGCGGTGGCAATCGCTTCACGACGCCCGCATGGATGCGCGTAGTACTACGAGAGGTGAACGACCCATTTAGCTACCTCACCTCACCTGCTCGCGGCGCTATCAACATCATTGATCTTGCCTCGCAGCACTCGTGTGCCTTTATCGAGACGCAAGATATGGGACAACTTCTCCTCGATGGCACCTTCAGTATAGAGGGACGTGTGGAGCATAGTGAGATTAGAGGATGTAACCTATTAGTGCAATGATTATGAGTAAGGTTTCAATATTGGTCCCAATGTATGGCGTGGAGCGCTATATAAGGCAGTGCGCTCGCTCGCTCTTTGCTCAAAGTTATGACAACTGTGAATTTATCTTTGTCGATGATGCCTCAATTGATCGTAGCTTAGAGCAACTCAAAGTGGAGATTGCATCAACGCCACACCGCGCCACGCAGATAAGAATCATCGAACAGCGGATAAATGGAGGTGTCGCTGCGGCACGTAACACCGCCCTCGATGCTGCCACAGGAGATTATATCCTCTTTGTAGATGCCGACGACTGGGTGGAGCCAGAGCTTGTCGACCGCCTACTACAGAGGGCCTCACAGACCAATGCCGACATCTGCAACGCATGGTGCGAGAGCGTCACGGAGCATGATGAACGCACACCAACCCCCACAATATGGCTCTCAGGGCGCCATGCACACCTCAGGGCGATATTAGGGCAGAGTCACATCGTGCCGAACCATATCCGCGGCATGCTCATTCGTCGCTCCCTCCTTGAGGATAACGCCTTACGCTTCACGCCTCAAGTGGACTTCGGGGAGGATTACTCCCTACTGCCTCGCGCGCTCTACTACGCACGCAAACGATCCACTCTACATGAATATCTATATCAATATCGAGTCGAGAATAGTGGATCATACATGAATAATATAGGTGAGCGACAGGTGAGAAACTATATCGCAGCCGAGAGAATAGTGAGCGACTTCTTTAACTCAACCCCTAGCGCCAAACAACTACAACGCGCACTCACTCTAGGAAGAGTAAATATAAAGAAGTGGATATTCCGCCGCGGCATCTCCCCACTTACATACGATGCAACACTGCTTCGTGCGGAGAAGATACCTGCGAAATATCCACTTCTAAGACTCTATAACAGCGCTCTTAATAGCTGCTCTTCACCTCTTATAAATCTCTTTAGCATTGTAATAAACCTCGCTCTATTTATACGTGTGAAGATCACATTACTTGTGCTGCTAAAAGGTAAAAGAGGCTCCTACGGTGGCCCACGCCTCAGGCATGATTAAACCTCCATAGTCGAAATATTCAGTCGATGTTATATTGGTGACATCCACATAGATGCGTACCTTGTTCCTCTCCCACGAGAGGCGACCATCGAGCAGGCCATATGGCTCATAGCTCTCTATATCGCCCTCAGCGGAGGTGTAGTTACCCTCACGCACATAGGCCGACGCGGTGAGCGAAAGCGAGAAGTTGCAAGGCAGGCGCAACAATAGCTCTGCGGCCGCTTTATGACGCATATAGTCGGTTGCATATTTCGATATCATCGTGCCGCTATCCTTATCCATCGAGATATGACCATAGCTCACCTTGACTCTCTCAACAAACCCCATTGGGGAGTAGCTTGCAGCGATCTCCGTGCCAAGCGTTGAGAGCTCCGTGATCTGCATAGATTGCCAATCTGCATCTGCATCCTCCTTAACCCAGTCGATAACGTTGCGACCATCACGAAGATATACCTGCGCCGAAAGATCCCACGAAGAGAGAGCATAATTTCCACTTAGGCGATAGGTTACAGCCTCCTCCGGTTGAAGCTCCTCATTGGAGATATATCCCGTTGCCGTGTAGTATAGATCGGTGAAGGTCGGTAGACGCATAGACCCCGTTACACCACCCTCGATAAAGAGTGACTCCACTGGACGATAACTCACCGAGGCACTCCACAGAGGAGTTGTGCCATAGGGCGTTGAGCTCACCCCAGCCGAGAGAGAGGCTCCTACCCTCCCCCACTGCTTTGTATGACGCAAATAGCCATTCACCACCGAGCGACGAGCGCCATAGCTATAATTGCCATCTGCCACATCGAGAGGCTCTCCCAAGACGCTACTGAGGATCTCATTATGGGTCCAGTCAACACCCAAAGTTGTTTTTCCTCCCGCCCAGAGGTAGTCCGCCCAGAGCTCCGCACCGAAATTATCGGTCATATGGTAGTTGTAGGGAACAACGTCGGGGGATCCCGCAATAAGCTCGAAGCGATCATAATTCTTGCGGTAGCTCACACTAGAATTGAGAGTCAACGCCCCGAAGCTCTTAAACCACCTCAACGAAGCAAGATAGGTCTCTGTAGCCTCCCTCTGATCGAGATACTTAAGCGAATAGAAGCCATTAGCACCGAACTCCCGCTGCTGTGCTCCCACCTGCGCATCGAAGAAACCGAACTTCTCAGAGTCGTAGGTAGCCCTCATGTAGCCATTAAGATTCTCAAAGTCAGTGTTGTCACGATAGCCCTCAGAGCTACGCCACGAGCCCATCGCATAGATCATAAGACGATCCTTCGTGTAGGCTCCAGAGAGATTAGCGTAGCCATAACCATGCTGACCACCAACGATCTCCACACGGCCATAAGTGGGCTCCAAAGGTGAAGTACGGAAATTAATCGCCCCCGCATAGGCGCCGACCCCCGATACTCCATCAATGAGGTCTATCCCCGCCACCGACTCAATGTCGATTGGCAACGAATGTGTTTGATGCCCCGTGCGAGCATCTGTAAAGTTGATGCCATTGAGCAGCACCATTGTCTGGTCAAACGACCCGCCTCGGATAGAGAGGTCCGTCTGAATCCCCTTACCACCCCTTTCACGAACATCAATAGAGGGCGAAAGGCGAAGCGCAGACTCCAATGTCTGGAGAGGTGCGGCGGCCTGAGTCGCTCTACTAAAGAGTTGCGTTTGAGACATCGCACTGCGTGTCGGACTCTCTTGTTCAAGAGTGACCCCCACATCATCCATGTCGACAACCTTAAAGATCTGCAAGGTGTCAACAGTGGCAGCATTTGCCTCAGAAGCAGCAAGCGAGATGATAGACATTCCTACACCCAAGACACCGATACGAACCTGCTTATGCATCGAAGCAAAAGCTGAATACCCAGCCCTATTCCAACGCCTAAAGCAAGCCACAGATCTCTGTGAATGAATCCTTTTCATCATTACTTGTTTTTGGTTAATAAAAAAATTACGGCCTTGGACTCCCCAAAACCGCGGACAAAGGTAGACAAAAAATCTTCTTATCCAAATATATCTGTGGGGCAAATGCATGAAAATATACTCTCCCATCGCGCTCATGCCGCGCGGCACCAAGCTTGGCTTGGATCCAAAAACTATCGTTTTTGACCTTGTGTTGCGCAGATGAGATGGGGCTTTGCCCTACGATAGGTGTATTACAAAGATCTTATGCAAATTCATTTGCAACGCTCATTGTAATACACATATCTATGACAACCTGCGGTTGTCATCATCCCATCAGCGAGGTCTCTTTATACTCGTCATTTTTCTCCTTTAACTTCTTGTAGTGGAGGTCGAAGAAGACCTTTATTTTATTTAGCATTAGGTTGTTGGGGTCTCGCTCTGTTTGGGCTAGCATCTCTTTGTGGTAGTTTTTGAAGTCCTTTGTTAGCTGCTCGATTAGGCCTTTCTCTTGATAATCGGGGTTTCGCAAATAGTGATACATGAATAGTGAAAGGTAGATGTAGAGGCGTTTGATCTCCTCTCTTTCCAAATCGAATGTGTTGGATGTTGTTAATCGGATTTTGTGTCTTTGTTCCATAGCCTTTGTCTTTAAGTGGTTAAACGTACTTGGGCAAGGAGAAAAAGAGGGTGATTTCGCCTGTCCCGTTACTCTACACCAACAAAGGCAGTAGGTACATTAATACTCTACACGGGGGTACGAAACCACCGTATAGAGTGAAATGTGAGCATAAAAATGCCCACCTTCAATTTTAAGGCAGGTCTCCCAGCCTTTGTTGATATGTAGAGTACTGCAAATATAGAAATAAATATTGAAAAATCAAAAAAATATCGCGACACCTTGATAATTAAATAATTATTCGTATCTTTGCGCTCCGCGGGGAGGGGATGTAGGTGAGGCTCTCTCGGTGGAGACATTATTATTAAAACAATGAGGTGGGATTTCTTACATCGTCGCACATCAATTTAACGAGCGATTGTATCGCAATTTATTTCCACAATGGAAGAAAACAAAAATTTTGTTTCGAACGAGACTTTCGATTGGAACGCATTTGAGAACGATCTTGGCGTTTATGACCAAGAGAAATCATCAATCTCTGAGGTTTACAACCAAACACTTTCAAACATCGCTGTAGGCGAGGTAGTTGACGCTACTGTAGTTGGTCTTAACAAGCGCGAGGTAGTAGTGAACGTAGGTTACAAGAGTGAGGGTATCATCTCTATCTCTGAGTTCCGCTACAACCCAGAGTTGGCTGTAGGTGATGTAGTTGAGGTATACGTAGAGTCTGTAGAGGACAAAGGTGGTCAGCTAGCACTTTCACACAAGAAAGCACGTCAGCTTAAGTCATGGGATCGTGTTAACGAGGCTATGGAGAAGGATGAGATCATCAAGGGTTACGTTAAGTGCCGCACTAAGGGTGGTATGATCGTTGACGTATTCGGAATTGAGGCGTTCTTGCCCGGTTCTCAAATTGACGTTAAGCCAATTCGTGACTACGACGTATATGTGGACACAACAATGGATTTCAAAGTTGTTAAGATCAACCAAGAGTTCCGCAACGTTGTTGTATCTCACAAAGCATTGGTTGAGGCTGATCTTGAGGCTCAAAAGCAAGAGATCATGTCTACACTTAAGAATGGTAACATCTATGAGGGTATCGTTAAGAATATCACTTCATATGGTGTATTCATCGATCTTGGTGGCGTAGACGGTCTTATCCACATCACAGATCTATCTTGGGGTCGTGTTAACCACCCAGAGGAGATCGTATCACTTGACGAGAAAGTTAAGGTTGTTATCATCAACTTCGACGAGACTAAGAAGCGTATCGCGCTTGGTCTTAAGCAGCTTACACCTCACCCATGGGAGGCTCTCGACGCAGAGCTTAAAGTTGGTGACGTTGTTAAGGGTCGCGTAGTTGTGATGGCTGATTATGGTGCATTCGTTGAGATCTCAACAGGTGTTGAGGGTCTTATCCACGTTTCAGAGATGTCTTGGAGCCAGCACCTTCGCTCAGCACAAGAGTTCATGAAGGTTGGTGACGAGGTTGACGCAGTTATCCTTACCCTTGATCGCGAGGATCGCAAGATGTCACTTGGTATCAAGCAGCTTTCAGCAGATCCATGGGATGGCATCGAGGCTAAGTACCCAGTAGGCACTAAGTGCAACGCTAAGGTTCGCAACTTCACTAACTTTGGTGTATTTGTTGAAATCGAGGAGGGCATCGACGGTCTTATCCACATCTCAGATTTGAGCTGGACTAAGAAGGTTAAGCATCCGGGTGAGTTCACATCTGTAGGTGCTGCAATTGATGTTGTAGTTCTAGAGATCGACAAAGAGAACCGCCGCCTAAGCCTTGGTCACAAGCAATTGGAGGAGAACCCATGGAACGAGTTCGAGTCTAAGTTCAGCGTAGATACTATCCACGAGGGTACTATCATCGAGATGAACGACAAGGGCGCAGTAGTATCATTGGGTGAGAACGTAGAGGGCTTCTGCCCAGCACGTCACGCAGTGAAAGAGGATGGCACAACTCCAGTAGTTGGTGATAAACTTGATTTCAAGGTTATCGAGTTCTCTAAGGCAACAAAGCGCATCACACTTTCACACGCTCGCATCTATGAGGAGGTTAAGCGTGCAGAGGTAGCAGCAGAGAAAGCAGAGAAGCGTGCAGCAGCAGACGCAACTAAATCTTCTGTTAAGAAGATCAACGCATCTGTAGAGAAGACCACCTTGGGTGACATCGCAGGTCTTGCAGCTCTTAAAGCAGCAATGGAGCAGAGCGAGGAGTAATCCCAATCTGATATATTGAGTATCTCCCCCAATCACAGATGTGGTTGGGGGATTTTTTCTTCAAAAAATGCCAAGTTCACGTAAATTATTGGCAATAAGCAAAATTTGTAGGTGTACGGAGGAGTAGGTAATGATTTAGCGATATATCTTCTTCAATGAT
>JBCQWG010000042.1:0-11407 GCA_047172325.1 Rikenellaceae bacterium | reverse complement strand
GAGAGTTTTACCTCTCTTTCCTCTCTGAAAAAATATTTTATCTCATTCTCTGCAACTTCCCAATTCCTCAGTTGCATTTACAAGTTGAATTCAGGTTATTATTAGGTTTATATAGGAACAAAGGTATACATTATTGTTATATATCTTAATCTAAAAGTGTTTTTTTCTTTAATATATCATATTTTGTTCCTAACTTTGCCCCACAATTTATTTTTGCAACGTTATATAGAGACGATGAAAATTATAGAAACAGTAGCACAGCTTCAAGATGCGATAAAGAGTCATGGATCTTCACTCCTAGGTTTTGTTCCAACGATGGGTGCATTGCACTCAGGTCATGTATCGCTTGTGGATTGTGCGCGTCGCCAATGCGACATTGTTGTAGTTAGCATATTTGTTAACCCAACCCAATTTAACGACAAGGGAGATTTAGCAACATACCCTCGCACCCCGGACGCAGATGCAGAGATGCTATCTAGAAGCGGTGTTGATTATATCTTCATGCCTTCGGTGGAGGAGATCTACCCTACTGCTGATACTCGCATTTTTGACTTCGGCAAGAGAGACAAAGTTATGGAGGGTGCATCTCGCCCCGGTCACTTCAATGGTGTAGCTCAAGTCGTGAGTAGACTCTTTGATATTGTAAAACCCAACAAGGCATACTTCGGAGAGAAGGATTTTCAACAGATTGCGATTATTCGCGCTATGGTTGATATGCTAAAGCTAGATGTCGAAATTATAGATTGTCCTATCGTAAGAGACGTAGATGGATTAGCGCTCTCCTCTCGCAATACCCTACTCACTGTAGATCATCGCGCAGCAGCTCCTGAGATATACAAAGCTCTTTGTGAGGGTGTTAAATTATCAATGACCTGCTCACCAGCACAAGTCATTGATGCTGTGACAAAACAAATTAATACTAACCCACTTCTTGAGGTTATCTATTTTGAGATTGTTGATTCTCTATCATTGCAGAGAGTTGATGCATGGGATGAAGCGGAGGCGATTCAGGGCTGTATAACAGTTAAAGCTGGAGAGGTGAGACTAATTGATAACATTAAATTTAGATAGTAATGAAGATGACAGTAGAAGTTCTTAAATCAAAAATTCATAGAGTAAGTGTCACTCAAGCTAATCTTGATTATGTAGGAAGCATCACTATTGATGAAGATCTAATGGATGCCGCCAATATGATCGCAGGCGAAAAGGTGGCTATCATGGATAATAATAATGGTGAGCGCTTTGAGACATATATCATTAAGGGAGAGAGAGGAAGTGGCGCAATATGCCTAAATGGTGCCGCAGCACGCAAAGTAGCAGTGGGAGATGTAATTATCATCGTCTCATTTGCTCATATGGACTTTGAGGATGCTAAGGTGTTTAAACCCTCTATTATATTCCCAGATACACTTACCAATAAGCTAATAAAATAGAGCCTATTGGTTGCTAAAAAGGTCTCTCTGTTCTACACCCCATGTAATTGGGCTCTCCCCTCTCTCCTTTAGATATTCATTAGCTAATGAGAAGTGAGAACACCCTAAAAATCCGCGATATGCAGATAGTGGTGATGGATGAACTGATTGAAGTATTAAATTTTGTTTTTGGTCGACCATAGCACATTTAGTTTGTGCATATTTTCCCCATAACATATAGACTATACCGGTGCGATTCTCAGAGATTGATCTGACGATGGCATCGGTAAATTTTTCCCATCCCCTCTTCGAGTGTGATGCTGCTTGATGCGCTCGCACTGTAAAGACAGCGTTTAACATTAACACGCCTTGTTCTGCCCAGCTTTCTAGATCTCCACTGGTAGGTGTAGAGGTGCCTAGATCTCGCTCGATCTCCTTAAATATATTAACAAGTGATGGCGGAATCTTAACCCCACTAGGAACAGAGAAGCATAGGCCATGAGCTTGCCCCACATCATGATATGGGTCCTGCCCAATAATGACAACTTTAACCCTATTAAAGGGGCATTTATGCAAGGCATTAAATATCAAGTCGCGGGGTGGAAAAACCTCGTGCACAGCATATTCATTATCAATAAACGTCGATAATTCATCAAAGCATGGTTTTGTGAACTCCTCCTCTAAAGCTATTTGCCAATCATATGGTATACTATTTTTCACCCTATATTTATCTTTTTTTGTTAAACTTTGGCATAAAGATAGTGAATAGTTTGTCATTTAGAGCCTTTTTCTTACTTTTGTGAAAGAAAATAAAAATATAGAGTATGATTATAATCAACAACATAAACGACATATTAGGCTATCTCTTGATAGTATTACTGCCTGCAACAGCCCTTTGGTTTACATATAAAACAAAAGGTGCTCAGTTTAGAATGATTGGTGAGATGGTTCGAGAGCTAGGCAACTCAGGCTCTCGATCAAAAAATGGAGAGGGGGTAAGCTCCTTCCAAGCCTTTACAATATCTATCGCTAGCCGTGTAGGTACCGGCAACTTGGCAGGTGTAGCTACAGCTATAGCCATAGGTGGTCCCGGTGCTGTGTTCTGGATGTGGATTGTGGCGCTATTGGGAGGTGCAAATGCCTTTATAGAGTCAACTCTAGCTCAACTATTCAAGAGCAAAGGTGATGGTAGCTTTATTGGTGGCCCTGCATATTATATAAAGAAAGGACTTGGCAACAAATGGTTTGCGGGCCTCTTTGCGATACTTCTTATATTTACCTTTGGATTTGCTTTCAACTCCGTGCAGAGCAACACCATAGCCTCTGCATATAAAACAGCATTCGGCATAGAACCAATATACTCCGGAATTGTCATTACTATATTTACCCTTATATTGATCTTTGGAGGTATTAAGCGCATTGCCAATTTCAGTCAACGAGTGGTGCCCATCATGGCTATTGTATATCTATTGATGGCCATTGTTGTCATTATATTGCGTATTGATCGTATTCCAGATGTCTTTTCGATGATCGTGTCTGATGCATTCGGATGGGAGCAAGCGATGGGTGGCGCCATAGGTGTTGCCATTGAGATGGGAGTTAAAAGAGGCCTCTTCAGCAATGAGGCTGGAATGGGCTCTGCGCCAAATGTAGCAGCAACAGCAGATGTTTCACACCCTGTTAAACAAGGACTTATTCAATCTTTAAGCGTATATACTGACACCTTGGTTATATGTAGCTGCACGGCATTTATAATCCTTTGTAGCGGTCTATACGGTTCAGGCTTTGACGGCATTGAACTTACACAACGCTCTCTTATGCAGGAGGTTGGCAACTGGGGTGCTCATTTTATTGCTGTCATCATCCTCTTTTTTGCTTTTACAAGTATAATTGGAAATTACTATTATGGCGAGTCAAACATACTATTTTTAACACGTAATAAACTCGTTCTTCAACTATTCAGAGGCTTGGTAGGCTTTATGGTTCTATTCGGCTCTATATCAGAGCTAAATGTTGTTTGGGGGTTCGCAGATATTACAATGTCTCTTATGACACTGTGCAACCTTGTAGCTATTCTGCTACTTGGGCGCTACGCTGTCGTTTGCTTGAATGATTATCAAGCTCAACGACGCGTTGGCCTCGACCCAACATATCGTTCATCAACCATTGAGGAGATTGCAGATAAAACGGAGTGTTGGGATAATTAACTACTTCGCAAACTTGCTTCCTGCCTTACCACCGCATGATGTTGTAGCAGCAAAGATATTACTTCCATAATCGACAACTTTATTATTTAGTTCGCGTTGACGTTGGAATGCTATATTTATAATGCGATCAACAAGCGTTGGAAAATCGACCCCTGAATACTCCCATAGATAGAATGAAAGCGATCCCGGAATAGTATTGATCTCATTGACACACACCTCATTACTATCTTGATCTATAATAAAATCTATGCGTGCTACCCCATCGCATGATAGAGCCTTAAAGGTCTCTCGACCACATTTACGAATAAACTCCGTTGTCTCCTCGGTAAGGCGCGCTGGAATCTCTCGCACGGTAGAGTGCATTCCTTGGGACTGCTTACCCTTGGAGCCGCCACCCATATATTTATCTTCATAAGATAAGATCTCGCCATTACGCACAGGAACCTCACAGACAGAGGCTTCGCAGTTGTGATAATCACCCATAACGGAGCAGTTAGCCTCCTTTAAATTAGACACAAATTTCTCCACGATGATGCGTGTCGTAAATGATATTGCATATAACACAGCCTCCTCCAACTCTTCGCGTGTGTGAGCCGCTCGTATACCTATGCTGGAGCCTGAATTTGCAGGTTTTACAATAACAGGATATGAGAGCGTAGATTCAATCTTATCAATTGTCTTCTCAGTTGCATCAAACCACTCTTTATCTGTGAACCACACATAATCAACGACCGGTATCCCGCACTCTTTAAGGATCATCTTCATAGTGATTTTATCCATTCCATTTGCTGATGCTAAGGTGTTACAACCAGCATATGGAATACCTGCAAACTCTATAACCCCTTGAAATGTACCATCCTCGCAGTTTGTACCATGAAGAGCAGGTAGGATCACATCTATCTCTGAGACTACATCACTCTGGAAAAGTTTTTTTGTATTACGATATAACTTATTATCACCAAATATAGGGCGAATATGAACCTCGTCACACTCTTTAAACAACTTATCCATATCTCTATAACGCTCTAAATCAAGTAGCGCAGGACCACTATACCACTTACCGGACTTACTTATATAGATAGGTATAACGTTATATTTCTCATTATTAATAGCATTAATAACCTGATTTGCTGTAATTACCGATATTTCGTTCTCTACTGAACGGCCTCCAAAGACCACTCCAACATTAATTTTCATATTCGTTCTATTTTTTTACTATTTAAAAGAGTCTGGTAGATCATTTTCATATAAGATAACATCTCCTGCGGCTAACCGAGTCGACATATGTAATCGCGCCTGATCGAGGGAATCTGCTATAAAGTAGTTATCCTCACTAAAAGATGAATCTTGCAATCCTTTAACAATTGCATCCCTATTTAAGCGATTGACAACTATTGCGTAGTCTACAGATGCAGCAATCTGACACCCTAAAGTGTAGTTCGCTGCATATTGGTTTTGACCCATCTCAACGAACCCCGGTGTGATAATTACCCTTTTAGCTCCCTCTGGACGCGCAAAATCTCTAAGGACATCTAGCGCCATCTTTGCTCCAGCAGGATTTGAGTTATATGCATCATCTAATATTGTAACTCCACCTGCACGATTTATTGATAATCTATGTGTTACTGGCTGCAATTGCTTGATAGCTCTTTTGAGATGATTTGAACTTACACCTAGATCTGAAGCTACGATAACGCCTGCAATAAGGTTGAGAACATTTCCCGCACCTAATAATGGAGAGCTGAAGTTTACTACATCACCACCGAGTGTCAGATCAAAGCTGACACCTAAAGCGTTATATCTCACACTCTCCGCACGTACATTTGCCGTTGTTTCATCTATTGAGTAACCAACTATGGGACAATGAGAGTTATAGCCATATGTTTTTATATTCTCAGAATCAAAGTTAGCAACGCCAAAACCATTAGCAGGGAGCGAATCGAAAAGTTCAAATTTGGTCTTTTGGATATTCTCAATCGACTTAAAGGTTTCAAGATGTGCCTCTCCTACAGATGTAATGATGCCAATTGAGGGATGAACTAAATCGCAAATCTCTTTAATGTCACCGCGCTGCTTCGCACCCATCTCAACGATAAAAATTTGATGTTGGGGACGTAACTGCTCCCTAATTGTACGCACAACTCCCAATAGAGTGTTATAGTTACCGGGGGTAACCAACACATTGTATTTTTCGGTTAACATTCGATAGAGATAATTCTTAGTACTTGTCTTACCATAGCTTCCTGTAATACCAATTATAATCAAATCTTTACGTGATCTAATTATTTTACGAGCATCATTAATATACCACTGTGTAATAAAATACTCAAAGGGGGAATTAACTATATTTGCCAAAAGCAATATTAAGTTTGAGATCAGAACAAAAGTAGTGGTTACTACAACAAATGAGAATGGATCCAAGAGTAGATACCCATTTCCGACAACAATTAGCGATATAAGCAGTGCTGTAAGTAGAAGTCGTTTAACTCTATCTGTATAGGCTATTTTCACCTTAAATCTCTTTCTAAACTCAAGAACTGAGACAAGAAGATATGCTATAGATGTGAGAATTAATAATAAATTAGTTTCACCTTTGCAGCATAACAGATAAATAGATAGAGGTAAGAGTAGTAATAACTTAGATATCTCAGCTGCAATATTACTCTTTAGCCACCTAAAGTAACGCGAGTAACGATATGAGTTTTGTTGAAACATCTGCACATCATGACGAAATGAGGCACTCAGAGCTAAATAAAAAAGTATTATATATATATAAATCATAATGTTAGTTCTTAATATTTAGGAAGTTCTTAATCACTGCATCAAATAGACCCCTACTCTCCAAAAAAGAGTAGTGTCCACATCCAGAAGCTACAACGAGACCTGCATCAGGAATTAATTTCTCCATAGTGCGAGCATCCGAAATAGGGGTTGCGGTATCCTTATCACCCCAAAATAGAAGCGTTGATGCAGTTATCTTAGGCATCACTGATTTTAGATCTTCATTAACAATCTTTGATAAAGTTGCTCTCATCGTGGGTGTTGCATTGCTATAATCAGATGATCCTGATTTACTTCGTCTCTTATCAATTATTCCTTGAGCCACGGAACTTGGCAAAAACGTTTGATATAACGCGCGCATAGCTTTAAAAGAGTAGACTTTAAAATAGTATCGCATCGTCCGGTGAGGGACAATACCCGCCGAATCAATTAAAATAATCTTACTTGTTTCATACAGCGAAGCATAAAGTATAGATACCCTACCACCGAAAGAGTGCCCAACCAAAATTGGTTTTTCAATTTTGCTCTCAATGATAAACGCACGCAACATATCAACATAATCTTGCGTCCCCCAAGTGCAACTAGGCTCCATCGAAGCACCAAACCCCGGCAGATCAAAAGCATACACCGCATAGCTACTTGCAAGGTAGCTACTGCAAGAGTTGAATATTTTATGATCGCAACCCCAACCGTGAAGCAGTAGCAGCGCACTACCCTCTCCACTAACATTGACGTTGATATCAAGTCCTTTATATTGAAATATCATAACTAAAAAGCCATATTAGAGTATAATTGGCAGTAAATTTAGGTAAAAAGTTAGACTATTCCAAATCATTTGTCATTGCAATCTTATTTCCAAGAGAGAATCTAAATTCTAAACCTCCCATCTCCTCTAGGCGAGCATCAATACTGCCAGAATGAAATAGCACAGCATTTTTAACTATCGAGAGGCCTAAGCCTGTGCCTCCAAGTTTTCGGGAGCGACCTTTATCTACTCTATAGAAGCGTTCGAAGATATATGGCAGATGCTTCTCTTCGATACCAATTCCATTATCGCGAAGTGAGAAGTAGTATTTGTTGGCATCTTCCGCAATTAAATCAACCCATATATTACGTCCTCCAGAGTAGGCTATAGCGTTATCTATGAGGTTTCGAAAAATTGAATATAGCAGCGAGTGGTTACCCTCTATTATGATTTTTTTGCGTATATTGCTTTTAATGGTAATATTCTGCTTTTCAAGCTGAGGCATAACATCATCTTGAATATCTTCAATAAGAGATGTTAGATTTACAACCTCCTTATCAATCATATTAGAAGCCTCATCTATGCGAGTAATTGTTGAAAGATCCATCATTAAATGACGTAGCCGTTCAGCTTGGTCATAACTCTTGGATATAAATGTCTTACATTGAATCTCATTCAAATTAGGATTATTGAGAATCATCTCCAAATATCCTAGAATTGAACATATAGGGGTTTTTAACTCATGGTTAATATTGTTGGTTAGCTGTCGCTTAAGTCGAACTTTGTCTTGCTCCTCTCGGCGTGCTGTCTCATGCTCACGATCTCGCTCCTTAGTGGTGACATCAAGGTCATAGTAGAGTCTAGAGGTAATAAATCCGATTAAACTAATGAGCAGAGATATAGCCACAGCTACAATAAGAAATGTGTTGCTTCCTTTAAACACATCTAGGAAAGAGAGTGAATATGAACATGTTGAACAGATTGTCAAATCACCAATAGTTGATATTGAGTGTAAATATTCAATATCCTTTTCTTTTTCAGAGGGTGTGGTAATAATCCCTATATTATCCCTACGCGCTTGTTCTATAATCGATAACTTCTCCTCTAATTTATCATCACCCTCTGAGTTATAGCTGATGCAATCATCTTGAGAGAGAACAGTTATTTCAAGTTGATCGAAACGTTCAGTGTTACGATTGAAGAATACATCTGATTTAACCCCCGATTCAATATCGTCACCCATCTGGAGGTTAAGAAGTTGTAATCGAGAGCTAAGAAGTCCTATGATTTGACTCTTTTCTCTACTATATTGATACCCAACAAAACATAGTATCAACCCCCACAGAAGAATCAAAAGAGCTAAAAAAAGATGACTCTGCCGAGAGACTTTACTCGTAGAACCCGTATCCATATCCCAGTCTGGTAACAATTTTCTTACCATATGCTCCTATTTTTTTACGCAAACGAGTAATGAAAACATCTATTGTACGATCTACAACTACCACTTCATCATCCCATACCCTACTTAATATATCTTGGCGAGAGAAGATAACATTGCGATTCTGAAGCAATAGAGCAAGAATCTCGAACTCCTTCTTGGTCATGGATATCTCCTCATTATCAATGAAGCACTGCTTACGATTAAGATCCATTGATAGAGTTTCAAACTCAATTGTACTATTTTGATGAATATCAATCTTTGTATATGTACGACGCAAAACACTCTTAACGCGTGCTATAACCTCTCGTGCCACAAATGGCTTTGCTATATAGTCGTCGGCACCAAGATTTAGCCCCGTAATAGTATCATCTTTCGTATCTTTAGCAGAGCAAAATATTACTGGAATATTCTTCGTCTCTTCCTTAGAGCGCAATATCTGCAACAACTTATACCCTCCTATTTCACCCATCATGATATCAAGGATTAAAAGTGAATAGGATGCAATATTTAATTTTAGAGCCTCCTCAGCACTATATGCAACATCCACTAAGTAACCCTCTGACTGAAGATTAAGTTGAAGAATCTCACAGATTGACTCCTCATCGTCAACAATAAGAATTTTATACGAGTCCATAAAATGAATATGTCCGATAATAGCACCACAATCGCAACTTCCTAATTATGTTAATTTTGTGTGATAGTGCTATTATTAACCACACATTAAAGTTGTTATTTCGATACAAAACTACACTTTTAATATAATAGCTGCAACTTTTTCTCAAAAATTTAATTACTTTGTAATATTAGACACTTGTTTTCTAAAAAATATTTCTTAACTTTGCTATAACATTAACCAAAACCAACACTTCATGACAAACCTATTTAAACCATTAAATGTAACTATGTTATTATTGCTAGCTGGAGCAGTGGTAATATCGTGTGCTGAGAAGGCATCAAAAGATGATTTCATCACACAACCGGATACATCAGAGGCGGAGATTAAATTACCTACGACATATACATACACACCGCACAACTCTGATGAATTTACAAAACTAGAGCATTTTAGTGAGGATTTCAACTCAACTATTGATGAAGCTAATTGGGAGATATGTACTGATGCTTTTGCTGTATGGTCTTTTAAAACAGAGAATGTAAGAGTTGAAGATGGTGATCTAAATTTAACAGCTAAATATGATTATCATATGCCCGGCAGCACTCAATTTTACTTTAGCTCAGGCATGCTTCGCTCCAGAGAGCCTGTAGTATATGGTTATTATGAGGCTCGCATCAAGGGTGCTGACGTATGGCCCGGAGTATGTCCTGCATTTTGGTTATACTCGATGCTTGACAAAGCTTCCGTCCTTCCTCGCGAAGAGAATACACTTGTATATAATGAAATTGATGTAATTGAGATTCAACAAATCGCTAGCAATAAGCGCATGATGGCATGTAACATGCACGTGATGGTTCTACTCTCCGATGGAGAGGGTGGCTTCACTAATGATTTTGTAACAGCTGGTATACTCCCAGAGATGGGCCAAAATGAGTTCCTTGTAGATTGGGACGCTGAGGATGACTACCACCTTTACGCTTGCGAGAACCGACCAGACTCTGTAGTATTTTATATAGATAATGAACGCGTAGCATCTAAACCAAACTATTTCTGGCACTTAGATATGTACTTAACTCTATCAATGGGTATGAGAACACCATATGAAACTTATGTAGGAGGTCGCCAGCCAGTAGAAACAACCGAAGAGGCTGCAACAGCAGCAGGTTTCCCAACAGATATGAAGATTGACTATATTAGAAGTTATACTCGCGACTACTCACAATTTGCAAGTAGCTCCAAACCTTTTGATAGAACAGAATTTGAATAAATCGAGTAGGAGGAAACGAAAGCAAGTAGTTTCCTCCTACTTTCGTTTCCGACCTCTCACACCACCGTACATGCGGTTCCGCATACGGCGGTTCCTTAATTGCGATAATACTTACTGTAACAGTCGCTTAAGAAAATATATCCCGCTTGACATAGGCTATCATAAGTAATGGCTCTTTGAAGAATTGGACTTTTAGCTATGCGCCAATAACCCTTGCGAGTATTTGCCCATTCCAATGATTTCTGTTTATCAATTCCACATCGTTGTAGATTCTTAAATTTCGCCTTGGGCTTCTTCCAGCATTTCCATATACACATTCTGATTCTACGCCTTAACCATTTATCTACATCTCGAAGATGTTGCTTCATATCGGCTAAGTGATAATAGGTTATCCAACCTTGGATATACTCTCTCAGATTCCATCCTCGAACATATCCTACTCTCGTCTTTTCACGGTTTACCCTAAGCGATAGTTTCTGTTCGATAAACTTGGTTATAGACTCCTGCATCCGTTGTGCCGAACGTTGGCTCTTACACAGTATCATGCAATCATCTGCATAACGCACAAATTTATGTCCCCTATTAGCTAACTCCTTATCCAACTCATTGAGCATTATGTTGCTCAAGATTGGACTTAGATTGCCGCCTTGAGGTACACCCTCTGTCGTTCTCTCAAATTTACCGCTTACAATTACACCTGCATTAAGGTACTTGTGAATCAACGAGATTAAGCGACTATCTTTTATCCTCTCAGATAAAAGGCGTATTAACTTACTATGATTCACTTTGTCGAAGAACTTCTCCAAATCTAAATCAACAGCATACTTATATCCCAAATCAACGTGGCGTTGCACTCTGCGCAGAGCATCGTGGCAGCCTCGCCTTGGTCGAAAACCAAAGCTCCAATTACTAAATGTAGGGTCATAGATTTTTGTTAA
>JBCQWG010000041.1:0-13676 GCA_047172325.1 Rikenellaceae bacterium | reverse complement strand
TTCACCCCCAGTAGGTCCAGCGTTGGGTTCTAAGGGAGTCAATATCATGGACTTCTGTAAGCAATTCAATGCTCGTACACAAGACAGAGCGGGTAAGGTTCTTCCGGTTATCATCACGGTGTATAGCGATAAGTCATTTGACTTTGTTGTTAAACAACCACCTGTGGCCATTCAGCTCAAAGAGGCAGCTAACATCAAGAGTGGTTCTGCACAGCCAAACCGTAACAAAGTAGGTGAGGTATCGTGGGATCAAATCCGTGTTATCGCTCAGGATAAAATGCCTGACATGAACTGCTTCACTATTGAAGCCGCTATGCGTATGGTAGCTGGTACTGCTCGCAGTATGGGTCTAAACGTAGTTGGCGAATTTCCAGTAATGTAATTAAAGGTTAGAAGATGAGTAAGTTGACAAAAAATCAGAAAATAGCCTACGCTAAAGTAGAGGCTGACAAAGCCTACAAGCTATCTGAGGCAGTCGCTCTTCTAAAGGATATTACCTTTACGAAATTCGATGCTTCAGTAGATATTGACGTGCGTTTGGGTGTTGACCCACGCAAGGCTAACCAGATGGTTCGTGGCGTTGTTACTCTTCCACACGGTACAGGTAAGCAGGTACGAGTTCTCGTACTTTGTACACCAGACAAAGAGGAGGATGCAAAGGCCGCAGGAGCTGACCACGTAGGTTTGGACGAGTATGTAGATAAAATCAAGCAAGGTTGGACCGACATTGATGTTATCATCACAACTCCAAACGTTATGGGCAAAGTAGGTGCGTTGGGTCGTATTTTGGGACCACGTGGCTTGATGCCTAACCCTAAGACAGGTACTGTAACTATGGATGTTGCAAAGGCTGTTAAAGAGGTTAAGGCTGGTAAAATTGACTTTAAGGTTGATAAGTATGGTATCATTCACACATCTGTTGGTAAGGTCTCTTTCACCCCAGAGCAGATCATGGAGAATGCACAGGAGGTTATCTCTACTATTATCAAGCTTAAGCCATCTGCTGCTAAGGGAACATATGTTAAGAGTATCTATATCTCAACAACTATGAGTCCGGGTATGCAGGTAGATACAAAATCAGTAGAAACCAAATAAGGAGGATAAGAGATGACAAAACAGGAAAAAACAGGTTTGATTGACGCTCTTGCTGCTCAACTCAATGAGTATCCTCACTTCTACATCACCAACATCGAGGCGCTAAATGCTGAGCAGACTGCTGCTTTGCGTCGCAAGTGTTTCGAGAGCGATGTTAAGCTAGTTGTTGTTAAAAACACACTTCTTGGCAAAGCTTTGGAGAAGGTAGATAAGGCTGATACAGATTTGATTAGTGTATTGGAGGGACCAACTTCAGTAATGTTTACTCAAAATGCAAAGGCTCCAGCGATTCTTATTAAGGAGTTCCGCAAGAGTAGCGATAAGCCAGTGCTTAAGGCAGCTTTTGCTGAGGGTGCGGTTTACGTTGGTGACAATCAACTCGATGCACTTTGTAGCATTAAGAGCAAGGAGGAGCTTATCGGCGATGTTATCGCATTGCTTCAATCTCCAGCGAAGAGTGTTATTTCTGCATTGCAGGGTAGTGCAGGTCACAAAATTGCAGGCATCGTAAAGGCGCTTGAAGAGAGAAACAACTAAGAATTAAAACACAAAAAATTAATAAGATTACAACTATGGCAGATGTAAAGAAATTGGCTGAAGAATTAGTAAATTTGACAGTTAAGGAAGTAAATGAATTGGCTACAATCCTTAAGGAGGAGTACGGTATCGAGCCAGCAGCTGCGGCTGTTGCTGTTGCTGCACCTGCTGCGGCTGGTGAGGCTGCTGCTGCTGAGCAAACAGCGTTTGACGTTGTTTTGGTAAGCGCAGGTCAATCTAAGCTACCAGTTATCAAGGCAGTTAAGGAGATCACAGGTCTTTCACTTGGTGACGCTAAGGCTTTGGTAGACGGTGCACCAAAAGCAGTTAAAGAGGGTGTCTCTAAAGAGGAGGCTGAGTCTGTAAAGAGCCAGCTTGAAGAGGCAGGTGCTGAGGTTGAGGTTAAGTAGTTTTTTCTACTTATAAAATTCAGACAACTCAGGTATAGAGCTTATTCGTAAGCTCTATGCCTTTTTATCGTCTAAGTAAGGTTGTGGTTGTATGCTATCGCTTTACTTAGGTTTTTTTGACATAAACCAGAGAGTGTAAATGCCTTACATTTAATGGTTTAGCGGGTGTACTTTGTCCCTGCACGGCAAACAGAGCCACAGATACTTCACTTCAACTAAAGCAGATTATTACCGATGTCCGCAATAAAACAACAACAAAGAGTCAGCTTTTCGACGATTAAGACTCCAGTGCCGTACCCCGATCTTTTGGAGGTACAGCTCAAGAGTTTCCGCGATTTCTTCCAGATGGATACCACGGCTGACAATCGTAAGAATGAGGGGCTATATCGAGTGTTTCAGGAGAATTTCCCGATTACCGATACACGCAACAATTTCGTATTAGAGTTTATTGATTACTATATTGATCCCCCACGTTACTCAATTGAGGAGTGTTTGGAGAGGGGTCTAACTTATAGTGTGCCCCTTAAAGCAAAACTTAAACTCTACTGTACGGATGATGAGCACGAGGATTTTGGTATCAAGATCCAAGATGTTTATTTTGGTACGATACCTTATATGACCGAGCGCGGTACCTTCGTCGTGAATGGTGCTGAGCGCGTTATTGTATCGCAGCTACACCGTTCGCCCGGCGTTTTCTTTGGCCAGAGCATGCATACAAATGGTACGAAGCTATATTCGGCACGTATCATTCCATTCAAGGGCTCTTGGATTGAGTTTGCTACGGACATCAACAATGTGATGTATGCCTATATTGATCGTAAGAAGAAGTTGCCAGTAACAACTCTCTTGCGTGCTATTGGTTATGAGGCAGATCAGCAGATCCTTGAGATCTTTGGTTTGGCCGATGAGGTGAAAGTTACAAAAGCGACACTTAAGAAGGCTGTTGGTCGCAAGCTTGCAGCGCGTGTGTTGAGCTTTTGGTTCGAGGATTTCGTAGATGAGGATACCGGTGAGGTGGTCTCAATCGAGCGTAACTCGATGGTCGTTGAGCGCGAGACTGTTCTCGAAGAGGAGCACATCGACCTAATTTTGGAGAGTGGTGCAAAGACAATTCTTTTGCACAAGGAGTCGACTACAGGTGTGGACTTCTCGATTATCTTCAATACACTACAAAAAGACGTTTGTAATTCAGAGAAAGAGGCGGTAGTCTATATATATAGGCAGTTGCGCGCTTCGGAGCCACCCGATGAGGCTACGGCTCGCGACGTGATCGACAAGCTATTCTTCTCGGATAAGCGTTATGACTTGGGTCAGGTGGGTCGTTTCAGAATCAACAAGAAGTTGGATTTGGACACCGATCCTGCAACCCGCACACTTACTCGCGAGGATATTATCGCGATTATTAAATATTTGATCCAGCTAATCAACTCTAAGGCTGAGGTAGATGATATCGACCACTTGTCGAATCGTCGTGTTCGCACCGTGGGCGAGCAGCTCTCGAACCAGTTCTCAGTAGGATTTGTACGTATGGCACGTACTATCCGTGAGCGTATGAATGTACGTGACAATGAGATCTTTAGTCCAGTTGATTTGATTAATGCGAAGACTCTATCGAGTGTGATTAACTCCTTCTTTGGAACATCGCAGCTTTCGCAGTTTATGGATCAGATCAACCCTCTCGCTGAGATCACCCACAAGCGTCGTCTTTCGGCGTTGGGACCCGGTGGACTTTCGCGTGATCGTGCCGGTTTCGAGGTGCGCGACGTTCACTACACTCACTATGGTCGTCTCTGCCCTGTGGAGTCACCAGAGGGACCTAACATTGGTCTTATCTCATCGCTTAGTGTCTTTGCGAAGATATCTCCAATGGGCTTCATTGAGACTCCATACCGCTCTGTAGAGGGGGGTATGATCGATTTGAACAATTCACATATTAAATACTATTCTGCCGAGGAGGAAGAGGGTATGATCGTGGCTCAAGCCAACATGCCTATCGACACCGACGGTAACTTTATTAACCCAGATCGCGTTATTGCGCGTGAGGGAGCAGACTTCCCCGTTGTAACTGCTAAGGAGGTGAACCTCATGGACGTTGCACCAAATCAGATTGCGTCGATTGCCGCATCGCTTATTCCATTCTTGGAGCATGATGATGCGAACCGTGCGCTGATGGGATCCAACATGATGCGTCAGGCAGTACCATTGGTTACAGCCGAGTCGCCAATCGTTGGAACAGGTATCGAGAAGGATTTGGTCTCTGATAGCCGCATTCAGATCGTTGCTGAGAAGGATGGAGAGGTCATTTTTGCAGATGCTACACGTGTCGAGATTAAGTATGATCGCACTGAGGATGAGGTGATTTGCTCATTTGCTCCAGAGGTGACAACATACAACCTACCTCGTTATCGTCGTACCAACCAAAATACTTCGGTTACACTTAAGCCAACAGTATTGTCTGGCCAGAGAGTGACAAAGGGTCAGATCCTAACCGAGGGTTACTCGACACAAGCTGGAGAGTTGGCTCTTGGACGTAACCTTAAGGTGGCATACATGCCATGGAAGGGTTATAACTTTGAGGATGCGATCGTTATTTCGGAGCGTATTCAGCGCGAAGATATCTTCACTTCGATCCATGTTGATGAGTATATCATGGAGGTTCGTGACACTAAGCGTGGTGTCGAGGAGCTCACCTCAGATATCCCTAACGTATCGGAGGATGCAACACGTGACCTTGATGCAAATGGTATTGTGCGCGTAGGTGCTAATATCCATCCGGGTGATATCCTTATTGGTAAGATCACACCAAAGGGCGAGAGCGACCCATCTCCAGAGGAGAAGTTGCTTCGTGCAATATTCGGTGAGAAGGCTGGCGATGTGAAGGATGCTTCACTCAAGGCGCAGCCATCACTCCATGGAGTTGTTGTAGGTACAACACTCTATAGCCGTGCTTCGAAAGAGAATAAGAAGAGTAAATCAGTGGAGCGTGCTCAACTTGATAAGCTCGATGAGAAGTTCGTAGTGAAAGTTGCTGAACTAACAGAGAGACTCATTGATAAGTTAATGACGCTTCTCGATGGTAAATCAACAATTGGCGTTAATGACTACTTTGGTGTAGAGCTATATGCTGTGGGCACTAGATTCAGTCGCAAGATGTTTGACGAGATTGCACAGATCACGAGCGATAAGAAGGGCGAGATTGTAAATACATTCCTTAGCTTGGGTAGCTGCAATTGGACAGACGATGCAGCGCTTAATGCTCTTATCGAGACCACTGTAAATAACTATGTTATCGAGTGGAAGCGTGCTGATGCTGCTATCAAGCGTGAGAAATATAACTTGATTAATGGTGATGAGTTGCCACAAAATGGAGTTATTCAACTCGCTAAGGTCTATATCGCTAAGAAGCGTAAGCTTAAGGTTGGAGATAAGATGGCGGGACGCCACGGAAATAAGGGTATCGTAGCGAAGATTGTTCGCGATGAGGATATGCCATTCTTGGAGGATGGAACCATCGTTGATATCTGTTTGAACCCACTTGGTGTACCTTCGCGTATGAACTTGGGTCAGATCTTTGAGTCAGTATTGGGCTGGGCTGGTCGTGAGTTGGGTTGCAAATTTGCAACACCAATCTTCGATGGAGCGTCACTCGATCAGATCAATGAGTTGGCTGCAAAGGCGGGTATTCCTCACTCTGGTCGCACCTATCTTTATGATGGTGGTACTGGTGAGAAGTTCGATCAGCCAGCGACAGTGGGTGTCACCTACATGCTTAAGCTTGGTCACATGATCGACGATAAGATGCATGCTCGTTCAATTGGACCATACTCACTTATCACTCAGCAGCCACTTGGAGGTAAGGCTCAGTTTGGTGGTCAGCGTTTCGGAGAGATGGAGGTTTGGGCACTTGAGGGCTTCGGTGCAGCAAATATCCTACAAGAGATCTTGACAATCAAGTCCGATGATGTTATGGGACGTGCTAAGGCTTACGAGGCAATTGTGAAGGGAGATAACCTTCCGAAGCCGGGTATTCCAGAGGCGATGAACGTTCTTTTGCATGAGCTACGCGGTTTGGCACTTTCTGTCAAATTGGAGTAAGCCGAGCGAGTTAATAGGGTAAAAAAACAATAAAGATATATTATGTCATTTAATAGAGATAATAAAAATACAGGCGGTTACAACCAGATATCTATCGGACTAGCTTCACCCGAAGAGATCTTGGCTCAGTCTAGTGGTGAGGTGCTAAAGCCCGAAACCATTAACTACCGCACCTATAAGCCAGAGCGTGACGGATTGTTCTGTGAGAGAATCTTCGGACCTGTTAAGGATTACGAGTGCCACTGTGGTAAGTACAAACGAATTCGCTACAAGGGTATCGTATGTGATCGTTGTGGTGTCGAGGTTACCGAGAAGAAGGTGCGTCGCGAGCGCATGGGACACATCTCATTGGTGGTTCCAGTGGTTCACATCTGGTATTTCCGCTCTTTGCCAAGTAAGATTGGTTACCTTTTGGGTATTCCAACAAAGAAGCTAGAGGCTATCGTATATTACGAGCGTTATATCGTTGTGAATGCAGGTCAAGCATCTGAGAATGGTATCTCACGTCTTGATATTCTCTCTGAGAAGGAGTATCTTGATGCAGTTGCTGCTCTACCAAAGGGCAATCAAGCACTCTCGGACGACGATCCAGAGAAGTTTGTTGCGATGATGGGAGCAGAGGCTGTTTACACACTCCTCAAGCAGGTTGACCTCGATGCAATGTCATATAGCTTGCGCCATACAGCATCTACTGCTACGGCACAACAGCGTAAGGCAGATGCACTTAAGTGCCTCAATGTTATTGAGTCATTCCGTGCGTCAAAGGGTCAGAACAAACCTGAGTGGATGGTGCTAAGTGTAGTTCCAGTTATCCCACCAGAGTTGCGCCCATTGGTGCCACTAGATGGTGGTCGCTTTGCGACGTCGGATCTAAACGACCTTTATCGTCGTGTTATCATCCGTAACAATCGTCTAAAGCGCCTTATCGAGATCAAAGCGCCAGAGGTTATCCTTCGTAATGAGAAGCGTATGTTGCAGGAGGCTGTCGATTCACTCTTCGACAACTCTCGCAAGAGCAATGCAGTGAAGAATGAGGCAAACCGCCCATTGAAGTCACTCTCAGACTCGCTCAAGGGTAAGCAAGGACGTTTCCGTCAAAACCTTTTGGGTAAGCGTGTTGACTACTCGGCACGTTCGGTAATTGTCGTTGGTCCAGAGCTTAAGATGCACGAGATGGGTATTCCAAAGGATATGGCAGCAGAGCTATATAAGCCCTTTGTTATCCGTAAGCTTATCGAGCGAGGAATCGTTAAGACTGTTAAGTCAGCGAAGAAGATTATAGATCGTAAAGATCCTGTTATTTGGGGAATTTTGGAGAATGTAATCAAGGGTCACCCCGTGCTTATGAACCGTGCCCCAACTCTTCACCGTTTGGGTATCCAAGCGTTCCAGCCAAAGCTCATCGAGGGTAAGGCAATGCAGCTTCACCCATTGGCATGTACGGCGTTTAATGCCGACTTCGATGGTGACCAGATGGCGGTTCACTTGCCACTTGGCAATGCAGCTATCCTAGAGGCGCAGGTGCTTATGCTTGGTTCTCACAATGTCTTGAACCCTGCTAATGGAGCCCCTATCACCGTTCCTTCTCAGGATATGGTCTTGGGTCTTTACTATATCACAAAGCCTCGTAAGGGTGCTAAGGGTGAGGGTCTTGTATTCTACGGCTCGGAGGAGGCTATCATCGCCTACAACGAGAAGCGTGCAGCACTTCATGCCGTTGTTAAGTGTATGGTTGACACGGTGAATGATGCCGGTGAGCACTCAATGCAGCTTGTTGAGACAACCATTGGACGTATCCTCTTCAATCAGGTAGTACCTTATGAGGTGGGTTACATCAATGAGGTTCTTACAAAGCGTTCGTTGCGTGATATCATCTCTGTTGTGATGAAGCGTGCGGGTGCAGCTAAGGTTGCATCGTTCCTTGACGATATGAAGTCTATGGGTTATCGCATGGCGTTCGAGGGAGGTCTATCCTTTAACCTTGATGCTGTTATCATCCCTGATGAGAAGCAGAAGCTCGTTAACGAGGGTTACGAGCGTGCAGATGCCATCATGGAGGACTACAACATGGGTCTTATCACCAATAATGAGCGTTATAACCAGATTATTGACGTTTGGACAAATATCAACTCCAAACTTACAAAGACGGTAATTGATACATTGATTGCCGATATGGATGGCTTCAACCCTGTCTATATGATGCTTGATTCGGGAGCCCGTGGTTCTAAGGAGCAGATTCGTCAGCTCTCTGGTATGCGTGGTTTGATGGCTAAGCCTCAGAAGTCAGGTGTCGAGGGAGGACAGCAAGTTATCGAGAATCCGATCCTTTCGAACTTTAAGGAGGGTCTAACCGTGTTGGAGTACTTTATCTCTACTCACGGTGCGCGTAAGGGTCTTGCGGATACCGCACTTAAGACTGCCGATGCGGGATATCTTACACGTCGTTTGGTCGATGTTGCTCAAGATGTAATCATCAACGAGACCGATTGCGGCACGTTGCGTGGTTTGACCGCTACAGCGATTAAGCGTAACGACGATGTTGTTCAAACACTCTATGATCGTATCTTGGGTCGTACAGCGCTCCTTGATGTGGTTAATCCACTCACTGGAGAGGTGTTGTGTGAGACAGGTGCAGAGATCACAGAGGATATCGCAGATGCTATCGAGTCGTCACCCGTTGAGTCTGTTGAGATCCGTTCGGTTCTCACCTGTGAGGCGCGTCGCGGAGTTTGTGCTAAGTGCTACGGTCGTAACTTGGCTACAGCACGCATGGTTCAAAAGGGAGAGGTTGTAGGTGTTATCGCTGCACAATCTATCGGTGAGCCGGGAACACAGCTTACACTTCGTACATTCCACGTCGGTGGTGTGGCGGGAGGTTCCACAATTGAGACAAATGTAGTATCGAAATATGAGGGTATCCTCGAAATTGACGATCTTCGCACTATCAAGAGCAAGAGCAGTCAAGGCGAGGCTGTAGAGTTGGTTGTTTCGCGTCAGTCGGAGTTCCGCATTGTGGATCCTAAGACAAATATCGTTCTCTATACCCACCCACTGCCATACGGTTCATCTCTCTTCATGGAGCATGGAGCGAAGGTTAAGAAGGGTGATCTTATCACCGAGTGGGATCCATATAATGCTGTTGTTATCTCTGAGCATGATGGAGTTATCGCCTACGACTCTGTAATCGAGGGTGTAACCTATCGTGAGGAGCGTGATGAGCAGACAGGACTTTCTGAGCGTGTTGTGATCGAGTCTAAGGATAAGACAAAGAACCCAGTTCTTAAGATCAATAACCGCGAGGGCGACGAGATCAAGGCATACCAGTTGCCAGTTAATGCTCACATCATCGTGAAGAATAAAGCTAAGATCAAGGCGGGCGAGGTCCTCATCAAGATCCCACGTGCCGTAGGTAAGTCGGGCGGTGATATCACCGGAGGTCTTCCACGTGTTACGGAGCTCTTCGAGGCACGTAACCCATCGAATCCAGCAATTGTGTCGGAGATCGATGGTGAGGTATCATTCGGTAAGATCAAGCGTGGTAACCGTGAGATTATCATCACCTCGAAGGAGGGCGATGTTAAGCGCTTCTTGGTGCCACTATCACGTCAGATCATCGTTCAGGAGAATGACTTCGTGAAGGCGGGTAACCCACTTTCGGATGGTGCAATCACTCCATCGGATATCCTTAATATCTTGGGACCAACTCGTGTTCAGGAGCATATCGTAAATGAGGTGCAAGAGGTATACCGCATGCAGGGTGTGAAGATCAACGATAAGCACTTTGAGGTTATCGTTCGTCAGATGATGAATAAGGTTAAGATCAAGGATCCGGGCGATAGCCGCTTCTTTGAGGATCAAGTTGTCGATAAGTGGGAGTTCATGGATGTAAATGATGAGCTCTACGACAAGGCAGTTGTTGTTGATGCAGGCGACTCGCAGAATGTGCAACAGGGCCAGATCATCACTTTGCGTCAGCTACGCGACGAAAATTCATCGCTTAAGCGTCGTGATATGCGTTTGGTTGAGACTCGCGATATCGTTCCAGCAACCTCTAATCAGGTGCTTCAAGGTATCACCCGCGCAGCTCTTCAGACATCAAGCTTTATCTCTGCTGCATCCTTCCAAGAGACAACGAAGGTGCTCAACGAGGCAGCAATCCAGCGCAAGGTCGATCCACTATCGAACCTTAAGGAGAATGTTATCTGTGGACACCTTATCCCCGGTGGTACTGGTCTCCGCGACTACGATAGCCTCGCAGTTGGCCTTAAGGCCGATCTCTCAGGCGCTTCAGCCGAGTAACGAGACAACAATTAATATTAAAGAGCGTAGCTTTCGGGCAACGCTCTTTTTTTTGCGGGTCTATGATAGGCCCACAAAAAAAACAACACGAAAGAGATAAGATTCTCCTTCGTGTTGCTCCCATTTTCAACTTCAAACCGGCCTAACACCTACATTGGCAATTGGCTGATTGACCAATGTAGGGTGCTAGGTTCGATTTAATAACCAACATCTTTAGTTTGCAGAGACACCTGCTTTGTTTACCTTCACTACAACTTTAGCTGTCTTCTCACCGAAGTACTTAGTTTGGTAAGATACACTGTATGTGTAGGTAATGTCGTTGTTCAATACAGCTGATGTTGTTGCTGCACTGCTGAATGATACTATATCGCCACTCTTCGCTACAAGAGGAGTTACTGTCTCGTCGCTAGATTCTACATATGTGAACATTGGAGCAGAACCGAACTTAGCGTAGTCAGTTGGGAAGATATTAGCTGCTGGGCTGCTCTTAGACTCCATCAATGTAAGTGCATCCTTAAGATCTACACTTCCTGCAAGATCGTCAATGTATAGGTTCATTGTCTTAGCACTCATCTCGCCTAGAGGCTCAACGATGTATGCGTTGAAAGTCGCTGAATCTACCTCTACGCCACCAACGTATGCCTTAACGATCATTGGAAGATCTGCCTCGCTGTAGTCGTTCCAGTAAAGAATGTCACCTACAACAGCAGGAACTGTAGCTGTTGGGTTTGCGTCGATCCACTCAGTGATGTCACCAACAGTGTAAACAGTTGTGATAGTTACATCAGCAATGTTGTGAGTGCTCTTCAAATCCTTGTTAACAACATCAAATACGCCATTTGCGTTAAATGCTGTCTCGATCTCAACACCTCTAGTGGTGAAGTAAGACTCAGCACGTACAATTGACTCGCTGTATGGGTTGTTAAGAGTAACATTAGCAGAGATCACAAAGTCACCAAGTGATGATGAAGCGATTGTATATGTCATCTCATATGTTTTGCCGAACTCGCATGCAGGGAATGTGTAGTTAACCTGTAGAGCGTCTCCACTCTTGCTCAATGACATTCCTGCCTCTGAAGAGGTAGCAGAAGTTGATGCAGAGCTGATCTCAGTTTTGAACTGATCCTCTGTCATGTGGTTTGCAAGATCTGGGTTAGCTGCCCAAAGCTCAGCTGCAAGATCAGAGATAAGCTCAGCAGAGGTAGAACCATCGAAATCAGACTCCGTAGTGATTGCCTCAAGTGTGTTGATCTCAGGTATACCATTGAACTTAACTGGGATAGAGATTATAACTTTATCTCCATCAACATTACTTTTTGTATATACAATAGTGTACTCAGCAGATGTTGCAGGGATGCCACTAAGAGTTACTTTTATAGGTTTAATATCACTATCAGCATTAACCCCACTCAATAGAGTAACAGTTGCAGATGCTCCAGCTACAGATGCTCCGGTAGAATCTAGTACGTTGCCGGTTGAAGATGGGACAGTATTATACATTATGTTAAACAGATCAGCATCCATCTCAAGAACCTCGATACATTTATTAAGGTCTGATTTAGAGGTGTAACATGAAGCATCATACGCCCAATCAAGCTCCCAAGTAGTTGTTGCAAACTCGTGAGTTAGTTGTTGGATAAATATGTAAGAGTACGCATAACCCACCAGTTTATCTTCTGTACCAGATACTAAATAAGCATTATACTCTTGCATGAAAGAATTGTCAATAAGAGATGTAGAGTTGTATCCATCGTTGATCTTTACAGACTCTTGCTTGATTGTGTATGCGTCAGCGTCAGCATTCAAAATCTGTGGGTCATCATATTGTGGTACAACCTTGAAGATATCCTCATTAGTGTATACATCTGAGAATAGAGTATATTCGCCGCCTAAGTATAAATACCAATTTAAATTCTCGCGGAAGTCAATTGCCTCTGTGTAGGTGTATTGTTTGAAGATGTAATTGTAGTAACTTGGATTACCAGACGCAGACGAATTGATTCCGTGATATCTAATAAGAGAAGTCATATCCTTACCCTCTGCAACACTAACATTAACATAGCTAGATACATAGTCAGTCTCAGAGGTCTCAGAAGCTACTGCCTCCATATTGATGTGAAGAGCGATTGCGTAGTCTGTGATAGGTGCGCTATCAAGGTTGTAAGCGAGTTTCACTGTGAATTTACCCTCTTCCTCTTCCTCTTCGCTTGCAGTGATGCTCTCGATAGAGAATGGTTGCTCTGCGCGAGTAAGCTCCTCAGAGTATAGTGTAACATTCTCTTTGGTGAATTTAGCAGCCCAAGATGCTGGAGTAACGCGGTAAGTCAACTCCTTAGCGCCACCATCAACTGGAGTAAGGTAGGTAACTACATCATTGATTTTGATATAATCTTGACCCTTGAATGAAGCAGCTGTGCTGCTAGTTGTTGTAGGAACAAATACAAGTGATTGGATACGGCCCTCAAGCTCAGATACGCGTGAAAGAGCATCCTCCAAAGCAGCTTGGATAGTTGTAACTGTACCATCGCTAAGAGTGATCTCAGAATCAGCAATGCTAATACCTGCGATAGCAGCGTCAGCAGCGTCAGCGATCAAAGCCTCCTTGATTGTTGCGAAGTAAGCAGCAGCGTAAGTGTCAAAGTCGCTGATAGCTAGGTAGCTAGCCAACTCGTCGTTACCAACCCATTTAGCAGAGCTCTCCATAGCCTTAACGATGTCGTAGATAAGACCCTCGTTCTCGTCGCCAACTAGATCCTCGATGTCAGAAAGAGTCACTTGAGTAAGGTAAACACCATCAAGGATATCTGTAAGGAAATCCTCAGTTACAGTGCTGTCGATTGATGAAGAGATAGTAGTGTTAAGAGCATCAATGACATCTTGAAGAGCGTCAACAGCATCTTGAATAGCCTCTACATCACCAGCATCTCCCTCAAGAGCACTCAAGCGAGAGTTGATAGAGGTCAAATCTGGAATGTCAGCCTTAACCGCTGCAATCTGACTCTCCATTGAGCTGATCGTGACATACGATCCCTCGATGTTGTCAAGACGACCGCTAAGATCATTGATCTCATCGTCGTAGTTGCTACAAGCAACTGTGCTAAGAAGCATCGCACCCAATAAGAGTGGAGTCTTAAGCTTACTTAAATCCTGAATTCAACTTGTAAATGCAACTGAGGAATTGGGAAGTTGCAGAGAATGAGATAAAATATTTTTTCAGAGAGGAAAGAGAGGTAAAACTCT
>JBCQWG010000040.1:0-14359 GCA_047172325.1 Rikenellaceae bacterium | reverse complement strand
AGAAGGAGAATGATATAGGCTACAAAACCGCAAAGCGCAGATTTGCAATGGAAATACGCAACTTGGCAATCGAAATTATCATCATTGCAAGTGGGGGTGCTCCCTGCGGAGCTATTCTTCTTTTGCGAATTGGGCTTATAGCTGCGCTATGAAAGTGCAACAAAGGTCAAAAACGATAGTTTTTGGATCCAAGCTAAGCTTGGTGCCGCGCGGCATGAGCGCAATGAGAGAGCGGATTAACCCATCCTTAAATCTCGATATATCGTTTCATGATGGCATATATTGTCAGGCCACCTAGAGAGCGGATACCTAGTTTCTCGAAGATATTTTTGCGGTGTGTTATAACTGTTGTCACTCCGATATTGAGTTTTGTTGCGATCTCCTTATTTATAAGTCCCTCTATGAGTAGCTTGGTCACCTCTATTTCGCGAGGTGATAGTAGCTCGGTGGTCTCAGGGGTGGGTGTTGAGGGGTGATGTGAGTGGCCGTGAGCGTGGCTCTGTAGCTCTTTGATGGCCTCTATGATCTTTTCTTCGGGTTGTTGAATATTTATTTGGTGGAATCCTTGTAGGGCGTTGCTGTTGGCTGATCCATTGGTTAGTGCTATGCACTTGTTGCGGAGGGGGTCGAAGGAGGATATATTCTCCACGAGGAGGTGGGAGGAGATAAAAATATGAAATATATCGGTTGGCTCTATTGCGAGAAGCTCCTCCATTGTGTCGCACACTTTGACTATAGCAAAGGGGAGTATCTTCGCTAGGATATCGCGTAGGCCAATGCTGCTTAAGGTGTTTGGCGTAAGGACGATGATAAGTGGTACGGCTCTATTCATGGTGGTATGGTTCATTCTTAAGAATGGTGAATGCGCGATATATCTGCTCGGCAAATATTGCGCGTACTATTTGGTGAGAGAAGGTCATCTTGGAGAGAGAGACTTTGGAGTTTGCGCGTTGATATACCGCCTCGGAGAAGCCGTAGGGACCTCCTATTATTATCAGTAGGCGCCTCACGCCGCTATTCATCCTCTTCTGTAGCCATAGTGCGAACTCCACGGAGCGATACTCTGTGCCACGCTCATCGAGGAGTGTCACAAAGTCGCTCTCGTTAATCTGACGCAGGATCATCTCCCCCTCGGCTGTTCGCTGCTGCTTCACGGTGAGGTTCTTCGTGTTCTTGATATCGGAGAGGGTTGTGATAGTGAATTTGCAGTAGAAGTTCACACGTTTGGCATACGCTGCAACGATCTCTTCGATGAGTGCAGAATCGGTTTTGCCAACGACTAATAGTTCAATGTTCATCTGCTAGTCGATCTTTAGAGGATCACTGTTCCACTCTCCTTGTGCTCCACGATATATTATGGGGCGTCTCTTCTCTACCTCCTTGAGCCATTGGTATGCCTTATACATATTGTATCCATTGCCCGACTCTCCACCTAGGGAGTAGGCTATGACGCAGTTGAAATTATGTGTGCGGAGGTATGCCTTTTGAACGCGTGCGAGATATTCACCTAGTAGCGTCGGGTCGTTGGAGGGGGTGCCACCGACTCTCTTGTCACCGGCTGCGTTGGGTGCATTGATTGCTGCTTGGTCAATCACGTAGAGCCCAATCTTATCACAGAGGGTGTAAAACCATATGGGCTGCGGGTAGTCTGGGATAATTGTGTTGAACCCCTTCTGCTTGATCGAGCGTAGCTCTTTCTCGCTGCTCTTCTCATCTGCGAGGGCATTATATGAGATGCTCTTGATGGCTATAGGAGTGCCGTCGACCTCTATAGTGGTGCCTGTGTAGTGAGGCGTGAAGAATCCCACATGGAAAGGTATATAGTTGGTTGCCACACGATTGCGACGCGTGAAGATCATCACCGAGTAGAGAGGTTGCTCCGAGCTGCTGCCCCCCGTAGCGCTCCACTTAAACTTTGTTGCACCATAGAGGTAGGGCGAGAAGCGAATAGTATCTATCTGACCACCCTCTATCTCCGCCTGCGCTGTGCTGAAGTCGAGAAGCTTGCCCGTAGGGTCATATATGTCGAAACCTATCTCTAGCGTCTCAGGGTAGTTGAAGCTATTTTGAACAACTACATCTAGCAGCAACTGACCATGCTCGTTCCCATCCACTGCGATCACCTCACATCTGTAGTCGAGTATGCGAAGGCGATTTTGAATATAGATGTAGCTACCCTCAAGGCGTGTGCGTTGGGGCTGCTCTACATTTTGTTCCAACTCTGCAAGGGCGGAGCTACGTGTAGTGATGGAGATGAGATTCTCTCCAACTCTCAGATATGGCGATATATCGTAGTCGGTGGGGGTGAGGCTATCTTCACACTCAATTGCACGACGCCCATTTATCGAAATGGAGTAGGCAGAACCCACCGCCTCGATATGCAGGTAGATAGAGGCATCAACCCAGCTTTGAGGGACCTCAAGCCTCTGCTCGCGCGTGATCTGCCCAAAGGAGCTCTCTGTCGCTGCGGGGTTAAAGAGGATGTGGGAGGTCGTGTCGGAGTGTACCCGCTGGTCGGCATCTTTGCGCAGCTGGTATGGTGAAAACTCCGTGCGGCTCACCACTTGCGCCATCACAGGGATGGCAATTAAGAGTTGAAGTATAACTATTTTAATCGTGCGAGATATCATATTCTTGAAATTTAAGGGTGCTTTTCACGCCCACCGGAGCCGATTAGGAGGTATATTATTCGTGCGTTTGCACAGCAAACATCTCCTCAACTTTTTGGATTACATCATCCTCATCGGGGGTGAGGGAGAATGTGTGTATAGGTTTAAGGTACCAGAGCTCCTTGCCGCGTTGACGGAGCTCCTCGCCACCGCCTGTTATATTCAACATGATGGTTGCGCTTTTATCCACTTTGCCATCTGCTACCGCCTTGATGAGTGTGGCTGTAGCTACAGCTGATGCGGAGTAGATGTCGATACCCTCGGTGCGTTGGAAGAGTGCTTTAGCCTTTTTTGATTGTGCATTTGTTGCCACCATGACCTCACCGTTGGTTGCTTTGAGAGCGTCGTAGAGGCCTCCAATAATTCCATATGGTGGACGACGATTTGAGAGGACCTTTGCGTCAATGATCTCCACATCGCGACGTGCATTATACTCATCATATGGCAACATCTCGCGAGAGTCCATGCGCCATGCATCGTACATAGGTACAAATGGTGCATTCTGCGACACTACAAGCTTCATTGTGTTGGAGCCATATGAGCCATCCTCTATAAGGCGCATATTAGCCTCCCATGCTGCAATTGCTCCCGTTCCGCTACCCACCGCTTGGAAGTAGTACTCTGGGATGCGACCGATCGTTGTCACGGCCGAAAGCACGGTGCAGGCCATACCGTCGCGACGTGCGATATTCTTGGCGCCACCCTCAGCGTAGAACTTTGACGACTTCAAAGCTAAATTACTTAGGTGGATAGCATCGAAATAGTCACCACCATTCTCACTTGCGATAAGCTTCACGCAGGGGTTAAGCTCCTCGGTGAACCACAATGCATTGAGGTTGTCGGCAGGAACCGACAGAAGAAGTTTGATGTTGTTATCTGAGCAGACCTTAGCGAAGGCGCGTGCCGTGTTACCCGCAGATGCCACAACCAAGATGCGCTCCTCTTCGCTATCAATTCTACCGCAAACGCTATACGCCTCGGTCTCCTTAAAGGAGCAAGTTGTCATATTGGCACCGATCGCAGGGTAGTAACCATTGAAGGTGATATATAGGTTCTCTAGCCCTAGCTCTGCCGCCAACCCTTTACTCTTGTAGGTCACAGGGGCAGAAGAGCCCTTCAACATATGGCTTATTGGCAACCAGTCGGCAAATTTGTAGAGACCATCCTCCGCTGCACCAACTTCCAATTTGCGTTTTGCATATTTTGCACGAATAAGCGATGGTGAATGACTCTGGTTATCATCCATTACCCAACCGCTCTCCTCAAACTCACGGCCAGTTGCGACACACTCCAACGTGTATTCTGTAGCTTTAAAATCTTCCATTTTTTATTTAGGTTTTTATGATAATCTATTTTTATAATCTTCGTAACCAAATTCTCGAATCACCTCTACCTCTCCACCTCTACGAGCAATAGCTATAGAGGGGTGTGCCACACCATTAAACATTGTTGTCTTCACCATGGTGTAGTGGATCATATCCTCGAAGATAATTGCATCTCCCACCTGCGGCTGCTTCTCGAAGGCCCAAGGGCCACAATAGTCTCCCGCAAGGCAGCTGCAACCACCCATGCGCCAACTCTCCTCTCCCTCTGCGGGGTCGTGTGCCCCCACGATGGTGGGCTTATAGGGCATCTCAAGGCAATCGGGCATATGGCAAGCGAAGGAGACATCGAGCAGTGCTGTGCGCACGCCACCATTCTCAACGATATCCTCTATGCGTGAGAGAAGAACCCCCGTGCGCCATGTAAAGGCACTTCCGGGCTCTAAGATAAGACGTAGATGTGGATGACGAGATCGAAACTCTTTGAGCACCGTTATAAGCTCCTCACAGTTGTACTCCTCATGGGTCATAAGGTGTCCGCCACCCATATTGAGCCACTTTATTTGAGGTATGAGATGACCATAGTAGTGCTCGAATGACTCTAGTGCCTCGCGCAGGTGATGCGAACGAGATTCGCAGAGAACATGAAAATGGAGCCCCTCAACCCCCGCAGGCAACTCCGTAAGCTCCTCTGGGGTGACTCCCAGACGAGAGCCCGCAACACATGGGTTGTAGAGATCTGTCTCAACGGGGGAGTAACGTGGATTAACCCTCAAGCCGCACGATATACCATTGAGCAGTGCGCGCTGCGAGAAACGATCATACTGAGAGAGTGAGTTAAAGGTGATATGGCTACTAAGAGAGATAATCTCATCAATATTTGAGTCTGTATAGATTGGTGCATAGGTGTGAGCAGGAGTGCCAAACTCCTCGAAGACCAAACGTGCTTCCGCCACAGAGCTAGCTGTAGCACCATCCGAGTGAGAGGCTAGAAGAGGGAAGATACTCCACATAGCATTTGCCTTTAGAGCAACTATGATCTCCGCGCCAGAGTGCTCTCTAACGTAGTCAATCTTAGCTAGGTTCGAGAGTAAGAGCTCTTCATCTAGTATGTAGCATGGGGACTTCACCCCGCTGTAATTAATCATAATTATCTAATTGACAATGAGGAACGTGACGATATAGGCGCTATAAGAGATGAGCGTTGCAACACCACCTCGACGCTATCGACCTCTTCACCTTGATTTACAATAAACTTATTGGGGCCACTCTTCAGCATAACGCTATCTGCCACAAAGTACCATGGTGCAATGCGCTTCATGGTGATTGTATCGAGCGGCGTATAGAGCGTCGGAGGGATCGTGTCGGAGGCATAGACGCTAACTCTGTGGAGTGGCTCCGCTGTGACCTTGTTGCGAGCGTCGGCAATATGAAGTGTTGGTTGCTTCTTATTCCAATGCGCCTTATAGAGGTAGAATATATCTTTGCGCTCGCGACGATCGAATGTAACGAGTCCAGAATTATTCTCCGAAAGGGAGTTGCGAGCACTCTTAAAATCAAACATGGAGTTGACACAGACACCCCAGAAGAGCGAGTCCGTAAGGAGACGTTGAGTATACTCCTCATGGAACTCTCGTTGGCGACCTTCGGGCTTCCATGTAGCAGCATTATATTGGCTAGTGCTCTTATACTCAGCGGGTGACGATTGTTGGTCGATACGGCCCTGCTGACCATAGGAGACTGCCGAACGCATATTGGACCAATTTGTATGGATGATATTGCTCCAAACATCAATGTCGGAGAAGAGACCTTTATTCCATCCTAGACTCTGCCTCCAGACGATAAGGTCAGTGATGGAGTTGATCTCACCATCTTGATCGCTCTCGGCAACCGTTGGTCGAGTGGTGTTGATCTCCTTAATCAAGTTATTGAGCTCGGTGATATAGGGCACTGGATTATCGCCTCGTGTTATAAGCAGCGAGAAGACTCCCCACATCACAACTGAGGGGTGGTTGTAATTTTGTGCAACAATCTCGCGAAGAGTCTCACGGCCATGCTCATGCAATCTCTCTGTTGGGTAGTAGGCTATATCTCCCAAGAATGGCGCTCGCACCAAGGGTAGATCTATCCAGACCATCTTACCCGCTCTATCGCATAGATCGTAGAGGTATGGGTGGTGAGGGTGTGTCATTGAACGAATACCATTTGCACCCATCTCATCAATAAACTCAAAGTCGCGAGCAATATCGCGCTCCGAGGCGGCACCTCCCACATGAGGGTAGTCATGATACAAAGAGACACCATTGAAGAGGATCGGTCTGCCATTGATCTTAATCAAACCACTATCGCCCACCTCAATTGAGCGGAAACCGGTCGTGATGGAGAGATAATCGGAGTTCTCACCATCCACCACAGCAACCTCCACACGATAGAGGTTAGGGTGATATGGAGACCACAACTGAGGTGTAGATACAACAAATGGCACCTCAACGGGCTCTGCACCAATCTTCGCCTTAGATATTGCCTTCTGGAAGACAACCTCTCCTGCGGGATCATATATCGAGACTGCCAACTGGCATGTAGCAACATTAGAGGAGGTTAGATGAACTTTAACCACACCCTCTGCCGCGCGTGAAGAGACACTGTTAGTCTCCACGAAGAGTCCATCGGAACCATAGTAGAGGGGTGATACAGCACTCTTCTCGGTGACGATGATCTCCACATCGCGATAGATTCCGCCATATCTATTCTCCTCCTGCGATATTGGTAGCATATCACTCTGAGGAGCATTATTCACAATAACATGGAGACGGTTGGATTGACCAAAGAGAACACTATTGGTTATCTCAAATGTGAAGGCTGTAGCTCCTCCGCGATGCTCTCCCACATAGCGGCCATTGACCATCAGATCAGCTACGCTCTCCACACCGTAGAACTTAATGAAGATACGCTTCTTAGACCACTCGGCAGGGAGGTATAAATCTCGCAGGTAGTTGGCCATTGCTGGCTGCATCGAAAAGGCAGAGCTCGACACATTGTAGTCCCATGTGTGAGGCAGGGAGATGGTGCGCGCATAATCTGCACTATTCTCCGAGGAGAAGTAAAATCTCCAGTTATCGTTAATTGAGACCACCTCGCGCGCCTCAAGATGCGCTATAAATGAGAAAAGCGCTATAAATAGTATAAATAATTTCTTCATTGCTACGTAATTAATATGTAAATTCAACACTGCTGCAAAGATAGAAAAAAAATTCCTATCTTTGCAATTCAAAAAAAGGTATAAACATGAATATTATTGATATTATAATCATCGCCTGTCTGGTTATAAGCTTGATTCTAGGCTTTAAGGATGGTGCAATTCGTCAGCTAGGAACTCTCATTGGAATTGTCGTGGCGATATTTTTAGCCAAAACATTTGGTGGCACGGTGAGCGAGGTGCTAGGGATTAAGGGCGATTATGCACTTATATGGGGCTATGCAATAGTGCTTTTGGTCACCCTTATTGGTGTTGGATTGATCGCCACACTTCTCCGCAAGATCTTCTCCGCGGTGGGGTTAGGAGCTCTCGACAGAGTTGCTGGCGCTGCACTATCACTCTTGAAGACTCTTATAATACTCACCTTAGTCCTCTCTCTCTTTAACTTTATCAACAACACTTTTGAGATAGTCGATAAAAAGACTACAGCGAGCTCAAAGCTATATGAGCCCATTGTAGCAGCCTCTAGATATATCCTTCCAGCTATAGATTGGGTGGAGGATCAACTGCCAACAACAACCTCAAAGGAGTAACTATGGATAATCGCAAACAGGGAGTTGTCGTTCGCGCCACAGGTAGCTGGTATGAGGTGCTCGTAAATGGCACGCGTTATAATTGTCGTATTCGTGGGCGCCTGCGCCTAAAGGGGGTTCGCTCCACCTCTCCTGTCGTTGTGGGAGATGTTGTTCACTTCGAGGCAGATGCCGATGAGAACTACGTTATATGCGAGATTGAACCTCGTCGCAACTATATTATTCGTCGCGCCTCGAATCTATCCAAGGAGTCGCATATCATCGCCTCGAATATTGATCGAGCGATCTTAGTCGCTACACTCTTCTCACCAACCACCGCTACGGAGTTTATTGATCGTTTCTTGGTGACCTGCGAGGCGTATAAGGTCCCCGCAACAATCATCTTAGCGAAGGCCGATTTAGCACGTCAAGAGGAGGATGCAGTAAAGGAGTTTATCTCTACATACAACTCAGCGGGCTACGAAGTGGTTGAGGTCTCCGCGACGCAAGGGATTGGTCTCGAAAGAGTGAAAGAGCTTCTTCGAGATAACACCACCCTTATATCAGGTAACTCTGGAGTGGGTAAATCAACACTTATTGGCGCCATCGAGCCACATATAGATATTAAAACGGGTGAGATCTCGACGAGTCACCATAAAGGTAAACACACCACAACATTCTCAACGATGTACCCCCTAAGTGAGGGTGGTTACATCATTGATACACCGGGCATCAAGGGTTTTGGATTGTTGGATATTGACGATGATGAACTATGGCACTACTATCCCGAAATGATGCGTTTTGGCTCAGAGTGTCAATTTTATAACTGCACACATACTCACGAGCCCAAATGTGCCGTGATACGTGCCGTGGAGCAGGGCGAGATAGCCTACTCTCGTTATGAGAGTTATCTCAAAATCTTAGATGAAGATGAAAAATATAGAAAATAGAGATGCCGCATGGCTCCACGAACGCATAGAGTATCTTTCGGACTTTATGACACCTGAGCGTTGCGCTAAACTAGAGGAGACAGTAGCAAAACGCACTCGTTACATGACAATTCTCTCAGAGAATACATTCCACTCACAGAATGCAAGTGCCCTTATGCGCCACTGCGAGGCCTTTGGGCTTCAAGAGATGCATGCCGTGGAGAGCATATGCCAGTTTCGCACCTATGCCGACATCGTTCGCGGCACCGATAAGTGGGTAGATCTCAAACGCTACGATAAGACCCCAGCAGCAATCGCAGAGCTCAAAGCACAAGGCTATAGAATAATTGCAACAACCCCCCACCGCAAAGATTGCACCCCTGAGTCGTTCGATGTTGACGCTGGTAAATTTGCACTGGTCTTCGGCACGGAGCATGCCGGTATCTCGGAGGATATCATAGCTCAGGCTGATGAGTTCCTACGCATCCCCATGTGTGGCATGGTGGAGAGTTTGAATGTCTCTGCCTCCGCTGCAATCCTTATATATATGCTCTCGGAGCGTATGCGTAACTCAGAGGCACAATGGGAACTTAACGAAGAGGAGAGATTAGAGATTTTATATAACTGGATGAAATCGAGCGTCAAAGATGCAGAGAGAGTACTAGAGAGAAAATTTGGAGAGGATAAATAATGAAAAAGATACTACGCAAACAATTCTTGGAGCATGTAGGGCAGACATCACCCTCACCCATGATGATCGAGGTGGCTCGTGCCGAGGGCTCCTGCTTCTTTACACCCGAAGGCGAGCGCTACTATGATCTGGTCGCGGGAGTCTCGGTAAGTAATGTTGGTCATGGCAACCCTGCTGTCGTGGAGGCCGTTCAGCGGCAAGCGGCAGACTACATGCACGTTATGGTATATGGCGAGCTTCTCGAAACCCCTCAGGTGGAGTATGCTACGCTCCTCTCGAAGCTCCTTCCAGCAGATATATCATCTATATATTTCGTCAGCTCCGGGGCTGAGGCGGTTGAAGGCGCTCTCAAGCTCGCTAAGCGTTACACTGGTCGCACCGAGATGATCTCAATGCGTAGAGCATACCATGGGTCAACACATGGCGCAATGTCGATGATGGGATCACCCGAAGGGGAGGAGTGGAAAGGTGCTTTTCGCCCGCTTCTGCCCGACACTCGCTCGATAGAGTATAACGACTTTGAGGCTCTCTCACAGATCACAGAGCGCACGGCATGTGTCATAAGTGAGGTGGTGCAGGGCGAAGCCGGCATCAGACTACCACAAAGAGGATATCTCGAAGCACTCCGCAAGCGCTGCACAGAGGTGGGAGCAATGCTCATCTTCGATGAGATCCAAACAGGAATGGGGCGCACAGGAGAGCTCTTCGCCTCAACGAAATATGGAGTCGCTCCCGATATTATAACCCTAGCTAAGGCCTTTGGCGGGGGCATGCCTCTAGGAGCTTTTGCAGCGAGCAGCGAGATTATGTCGACGCTGCAATCAGATCCCGTGCTAGGACATATAACAACCTTTGGCGGACACCCTGTATGCTGCGCCGCGGGAGTTGCCGCATTGCGCTACCTTCTCGACAACAATGTCGTTGAGAGTGTTGAGTCGAAAGGAGCTCTCTTCGAGGAGAGCCTCAGCAGCCATCCAGCAGTGATAGAAATTCGTCGCGCAGGATTGCTCATGGCAATTGAGCTAGGTGACTCCGCAAAGCTCTATAAACTTATGGAGATATTCAAGGAGAAGGGGATAATGAGCGATTGGTTCCTCTTCTGCGACACTGCATTCCGCATCTCGCCACCACTGACCATCAGCGAAGAGGAGATCGGGGAGTGTTGTACAATAATATTAGAATCACTCGATAAACTATAACGCAATGTGGGATCACTCTATTTTCTTATGGCTCAACTTCGATGGAGGAGCATTCGTTGATTCTCTCATGAGCATCATCTCAGGTAAGGTGACGTGGGCTCCCCTCTACATCTTCATGCTATACCTCATCTATCGCAAAGGTGGTTGGCGCAGTGTAGCTCTCTTTGCGCTATGTGTCATTGCTGCGGTTGGACTCTCCGACATGGTTGCAGGCATCTTCAAACATACAGGTCCCCTCAAGGCAGTGTGGGAGTCATTCCCTGTGCGTCTACGCCCCATGCATACCCCAGAGCTTGAAGGGTTGATCCACAAAATAGGGGGTGGAGGCAGATACGGCACCATCTCGGCACACGCAGCCACCACCGCCTCAATTGCGATTATTGCAGCACTCGAACTTCGTCGTCGCTGCATCACCATTGCGCTCACTATATGGGTTTTAGCCGTTAGCTACTCTCGTATCTACTTAGCTTTTCACTTCCCGCAAGATATTCTCCTAGGGTGGATCACAGGTGCTATATGTGCCGCAATTCCCTACTTCGTATACTCGCGCATAGCAAAGAGGTGATCCACGGGGCCATGTCCATGCCCAATTTCAAAGCGAGAGCCCGAAATAATAGCGGAGTTAATATACTCCTTTGCCGCGCGTGCCGCCTCACTTAGCTCCATGCCGCGCGCCAACATTGCAGCAAAAGCACTCGACAGCGTGCAGCCCGTGCCATGGGTATTGGGCGTTGCGAGGCGCTTCGAGCTTAGCTCAATGATCTCATCACTCTCAGCATTATAGAAGATATCAGTTAAAGACTCCTCGGTGAGATGTCCCGCCTTAAGAAGAACCGAAACTCGGCCTCCCATCGAGAGCTCTCTAGCTCTCTCAGCAAGCTGCGACTGATCGACAATGGAGCGCCCTAGGAGGATCTCCGCCTCCGGAATATTGGGCGTGATGACCCTCGCTCTAGGTAGCAGCATGCTCTTAAGAGACTCGATAGCCTCTTGCTCAATGAGCCGATGTCCCGATGTAGCAACCATCACAGGATCAACCACAACACTCTTTATATCGAACTTGTCGAGCTGCCTGCAAACAACCTCCACCACAGCTGCCGAATGCATCATGCCAACCTTAATAGCATCTGCCCCAATATCACTTAGCACTGCCTCAATCTGCCCCTCTAAAATATCTAGCGGAATGGGGTGCACCGCCTCCACTCCAACGGTATTCTGAACCGTTACGGCAGTGATGGCAGATGCCGCAAAACAACCACAGGCCGATATCGCCTTGATATCAGCCTGAATGCCTGCACCACCACCGGAATCACTTCCCGCAATTGTTAAAACTCTATTATACTTCATTCCAACGTTTATTAATAATCGTAGACAAATTTATGCAAATTTATCTATTTATCTATAACTTTTGGAGATTTTTTCGTGTGTTTGCCTTGAGAGCTGGCGTATGAGAGTTACTATCTAATGCCCCAATCCTCTTTACCATCTTTATCTACGCGACCACGGCGGCCATTGAGGACAACTGAAGCGTAGCCATCACTGAAGGCCCATACCTCTTCATATTTGATTGGGACTGTGACTTTACCAAACTTATTAATGAATCCATGTTTTCCGTCGAGCATCACGGTGGCCATACCCTCGCTAAAGCTCCACGCCTTATCATACTGAGGTGTGCAGATCTCTTCGCCCTTATCGTTGATAAAGCCATACCTATCTCCATTTCTCACTAGAGCGAAACCTTCACTAAAGTTCCATCCCTCATCATATCTTGGAGGGCAGATCTCAACGCCTTGACCATTGATATATCCTTGCTTGTCGCCAGCCTTCACATTTGCGAAACCTCCCTTAAAGCTCCATACCTGATCGTATTGAATAGGGCAGATCTCAACACCCTCTCTATTTATGAAACCTTGTAGGCCTCCCATCTGTACGATAGCGAAACCATCACCGAAATTCCATGCATCATCATATATGACTGGTGTGAGTTCGTTGCAACTCTTGCCTACGAAGCCATATTTATTGTTATCTTGCACAACGGCAAAATCCTCCTTGAATGAATATACTTTATCATACCTCACTGGCACAATCTCCATTCCGCTCTTGCCGATCTTACCCTGCTTGCCGTTCAATACAACTGTAGCATCACCATTGTTGAAGTTGTAACAATGATCGTACATGATAGGTGTAATCTCTACTCCCGAAGCATTAATATATCCGCATTTGTCGCCTAACTTAACAATAGCATAGCCATCACTAAAGTTATATAGATCATCATATTTAATGTCACAGATAAGTTGACCCGTACTACTTACAAAGCCCTGTTTACTGCCAATCATAACCGCGGCAAATCCATTCTTGAATGACCAAGCCTTATCATAGATCAAGTCGATCACCTCTTCGCCATTATCATTGATAAAGCCCATCTGGTCGTTTAACTTAACCGATGCAAAACCTTCGTTAAACTCCCCTATAAAGTCATATTTAGGCGCTAGGACCTCTTCTCCAAGAGTGTTGATTAGACCATATTTATCTGCGACAACGACTCTTGCATACTTGCCGTCGAAATCACCAGTACGATCATACTTAATCGGAGTGACCTCAATACCCAAGGCATTAATATATCCTCGCTTCTCATTTAACTTTATTGTTCCTAGACCATTACTGAAGTTCCAAGCATCGTCATATCTGAGCGACACCACCTCTTTACCGGTCTTATTGATAATACCATATCTCTTATTTAGAACCACAATGGCGAAGCCCTCCTTGAAGTTCCACACCTTGTCGTAAAGAGGTTGAATGTGCCACTCCCCCTGACCATTAACAAAGCCATAACGTCCATTAACCTCCTTTGTAAATAGGTCAAGGGCCTCCAGCTTTATGCGATCGGCAAGATTCACCATGATGATATCCTCAAAGTCGACCTCCTGAGCGCGATATATCTCCTCAATATATGCCGCTTGGAAGATCTTACTAACAAACTTCAATGAATAATTTCCGCGTCTAAGGTTTATACGAGCGAGGGATCCACTATAGGCATCTATAATAAATTCATCATCCTTATAGACGCTACAATCAGCATCCACTCTAATTTTAAGTGTCAACATATTCGATTGTCGCTTATCATCAACCTTCTTCTCGACAACCTCTTTGGCCGCTGCATTACTATTCTCGCCATGAAGGATTCTACTAATTGACTTAACTAACTCGTCAATACTCTGCTTAATATCATTAAAGGCATCAAGCCAGCTGAGGTTGCAAAGAATAAACTCCAGCTGATCGGCAAAAGGAATATTCTGAACTCTGAATGGGATAATGTGTTTATTGTTATTGAAGGCTATAGTGACCTCCTTTACAGTAAAGGCAGATCTATTAGAGTCGACAGACGATATAAAGACGGTTACCTTGCTAGCTTTAATGGCCGGCACAATCTTATTCGCAAAGTTCTGACCTCCAGCGATCATATCACGATCAATCCAATAAGAGATCCCCGCCTCCTCAAATGCACGACATAGCATGTCTGCAATTGTTGTATCTACCCTTGAGTATCTAATAAACACATCATGATTCATAAGTCTAATTATATTTAAGTTAATATATAGGAATTATCATCCACCAATCCAGACAAAATTAAACAAAAAAATTACAAATCGCAACCCTTTTTTATTAACTTTTTAATAAAAAAAGCGGAATTACACAAAAAAGAGCAGAATATTGTAGATTGATTGAGGATCAGTAGGTTTTGAAATTTTGTCTGTCGTATGCGAGGAAGTGAAAAGACCTC
>JBCQWG010000039.1:0-14609 GCA_047172325.1 Rikenellaceae bacterium | reverse complement strand
TTAAGCGAAAGCGAAATGTCGGTGGTTGGTCGGACAAACACTTGATTGCTATGATGGGTATGGAGGTTGAGTAACTTTTTTTTCGTGCGTTTGCCCTGATAAATTCATGCCAAAGTGCGGTATTTCAATAAAAATTACTATTTTTGCAAACCTATCATTATGGTTAGCGGTTTGTATGGCCGTATGATGTATAGAAAAAATTAATTATATTATAAACAAAAGTTAGTTCAGATGCAAAGTAAAGGTGCTATCAAAGTACTTGCGATTTCGTTGGCAATCGCATGTATTTACCAACTCTCCTTCACGTTTAAAGCGCGTAGTGTTGAGAAAGATGCAGTTAAGTATGCTGCTACATTTAGCCAAGAGAACGAGACAAAGACTCTCAACCGTGAGCAGTTTTATCTTGACTCCATCCAAAATGAAGTTGTTTACAACTTAGGATTTACCAAATTCACTTACAAGCAAGTTAAGGAGAAAGAGCTTAATCTAGGCCTTGACCTTAAGGGTGGTATGAATGTGATGTTGGAAATCGAGGTTCAAGACGTAATTAAGACCCTAGCCGGAGAGAGCGTTTCAAACCCCGCTTTCATTGAGGCTATCGCTATTGCTGATGAGCAATTCAAGAGTGGTGCAACTCAAGATTACATCGGTGCATTCGTCAATGCATTCCAATCAAGCAGCAATGGTGGCTCCCTCGCAGCAATCTTTGTTAGCCCAGAGCGCAAAGACATCATGCCTAACAGCAGCAACAGTGAGGTTGAAAGAGTATTGCGTAATGAGGCTGAAGCTGCTATTGCGACATCTTTCAACATCTTACGTAACCGTATTGACCGCTTTGGTGTGACTCAACCAAACATCCAACGCATTCCAAGCTCAAACCGCGTATTGGTAGAGCTTCCGGGAGTGAAGGAGCCACAACGTGTGCGCAATCTTCTTCAAGGTGCTGCATCATTGGAGTTGTGGACAACATACGATGCTCGCGAAGTTATCTCAGCTCTAGCTCAAGCAGATAGAGTAATTAAAGAGATAAACGATGCTACATCTCAAGAGGTTGAGAGCGACCAGACTGCTGAGGATGAGGCTGAAGCTGTAAACGACCTTCTATCAGAGGTTAGCGCGGCGGCGGCGGCCGAATCTACAAGTGGTTTCACTGTAGCTGAGAATCCTCTTTTTGCGCTTCTTAACCCTCAATATGCTGGTGGTGCTGTTATTGGTGCTGCTTCGAAAGGCGATATCGCAACAATCGACGAGTATCTAGCTATGCCAGAGGTTCTCGACCTATTCCCTGCTGACATCCGTTTCAAATGGGCAATCAAAGGTCACGATGCAATCGAGGGTCGCTACTTCCTATATGCAATTCGTGCTGAGCGCGCTGATGGAAAAGCTCCACTTGATGGTAGCGTAGTGACAGATGCTCGCGAGATGTACTCAGATCAAGGTGCTACAGCTGAGGTATCAATGTCCATGAATGCTACAGGACTTAAAGAGTGGGCTCGTTTAACTGGTGAGAATATTGGCAAATGTGTTGCAATCGTTCTTGATGGTTATGTATACTCTGCTCCAGTAATTCAATCTAAGATTGAGGGTGGTAACACTCAAATTACAGGTAACTTCACTATCCAAGAGGCTAAGGACTTAGCTAACGTTCTTAAATCAGGTAAGGTTCCTGCACCTGCTCGCATCATCCAAGAGGCAGTCGTTGGACCATCTCTAGGACAAGAGTCTATCGACGCTGGTCTCATGTCGTTTATCATTGCTTTCTGCTTGGTTCTTCTATACATGGGACTATTCTACAAGACAGCAGGTTGGCTCTCTGACGTTGCTCTTATCTTCAATGTATTCCTTCTTCTAGGTGTCCTCGTATCATTCGGAGCTGTTCTGACGCTTCCCGGTATCGCCGGTATCGTTCTTACGATGGGTATGGCCGTTGATGCTAACGTAATTATATATGAGCGTATCAAAGAGGAGTTGCGCTCTGGTAAGGGTATTGGAGCCTCAATCAAAGATGGTTTCTCAAACGCCTACTCTGCGATCATTGATGGTAACGTAACAACACTTATCACCGGTATTGTACTATCTGTATTTGGATCAGGTCCAGTTCAAGGTTTTGCTACAACACTTGTTATTGGTATCATGACATCATTCTTCTGCTCTATATTTATCACTCGTCTACTTATTGAGTGGGCTAATGCTAAGTTTGGTGGCGTTAAATTCTCTCGCAAGTGGTCTGAGAATTGGTTGAAGGGTCTCTCTTTCGACTTTATCAACAAGCGCAAAACAGCATACATCATCTCAACTTCTGTGATTGTTCTAGCAATTGCATCGCTTGCTATTCGTGGTCTAAACATGGGTACTGAGTTTACAGGAGGTCGCGCCTATGTTATTCGTTTCGATAATGTTGTCTCCGCTGAAGAGGTTCGTAGTGCAATTGATGCGCAATTTGCCGATGTGGAGGATGCTTCAGGTGTCAGCTTTGAGGTTAAGCAATATGGCGACGAGAATCAGATGCGTGTCGTGACTCAATACCTATATGCTGATACTCGCGAGGAGACTACAGATATGATCTATGGTAAGATCTACGACGCTGTTAAACCGCTATACTCTTACAACATCTCTTACGATGCATTCTGCAACAACCAAGATGATGAGAATGGTATCATCTCAGCAGATAAGATTGGACCATCTATCGCAAAAGATATGACTTGGGGTGCTGTATGGTCAATCCTACTTTCACTCATCGCTATCGGTTGTTATATCACTATCCGATTCAAGAGATGGCAGTGGGCTTCCGGCGCAACCGCAGCTCTTATCCACGATACATTTATTGTTATTGGTCTCTTCTCTATCCTATACGGTTGGATGCCTTTCAACTTGGAGATCAACCAAGCATTTATCGCAGCAATCCTTACTATCATTGGTTACTCAATCAACGATACTGTGATTATCTTCGACCGTATTCGTGAGTACATTGGCCTATATCCAAAGCGTCAACTTAAGGATAATATCAATGGTGCAATCAACTCAACAATGGCTCGTACCCTTAATACATCTGGTACAACATTCATCACACTTCTCTCAATATTTATCTTTGGTGGTGAGACTATCCGTGGATTCGTCTTCGCTCTTATCATCGGTATCATTGTCGGAACATACTCTTCTCTATTCATTGCGACACCAATCGCATACGATATGATGGAGAAAGCAGATGCTAAAAAGAGGTAATTAGATATTACAAGTCACAAAAAAAACCGAGCTCTTTTTGAGTTCGGTTTTTTTTGTGTAGGGCAAACGCATGAAAAACACTTACTTATGCCCTAACAGCGGGCGGCCGCCAAGCGAAGCTTGGATCCAAAAACTATCGTTTTTGACCTTTGTGTTGCGCTGATATGATGGGGCTTTGCCCTACGATAGATGTATAACATTAAGCTCTTGCAAATGAATTTGCGTCGCTTAATCTTATACATCTATCTATGTCAACCTACGGTTGCCATCATCCCATCAGCGAGGTTACCTCGGATTGGGTGCTTTTTCACGCCCGCCGGAGGCATACGAAACTTTTTCTCGTGTATACACATTATTTTATGATAATTGAAATTCTGTCACCTCGCTAATTGACATCTTCTTCACCTCGCAATGGCCTATTGCTGTTGGTAGAACTAATGCAACGGTATCGCGATGAACCTTCTTATCATGCGCTATTGATTTCAGCATCTTTGACATCGCTACTGGAGACTCTCTTTCAAAGCCATAGTTAGCAAAGATACTCTCAATGCGTCTTAGCTCCACTTCAGATAATAGACCCATTCTATAAGCCATATCTGAGACGATAATAGTTCCTACAGCAACTGCCTCTCCATGGTTCAACAAATTAGAATTTTTCTCAATAGCATGCGCAAAAGTATGTCCTAGATTCAACTTGCGACGCTCTCCAGCCTCTCTCTCATCTAGCTCTACAATCTTCGCTTTAATCTTGATTGACTCAAAAATTATACGGGATAGTAGTGCTGCGTTTGCTCTGAGTGATGATATCGTATTTAACTCTAACTCCTTAAAAAGTTCGCTATTTGTGATAATTGCCGATTTGATAATCTCTGCAACACCTGCTCTAAATTCACGCTCTGGAAGTGTCGTTAGCTTATTTACATCACATATAACAAATTCGGGCTGTAGGAATGTGCCTATCATATTTTTATAGCCATCGAAGTTCACACCATTCTTACCTCCTACGCCTGCATCGACCTGACTTAGTAGCGTCGTAGAGACAAAACCAAAGCTTACGCCTCGCATATAAATTGCCGCTACAAATCCAGTGATATCACTCACAATACCACCTCCAACGCCTAATAGAAATGTTGACCTATCTGCATTAAGCTCAATTAGTTGTCTGCATATATTTTCTACCGTGAGCAACGTCTTAACACTCTCCCCCACTCCGATTAAGATCTTATCATACTGCGAGAAGGTATCGCCATATAGTCGATCAATATTAAGATCAGAGATAATTATAACTCGATTTTTCCCTGAGAGATACTCCGCTAATAACTCTTGTGACTCTCCAATCACAATTTTGCTCTTTCCCTTTATATTAAGTAATAAATTATGCTCCATACAAATTCATTTTTATGTTATACATATCTGAAACTCTGGGACCTTAAAGAGTTAACTCCCACTTATTTTAACGGCAAAGATATAATAAAAAAGGTGAGAATCAAAAAAAACAAGACTCAAGGGATAAACAATTTAGAAATATGCAAAAAATAGAGCCAAGAGTGGATAAAACGGAAAAAAAACATTATATTTGCGAGTTATAAATTGTAGTCTAACTAAATAGACCCGAAATGGCAACTGAAAACCCTATCCTTTCTGCTCCACAGGAGCAAGTCAGCTCAGCTGAAGATATGCAAAAGAGCACCTCTCCAGAGGTTGATCTCACAACAGAAGATGCTGCACTCGCAGCACAAAACGCAGAACTTGATCTTGACGAGGCTACCGCTGAAGAAGAGGAGCACTCAGATCAAGCATTAGATGATTCATTGGAATCTAAGAGTAAAGAGGAGCTAGTCGAAATATTTGCTACTCTACTTCAGAATGAATCTGTCCAGTCCCTACGTCGAAGTGTTGAATCGATTAAGATCGCCTTCTACAAACTTCATCGTGCCGATGTTGACTCGCTTCGTCGCGCATTTATTGAAGATGGTGGCAAAGAGGAGGAGTTTGCAGCACCAGTTGATGCAGCAGAGGTGCGTCTAAAGGATCTATTCAAAATCTACCGTAAGGAACGTGATGAATATTTAGCTTCCCTTGAGAGTCAAAAAGAGGAGAATCTAAAGCTCAAACTAGCTGTTATAGAAGAACTTAAAGAGCTTATCAACTCTGACGAGACCATCAACCATACATTCACTCGTTTCCGCGAATTACAACAACGCTGGAAAGATATTGGGTTGGTTCCTTTGCAGAATGTGAAAGATCTATGGGAGACATACAATCTACACATTGAAAACTTCTACAACTTTATAAAGATCAATAAAGAGCTTCGCGATTTAGACCTCAAAAAGAACTTAGCAATTAAAACTGAGCTTTGTGAAGAGGCCGAAGCACTATGCACAGAGACTTCGATCGTTGAGGCATTCCGCAAGTTGCAAAAATTACACGAACAATGGCACGAGACAGGTCCAGTAGCTAATGAGTTTAAAGATGCTCTATGGGAGCGCTTCCGTTCAGCTTCGAGCCGTATCAACAAGCTTCACCAAGAGCATTTCGAGACTCTTAAATCGGAGCAGATAGCTAATCTTGAGCTTAAAACAAAGTTATGCATTGAGGCTGAAGAGCTCCTCAGTGAGATGCTTTCGGCACGCAAAGATTGGAATAAGGCAAGTGACAAACTTCTTGAGTTGCAAAAAGTTTGGAAGAGCATTGGTTTTGCCCCAAAGAGAGATAATAATAAGATCTATGAGCGTTTCCGCAACGCTTGCGACAGATTCTTCGAGGCTAAACGAGAGTTCTACTCATCTGCAAAAAGTGAGATGGATCACAACCTAGAGATCAAAACTGAATTGTGTGAGGCTGCTGAATCGCTACAGACATCCGAAGATTGGAAGGCTGCGACAGACTCTCTGCTTGAGCTTCAAGCACAATGGAAAAAGGTTGGTGCTGTGCCTCGTCGTTACTCGGATCAAATCTGGAAGCGTTTTAGGGCTGCTTGCGACACTTTCTTCGCACGCAAATCAGAGCACTTCGCAGGTCGAGACAATGAGCAAGAGTCTAACCTTGCAGCAAAACGAGCACTTCTAGAAGAGATGCGCGCATCCAATATCAAGGAGGGTGGATTTGAAGCTATCAAAGCCTTTCAGCGTCGTTGGAGCGAAATAGGGTTTGTGCCAATTAAACAAAAAGATGCAATCCAGAAAGAGTATAAAGAGGTAGTTGATGTAATGTTTACTACGCTTCGTGGCTCTGAACGCGACCGCTCTATGAATCGCTTCAAAGAGAAGGTTTCATCAATGAAAGGTTCTGGGGATCGACGCATCAAAAGTGAGCGAGAGAAGCTATATAATAAGGTACGTCAAGTGGAGTCTGATATCGCTCTATTGGAGAATAATATTGGATTCTTTGCCAACTCTAAAGGGGCTGAATCCATGATTGCTGATGTAAAAGCTAAGATTAGTCGCGCGAAAGATGAGATGCAGGAGCTAATCGAGAAGATAAAATTAATAGACCAACAAGAGGCCTAATAAATTAAGAATACTAAATAGATATATATGAAATTAAGCAAACCGAAATATATATTCGTTACCGGTGGTGTTGCGTCATCACTTGGTAAGGGAATTATTTCTGCATCAACAGCTCGCCTACTTCAGGCGAGAGGATACTCTGTAACAATTCAAAAGTTAGACCCATACATCAATGTGGATCCGGGAACACTCAACCCATATGAGCATGGAGAGTGCTACGTAACCGAGGATGGTGCTGAGACAGACCTTGACCTAGGTCACTATGAGCGTTTCACATCTATGCACACCTCAAAAGAGAATAATGTTACAACAGGTAAAATCTACCAAAATGTAATCGAGAAAGAGCGCAAAGGTGAGTTCCTAGGAAAAACTGTGCAGGTGATCCCTCACATCACCGATGAGATCAAGCGTCGAGTGCAGCTACTAAGTCAAAAAAAGGAGTACGATATAATCATAACTGAGATTGGTGGTACTGTTGGAGATATTGAGTCACAGCCATTTATCGAGGCAGTTCGTCAACTTCGTTACCAGTTAGGATATCAAAATACTGTTTTGATACACCTAACACTAATTCCATACATGGCCGCTTCGGGAGAGCTTAAGACAAAGCCTACTCAGCACTCTGTTAAGTTGCTTCTAGAGAATGGTCTTCAGCCAGATATATTGGTACTACGCTCTGAGCAGAATATCCCAGATGATGTCAAACGCAAAGTAGCTCTATTCTGCAACGTTGATGCTAATGCTGTTATGCAATCAATAGATGTCCCTACAATTTATGAGGTGCCTCTTAAAATGCGTGAGCAACATCTAGACGATGTAGTTTGCACTAAATTGGGGCTTGAGGTAGATGTAGAACCAGATCTTAAGGGCTGGAGTGCGTTCGTAGATAAGATTAAAAATCCAGAACACTCTATCGAAATTGCACTTGTCGGCAAATATACCGAGTTGCCAGATGCATATAAATCAATCTGTGAGTCATTTATTCATGCTGGAACAGCTAACAACTGCAAGGTAAAACTCACTTATGTCAACTCTGAGAAGATCACAGACGAGAACGCAGAGGAGAAGCTAGGTAATAAAGCAGCTATCTTAGTCGCTCCCGGTTTTGGAAATCGTGGTATAGAGGGAAAAATTGCAGCAGTTAAATTTGCTCGTGTAAATAAGATCCCATTCTTAGGTATCTGCCTAGGTATGCAAAGTGCTGTGATTGAGTTTGCTCGCAACGTATTGAATATCGCGGATGCTCACTCCAGTGAGATGGATCCAATGTCCTCTAACCATGTAATTGACATCATGGAGGAGCAGAAGGGGATCACAGCTAAAGGCGGCACAATGCGCTTAGGAGGTTACTCCTGCTCACTTAAAGAGGGTTCCAAAGTTGCCAATGCATATGGATCGCTTAATATTGTTGAGCGTCACCGTCATCGCTATGAGTTCAATAGTAACTATATTGACGCTTTTGAGAAGTGTGGTATGATTGCAACGGGTGTCAACCCCGACACAAGTTTGGTAGAGGTTGTCGAGCTTGAAGACCACCCTTGGTTTGTTGGTACTCAATACCATCCAGAGTATAAGAGTACGGCTCTAACCCCTCACCCACTATTTGTAGCCTTTGTCAAAGCTGCGCTTGATAACAATAATAACAACAAAGACGAAGAGTAAAGAAGAGAGATGGATAAAAAAACGATTATTAGCCTTGTAGTAGGAGTTATTCTCCTAGGCGGGTATATGTTTTTCAGCTCAAAAGAGCAACAGCGCTACCAAGCAGAAGTTGCCGAATATAACGAGAAGCTGGAGGCGAGAGCAGCTGAGCAGGCTGAAAAAGCTGCGGCCGAACAAGCCAAAGCTGCCGCAGAGTTAAAACTCACACAGACCCCCGAAGAGGAGTATACAGAGGAGCAACTCGCTCAGATAGAGCACAAGAAGAGCGTGAATGCTTTAGGCGAAGCGCTCACTGAGGCAAAGAACAATAAAGAACAAGGCTACACTCTTGAGAATGATGTTCTTACGATAGAGTTCACTACACGTGGAGCTCAAGTTGTGGATGTAACCCTCAAAGATTATACACGCTTCGCTGAGGGAGAACGCACGGAGCTAGTTAAGCTTTTCGACCCTAGAACTGCAAAGATGGATTTTGAGTTCTACATTCGCAATGGTCTCAACAATGTTAAGGTTAACACGACCGACTACAACTTTATAGCTCTTCCAATTCAACAATTTGATGGTGGCAAGCAGCTATCATTTATGTTAGACTTTGGTAATGACGCGGCATTAGAGTATATCTACACACTATACGATGTTGAAGATAATAGTCGCAACTACCTCGTAGACTTCGACGTAAAGCTACATAATATGTCTGGAGTGATGTCCAATCAATCCTCAATAAGCATTGATTGGAGAAACACCTCATACCAGAATGAGCGCGGCTTCAAGAATGAAAACACTTATACTACAATTGCATATCACTTTGAAAATGAGAGATCTATCGAGGAGCTAGGCATAAGCGAAGAGGGTAAAAGTGAGTCAATATCAACAGCTATAGAGTGGATTGCATTCAAGCAGCAATATTTCACCTCTGCTTTTATTGCTCCTCACAACTTCAGCCACGCAGATATTGCATACACAACGGCAAAAGAGTACTCCGGATATATCAAAAACTTCTCCTCGAAGATGACTGTACCCTACGACTCTCAAACGGAGAATTATGGCTTCGCTTTCTACTTTGGCCCAAATAAATATAGCACTTTAAAAGGGCTAGACGATCTAGGGCATGGCAGCATGAAGTTCGATGAGATCATCCCTCTTGGATGGGGTATCTTCGGATGGATTAGCAGATGGGTTGTTATACCAACCTTTGATTTCTTACGTAAGTATATCTCAAACTTCGGTATCATCATCCTAATTCTAGCTATTGGTGTTAAGTTAATTATCTCACCTATGACCTATAGTAGCTACATGTCGATGGGTAAAATGCGCGTTATCAAACCAGAGGTGGATGCACTTAATGCAAAATATCCTAAGCAGGAAGATGCAATGAAGCGCCAACAGGCAACCATGGACCTTTATAAAAAGGCGGGTATCAACCCTATGGGCGGATGTATTCCTATGCTTATCCAGATGCCGATCATTATTGCCATGTTCCGTTTCTTCCCTGCATCAATTGAGCTTCGTGGAGAGTCATTCCTATGGTCAAGCGATCTTTCGTCATATGATAGTGTTTTGAACTTACCATTCAACATACCATTCTATGGCGATCATGTGTCACTCTTTGCACTTCTGATGGCTGTTACAATGTTCTTCTACTCGAATATCAACTACCAACAATCTGCCTCAAGCCAACCACAAATGGCCGGTATGAAGTTTATGATGGTCTATATGATGCCTGTGATGATGCTGTTCTGGTTCAATAGTTACTCTAGTGGTCTTTGTTTCTACTACCTACTAGCCAATCTATTAACAATTGGTCAAACTACAATCATTCGCAACATGGTAGATGATGATAAGATTCATGCAATGATTAAGGCAAACTCTGCGAAACAGAAGAGTGGAGGTAAAAAATCTAAATTCCAACAACGTTACGAGGAGTTAATGGCCGAACAAGAGAGACTACAAAAGGAAAAAAATAAAAAATAAAACACTATATTATGACTCAGGAAGAATTATTCAAAAAATTGGTAGCTCACTGTAAGGAGTATGGTTTTGTATTCCCATCGAGCGAAATATATGACGGACTTGGTGCTGTCTACGATTATGGTCAGAATGGCGTTGAGCTTAAGAACAACATCAAGCGTTACTGGTGGGATTCAATGGTTAAGCTCAATGAGAATATCGTTGGTCTCGATGCTGCAATCTTTATGCACCCTCGCACATGGGAGGCATCAGGTCACGTTGGAGCCTTCAACGATCCACTCATTGATAATAAAGATTCAAAAAAACGCTACCGTGCCGACGTATTAGTTGAGGAGTGGTTAGCAAAGCAGGATGACAAGATCCAAAAAGAGGTTGACAAAGCTAAAAAGCGTTTCGGAGAGTCATTCGACGAGGCGCAATATCGTGCTACATCGCCCCGTGTTGTTGAGATTGCCGCAAAGCGCGAAGCAACTCACAAACGCTTTGCAGAGGCTCTTAACGATAGCAACCTTGATGAATTGAAGCAGATCATCATCGACTGCGAGATTGTTTGCCCTATATCAGGTACACGCAACTGGACAGATGTACGTCAATTCAACTTGATGTTCTCTACACAGATGGGATCTACGGCAGATGGTGCAAATACAATCTACCTCCGTCCGGAGACAGCTCAAGGAATCTTCGTTAACTTCCTCAATGTTCAGAAGAGTGGTCGCATGAAACTTCCATTTGGTATTGCTCAAATTGGTAAAGCTTTCCGTAATGAGATCGTTGCACGTCAATTTATCTTCCGTATGCGTGAGTTCGAGCAGATGGAGATGCAATTCTTCGTTCGTCCGGGTGAGGAGATGAAGTGGTGGCAGCAGTGGAAAGATAGCCGTATGGCATGGCACCGTGCATTGGGCTTTGGTGATGAGAACTATCGCTTCCACGACCACGACAAGTTGGCTCACTATGCAAATGCAGCTGCCGACATCGAATATAACTTCCCATTTGGATTCAAGGAGGTCGAGGGTATTCACTCTCGCACGGATTTCGATTTGGGTAGCCACCAGAAGTTTGCCGGTAAGAAGATTCAATACTTTGATCCTGAGACCTCTGAGAGCTATGTTCCATATGTTGTTGAGACCTCGATTGGTGTTGACCGCATGTTCCTTCAAGTTATGTCTGCTTCCTACAAAGAGGAGACATTGGAGGGTGGCGACAGCCGCGTAGTATTAAGCCTGCCTCCAGCATTGGCCCCAACGAAGGTTGCAGTCATGCCACTTGTCAAGAAGGCTGGTCTTCCAGAGGTTGCTCGCAAGATCATTGATGATTTGAAATATGATTTCAACGTAGTCTATGACGAGAAAGACTCGATCGGCAAACGCTATCGTCGTCAGGATGCTGTAGGTACTCCTTTCTGCGTCACTGTAGACCACCAGACACTTGAAGATAATACAGTTACTATTCGTCACCGCGACACAATGGCACAGGAGCGAATTGCAATTGATAAACTTTATGGTGTGGTGAGCGAGGCTGCATCTTTCCGCGAATTATACAAGAAAGTTAAATATTAGTATCGTTTAAAGTGGGAAGAATCCTCTCTATAGATTATGGTACAAAACGCACAGGGATCGCAGTAAGCGATCCCTTGCAAATAATTGCAGGGGCGTTGGAGACTGTTGCCACAAAGGAGCTAGAGAAGTGGCTAGCGCAATACTTCGCCCAAAATGACGTTTCAATCATTGTTGTTGGCAAACCCTCTCAGATGAATGGAGAGCCCTCTGCCACATGGCGATATATTGAACCATTAGTTGCGCGGCTTCGCTCCTCCTACCCTACCAAAGAGATTGTCCTACATGACGAGCGTTTCACCTCAGTTCTAGCTCAACGAACAATCCTTGATAGCGGAATTGGAAAGATGGCGCGTCGCGACAAGGCCCTAGTGGATAAGGTCTCAGCAACGATAATTTTACAGAGCTATATGGATAGTCTCGCTTTTAACACAAAATAGATTTTTACAATATGATATACCCTATAGTCATCTATGGCTCACCCATCTTACGCAAGATATCTGAAGATATTGACAAAGATTATCCTGCATTAGAGAAACTTATTGCCGATATGTTCCTCACCCTTGACGACTGCTCAGGTGTCGGCCTTGCAGCGCCCCAAATAGGCAAAAACATTCGTCTATTTATTGTCGACTGCACACCATGGCGTGATGAGAATCCAGAATTGGCTGAGTACAAAAAGGTCTTTATTAACGCTGAGATATATGAGGAGTCTGAGGAGACTGACCTATTCAATGAAGGTTGCCTCTCACTTCCGGGGCTCAATGAAGATGTACGTCGCCCCATCGCAATTAGGATGAGATACCTAGACGAGAATTTCGTTGAGCACGATGAGCTCTTCGAGGGTCTTCCCGCGAGAGTGATCCAACATGAGTATGACCATATCGAAGGAGAGGTCTTTACCGACCACCTTTCACCTCTACGCAAGAATCTCATTAAGAGCAAATTGATGAATCTCACCAAGGGTAAATATCGCTGTTCATACAAAGCGAAATAGAAATTCGTTGTTTGGGCTAATTTTTGCAGTGCTAACATAAGTTAAAATCTGTAAATATGAAAAAATTAGCCACTATCACACTTTTATTATTTGTACTTACTGGGTGCATATCAAGCAAAACGAAGATTGCTCAGGAGGTTGAAAAGAGGATTCTCAACTCTGCCGATCTAGAGATGTTAACACCCGACTCTGTTCTGGTTCTCCTCAAGCAAGGTAACCAGAACTTTGTCACTGGATCAACACGCCTACGTGATGCTCAGGCGCAACTAGCTCTCTCAGCTGAGATTGGGCAAGCGCCCAAAGCCATTGTGCTCTCCTGTATTGACTCTCGCGTACCCGTTGAGACGATCTTCGACATGGGTATTGGCGACATCTTTGTGGCGCGTGTGGCAGGAAATGTCGTGAGCGATGATATGTTAGCAAGTATGGAGTATGCTTGTAAATATATCGGCAGTAAGGTTATTTTGATCTTAGGTCATGAATCTTGTGGAGCTGTTAATGCTGCGTGTGCGGGTTTAAAAGATGGCAATCTCACAGAGTTGATGCATAAGATCGAACCCGCAGTAAAGCTCACCGCGGCTGAAGGAGGCGACCCATTCTCCAAAGAGTTTCAGAGTCGTGCCGTCGCCTACAATGTCGAGGTGATGGTCGATAATGTCCGCAGAGGCAGCCCTATCCTAGCTGCATTAGAAGAGAAGGGAGAAATCAAAATCATTGGAGGTGTCTTCAATATTCACACAGGAGTTGTAGAGTTTGACGATCTAGAATCATGCATCTCCCCAGAGGCCTAGCACAAGCCACAAGGGAGAACCCTTGTGGCCTATGATGTTAAAATCGTGCCTTATCAATTTTCCACACTCGACGCCTCAGTGATTGTGCCGCGGAAGGCCAGACGAGACCCGATGCTCGTATACGTGCTCGATGAATCGTAGAGCGCATTCGCAATCGACACACCGCCGTTCGCACTCGCATTGATGTACCCACGAAACACCACACGCCCCGATGAACTACTATAGTAATAGTAATCCGCATAGTAGGTAGTCACACTACCACCCGAAGCCGCAGTTGGCACCATATCGAAATACTCTCCACTCTCCATTGCTAATGCTGTGATATAACCACTAGAGGATCCAGCGGTTACAGTACGAGTAGTATTCTCGGTAGGGTTGGTGATACTCCAAACATAGCTATTAACCTCAACTCCCTCAATCCACTCAGAGACTCCTCCATAGACTCCCTCAATACCCAAGCCATTGACCCAAGTTGACTCTCCATCACTATTACCCAGAGAGTTGGTAAGACCTGTATTTGTTGAAACACTTGCGCTACCATAACCAAGTACAGCTTGCGTATTACGATCCAAGTACTTAGCATACAACATCATCGCAATGGTGCAGTGCTGATCGTAGTCGATAATCTGGTAGCCTGTGCCACGTGCTGCGGCATAGCTCTTGAAGGCAGCTTGCGAAACACTCTTCGTTGGGAGTACTCCACTGCGGCTATATACCATATCATTCTCATTATATGCCTTATAAGCACCCACCAAGGATGCCTCGACGTGAATATAACCATCCTTTGCACTCTCCGAGAAGTAGTAGCGGAAATAGTCATCATCCACATTCTTGTACTTATACCAATACTCTGGGAAGTAGACCATAACATCGCCCTCAGTGCCATCTAGAGCGGCAGCAGAGC
>JBCQWG010000038.1:0-15192 GCA_047172325.1 Rikenellaceae bacterium | reverse complement strand
TTAAAAATCATAGTGGTCGTGCTTTATATTACACTACAAAGATAGTGATAATTTATTGAATATCAAAACTTTAATTTTTAGAAGTCCCCTTATGTGATTCTGAGAAGCTAAAGGCTACTAGATGGAGTGTGTCAATTGCAAAGTACGAAGGTGAAGTAGAGCAAATTAATATAGAAGAGGCTACGGTTGAGGAGTTTAGCTGTGGTACATACGCATCGTTTTTCCTTACATATAACCACTTAACTTGTTCAGAGAAGCGTCCTGAGCCAGAGGTGTATAACCACACACGTGAGATACTGCTCTATTATAGTAGTTATTACGAGCCATTATTATCGAGTTCAACTATTGATAGTTGGTGGGCAGAGTATGAATTAACATTTGCGCTTAGCAATGGGGCAACTACATCTCATATTGTGCGTTGGGATGCAGAGCCAAATAGCAGTAATAAAATTACAAAAACGGAGATTCGTGCGGCAATAGCTTCAACTCAATACTTTAATCTGGTGCAGGCGGATGGTACAGAAGAGCTATGGGCGGTTAAACTTATAAAGGATGATGAGGCTGTAAGTAGCGAGTGTGAGTTATTAGGATTAAATGTGAAGAGTACGCTCCCTAACTATATAGAGTTTGAGGATCCTGCCTACACACTCAATGAGAGTAGCTCGGAGCTCTATTTTAATATTGGTAGTCGTTATAATTTCCCAATGAGTATAGATCTCGAATATGAGGTTAGCTCATATGCTTCAGTGGAGCCCTCAACGCTCTATTTTGAGAATGAGGTTTCTGAGCAGGTAATAACTATAGTTGCTCAAGATGGAGTCACCACAAAAGAGTTTGTTGCAAGGCTTATTGTGCCACAAGAGAGTGTAGCACCTACGATTAATTCAATTAGCTTTGGTGAATTAGAGTCGGGAGTATCTATAGTTGGTGGAGTGAAGATTGACGCAGAGAAGCACACGATAAGTGTTGGTGTTGAGGCAACCGATGCCCACTTCCCTCTTCAGATTCCTATCTTGGCTGTTGATGTTGCAGATGGTGGAGTATTCGAGATGCCAACTTCGGGTGCGATAACTCTCGCTTCGGCTCAGAGTACAGCTATCGCTTGGGTTAGTTCGGAAGATGGTGCTGCTCGGCAGATGTGGAATTTTGAGATACTCTATTATCAGCAGCTTACAGGTGGTGATATGAATAGTTGGGAGTGGGATGCTTCGCCAGTAACCTCGTCTCTACCTTGGTCAACGCCAAATATGAGTGGTATAGCCTCGGTTAAGAATACCAATCCGGTGGAGGGGCGTAGTGGCGTAGAGGGTGATTATGCGGCAGAGATGAAAACGGGAACCAGCTGGGGCCAATTGGCCTCTGGTTCAATTTTTACGGGTTGGTTTGATAAAAATAACTCTACCGCATATGGACTCTCAGACCCTGTCCGCTTAACATATTTTGGCACTCCATTCTCGCCAGATGCAGCAATTAAGGGCATTACAGCAGATATTAGTTATGCTCAAGCTGCCAATGCTGTAGATTGGGGTTCTATTACAGTAATCCTAATCGCAGAGGATCCTACTGCAAGTTTTGAGTTTCATGGTAATAAACCAAACGATTCGGATGATCCCACGGCTGGTAGTGCTCCCCATCCAAATAATACAGCTGTTGAGGTGGTGTCAAATAAGATGATATTTGGTAATGGTAGTGCAGCCACAACAAGTTATGGAGATGTGATAGATATGAATGTAGAGTCAGGTGAGTGGGTTGAGCTATTTATTCCAATCTCTACCGATAAACCATTTACACATATCTCAATTGCGGCGGCATCGTCTGCATATGGAGATTATTTTATTGGGCAAGTGGGTAGTGTAATGAGAATTGATAATGTAAAGATTATATACGAATAAAATATGAAGAGGTTTTTTTTAATTATATGTATTGTTTTGGGCTCTCTGAGTGTGCAGGCGCAAGGTTTTAGCCAAAAGCTCCTTGATACTACATATACAGATGTGTGGAGTCGCATAAAGTTAGGTATCCATTTGGGTGTTGATCTAGGAGCAGCAGCTCCGTGGCCCATTTCTGATGCTATTAGCGGTAATGATCGCATTAGGGCTATTCCACATGTAACCCCAACGTTAGGATTCTCTACAGGGTACATATTTAATGAAGAGTGGTCACTTAATGCTGAGGCCTCTTATAGAACTGTGGGTGTTGATGCAACAATTGTAACTTTAGATAAAGGGCAAAACTTTACAATGGATGGAGAGAAAGTGCTCTTTAGAGGGCAAGCTACGATGAGTATCTCTTTCTCTCAATTAGAAGTTCCGCTATATGTACGTTGGGATATTAATCAAACGAATGCCGTCACCTTGGGTCTATACTATGCATATGTGGCAAGTGGCAAGTTTATAGCATCTCCTATTGAGGGGTGTGTTGTAAATGCTGAAACGCCCGATGCAACCCCCGAACCAATTGTTGCGGGGAGTGTTCCAGAGCAGAATTTTAGCTCCTCACTATCGCATTGGGATATTGGTTATCAGATTGGGTATGAACGACGTCTTAGTGAGAGAATATCGCTTGGGGGTAGATTTACAATGGGCGTGAAGGATATCTTTAAACCCGGCGAGAAATATCTTGATTACTCAATGTTGCAGATGCGTGGTACGCTACAACTCTCATACCGCTTCTTATAATCGTTCTTGTGAGCATGTTACCTCATACTTTGCCGTTGGGCTTGAGTGATCTTTAGATCTATCGAAGGCGAATATATAGCTCTTCTTATCTCCCTGCCAAAGATAGTAGTGGACGTTGTTTTGGCGCTCTACACCCTCTGGGAGTGTTTTTGCCTTTGTGATATTACCCGCCTCCTCCTTGCGAAGTGACATTCCATTCTCAATCCATGCAATTGATATCATATCTGTATATCTGTTGTCTAGATGATCTTTGCAGAAGTGATATAGGAGTGATCCACGCTTCTCAAGAGATAGGGGTTTCTCCAATATGTCAGTTGCAGCGAGGTAGTTAAGGAGTGTAGGTAGGAAATTATCATTCTCATTGATAATCTTGCGAGTTACCTCCTGCCACCCTTTGGCATTGTAGAATTTATCAACTAGTTTTGATAGAAGACGAGCACGATCTAGCTCTGATATGGTTATAGCGGGAGTTTCAAGAACTTCGTAGGGTGGTGTAAGAGCATATTTTATACCTAGCGAAGAGGCTTCACGTCGCATCTTTGTGCCCGGAAGCAATTTGAGCAGCTCTAATTGAATCTCACCAGCACCAATTATGGATAGCCGTTGTATATCTGTAAATATTTGCTCTAAACTATAGTGGGGTAGTCCTGCAATAAGGTCTGCATGTGTTTCAAAATTTGTCATTGCACAAAGTTTGGATAATCCCTTTATAGCATTCTCATTTGTGCCAATCCTGTTGCTTGCCTCAATCACCTTGTCGTCGAGGCTCTGCATCCCCGCTTCTAAGTGTAGTACTCCTTTAGGCATTGATCTTAGTAGATCGCATAGCGAGTCACTTAGTAGGGCAGGATGTATCTCAAGATGAAAGTTCATTGATGGATATTTGGTGAATAGCTCTAACATCTCACTAGCTCTCGATGTGGAGTAGTTGAAAGTTCTATCAAGTATTCTAATATCTTTGATGCCCATTTTCCAGATAGCGTCAATACGCTCCTTGATTTCAGCTATTGGCTTTGTTCTAATTGGTTTATCACCTCCGCTAACACAAAAGGCACAACTGTTAAAGCAGCCTCTAGAGCACTCTAGCTGTACGAAAGGTGAAGATGTCTGAAAAAATTGGCTGCTTTCAGGGGCTGGAAGAGAGGCGAAATCTGCGACGCGAGCCACTCCATTATCAACATAGTTGCCATTATTATCTATGTAGCAAAGCCCCGTAATTGATGAGTGGGGTTCACCTGCGATGAATCTATGAAATTCGCTCTCGCCCTCTCCTCGAAATGCAAAATTGATAAAACTATTATGACGTAAAAAAGATTCATTATTACCATTGAACTCTGGACCACCTAATATGATTGTTGTATGTGGCAATAATGCTTTAAGGCGTTGGCACACCTTTATTGTTACCTCATGGTTAAATAACCAAAGTGTAGCGGCTACAATTGTTGGCGTAGCTTCATATAGCTCTTTTGTAAGCAGATATACATCGCTGTTGATTGTACCACTGATCTTGCTCCATTTATAGTTGTCATCACGTCGACACGCCTCGATAGCTGGAAGTGCTAACGAGGCGTGTGAGTATGATGCGCTGATATCTAACCAGACTAAATTCATTATTGATTGCTTAAATCTGTGTTGTGAACACCTAGTACTGCGCGTCCAGATGGGTCGTTAAGGTTTTGGAATGATGCATCCCATGCCAATGCTGTAGGGGTGCTACAAGCAACCGATGGAACCGATGGAACACATTGTGCTGCTGTCTGCGATCCAAAGTGCTCCTCAAAGATTGTGCGATAGTAGTACTCCTCTTTGTTTTGAGGTGGGTTAATTGGGAATCGCTCCGCTGCATGCTCCATCTCGCGATCGGAAACAGCATCTGTTGCAACTTGCTTCAGTGTATCTATCCAGCTATAACCTACACCATCTGAGAATTGCTCTTTTTGGCGCCAAGCCACCTCTTCGGGTAACATATCTTCAAAGGCCTTGCGCAAGATCCACTTCTCCATGCGACCATCTTTTGCCATCTTTGCTTCGGGGTTGATGCGCATGGCAACATCCATAAACTCCTTATCGAGGAATGGTACACGTCCCTCTACGCCCCATGCAGAGAGTGCTTTGTTGGCACGCAAGCAGTCGTAAAGGTGTAGCTTATCTATCTTTCTAATTGTCTCTTCGTGGAACTCTTGAGCATTTGGTGCTTTATGGAAATAGAGGTAACCTCCGAAGATCTCGTCGGCACCCTCTCCAGAAAGAACCATCTTTATACCCATTGACTTGATTACGCGAGCTAGCAGATACATTGGAGTGGATGCTCTAACCGTTGTCACGTCATATGTCTCAAGGAAATATATAACATCGCGAATGGCGTCAAGACCCTCTTGAACAGTGTAATGAACCTCATGGTGAACTGTTTTGATATGGTCTGCGACTTTGCGCGCAGCAATCAAATCTGGTGCACCTTTTAGTCCCACGGCAAATGAGTGGAGCTGTGGCCACCAAGCTGTATCTTGATCTCCAGATTCAACTCTATGCTGTGAGTACTCCTTAGCGACAGCTGAGATGATTGACGAATCTAAGCCTCCAGATAGAAGCACGCCATATGGTACATCGGACATTAGTTGGCGCTTAACAGATGCTTTAAGTGCAGCACGTAACTCGTCAACGTCAGCACCATTATCTTTTACTGCCTCATATTGCATCCAGTCACGATTATGATATCGCACCATCTTGCCCTCTTTGCTTGAGTAGTAGTGTCCCGGAAGGAATGGCTTGATTGTAGAGCATGTGCCCTCTAAAGCTTTCAGCTCAGAGGCAACGTAGAACTGCTCCTCTTTGTCCCAACCTATGTACAATGGAATAACTCCGATGGGATCGCGCGCAACTAGATAGTCGCCACTCTCAATATCGTAGAGTACAAAAGCAAAAATTCCATTGATCTTTTCGAGAAGGTCAACACCCATTTTTTGATATAAGGGTAAAATCACCTCGCAGTCAGATCCTGTTTGAAAATCGTATTCACCCTCCAACTCTTTGCGGATATCTTTGTGGTTATATATTTCGCCATTGACAGCTAAAACTAATTTTCCATCATTGCTATATAGAGGTTGTCCTCCTGATTGAGGATCCACAATAGATAATCGCTCATGAGCAATTACAGCCTTGGATCCACAATAGATACCAGACCAGTCGGGACCACGATGTCTAATAAGCTTTGACATCTTTAACACATTGGTACGTTGCTCCTCGCCTGTTGATTTAATGTCGAAGAGTCCTACAAATCCACACATATTTTCAATTTTTAGTTTTAATTATCGCATTTTTGGCTCTATAACTTACAATCTGTAATGTAAAATTATTAAATATTAATTTGTCAGATTGAGGTGTCATACGCTATATTTCTCGCTAAGCGCAAAGTTATACTTTTTTTTGTAAATAAAATATAAAAATCGTTAAATATTATTGAATAATACTTTTTATTTTGATTGGTGTATAGATCATTTTTTGATGTTTTGATATTGCAATTAGTATATTTTGCTACTGGTAACTATTTGTAAATAAGGTGATTTAATCGTGTAATTAAGATTTAAAAGAGCTAATTTAAATAAAATGAGCATTTTTTTGATAAAATTGTTGCGATTAAAAATATTTTTATAAATTTGCAGATATTATAAATTTGCAGATATGAAGTTAGCTATATTAGGAGGAGGTAATATGGGTGGTGCAATTGCGATTGGTGCCATCGGCAAGGGGGTTGTTGAGCTCTCTGAGGTTGCAATTTCACACTTAAGTGAAAAGATGAAGCCACTTTTAGGTGACCATCTTGACTCCATTGATTGCAATAATTGCAATAGTGAAGCTATCAAAGATGCAGACTTTATAGTGCTTGCCGTTAAACCGTGGCTTGTAGAGGAGGTTCTTGCTGAGATATCGGAAGTTATTGATCGCTCTCGACAATCAATCATATCGGTTGTAGCTGGTGTAAGTTTTGAGCAGTTGTCATCACTGCTTGATTGTGAATCAAAGGGTGGAATGCCTCTCTATCGCGTAATACCAAATACTGCGATCTCTATAGGTTGTGGTGTCTCTGTAGTTGCAGCGCATAATGCTACGCAAGATGGAGTGCAGAGAGTAGTTAAGCTCTTTGAGGCATTAGGCTCAGTCTTTACAATTGAGGAGTCTATGATGGCCCCTTTCACCTCACTTGCATCATGTGGTATCGCTTTTGCGCTACGTTATATTGATGCTGCAATGAGGGGTGGAGTAGAGGTTGGTATTTCACAAGAGCAATCACTCGACGTCACACTACAGACAATGCAAGGAGCTTTAGAGATGTTGCGACACAATGGAACAATGCCTCAAACAGAGATTGATAAGGTTACAACGAAGGGAGGTTTGACATTTAAGGGTCTCGAAGCAATGGAGCAGGGCGGTTTCTCAGAGTCGGTCAAGAGTGCAATTAAATTTAGCAGGTGATGAGAAAAGAGTATAAAACAGTTGTTGTTAAGATTGGTAGCAATGTATTAACACACTCTAAGGGCACACTCGACACCACGCGTCTATCGTCACTTGTCGATCAAATAGTAGAGTTGCAGCAGGCGGGTATGCGTGTTGTGGTTGTCTCCTCTGGTGCAGTAGCCTCTGGGCGTAGTGAGATTGGATCGTTGAACCGTCGATTGGATTCAGTGTCGCAACGTCAACTCTTCTCTGCGGTAGGACAAGTTAAATTGATAAATAAATATTACAATCTTTTTCGAGATCATGGAGTGGTCTGCGGTCAAGTTTTAACCACGAAGGAGGCATTCTCCTCGCGTACACACTACCTAAATCAACAACACTGCATGCGAACAATGCTCGATAGTGGGGTTATTCCAATAGTGAATGAGAATGATACAATCTCTGTTACGGAGTTGATGTTTACCGATAATGATGAACTTTCAGGATTGGTTGCAACGATGATGGGGGCAGATGCATTGGTGATTTTAAGTAATATTGATGGCCTATATGATGGAGACCCATCTGATCCTAAATCTACTGTTATTCGAGAGGTTGGAGAGTCCACTTTTGATGTGTCGCAGTTTGTCGTTACTTCGCGTTCACAATTTGGACGTGGCGGAATGCTTACCAAGAGTCGTATTGCAAGGAAGGTGGCTGATGAGGGGATTGAGGTTATTGTAGCAAATGGCACACGTCAGAATATCTTACGTGATTTGCTGTTGGATAATGTAGATGTTGTTTCAACTAGGTTTATTCCTGCAACTAAGCCTGTATCTGGGATCAAGCGCTGGATTGCTCATAGTGATGGCTTTGCAAAGGGAGTGGTTGTCATTGACGATAATGCTCATAGAGCGCTGTTATCTCCCGCGGCAAATAGCCTTCTGCCAGTTGGCGTTGTAAGTGTCGTTGGCGATTTTGAGAAGGGAGATATCGTTAAGATTATATCGCAAGGAGATGAAATTGTAGGTGTGGGACGCATTGCGGCAGATAGCAATTATGTACGCGAAAATATTGGGGTGCGTGGCCTAAAGCCTATTATTCATTACGATTATCTATACATAGAAGAATAGTGAGATTATGAGTTTGAGAGATGAGTTTTCAAGAGCGGTGGTTGCTTCGCGCAGTTTAGCGCAACTATCGGAGGAAGAGATAGATAATATTTTAGTGAGATTGTCAGAGGTTACAATCAATCGTATTGATGAGATCTTGGTGGCCAATGCCAAAGATCTTGAAAATTTCGATCGCGAGAATCCTCTCTACGATCGTCTGCTGCTCAATGAGGAGAGGGTGAAAGGTATTGCAGCTGACATCCTAAATGTGGCGTCGTTGAAATCTTCTGTGGGAGAGGTTCTTAGCAGTGTTGTGCGCCCGAATGGAATGCGCATCGATAAGGTGCGAGTGCCATTTGGTGTGATTGGAGTGATCTACGAGGCGCGCCCAAATGTTAGTTTTGATGTCTTTGCTTTGTGCTTTAAAAGTTCCAATGCATGTGTGCTGAAGGGTGGTAGCGATGCCGCATACTCCAATGAAGTCATAGTCAATATTATACGTTCAGTATTAACAGAGTTTAATGTTGATCCATCAGCTGTGACACTACTTCCTGCTACGCGTGAAGCTACAGCGGAGCTATTAGATGCTGTGGGTTATGTTGATTTGATTATCCCTAGAGGGGGAAAGTCGCTAATTAATTATGTTCGTGATAATTCTCGTGTACCAGTTATTGAGACTGGAGCAGGTGTTTGCCATACATATGTCGATAAATATGCTGATCTGGATAAGGCAACCTCTATAATCAACAATGCTAAGACGCGTCGCGTAAGTGTATGTAACGCACTCGACACAATTGTAATTCACCGTGATAGGCTTGGTGATCTCGCCTCTATATGCGAGCCTCTTGCTGCTAAGAGCGTAATTATTTATGCCGATGATGACTCTTTCGAGGCATTGATGGGCGGTTATCCAGATAATTTATTGGAGAGGGCTGACGCATCTTGTTTTGGAGTGGAGTTTCTTGATTATAAGCTCTCTATTCGTTGTGTTGACTCCTTCGATGCAGCTGTAGATTATGTGTCGCGCTCCACATCACATCATAGTGAATCTATCATCACTGAGAATAAAGAGCGAGGAGAGCTCTATTGCAAACTCATTGATGCCGCCTGCCTCTATATAAATGTCTCTACAGCTTTTACGGATGGTGCACAGTTTGGATTCGGTGCGGAGATAGGTATAAGCACCCAGAAGATGCATGCGCGAGGGCCTATGGCACTCGATGAACTCACCGTCTATAAGTATATTATTAGGGGTGATGGGCAGGTTCGTTAGAAATTATTGTAGTTTGTAAAGTGTTTTTTGTATTTTTTTTGTAAATTTGCAAGTATAGCTCTTTTTAAGGGCGTTAAGTGAATATAAGATAATATTATTATATGAGAGTATTAAAATTTGGAGGTACATCCGTTGGTTCTGTTGATAGCTTGCGCAATGTGCAACATATCGTAAATAGCTCAAGTGAGGAGCTCGTTGTTGTTGTGTCAGCTGTAGGTGGAGTAACAGATATGCTTATTGCTGCGGCAAAGAGTGCACAAGCGGGTGATGACCAATATATAGATATCTTCAAGAAGATTGTGGAGCGCCATAATGTCATCATTGAAGGAGTAGTTGACAAGGAGTATCAAGCAGAGTTGCATGTTCTGTTGCGTCCTCTTTTTGACGACCTAACCAATATATATAAGGGTGTTCATCTTATACGTGATCTTTCGGAGAAGACCATGGATACAATTGTGAGTTATGGTGAGCGATTATCATCTACTATTATATCATACATATTGGATGATGTGACTCTTATTGACTCACGTGAGTTGATCCGAACTCGCCCTCAATTGGGTAAACACATGGTTAACTTTGAGTTAACTAATCAACTTATTAAAGAGCGTTTTGAGAATCGAACTAGAGTGAGTCTACTTCCCGGTTTTATAGCCTCTGATAGTAAAAGTGGGGTAGTTACAACTCTCGGCAGGGGTGGTTCTGACTATTCTGCTGCAATTTTGGCAGCCGCTCTCAATGCCGATATTTTAGAGATCTGGACAGATGTAGATGGATTCATGTCAGCTGATCCTCGCGTTATTAGTAATACATATGTCATTGACCACCTGTCGTTTGTTGAAGCGATGGAGCTATGTAACTGTGGTGCCAAGGTGATCTATCCGCCAACGATCTATCCTGTGTACTATAAGAATATACCAATTGTAGTAAAGAATACTTTTAATATAGAGGCTCCCGGCACTTTGATTACTCGCGAGACGACTCAAACCGAGGGAAGCAAACCTATTAAAGGAATCTCCTCAATCAATGACACTAGCCTCATTACAGTTAAAGGTTTAGGTATGGTCGATGTGATCGGAGTGAATTATAGAATATTTAAGGCTCTAGCTAAAGGTGGCGTGAGCGTTTTCTTAGTGTCGCAAGCCTCATCCGAGAATAATACTTCAATAGGTGTTCGTAATGCAGATGCTGAGCAGGCTGCTGCATTGCTTGATGCAGAATTTGCTCATGAGATCGCTATCGGGGAGATGGAGCCAATGAGCGTTGAGAATGATCTGGCAACTGTGGCCATCGTAGGTGATAATATGAAACATACGCCCGGCATTGCAGGTCGTCTGTTTAACACCTTGGGGCGTAATGGTATAAATGTTATTGCATGTGCGCAAGGTGCTTCTGAGACCAATATCTCATTTGTAATTAAGCTCTCACAACTACGCAAAGCTCTCAATGTAATTCATGATTCATTCTTCCTATCGGACCATCATGTAATCAACCTATTTATTGCGGGCGTGGGGCTTGTTGGAGGAAATCTATTAGATCAAATTCGCACGCAGCAGGCTACATTACTCTCGGAGAAGTCGCTTAGAGTGAATGTTGTAGGCCTGTTTAATTCGCGTCGTGCTTTAATTGAGCGTCGTGGAATATCCTTGGATAACTATCAGCAGCAGTTGGCTGCATCGGATCGTGAGGCAAACCCGGAGGCCATTATTAAGGAGATCTTGGATCTTAATATTGCAAATTCTGTCTTTGTGGATTGTACAGCTAACGAGGATATTGCCTCTATATATCGCACATTGTTGGATCATAATGTGTCGGTTGTTGCAGCTAACAAGATCGCTGCATCTAGTAGCTATGAGAATTATCTAGCACTTAAGTCAACAGCACGCCAGAGGGGTGTTAAATTCCTTTTTGAGACAAATGTGGGAGCAGGACTGCCTATTATAAATACAGTAAATTCACTTATTAATAGTGGAGATCATATCACTCGTATTGAGGCGGTTGTCTCTGGAACACTTAATTTTATTTCAAATAGCGTAAGTGCGGATATACCTCTCTCAAAGGCTATAATGATGGCTAAGGAGGCTGGTTATAGTGAACCGGATCCTCGACTAGATCTAAATGGCTCAGATGTGGTACGTAAGTTGGTTATTTTATCCCGCGAGGCTGGTTATAAAATTGAGAAGGAGGATGTTGAATCTAATCTATTTATTCCATCTCAGCTTTTTGAGGGTTCATACGAGGATTTTGTAGCAAACCTATCTCTTGCCGACGAATCGTTTGAGAAGATGAGAGCAGAGGCAGCGGCCAAAGGTCTAAGATTGCGTTTCGTCGCCTCTTTGGATTGTGGCAAGGGTTCAGTTGGTCTTCAGGCGGTTGATGCTAAACATCCATTCTATGAACTAGATGGTAGCAATAATTCAGTTTTATTAACAACAGAGCGCTATAATGAGCTACCTATGGTGATTAAAGGTTATGGTGCAGGAGCGGCAGTTACTGCGGCAGGAGTCTTTGCCGATATAATTAGTATAGCGAATATTCGATAATGGGAGGAGTTACTTATGAAGTATTTAGTGATATTAGCAGATGGAATGGCGGGTTTGCCAATTGATTCACTTGGCGGCAAAACGACCATTCAGGCAGCAAATAAAAGTGCATTAGATAAATTAGCGACGTTAGGGCGTACAGGGTTGCTTCATACAGTACCACCAACCTATGAGCCGGGAAGTGAAGTGGCTAACTTAGCTGTTATGGGCTATGATCTTGACCTTGTTTTCGAAGGTCGTGGCTCACTTGAGGCAGCAAGTATGGGTGTAGATATTGAGGATGGTGAGATGGCTATGCGCTGTAATCTAATTACCCTTGATAAAGATGGTTTGATTCTGAATCATTCGGCAGGTCACATATCAACTGAAGAGGCTAAAGTACTCATTGATGATCTCCAGCAGGAGCTTGCAGATGATAGAATATTTCTGTTTGCAGGTGTTAGTTATCGAAACCTGCTTAAGTTAAAAGGTGGTAATAAGGCCTTGAAATGTACTCCACCACATGATGTTCCGGGAACTCATTTCAGCGAGGTGATGATGACAGCAACTGCTCCAGAGGCAGAGCAGACGGCTAAACTTCTCAATGAAATAACTCTTCGTTCTCAAACATTCTTAGCGGATCACCCTATCAACAAACAGCGAATAGCTGATGGTAAAGAGCCTGCCAATTCAATATGGCTATGGTCGCCGGGTTATAAACCAGCAATGCAGACCCTCAGTGAGAAGTATGGTATTGCATCAGGCTCCGTTATTTCGGCTGTTGATCTAATCCGCGGAATAGGAGTCTATGCCGGACTTAAAGTGATAGAGGTAGAGGGGGCGACAGGCCTACATGATACTAACTATGAGGGTAAGAGTGCCGCTGCGATAGAGGCATTGAAGACTGATGATTATGTCTATCTTCATATTGAAGCGAGCGACGAGGCGGGCCATGAAGGTGATGCGGAGCTTAAGATACGTACAGTTGAATACCTCAATGATAGGGTAGTTGCACCTATTATGGAGGCTGTAAAGAGTATTGATGACGATGTGACAATTGCACTGCTTCCAGACCATCCAACACCTTGTTGTCTAAGAACTCACACGCGTGAGGCAATACCATTTGTGATATATAACCCCTTGATTGAGGGTGATAGTGTCACAACATATGATGAATATTCAGTTATCCAAGGCCATTATGGAGAACTCCATGGAGAGGAGTTTATGGATGCACTACTTAATAAGCTTAAATAGAAAATATTATGCGTTACTATAGCACAAATAAAAAAGCCCCATATGCATCGCTACGTGATGCAGTAGTAAATGGCATTGCTCCTGATAAGGGGTTATATATGCCGGAGAGTATCAAGAAATTACCAGCTGATTTCTATGATACTATAGACCAACTTTCGTTTCAGGAGATGGCTTTTAGAGTTGCCGAGGCATTCTTTGGAGAGGATGTTGAAGCGGAGAGTTTGCGAGAGATTGTCAACTCAACTCTCACCTTCGAAACACCTATCGTAGAGGTTACTCCCTCGATCTATTCTCTCGAACTTTTCCATGGTCCGACATTAGCATTTAAAGATGTTGGTGGCTGTTTTATGGCGCGCCTATTGAGTTATTTCATCTCTCGTGAGAGTAAAGGTAGCTTAGTTAACGTGTTGGTTGCTACCTCTGGTGATACTGGTAGTGCTGTGGCAAATGGCTTCTTGGGTGTTGAAGGGATTCATGTTTATGTACTCTATCCCAAAGGTAAGGTTAGCGCCATTCAAGAGTGTCAATTTACTACACTTGGACGAAATATTACAGCACTTGAGGTTGATGGAACTTTCGATGATTGTCAAGCATTAGTTAAAGCAGCTTTTGCCGATGGAGAACTTAATTCTCATATGACTCTGACAAGTGCAAACTCGATTAACGTAGCTCGTTTCTTGCCACAAGCATTCTACTATTTCAATGCTTATGCGCAACTAAAACGATTGGGAAAAGAGCAAGAGCTAGTCGTTAGTGTGCCAAGTGGAAACTTCGGAAATATCACAGCTGGCTTGATCGCAAAACGTATGGGGTTACCTATTAAGCGTTTTATCGCTGCGAATAATAGAAATGATATATTCTTCCAATATCTTTGTAGCGGAGTCTACTCCCCTCGTCCATCAGTTGTGACATATGCTAACGCTATGGATGTTGGTGATCCAAGTAACTTTGCTCGTGTCCTAGATCTATATGGATCGCACGAGGCTATAGTGGAAGAGATCTCAGGATCTACGTATACAGATGAGCAAATTGCTGAAACAATGCGCGCTACTTTAAATGATAGTGGCTATCTACTTGATCCTCACGGAGCATGTGGATATAGAGCTCTTGAAGAGCAATTGAAAGATGGCGAGCAAGGAGTCTTCTTAGAGACTGCTCATCCGGCTAAGTTCTTAGAGCGCGTGGAAGAGATAACACAGAGTAAAATAGAGATTCCGGCACCTCTTAAAGCTTTCATGCAGGGGACAAAGCAGAGTATTGAGATAAGTCATGATTTTGCCGATTTCAAGAGTTTCTTGTTAAGTAGATAGGTGTATGGGTAGCCATTTTGCAGTTTACACCTCTTCTATTGGTTACATCTATATTGAGGAGCGTGAATGTAGGCTTTCAAAACTACAGATACTTCAATCATCACCATCTGATAAAGGGTGTCCCACACCTTTTATAGATGGTATTTTTCGTCAGGTCTTAGAGTTTCTGCGTGGCGAAAGGAGGAAGTTTGATGTAGAGCTGTATCTAGATGCCATTACTTCTTTTCAACGAAAAGTATTTGAAGCATTACTTGAGATACCTTATGGTACATGTTGTAGTTATAAGGAGATAGCAATAGCAATTGGCAATCCAAATGCATCACGAGCCGTAGGAATGGCTAATAATAAAAACCCAATATTGATTATCATCCCATGTCATAGGGTTGTCGGATCTACTGGAGCTTTAGTTGGTTACGCAGCAGGGCTCTCTGTGAAAGAGAAGTTAATTAATATTGAGTCTGAAACAATTACGGGATAGAATCTAATCTCTATCCCGTAATTTATAGTACGCCCAGCATGTGTATAATCTAAAGGGTGCAAGTCCCGAACACGCCCTAATAGTGGGAAGTGTCTAGCCAAAGGCAAGGGTGTCCACCGTGAGATGGAATCTGAAGGAAG
>JBCQWG010000037.1:0-16491 GCA_047172325.1 Rikenellaceae bacterium | reverse complement strand
GTTTGCCTGTACTCTTAAAAATCATCTCTATTATAGATTTAAACAATACACAAAGATAGTGATAATTATCTAAATATCAAAGTGTTAATTTTTAGAAGTCCCCTTAAGTAAAAGCCCCTAATTCCGCTGATATTTAAATATTACATATCTTCTGCTTCAAGATCAACGATCTCATCGACCTTATCTAGTTGGTCATCTTCGCTAATCTGATCGGCAAAGAGATCTTTCTCCATGGTCTCACTATCGTCAATCTTAACGTCGATCTTAACTAAATAGAAGATCTCTTCGGTCTCGAAAGGGACTGCATAGAAGAAATCACCATTAGGTTTATCAATACGCATCATTGCATCGGTGAAGCCTAGTGGGTACATCTCCTTAACTTGGGCCTGAATCTCTGGCGTAAGGTTCTGATAACTTGTAACTAGACGTTTCTTAACTACTCTTTTGGGTGTCATAAAATTATATGTATTTTGTATTTACTCGTTAAATTTCCCGCAAGTATAAGCAAAATTTAATTACCTTGAAAAAACTTTGAAAAAAAAATATCATTTTTTCTATATTTAGGCAAAAATACCTACCTTTACGACTCATTATTTACTACAAATGATTAAGAAAAAAATCGAGGAGCTCACACGTCAGCTCAATGAACACAACCATAAATATTATGTCGAAAATGCTCCCACCATCTCGGACTATGAATTCGACACTCTTCTACGCTCTCTCATAGAGCTAGAGACGCAATATCCAGAGTTTGCACACATAGCATCACCCACACAGCGCGTGGGTAGCGACATCACCAACGGCTTCGAGAGTCGCGAGCACCGCTTTCCAATGCTCTCCCTTGGTAATACCTACTCCCTTGACGAGCTACACGACTTTATCCATAAAGTCTCCACGGAGGCTGAGACCACAGAGTTTGTATGCGAGCTAAAGTTCGATGGCACCGCAATATCACTCACCTATGAGCAAGGGACATTAGTTCAAGCTGTTACACGCGGAGATGGCTCTCGTGGAGATGATGTCACACGCAACGTGCGCACCATTCGCTCAATTCCGCTCCAACTTAGTGGCGAGGGCTACCCTCCTCTCTTTGAGATCCGTGGGGAGATCGTCCTACCCTTCGACTCCTTTGAGCGCATCAATGGCGAGCGCATAGCCTCTGGCGAGAATCCATTCGCCAATCCACGCAATGCTGCTGCCGGCACACTCAAGCAGCAATCATCGGCCATAGTAGCCTCGCGCGCACTAGATTGCCTACTCTACCAGATTGCAGGAGAGAATCTCCCATTCGAGTCGCATTGGCAGAATCTCACCGCAGCTCGACAATGGGGCTTTAAGGTCTCTCAAACTATGCGTCTATGTCGAAGCGAGCAGGAGGTTTTCGACTTTATCGAATATTGGGACACAAAGCGCCACGAGCTACCATTCGCTACCGATGGCGTAGTAATCAAAGTTAACCAATATGCAGCCCAGCGCGCATTAGGCTTCACGGCGAAGGCCCCCAAATGGGCCGTGGCATATAAGTTCAAGGCGGAGCAGGCTCTAACCAAGCTCCTAAGCGTCGACTATCAAGTGGGACGCACAGGAGCTATAACACCCGTAGCCAACCTCGAACCGGTCCTACTTGCTGGCACAACCGTTAAACGCGCCTCTCTGCACAACGCGGAGCAGATCGCAGCGCTCGACATTAGAGTTGGTGACAGAGTTTATGTGGAGAAGGGTGGCGAGATCATCCCCAAGATCACCGGGGTGGAGCTCTCGGAGCGCAGCTGCGAGGTGAAGCCACTTATATATATATCACACTGCCCAGAGTGCGACACGCCACTAATTAAGATTGAGGGAGAGGCTAAACACTATTGCCCCAATGAGGCGCACTGCCCTCCACAAATTGTAGGTCGCATAATTCACTTTATACGTCGTAAAGCGATGGACATTGATGGCTTAGGCGATGAGACCATTGAGCTACTCTTCAAGAGTGGGCTCCTAGAGAATATCGCAGATATCTACTCTCTCGAAGCTAATCAGATAGCCGCACTGCCTCGCCTAGGTGAGAAGTCGGCAACAAATATCATAAACAGCATTGAAGCATCCAAGCAGGTGGAGTTCGCGCGAGTACTCTTCGCGCTAGGCATTCGCTTCGTGGGAGAGACCACAGCGAAACATCTCGCCAAAGCATTTAAGAGCCTCGATGCACTTTGCAGCGCCACACGAGAGGAGCTTCTTCAAACCGAGGAGGTGGGCGAGAAGATTGCCGATTCCATCCTCAACTACTTCGCTCAAGAGGAGAACCAACTCATCTTGAAACGCCTTAAGGAGGCGGGAGTTACCCTGCAAAGCAGAGAGGAGAGCCTCATTTCTGAAACTCTAACGGGCAAAAGTTTTGTTGTGTCGGGTAAATTCACTATCTTTGGCCGTGATGAGCTTAAAAAACTCATTGAGCAACATGGTGGTAAGGTTCTTTCAGGGGTCTCTGCAAATGTAGATTACCTTGTTGCAGGTGACAAGATGGGGCCTGCAAAGAGCCAGAAAGCAGAAAAACTAGGCGTCACGATCATCAACGAGCAGCAATTTTCCGCGATGATCCTCCAAGATAGTAACAAACCAATTGAGGAGCCTTCACAAGGCACTCTATTTTAGATAATAAAAAATATATTATATGAAGAGATTAAAAGGGTTGGGAGTTGCACTTGTCACCCCATTTACAGAGGATGGAAGAGTCGACTACAATGGCTTAGCTACAATTATTGATTATGTGATAGAGGGTGGTGTAGATTATATCGTCGCATTGGGCACCACCGCAGAGACCCCAACGCTATATATACAGGAGCGTGCAGTAATCGCAATGTTTATCTCGAATCACATCGCAGGACGTGTCCCCTTAGTTATCGGTGTTGGAGGTAACTCCACATCGGAGGTTCTCGACCAATTACGCGAATTTGATCTTCGCGGCGCAGATGCTATTTTGAGCGTCACACCATATTATAATAAGCCCTCACAGGAGGGACTCTACCAACACTTCAAGGTTGTTGCAGAGAACTCACCTCTTCCAATCATTTTATACAACATCGCAGGACGCACCGGCGTTAATATGAGCGTCGAGACCACTCTGCGTATTGCTCGCGACTTCGACAATGTGATCGGAGTAAAGGAGGCCTCTGGCAACCTAGATCAGATCTACCGCATTATCGACGAGCGCCCAGAGGGATTCATGGTGATTTCGGGTGATGATGGCATGACTCTAGATATCTCAAAGCGTAGCGGTGAGGGTGTTATCTCCGTTGCTGCTAACCTCTTCCCTCAGCAGATGTCACAATTCATGACCCACCTTCTCAACAAAGAGTATGACGAGGCTCAAGCTGCATATGCCCCCTTGAGTGAAGCTGTCGACGCTCTCTTCGAGGAGGGTAACCCAACGGGTGTCAAATGTGCACTCCACGCAAAGGGCATCATCAGCAATCGCATGCGCCTACCACTAGTTTCAGGTAGCGACGAGCTAGAGGCAAAGTTCAAACGACTCATCGAGACATACGATTTGCACTAAATTTGCGTTTGTTTGTTGACAAACACACTACAACAATGAAAAAATTACTCTTACTGCTTCTGCTCCTCCCCCTTTCTCTTATGGCTAAGGTACCCGTTGAGGATGATATCATCGACAAAATTAACGATGCTTCATCACCATACTACTACCCTAACATATATATCAAATTCAACAACGGAGGATCTTTCACAGCCGAGGAGTTTCACTACCTCTACTATGGTTTCGCCTATAGCGAGCTATACAAACCGCTGGAGACCAACAGCAAAATTGATAGAGTGCTACTCCTAGCCTCCTCAATTGACCCTGAAGCACCCTCCCAAAGTACCCTAGACGAGATAATAATCTCTGCTAATGAGGCTCTTGTGCACAATCCATTCAGCCCAACGCTATGGAACCTACTTGCCTATGCCTATGGTGCTGTGGGTGATAGCGACAGGGAGAAGATGGCCTTCGAGCGTTTTAACCTTATTCTATCTACAATAGATAACTCTGGTGATGGACTCAAAGAGAAATCACCAAAACATATAATCATGTTCGATCATGCCCTAGATCTACTCACCACACAGGGAGTAGCTCACGAAAAGGCTAAGGTCGTTAGTCGCACGGTGGAGTATATCCCATTCTTAGACTCTCAACGCGATGGGGATAGCGGCAAGAAGATCAAGGGTCTCTTCTTTGACTTTGGACGCATCTACTGGAATAAACCAAGCAATGTAACCTACAAACGCGACCGAACATGGCAATTCAACAACCTTAAGCCAAAGGAGTACAAATAGAGAATGCGTAAGTCCCTATACATATTTATTACCCTTCTCCTCTTTGCATGCTGCAAAAAGGAGGAGGGAACTGACATACCCGACACAACCCCTCAGACCACAATCATGTATATGACTGGCACCAATCTATCATCATGCTTCGATGAGAATATAAGTGCCGCAAAAAAGGCTATAACGAAAAATGGATTGGGCTATGGTCGCTTCTTAATATTTCGACACGACTCATCTAGCAGTGGATATCTTGTTGAATACAAATATAGCAATGGCAGTTGCGCTTCTGAGGTTTTAGAGACATATAGCGACATCACATCACTTACGGTGGATGCACTAAGCACAATCATAGCTGATGCCAAAAGTCATGCACCTGCCGACAGCTATAATCTAATCATAAGTGGACACGCCACAGGTTGGACTCCCAAAGATCGCTACAGCGACTGGAACTCCACAACTGTATTCTCAGCCACCTCCGAGTCCGATGATATCAACTGGGACGCTATGTCTACATCTCCTGTTATCACCCGCTATCTAGGCTCCAAGGAGGATAGCTTCTTCGATATTTCAGAGCTTCGAGAGGGGCTCGAAGCCACTGATACTCACTTTGGATATATCCTCTTCGATGAGTGTTTCATGTCCTCTATCGAAGCACTGTACGAACTTCGCAACACCTGTAACTATATCATAGCCTCCCCCTGCGAGATCATGGGATATGGATTCCCATACGACACGGTGCTCCCTAAGCTCTTCTCCAACAGCGGCACCACCGTTGATCTGCAAGGAGCATGCGAGGCATATGTAGATTACTATAGCACATATAGCTTCCCCTCCGGCTGCGTCGCAATGGCTGTCACCTCCGAGCTAGATGCCTTAGCTGAGATATGTTACCAGATTAACTCCACCACAACCGTGGAGAGCGTCGATGCAAACACCATTCAGCCATATGAGCGACTCGAAGAGCACCTCTTCCTAGACTTCGAACAATATATGTTGGCCCTATGCAACGGCAACACCCTCTCCGGAGAGTTTATCAGCCAAATGCTAAAAGCATTCCCCACCGAATGTAGACTCCACACAGATAGGTTCTTCGCCAACATTGGCCCATACGCCTCAACATCAAACAACTACGACGCGTACTACACCACCATCAACTATTACTCCGGAGTCACCACAAGCGCCCCCAGCAACCGCATGCGAACAGAGTGGGATGCGACCTCATGGAATCAAGCAACTCAGAAAGAGTAAACACATGAAGATATACTCTCTTATGCCTCCGGCGGGCGGTGATATATTTATAAAAGTGAGCGCTGCAAATTTATTTGCATAAGCTCACTTTTATAAATATATCGTAGGGCAAAGCCCCATCCCAATAGCGCAACACAAAGTCAAAAACGATAGTTTCTGGATCCAAGCTGAGCTTGGTGCCGCGCGGCATGAGCGCGATGAGAAGGCGTCTAAAGCATTTTCCTTTTAGGCGCAACAACGCGAATTGCTTTATGGATGATAGAGAACTCAAATGGGCTCTCTCCCATTAACTCGCCATCGACCTCCAGAGAGATCTCTGGTGTAGATTCAATTCGTATCTTTGAGCCGCGCTGCTGTAGGATATGGCCGATACGGTAGATACCGCCATCGAAGAGGTAATGGGTGCGGAATAGGATATGCCAGAAGTGTATCGGGCGAAATAGTGAGAGGTCGAGCTCTCCATCGTCGAGCACTGCATTTGGCATATGGCGCATTCCTCCAATACTGTAGGAGCCAATACCTATTGAGATGCTCATTAGCAGATTGTTCCAAACCAATTTATCATCTATCCACACCTTGATGCCTGTCGGTTTATACCTGAAGAATGATTGTATAAAGGACCACAATTGACGTTTGCGGCCATGTCGACCCTTATTGCGTATATGGTTTAACCGCTTGAGGGCAAAGGTGTTGAAGCCTACTCCGGCAGCATTTGCTATATAGCGAGTTTGTCGGTAGTGGGCCTCCTCGTAAGAGACTGTGCCCACATCTTGCAGCTGTGTATTTCCACGCTTTATCACCTTTATAGCCTTATCAATGCGCGCAGGAATCCCTGTGCTCTTCGCCCAGTTATTGATGTTACCCGCAGCAATAACACCTATTGTAACCTGCTTTGGATCGACCTCCTTCTGTATAAAAAGGCCATTTACGACCTCATGGACTGTGCCATCACCTCCCACAACTAAGAGCTTACGGTAGCCCTGCCTAATGGCGGAGACCGTAAGCTCTACAGCGTGAAACTTATGCTCAGTGAAGGTTGGTTCATGCGCTATATGCTCCTCGCGGAGAAGACGAGAGATTTGAGGGTACTCCTCTAATCCTCTTCCCGCACCCGCGACAGGATTAACTATCACAAACCACTTGTGGATATCTACTGCACCCATTCAACACTATTTCTGTGGAGCATTCTCAATGGTATGCTTCAAGAAGTCGTAGAATTTCTCTACCGATGCTATCTCCACTCTCTCATCGGGTGAGTGTGGATATTGGATGGTTGGTCCAAATGAGATCATATCGAGGTGAGGATAGTTCGTGCTGATTATGCCACACTCCAAGCCTGCATGTATTGCAGTGACCTTTGGCTCCTTGCCATAAAGATCTTGGTATGAAGCGACCATCGTCTTGAGGATTGGAGACTCCATATTTGGGTTCCAGCCATCGTATGATCCGGAGGTCTCTACATCGGCATCAGCCAACTCAAATACGGAGGCGATAGCGTCGGCCAAAGCCTCTTTCTCAGAGCGAAGTGAGCTGCGAAGTAGACATTGAATCTTCACGGTGGAGCCGTCCGACACCACGCGAGCGAGGTTCGTTGACGTTTGCACCAATCCCGGCATAGATGTCGACATCTTAACAACACCATCGGGGCATCCTACAATCGACCACACTAAACATGCCGCAGCATCCTCATCCATCATCTCCTCTGGAAGATCAACCTCCGTTGCGGTGATCGAGATTGAATCCTCGATGCCAGCATACTCATTGATGATCTCAGCCTCGTAGCTCTTAATAGCCTCCATGAAATCCTCTACATCCTCCTCGTGAACCAAGACTACAGCTTGGGTCTCGCGTGGAATAGCATTGCGCAGGCCACCGCCATCAACCGAGCAGAGTAACATATCGACATCAATTGCCGAAGAGCGCAAGAAGCGGAACAACACCCTATTTGAGTTTGCACGTTGACACACTATCTGAATACCTGAGTGACCTCCCTTAAGGCCTTTCACCTCAATCTTAAATGCTTTATAGTCGGTATCAGGGGTTGGAGTGCTCTCATATTCGAAAGTTGCCGATAGATCAGTACCACCAGCACAACCTACAAACAACTCGCCCTCATCCTCAGAGTCGAGATTTAGCAAGATCTCACCTTTAAGCAGACCTCCCTTAAGGCCATTGGCGCCATCCATTCCAGTCTCCTCAGTTGCGGTGAGAAGAGCCTCTAGCTCACCATGGACAAGCTCGCTATCCTCCAATACTGCAAGGATTGCTGCAACGCCCACTCCATTATCTGCACCGAGGGTTGTACCATTTGCTGTCACCCACTCTCCATCAATGTAACCCTCAATTGAATCATTCTCGAAGTCAAACTCCTTGTCATTATTCTTTTGAGGAACCATATCGAGGTGCGCTTGAAGTATAATACCCTTACGTGACTCCATACCGGGGGTAGCTGGCTTATGGATATATACATTGAGAGCATCATCCACGACACACTCCAAGTTATTGGCCGCTGCAAAATCAACTACATATTGACGAATAGCCTCTTCATGATGAGAAGGACGTGGTCTCTTCATTATCTCTGTAAAATGCTTCCATACCACCTTTGGGTTGAGAGCCTCAAAATTTTTATTCATACTCTTTATGTTATAGGTTTCTTAATTATTCTTATCTGCTTCTCTCTCTTTTTCTCTCTGATCGGCACGCTCAAAAGCGTTGACAATCTCCTTTACTAATGGATGACGAATGATGTCGCGAGTGTCAAAATCAATTATCGCTATATGCTTCACATCGCGCAAGTTGTTCATAGCCTTAATTAGACCACTATCACCCTTGTGAGGTAGATCAATTTGTGTCACGTCACCCGTCACAATAAACTTTGCACTTCGCCCCATACGCGTAAGGAACATCTTAATCTGCGCGAGGGTTGTATTCTGCGCCTCATCAAGGATCACAAAGGCATTGTCGAGTGTGCGACCACGCATATACGCTAGAGGAGCAATCTGCACGGTGCCATCCTCCATATATTTTTGCAACTTGGATGGTGGAATCATATCATTGAGAGCATCATAGAGAGGTTGCAGATATGGATCGAGCTTCTCTTTAAGATCTCCGGGAAGGAACCCAAGCTTCTCACCCGCCTCAACAGCTGGACGAGTCAAGATTATGCGCTTCACCTCCTTCTCCTTGAGGGCCCTCACAGCCAATGCAATTGCCGTGTAGGTCTTACCCGAACCGGCGGGACCTGTCGCAAATAGCAGATCACAACTCTTGTAGCTGTCGACCAGACGTTGCTGATTATGGGTGCGAGCACGGATTATATTACCACTATTTCCGAAGACAATAACATCTTTATCTACACGTGTCTCCACCTCAATCTTACCTCCCGAAAAGGCTTGTGCTACCACCTCTGCGGAGATATGACCATACTTCTGATAGTAGACCACAAGACCCTCTAGCTGACGCTCAAATTTTGCCTGTTCCTCCTCCGATCCAAAGATCTTGATTGAGGCTCCTCGTGCCACAATCTTCAAGTGAGGATGAAGTTCTTTGATCTGCTCCAAGTAGACATTTTGCGCGCCATATAGCTCACGTGGATCTATCCCCTCTAGGGTAATCTCATTTGATGATACACTCATGAACAAAGGGTGTTACAATTGTTGTTTTTAGAAAAGGTAACCAAGCGACGCACTAAATGTATTTGCGCGAATATTATATATAGAGTCGTTTACATCAATATTTGTTGCATTGCTGATGATATTTGCAAAGGGACTCGAAGAGGTGAACTGACCATTGAAACGAACATCAAAAGTGATCTTACTCACCTTCAAGCCAAGTCCGATGGTGTAACCGACATTCGATTTAACCTCTCCTAGATCTATATCGCCACTCTTCGCCTTATTGTAAAGCACGAACGAGGGACCAACCTTAAGTGAGATAGGAAGCAGAGGGAGAACGGGGATAGATGCCATCACTGGAACCTCTATAGAGTTGCTTACAACCTCTCCGATATCACCACCGAGCGACATTTTGTTATTCACCCAAAGAGCCTCAGCCTCAACGCCAATACCAATGATTGGAATCTTCGCACCGAGCACACCTCCCACTTGGAAGCCATAAGCGCTTTTATTATTGCTAATATCCTCTAGTGCATCACTAATACCCACGGTTGAGACATTTGCTCCAGCCTTCACACCGTAATAGACTTGTGCATTTACACTAAGAGTTGCTGAAACTATCAAGAGCGCAGCAACTGCGAAAATCTTGGAAATTCTTTTCATCTTAAATAATGTTTAAAAATTTTTACTATAGGTCAAAGTTAATATTTTTTCTCTAAACTTCTATTTTTTATAGCATATATTTTGCAAAACTTTTATCTTCGACAAAAAAGCACTATCTTTGCAACCTTAATTTATAGTAAAAAAAGGATTTAGGAGATTTAAATATGGGATTAGTAGCGATAGTTGGCCGACCAAATGTTGGCAAAAGTACACTCTTTAACCGCCTCATTGGTGAGCGCAAAGCGATAGTTGACTCTACCGCAGGTACCACGCGCGACCGACACTACGGCAAGAGCGACTGGTGCGGAACAGAGTTCTCGGTGATCGACACCGGTGGTTATTCAGTTAACTCGGATGACATCTTCGAAGATGAGATCCGCCGTCAGGTGCTGCTCGCAATAGAGGAGGCTGACGTCATTCTATTCCTTGTCGAGGTGATGACAGGCATCACCGACCTCGATATGATGATGGCCGACATCTTACGTCGCTCCTCAAAGCGCGTCATCTTGGTCTGCAACAAGATCGACAACAACGACCAAGTATACCTCTCTCATGAGTTCTACTCACTAGGATTGGGCGATGAGCTCTTCTGCATCTCTTCGATGAGTGGCAGCGGCACTGGTGATCTTCTAGATGCTGTGGTCAAGGCCCTCCCAAAGGATGTAGAGAGTGATTACGATGATTCACTACCCCACATCACCATCGTAGGTCGTCCAAATGTAGGTAAGTCCTCAATGACAAATGCCCTACTCGACCAAGAGCGCAATATTGTAACATCTATCGCAGGTACCACACGTGATTCAATTCACACTCGATACAATAAATTTGGAATGGATTTCTACCTCGTAGATACTGCCGGCATGCGTCGCAAGAATCGCGAAATGGAGGATCTAGAGTTCTACTCCGTGATGCGTTCCATCCGCGCTATCGAAGCATCCGACGTATGTGTATTGATGCTTGATGCGCAGCAAGGTCTAGAAAATCAGGATCTTAATATCCACAACCTCATTGTGAAAAATCGAAAAGGTTGCGTGATCGTTGTGAACAAGTGGGACCTTATCGAGAAGGATAGCAACACAATGAAGGTGTGGCGCGAGCAGCTAGAGCGCAAGTTGGCACCATTCAACGATATTCCAATAATATTCACCTCAGCCCTCAATAAGCAACGTATATTGGAGGTTCTTCAAACCGCAATTCGCGTCTTCCAAAGCCGCAAACGTCGCGTGGCAACACACCAACTCAACGAGTTCTTCTTGCCAATTATTGAGAACTACCCACCACCATCAACCAAGGGTAAATATATCAAAATAAAGTTCGTAACACAACTACCAACACCAACACCCCAGTTCGCATTCTTTGTGAACCTACCTCAATACATCAAAGATCCATACCGCAGATTCCTTGAAAACAAACTGCGCGACGAGTGGGACTTTTCAGGAGTACCAATTCAGATCTATTTCCGCCAGAAGTAGCAGGGCGGCGGATAAGGGGGCTTGGTTATAGGTTTCTTATTGCGCTGATCCCATCAGTGAGGTTACCTCGGATTGGGTTTAGCGTCAGCTATAAGCCCAATCCGCAAGAGTAATATGCACCCGCGTGGGTGCTATCCACGCCCGCCGGAGGCATATGAGAAACTACTCTACTTCACTCGGATCTTCTGATTGAGATTAAGGGTTGAAGTGCGTGATATATTATTTAAATTACAGAGAGTGGTGACCGTTGTATTGTACTTTTGAGCTATTCCGGAGAGTGTGTCACCGCTCTTTACTGTGTGGTATTGAGCTGCATCCTGCGAGATTGTTGCAGCGCTGTTGCCACTGCTTGGGATAGATAATTTGCGACCTATCTTTAGAGTTGTTCTTGTTGAGATACCATTCATAGAGCATATCTTAGAGACTGTTGTATTGTGTCTACTGGCAATCTCGGAGAGGGTGTCGCCACTCTTTATAGTATATTGTATTGAGTTGGTGGTGGTTGGTGCTGCTGTTGTGGTGGTTGTGGTTGTGGTTGTGGTAGCCTTAGTAGTCGTAGTCGAGGGCTTCACACCATCTCTCACGATAAGTCGTTGACCGATACGCAAGATTGACTTTGATGAGATTCCATTGAGGCGACATATAGTAGCTACAGTTGTGCCATTATTTGCAGCGATTCTGGAGAGTACATCACCACTCTTTACGATGTGATATTTTATACTGATCTGCTCAAGGATATAATCCTCTCGTGCCTGCTCAGAGTCATTTATTGAGGCGAAGAGCCTTCCGTTGCGCATTGTCACATAGAGAGTTGTGTCGCGCACCTCTCGTTTGTCGGTATCTAGAACTAGACTTGGATTGATATAGTTACCACCCACGCGCACCTCGAAGTGAAGGTGTGAACCTGTAGAGCGCCCTGTGCTGCCGGCATATGCTATTACATCGCCCGCCTTAACCTCGTCGTTGACACTCACCAAGAGCTTTGTGGCGTGGCCATATACGGTCTCCAACCCATTATAATGGCGAATAACTAAGCAGTTGCCATATGACCCATAATATTTAGCGAGCCTTACAACACCATCAAATGCTGCATATATATTATCACCCTTATACGCTTTGATATCGACTCCAGCGTGCATGCGACCACTACGCCACCCATAGGGAGATGTAACGTGCCCATCTGCTGGATAGTATGAGTTCTCTTTGCGCAGATCTAGCTCCATATCTCCGATAACCATATTTTTATACTCACTAATCACGACACCCGCAGTTTGGCTATCCTCAAAGTGAAATATCTCGTGCTGCTCTACTACATCCTCAACAGGCACTGGAACGGGCTCCACCTCAATTGTATCGGGCTCTATCAGAGCGACCTCTTCAACAATTGATTCTAACTCAACTGAATCTATCGGATTAACTAAAAGGGAATCTACTGCGATCTCAACCTCCTCTACAACCGTCTTACGGCTTGAAAGAAGCGTTGAACATGAGGCAAACATAAGGAGTACAGAGGCTGAAAGCAGGTGGCGCGTATTGGCTAATTTATGCATTATTTGATTGTCGGTTTTTTATTAGTCTTCAACATACAAAGATATTACTTTTTTTGAGAATTTATATTTGTAAATATCATATTTTTGCATTATATTTGCGAAATAAAATTCTAATCGCTCCGTTCGGAGTTTATTCCACTTGAAATCAATTAATAAATAGCATGCACGATATCGAAGCATTGGAGGGTAAGAGCCTTGCCGAATTAAAGGTAATTGGCAAATCCTTAGGTATTAAGAACACCAATATAAGAAAGGATGCTCTCAAAGCTGCAATAACCCAAATAGCAGCTCAAGCGAAGCAAGAGCCTCAAGAGGGCTCTGTAGCCACACAAAAAAAGAAAAGAGGGCGCCCACAGAAAAGTGCCCCAGCAGCAGATGTTGCCACAGAGCAGAGCGACGAGGCTACACCCACTCAGCCCTCTTTTCAGAAGAAGGGTCGTCGCCCCCGCGTAAGTATCATCAAGAATGAGGCTAACACACCAGAGGCGACCGCCGTAGCCCCCGTAAAGAGGGAGATCAGCGCTGCCTTGCAGAGTCAACCTGCACCTACACCTATACCTATACCAACAGAGCAGATAGAGCAGCAACCCAAAGAGCATCAACCCAAAGATCGCTTCAAAAACCGTCGCCAAAAAACACAAGAGGTAGAGCAGGAGACACCCCAAGAGCACCCAACTAACACTCATACTCACACTACCCCCTCTAAAGGAGAGGTTATCACAAAGGATGACTTCACCGCAAGCATTGAGGGAGAAGGTGTATTAGAGATTATGCAGGATGGTTATGGATTCCTCCGCTCGGCTGACTACAACTATCTCAACTCTCCAGACGACATCTACGTATCACAATCTCAGATAAAGCACTACGCCCTAAAGCATGGAGACTCCGTGATGGGTCTGATACGTCCTCCACGCGAGGGTGAGAAGTACTTCCCACTGGTCCAAGTAAACGAGATCAATGGTCTCAAACCGGAGTATATTCGCGATCGCGTGCAGTTCGAGTTTATGACTCCTCTCTTCCCTAGCGAGAAGTTTAAGCTTACCGGAAATGGACACAACACCCTTTCGAATCGTGTTATAGATCTCTTCGCACCTATCGGAAAGGGGCAACGTGCACTTATCGTAGCACAGCCCAAAACAGGTAAGACAATGCTGCTTCAATCTATAGCTAACGCCATTGCCGACAACCATCCGGAGGCCTATATGATTGTTCTACTCATTGATGAGCGCCCAGAGGAGGTTACCGAGATGGCCCGCAACGTAAAAGCGGAGGTGGTGGCATCAACCTTCGATGAGCAGGCCTCACGCCACGTGAAAGTTGCCGAGATGGTTCTCGACAAAGCTAAACGCATGGTGGAGTGCGGTCACGACGTCGTGATCTTCCTTGACTCAATCACCCGTCTGGCACGCGCCTACAACTCCGTGCAACCAGCATCTGGAAAAATCCTGTCGGGAGGTGTCGACGCCAACGCCCTACACAAGCCTAAGCGCTTCTTTGGTGCTGCCCGCAACACCGAGGAGAAGGGCTCCTTAACGATTATCGCAACAGCTCTTATCGACACTGGCTCCAAGATGGATGAGGTGATCTTCGAGGAGTTTAAGGGTACCGGCAATATGGAGTTGCAACTTGACCGCAAACTTGCCAACAAGCGTATCTATCCTGCGGTCGATGTAATTGCATCTGGCACTCGTCGTGAGGATCTACTCCTTACACGCGAGGAGATGAACCGCACATGGATACTTCGCAAATATCTCTCTGAGATGACCTGCGTAGAGGCGATGGAGTTCCTACAGAAGCAGATGAACCTCTCTTCGAGCAACGAGGAGTTTTTAGCAACTATGAATCAATAAATATTTAAAAATGAAGAAACTACTTTTATTGGCGGTAATCTGCCTCAGCACAACTATCCAAGCGATGGCTTGGGGCCAGATGGGACACGACGTTGTGGCTTACATCGGCGAAAAGAACCTTAGCAAAAAGGCAGCTAAAGCTGTTAGAGAGGTTCTCGATGGCCACTCTCTTGTCTATTATTCAAGCTGGATGGATAACATCCGTGGCATGGAGGAGTACAAACACACCTCTACATGGCACTATCGTAACATCGACGAGGGTAAGACAATTGAGACAATGCCCCTTAACGAAAAGGGCGATGTTGTGACTGCAACCGAGCAGATGATTGCAGAGATCAAAGGTGGCAAACTTAGCAAGAAAGAGGAGAAAGAGGCTGTCATGATGCTTATCCACCTATTGGGAGATATGCACTGCCCAATGCACGCGGGACGCCTTAGCGACTTGGGAGGCAACCGCCACCCTATTACATTCTTTGGCCGTCAAACAAACCTCCACTCATTGTGGGATAGCGCACTCATTGAGTCAGCTCACAAATGGAGCTACGCAGGATGGTGGGAGCAGCTAGATATCATTGACAAAAAGGCAAAAGAGGAGATTCAATCAGGAGAGCCAATCGAATGGTTCGTGGAGACTGTAGAGGAGGCTGCTAAGATCTACGATGCAACTCCAATTGATAGCAAACTCTCATACGACTACATCACTGAATTTGCACCCGTTGCTGAGCGTCAACTCCTTAACGGTGGTTTGCGCCTAGCAAAGGTCCTTAACGATCTTTACAACTAAGAATCATATGAAAGTAGGGGTAATTATATCTACATATAATAATCCAGCATGGCTCGAAAAGACGCTATGGGGATATTTATACCAACAGAGGATGGCGGATGAGATAATTATCGCTGATGATGGCTCACGGGATGATACCCGTGAGCTCATCCTAAGTTTCAGCTCACGCCTACCCATAAAGCATATCTGGCATGAGGATAATGGCTTCCAGAAGTCAAAGATACTCAACCTCGCTATCATGGCATCGAGCGCCGACTACCTTATCTTTACCGATCAAGATTGCATCCCTCGTAAAGATTTTATAGCCACACATCTAAAGCATGCCGAGCGAGGATACCTTCTTTCGGGCGGATACTTTCGTCTTCCGATGGAGATTAGCCAGCGACTCACACATGAAGATATCCTAAGCGAGAATGCATTCTCCCTAAAGTGGCTAAAGAGCATGGGTCTAAAGAGCGATTTCAAATCTACGAAACTCTATAGATGTGAGTGGTTCACCCGCATGATGAACTATATAACGCCCGCCAAAGCGACATGGAATGGCTGCAACGCATCGGGATGGCGCGAAGATATCATCGCAACGAATGGTTTTAACGAGGAGATGCAGTATGGAGGACAAGATCGCGAGTTTGGCGAACGCCTCTTCAATCGCGGAATTAAATCCAAACAATTGCGCTACTCGGCAATCGCCCTTCACCTCGATCACAAACGCCCATACAAGACACGAGAGTCAATCGAAAAAAATAAAAATATACGGCGAGAAACGCGTAGGAGCGGGATTTTGGCTACTCCACATGGTATAAATAAAATTTAATATAATTATAACACTCTTAACATTAGAGCCTTGTTAATTATATTTTTTATAAGGTTTGAATAAAACATTTAAGTAGCGCAAAATAATTATTGCGATATTTTTCGTATTTTCTTTGGATAATTGGCAAATATTTCGTATATTTACATCATAATCAGAAGTTTATATGAGATACGTACTACTTTCGGAAA
>JBCQWG010000036.1:0-16782 GCA_047172325.1 Rikenellaceae bacterium | reverse complement strand
TAGCGTTCTTAGCACTACAATATAGTGAAAATCAGTGAATTAACCAACTTTTTTAACCACTTATTTTAGGTTATTTTCAAACCTTAATTCGCATTAATAAGATCTTATTAAACACATATGGCAATAGCCGAATGAAATATATGAATGTAGATAAGTGCATAACGCTAAGAGATAAAATACAAGAACACATTGATAGCGTGGATAGTTCGAGCAATATCTTTTTAGAGATTTAGAAATAGTGCAGCGCAGCAAGTTTTTTCATGCGTTACCCCAATTGTTTTGTGTTTGGATAAAGGTAATTGGCGGAAAATGGTTATCTTTGCGCTTGAAATACTTTGAAATTAAAAGATTAAAATTAAATAGATGGCTTTACAATGTGGTATTGTTGGTTTGCCTAATGTTGGTAAATCGACTCTTTTTAACTCTCTTTCGAATGCTAAGGCGCAGGCGGCAAACTTTCCGTTTTGTACGATTGAACCTAATGTGGGTGTGATAACGGTGCCGGATGAGCGTTTGGTGGCGCTTGCTAATATTGATAACCCGAAGAAGATTATTCCAACTACAATTGAGATTGTGGATATTGCGGGTCTTGTTAAGGGTGCCTCAAAGGGAGAGGGTTTAGGAAATAAGTTTTTGGCGAATATTCGTAATACGAATGCTATTATTCATGTGTTGCGCTGTTTTGAGAATGGCAATATCACTCACGTGGATGGTACGGTTGATCCGGTGCGCGATAAGGAGGTGATCGACACGGAGCTTCAGCTCAAGGACCTTGAGACCGTTGAGAGCAGAATCAGTAAGTGTCAGAAGCAGGCGGCGTCGGGCGATAAGGCGGCTAAGCGTCAGCATGAGCTTCTATTGCAGTATAAGGCTCTTTTGGAGCAGGGTAAGAGTGCCCGCACCTTGGAGCTAGATAAGGAGGATCAGAAGGTTGCCGATGAGATGAACCTGCTCACAAATAAGCCAGTGCTCTATCTGTGCAATGTGGATGAGAAGAGCGCGGTGAATGGCAATGAGCATACTGAGGCTGTGGCGAAGGCTATCGCGGAGGAGCATGCCGAGATGCTTATTGTGGCTGCTGCAACCGAGGCAGATATTGCGGAGCTGGAGAGCTATGAGGAGCGTCAGATGTTCCTTGAGGATGTCGGACTCACCGAGTCGGGTGTGGCGCGCTTGATTAAGGCGGCTTACTCTCTCTTGCAGCTTGAGACATATTTCACGACAGGTGTTCAGGAGACTCATGCGTGGACCTATACCAAAGGTATGAAGGCTCCACAGGCGGCGGGTGTCATTCACTCAGACTTCGAGCGTGGTTTCATCCGTGCCGAGGTGATGAAATATGATGACTACGTGGAGCTAGGTTCGGAGAGAGCTTGTCGCGATGCTGGTAAAATTGGCATTGAGGGTAAGGAGTATGTTGTGCAGGATGGCGACATTATGCACTTCCTCTTCAATGTCTAGTGGTATACCTATTATATATATAGAGAGGGGTCGGCAAATTGTCGACCTCCCTTATTTTATTATTAAAAATATTAGTTACTAATTGTAACTAAAATAGCATTAAAACATCCTATTTGTAAGCAAAAGAGTCCTTTTATCTATTATTTTTAATAAATAGTGATTATTTATTAAAAATATTTGTGAATATTAAAAATTGTTAATATCTTTGTACTTGAATAATTAACACGTTTTTAATATTAAAAGAGACATTATGATGAAAAAACTTTTACTATCGTCGATGTTTACTCTTGGTGTAGTGATAATGAGTATAGCTCAGAATATCACTATAACAGGTAAAGTAGTAGACGAAGAGAAAAATCCAATTCTTGGAGCTTCAGTTATTGTCAGTGGTACTCAACACGGTACTTTGACCGGAATGGCTGGTGAATTTGAGATCCGTGCACCACGCACAGCATCTTTGGAGTTCTCATACATTGGTATGGAGACACAAAAGGTTGAGGTAGCAGGCAAAACCTATTTTGATATTGTTCTTCAATCGGGTGTTGAATCTATCGACAACGTAGTAGTTGTGGCATACGGTACAACAAGCCGCGAGGCGATGACAGGATCTGTTTCAGCAATCGAGTCTGAGAATATCGGTGAGGTTCCAGTAACTTCAGTTGATAAGATGCTTGCTGGTAAGATGGCGGGTGTGACAGTAACTACAATTTCAGGTCAGCCGGGTGCATCATCCGAGATTCGTATCCGTGGTACATCTTCTATCAATGCTAGTTCAGAGCCATTGTGGGTTGTGGATGGTATTCCAGTATCTACAGGTGACCAATCTTACTTCACTAACACAGGTAATGCAATCTCTGCAATCAACCCTAACGATATCGAGTCTATCACAGTATTGAAAGATGCTGCTGCGGCCTCTATCTATGGTTCTCGTGCTGCAAATGGTGTAATCCTTGTTACCACTAAGAGTGGTTCTACTGGTAAGACACAATTTACTGCTCGTGCTAAGTATGGTGTATCTGCACTCTCTAACGACAACAACTTTGATATCATGACTGGTTCTGAGTTGCTTGATTACCAACGTACAGCAGCTATCAATGGCGGTTATGATCCAGATGATCCAACATCTCCTTACTATCGTCCAATGTCACTTCTTACTGACGATCAGACAAACTGGATGGATCACTTCACACGTTTGGGTAAGATGCAAGAGTATGAGATGAACGCATCTGGTGGTAACAGCCAAGGTAAGTTCTTTGCTTCTGTTAATTATCACAAAAACGAGGGTGTCTTCTACGGTATCGACTACTCGAAGATCACAGCTCGTGTAAACTCTGATTATAATCTTACAAAGAGTTTGTCTATCGGAACACGCGTCAACTTGGCTTACACTGAGTCAAATGACGTTCCAATGCAATCTCTATACTACTCTAACCCTACATTTGCTGGTATGACAATCATGCCATGGATCCCAGCATACGACGATGAGGGTAACCACAATCTTAACATCTCTTCTAACGCATATACTAACCCACGTGCAACAGCAGAGTATGATGTACAGTTTGAGGCTCAATATCGTAACCAATCTACAATGTTCTTGCAGTGGTCTCCAGTAAAGGGTCTTATCTTCAAGACAAATAACTCTTTCGAGGGTACATTTGGTGATGGTACTCGTTACTGGTCTCCAGAGGCTGAGTATGGTGGTACAACAGGTACTTTGCAGCTCTCTAACACACGTTACACAACTCTTACTACCTCTAACACAGCACAATACTCAACTATCTTGGGTGATGTTCACAGCGTGAGAATTATGGCTGGTCAAGAGGCTCAGAAGCAGACATTTATCTATGACTACTCTTACTCTCCAGATGTAGATCCAGATATGCCATATCCAAACACTGGTACAGCTGAGACAGATGAGGTTAGCTACGGTGAGTCATTCGAGACTCTTCTTTCATACTTCGGTATGCTTGACTATAGCTACGACTCTAGATATTACCTACAAGGTTCTGTTCGTTACGACGGTAGCTCACTCTTTGGTGCTAACAACCGTTGGGGTCTATTCTGGTCACTTGGTGGATCTTGGAATGTTCACAACGAGGATTTCCTAAATGATGTTGATTGGTTGAATGAGTTGAAGGTTCGTGCAAGTTATGGTGTTAATGGTAATAACGCAATTGACGCATACCAAGCATATGGTCTCTACTCTTCTACAGCATACGCAGGTGTCTCTGCAATGCTTCCAGCATCTCCCTCTAACGATAACCTATCATGGGAGAAGAACTACACATGGAACGTTGGTTTCGACGTAAGAGTACTTGGATGGTTAGGTGCAACAGTTGATGTATACGACCGTACAACAAAGGATATGCTTCTTGATAAGTCAGTTCCTCAAACATCTGGTTTCAGCTCTAACTTCATGAACATCGGTTCACTTAGCAATAAGGGTCTTGAGATCTCTCTTGATGCAGCTGTTATCTCTAAGAAGGATTTCACTTGGGATCTAGGTTTCAACATCGCATTCAACAAGTCTGAGATTCTTGACTTGGGTGATGTAGATGAGATGTCTTACTCAGAAGACTCACGTTTGAATCATACTGTAGGAAAGCAATTCTACACATTCTACCTTAAGGAGTACTACGGAGTTAACCCATCAAATGGTGAGGCTCTATGGGTAGCTGAGGATGGTTCACTTACAAATAGCTACAACGATGCTCGTTATATCTACGCTGGTTCTCCAGAGGCAGATTTCACAGGTGGTTTCAATACCTCAGTACGTTACAAGAACTTCTCTTTGAGCGCGTTCTTCGAGTTTAAGTATGGTAATGAGATCCTTGTTGTTGAGAATGCATACTTTAACTCAGATGGTGCTCAGATGTCTATGAACCAATCAACATCTGCTCTTAACTACTGGCAGAACCCCGGTGACACAGGATGTAACCCAATTCCAATTGCTGGTAACACATCTAGCTCCAATGCAATGGCTTCAACTCGCTATTTGGAGGATGGTAGCTACCTTCGCGTAAAGGATATCACTCTTTCATACAATGTTCCATCGAGTGTTCTTAAGAGCATCTCTCTAGGTGGCGCAAGAGTATATGTAAGTGCCTTGAATATCTTTACTCTCCACGACACTAACCTATATGACCCAGAGCGTGGTACTACAGGTATGGGATATGGTATCTACCCTGTAACTAAGACTGTCGTAGGTGGTATCGAATTGACATTCTAATATTTAAATTGATTAAGATTATGAAAAAAATAACAGCAATAGCACTTTTATCTGCTCTGTTCTTTGTTGGATGTGACGACTTCTTGGTTGAAGAGCCAAACTTGTCTCAGACAACAGATCTAACGCTTTCAACATATTCAGGCTTGAGTAACTCAGTTGCCGGAGCATACTCACCTATGGCGTCAACATATTGGTATGGATGTTATCAGGTTTTGGATGCTGAGATGCGTTCTGGTAATGGAAAGCGCCCAACAAGTGGTGACTTTGGTTCTGGTCGTATGACAGTTCCTTATCAGATGAACTACAATGAGAGTTCTACATCTTCTCTTTGGGGTTATGCTTACTATGTGATCTCGGCGGTAAACAATGTAATGGAGGCTCTTCCAAACATTGTAACTGATTCAGAGGTTTCACAGCAGGATCTAGACAACCTTGAGGCTGAGGCTCTTTTCCTTCGTGCCTTCTCTCATTTTGACTTGGTTCGTACCTATGCACACGCATACACTAAGGGTTCTGACGGAATGGGAGTTCCTGTAATCCTTTATACTGATAAGACAGCTATGGAGCAACCTGCTCGTAACACACTAAAGGAGACTTTCGATCAAATCGTAGAGGACCTTTTGGCGGCTGAGGCTCTTATCGACCCTACTCACTATCGCTCTTCATTCACCGATGCAAAGGCTTCTGTATCGCTTCCAGCGATCCAAGCTCTTTTGAGCCGTGCTTATCTATATATGGCTGAGTATCAGTCAGCAGCAGATTATGCAACAAAGGTGATCGAGAATAGCGCATTCTCTCTTTGGTCAGCTGACCAGATTGCAGATCCTTCTGAGTCATGGGGTGTTGACGTTCCAAGTGGCGGTGAGGTTATCTTCGAGCTATATGGTTCACAATCTAACTCTTATGATGGATATTGGGAGTCAGTTATGTATATGACATACCCAGAGGGTTATGGTGATTGCGCTGCATCATCTGATCTATATGAGCTTTTCGAGGCTGACGACGTTCGCGGAACTCTTTTCGTGACAGATGCTAACGAGGAGTCAGGTGGCGAGTTGTGGTCTACTAAGTTCCCCGGAAAGGGCAAGAGCACTCCAGATGTAAACAATGTTATCATCCTTCGTCTCTCAGAGATGTATCTAAACCGTGCTGAGGCTTTGGCTAATGGCGCAACAATCTCTGGTGCATCAGCTCTTAGCGACCTTAATACAATCGCTACACGTACAGGAGCTTCTGCTTACACAGCAGCAGGTAACGCAAATGTTCTTCTAGAGCGCCGCAAGGAGCTTGCTTTCGAGGGTCACTACTGGTTTGATCTAGCTCGTACTAAGTCTGAGCTCTCTTACGAGGATTCATCCGTTACTCGTTACCTCTCTGCTACAGACAACTATTGGGCTCTTCCAATTCCTAAGCGTGAGACTGATGTTAACTCAAATCTTGTTCAAAATAACTATTAATAGAGAGATATGAAAAGAATATTAAAATATATGGGAGTTGTTGCAAGTGTTGCTCTAATGGCAACCTCTTGTAACCTTAACGAGGTACCTGTCTTTGATGACGCTGACGCTTTCGTAGCGTTCGGTAGCACCTCTTACGCATTCAGTGAGCAGGCAGGTAAAGTTCAGATTCCAATCACACTCGCTTCGGTTGAGGGAATCGCTACAACTATTGCTTACATTGCAGAGGATGGTACCGCTGTAGAGGGTACTAACTTCACTTTGGTTGATCCAGCAGCTACACTTACATTCTCCTCTGAGGTGCGCACAGCATATGTTGAGATTGATATCATTGATATCGCAGGTGAGTTCACCGGAGACCTTAGCTTCACTTTGTCGATCTCTAATACTGGTTCAGTGGATGCAGGTACAACAGACTCTTGTACAGTCACTATCGAGGATGAGGATCACCCACTTTCTTCTATCTTGGGTACATATACAGTTACCGCTTCGTCATACTTTAATGGTGATGTAGCATTCGATATGGTAATCTCTAAGACTGAGTCAGATGTTACTATGGTTTACTTCGCAAATATTGCAGGTGTTGGCCTCTCTGCTGGTTATTATGGTGTTGTAAATGAGGATTTGACCGAGATCTATGTTCCAATGGGACAGACTCACCCAACAAACACAACAACTTATGGTGATGGTAATATCTATATGTATGGATGTACTGCTGACCTATATCTTTATGATGAGGGTAATATGGTCTTCAATATTGTTGACAATGGTTCTACAATAACTCTTACCTCTACTGAGTTTGCTCCTGCAATTAGTGCTGGTGGTGATGGTTACTTCGAGATCCTATTGCCTCCATACACTGCTGTGAAGAAGTAATTTGGATATCATTGTATAAATGTTTATAACTATTGAAATTATGAAAATGAAAAAATATTTATTGTTCGGTTTTGCTACACTTGCCATGGCGGTAGGTTGTACAGAATTTAGAAGTGAGGATCCCATCGCAGTAGATACAACAGATGTTACTCCATCTATCTCTTTCGAGGAGACTACATCAGTGGTTGATGGTGAGGCTGTATACTCTATTGAGGCTACTATCACAGCTGCTGAGGGTACTTCATATTACTCATATCTAGTTGCATCGGGTGATGCGGCAGAGCTTAACGCAACATCGCTTCTTAAGGTGTCGTACTCTGACTTGGCATCAGCTACAGTTAGCTATGATGCTACTCCATCAACTACAATCCCTGTTTCAGCCTCTCCAAACACAACTTACACTGTATATGCAGTGGCTGCTAACGAGCAAGGTCAAGTAGGTTCTATCGTTACTAAGACGATCACCACTTCAAACCTTGATACTCCTTACCCAGTGTCGTTTGACTATGATGAGGCTGCTGGCGTAATGTATGTTGACTTCTCTGAGGATGTGACAGTTGGTGCTAGCGCTGCTGTAACGGCTACCGTAACTGCTATTTATGCTACTGCTACAATTGACGAGATCACAATCGCTGCTTCAGACCTCTCTATCGTTGATGGTTGCACGCTCGCTATCGCTCTTCCAGAGTTGCACCCCGGTGCTAACGTTGCCCTAACTTGGGGTGAGGGCGTTGTTGAGAACTCAGCATCAACTCCAGCTCCAGCTTGCGCAGATTCATCTATTGCATACCAAGTTACTCCTGTTAACTTCGATCTATTCGTAGGTGTGAAGAATGACGATGGTTCATTCCAAACCTCTGACGATGGTTCATACGTTGAGCAAGATGGTTCTACAATCTACTTCAGCGACAATAGCGACATCGTTGCATTGTTCACCGATGGTACAGAGCTTGCTATATATGGTGATGGTGGTGCGACATGTTCTATCTATGATGGATCAAAGACAACCTCTTATACATTGTCAGCTGGTTCAGATTATGGTGCGGCTTCATTAACAGCAATCGTAGCATATTTCCCAGAGGATCTTAACTATGGTGCAACTGCTGCATTCTCATTCGCAGAGGGCGCATTCGAGGATATCTATGGAAACTTGAGCAACGCAATCTCTACAGATGATATCTACTACCGCAGTAGAGCGCTAAGCTCAGCTGATGTGGTTGGTACTTATATGTTATATGGTAATTCATATTATTATGGAGCAACCAATGAGAGTGATTATGGTGCCTATGTCACTATCTCAGCGACTACCTCTAGAGGAACTACTACATACACAATCTCTGGTCTATGTTTTGGATCAACTGAGGAGCTTACTATGTCATTCAGTGAGCACTCTGGATCAATCTCTATTGATGATTGGCAACTTATAGATTACTATAATTATGGTGGCACAGATTACCCAATCATGATATACAACTGTGATGCTGATGCAGCAATTGAGTTTGTATATACTGATGGTGTAACCTTCACTTCAGATACTTGGTGGGCATATTACATAGAAGGTCTTGGATACTATGATGTATATATGACGTCAGCACTTATAAAGGTAGATGCGCCAGCAGCTTCAGCAGCAGTATCTTCAGCAGGTATAAATCTTCCTAGAAATTATGTTGAGCGAAATGATCTTCCAAAGCCAATTCGCTAATCAAAGTTTTTGAAATTAAAAATAAAAGGGTATCTTTGTGATACCCTTTTATTTTTTTAACTAAAACAACATTTTTATGGAGCGATTTTTGATTTTTATAGCGATGTTTATTTCGTGTGTAGCCTATGGGCAGGAGCAGCAGAAAGAGTGTACTACGATGTGGCCATATATGTTTTATGACTTTGAGGATGCCAAAATTATCTATATAGATGGCAAAACGTCGAAGAATAAGGTGAATGTGCACTATAGAGCTAGCCAGTTGCACTATCTGGATGGTGACAATATTAGAGAGGCTAATGGTGGAATGATATATAGCGTGACGATAGGGGAGCAGAGCTTCATCTACTTTGAGGGTGGTTTAATAAAGGTGGAGGCTGCCTGCGAAGATGGTTTCGTGGGGACAGTTACACTCGCAGACTTCAATCGTCTCAATGAGGCTCCCGGAGCATATGGCACCACCTCGAATATCTCAGCAACACGAAAGCTTACCTCGATGGAGGAGATTGGAGCGGTCGGAGGCTTCACGAATGTTAACCATATGGATTTGCGAGAGAATCGAAAGGGTGGAGTCACGCTCTACCTTGAGGAGAATCGTTTCGTTGTGCTTCCCGATGATAAGCTTGTGGCGACTAAGAGCGGTATCTCGCGCGAGTTGACCAAAGAGGGCAAGAAGGCATTCAAAGAGTTCGAAAAGAGGGAGAATATTGATTGGAATGATCCTCAGAGTATATTGAAAACTGTAGCTTTCCTTACGAATACCAACTACAGAAAGTAACGACAAATTAATTTATTCAGATTGATGAAAAAGTTTTTATTACCAATAATACTACTTGGTGCAGCCTCATGTGGCTCCTACCCCTCCTCCACAGAGCAGGAGCAGGCAGAGCAGGAGGTTGTCAGCACACTCAATGAGAGTGCGTTGGAGAGTGGATACCTAAGAATTAAGGTGAGCGAGGAGCTTGCCGAGGCTCTCGAACAGAGCACAGACTCCTCTGGCATCCTAACGCGCACCTCTATCACGCGCACCGATGAGGTGCTGGAGAGCATCGGAGCGACATATCTTACTCGCACATTCCCCTATGCGGGGCGCTTTGAGGCTCGCACACGTGCCGAGGGGCTTCATCTCTGGTATGAGGTCTACTTCGACAAGAGCGAATCTTTGACGCGTGCCAACAGTGAGCTAGGTAGCATCGAGGGCGTTGTGGAGGTTGAGTACCGCCACAAGGTTGTTCAGATTGGTAATAATGAGGCTACACGCGTTGATGCAAATTCCCCATCTGCTACGAGCAGCTCGTCGCGCAGTTCGTCGCTCCCTTTTAATGATCCCCTCCTTGGCGATCAGTGGCACTATAACAATACTGGTTCGGGGTATAATCAAGTCGAGGGAAGCGATATCAATCTCTTTGCGGCATGGGACTCAGGCACGGTAGGCTCTAGCAGCGTTATCGTTTGTGTTGTAGATATGGGCGTAGAGGTCGCGCATGAGGATCTCGCGGCCAACATCTGGATCAACGAGGCTGAGGCCAACGGCACACGCAATGTTGATGATGATGGCAATGGATATATAGATGATGTTAATGGCTATAGCTTCGTTGGAAAGGTCGGTACGGTTGTAGCGGGAGATCATGGAACCCACGTGGCGGGAACTGTCGCTGCGGTGAACAACAATAAGATTGGTGTGGGCGGCATAGCTGGTGGAAACTCCTCGAAGGGTATCGCAGGAGCTAAAATCATGTCGGCAGAGATCTTGAGGACAGATCCAGATGACTCTAGTAGTACTCTTTCGGGAAGTAGTTCGAGTGCAATCAAATATGGCGCGGATAATGGCGCTGTGATATCTCAGAATAGTTGGGGCTATGAGGAGGCAACCTCCGTACCTAGCTCCGACCAAGCGGCAATAGACTATTTCATTAAGTATGCCGGTTTCGATGAGAATGGCAATCAGGAGGGACCCATGGCGGGAGGCGTTGTGATCTTCGCAGCGGGAAATGAGTCTAGAACGCTTGCTATTCCGGGAATGTATGAGCCTGTTGTATGTGTGACATCAATAGGCCCGGATTATAAAAGTGCATACTACACGAACTATGGTGACTGGGCAGATATAACCGCTCCGGGAGGAGATTACACCAAGTCAAACCAAGTTCTCAGCACAACGACAGATAACACCTACTCCTTGATGCAGGGTACATCCATGGCGGCACCTCACGTGTCGGGCGTTGCAGCCTTGATCGTGTCGAAGTTTGGCGGCACAGGATTTACGGCGGATGACCTCAAAGAGCGCCTCTACAACTATGCGCGCGACATATCGAGCTATGAGACAAGCATGAAGGGTAAGATGGGAGATCTTGTGGATGCATCGGCCTCGCTCACAATTGAGAGCACCATTGCACCGAATGCCATTACAACCTATACGGTGGGCACATCAGCCAATACAATTACGGCAGATGTAACCATACCCAAGGATACGGATGCATCTAATAGTAGCGCCTATGGTATCACTGCCTATTATAGCACTTCAGCCTTCACCTCATCGCTCAATCGCACGGATCTTCCTGCGGGGGTGTCGTCGGCTTCGTTCCTCACTTCGCCTAGTGTGCAAGGGGAGGTGTTGAGCCTCGTTGTGTCGGGGTTGGCCTTCGAGACGCAGTACTATGTTGCTTTCGATGCCTATGACCAGAGCCGCAACCTCTCTTCGATGACCTCTGTGAAGACTGTGACGACAGGTTCAAATAATGCTCCTACAATCGAGGCGCTCGATGGCGTAGAGGTAGATGTGAAATCTTTTGAGAAGGCTTCATTGCGATTTGTCTGCTCCGATCCTGATGGGCACACCGTGAGTGTCAAGGTGACTCCGGGGTCAGATGCCCTCACCCTCAATGAGATTGTATCGGATAACACATATACATTGAATATAACGGGTCAAAATGCATCCGAAGGTAGCTACACGGCGACTATCGCTGTGACGGATCAATATGGCCTCGTCACGGAGCAGAGTGTAAATTATACGATTCTGCCTAATACGGCCCCAGAGGTGGTTCAGCAGCCGGAGGATATTGTGATGACATATGTCGGAGAGCAGTTGACGCTCGACCTATCGGAGATCTTCTACGATGGCGATGGCGAGTCGCTAAGCTATAAATCGACCTCCTCGGCCTCCTCCGTGGCACATCTTGTGCCTAGCAGTGGACTACTCTATATCACCAGCATGAGCTATGGAAATGCAGATATCTCCCTTACGGCAACTGACTCTCGCAGCGAGGTGGCGACAACGTCGTTTAGAATCTTGGTGCGCGACCCTGAGAATGAGGTTGACCTCTATCCCAATCCAGTGGTAGATCTTCTCAATGTGAGAATGGGGGAGGAGCACACGACGCAGATAGATATCTACAATACGTCGGGTGGTAAGGTCTACTCAGGTAGTGTGGAGGTCTCTCCATTTGATCCTGCGAAGATTGATCTCTCTGATCTTTCGGCAGGAAATTATACTGTTATCATGAGTTATGATGGTACAGAGTTAACACGTAATATAGTGAAGCTATGATAAAGAGAGCAAAAATATTAATCGTTATGGCTGTGGTGGGCGCCTTTATGCCTCTCGCAGCAGCTGCACAAGCAGTATCATTCTTAAATATCTCACCTGACCCACGTACCCAAGCTATGGGTGGAGCGTCGGTTGCAGCGGAGGCCTCAGCATTCTCTATCTATAACAACCCGGCGGCGATTGCCCTCTCGGAGGATACCTTTGCTCTGGCGGCATCGTATAATATGTGGCAGGTGGTGGATGCTAGTAGCGATCTTTTGTCGTTTGCTACATACTACAAGCTAGGTGATAAATTTGGTGTGGGAGCCTCTTATAGAGGCTTTGCGCAACCCTCATACGATATCTACGACGATCAAGGTAACCATAGTGGTGAGTTCTCGCCAAGCGACTCTTCGTTTGATGTGGCTCTCTCGTGCGCTTTTACCGACTCCTTTGCGGTGGGTGTGACATTTAAGTCGATCTCCTCTACTTTGGGTGAGTCGATCTCTGGAAGTAGCTTTGGGGTAGATCTCGGTGTAACATACATCCTCGATCGAGCAACGCTCGCAGCATCGTATAGCAATATGGGTAGCATCAGCTATGATGATAATAGCTACTCGCTGCCATCCATCTTTAAGGTGGGAGGCTCCTATCGAGCATTAGATGAGGGGGAGCATAGCTGTAGCGTTAATGTGCAGGCTAATATGCTCACCTCGGAGTCAGCGTTTGGCCTTGGAGTAGGTGGTGAGTATGGTTTCAATAAGATGATATTCGCTCGTTTGGGTTACTACCTCAGTGGTGATGACAGCGTTATGCCAAGTTACATCTCATTGGGTCTTGGTGTGGAGTTCTCTAAGATCTCCCTCGATTGCTCATACCTTATTGATGATGTCATCTCTCCTCTTAACCTTTCGTTGGGGTATAGATTTTAATAGTTGATAGTTATGAAGCAGCAGAGTAGAAAGGGAGCTTGGGGCTACTTGGTGGTAGCCACCTCCATTATCCTTAGTGCGATAATATTGGTAAATGGTTATACCTACAAGTATAGATCGCAGGAGACAATCACCGTGACGGGGTTGGGTGAGACCTCGTTTGTTTCGGATCTCATTGTCTGGAGCGGTCATATTGAAGTTGCTTGTAGCAGCGTTGAGATGGGCTACAAGGAGCTAGAGAAGAATAAGGCTATTGTGGAGGAGTTTATCCTCTCAAAGGGTATCTCAAAGGAGTCTACCACCTTTGATTTTGTAAGTGTGAATAAGGAGTATGAGTCAAGCTATGGTGCCAATGGTAACTACACTGGACAGCGCTTTACGGGGTATACCTTGGTGCAGCCAATTGTGATTGAGTCAACCCATGTGGAGGCTGTCGAGAGCATGTCGAGGGAGATCTCATCGCTCTTTGCTCAAGGAATCTCCATAGAGTCATACTCGCCTGCATACTACTATACGAAGCTCGAAGATGTTAAATTATCCCTGATCGAGACCGCTTCGGCCGATGCCTTGCAGCGAGCAACGAAGATTGCAACAGCCTCCGGAGCGAAGCTAGGTAAGGTGCAGTCGGCAAAGATGGGTGTGTTCCAAATTACGGGAGCCAACACCAATGAGGCATATGCCGCTGGAGGATCTCTCAACACATCGAGCCGCAATAAAAAGGCGCGTATAACTATGCGTATTGATTATAGAACAAAATAGATAAACATTATATATATTAAATGAATCAAGAAGTAAGGGTGCGCTTTGCACCAAGCCCTACGGGACCTCTACATATTGGTGGTGTGCGCACCGCTCTCTACAACTATCTCTTTGCACGTCGCAATGGCGGCAAGATGATTCTTCGAATTGAAGATACCGACTCTCAACGTTTTGTGGAGGGTGCCGAGGAGTATATCGTCGAGTCGTTGAAGTGGTGCGGAATCGAAATTGATGAGGGCGTTGGCGTAGGAGGCCCCGATGCTCCCTATCGTCAAAGTGAGCGTCGCGAGATCTACCTTAAATATGCGATGCAGCTCGTAGAGGATGGTTGGGCATACTACGCTTTCGATACCGCGGAGGAGCTCGATGCTCGTCGCAAGGAGGCTGAGGCGGCAGGAGCAGCTTTCGCCTATAACTATGCTGTTCGCACGAAGCTACCCACCTCTCTCTCTCTTAGTGCAGAGGAGGTTGAGGAGCGTAAGGCGCGCGGTGAGCAGTGGGTAATTCGTTTTAAAACGCCTGAGAATGAGCTTGTCGAGATGGATGATCTCATTCGAGGTCATGTTGTGGTGAACACCTCCACACTTGATGATAAGGTGCTATATAAATCGGTCGATGCACTACCAACATACCATCTAGCAAATATCGTTGATGACAAGTTGATGCGCATCTCGCATGTTATTCGTGGTGAGGAGTGGTTGCCATCACTTCCACTGCACTACCTATTGTACAAAGCTTTCGGATGGGAGGATTCAAAGCCTCAATTTGCTCACCTGCCACTCTTGTTGAAGCCAACGGGCGGTGGCAAGCTCTCGAAGCGCGATGGTGATAAGATGGGCTTCCCTGTCTTTCCGCTCTTCTGGCAGGCTCCCTCTGGCGATACGGCAAAGGGCTATCGTGAGGATGGTTACTTCGCGGAGGCATTTGTAAATATGCTTGCTCTTTTGGGGTGGAACCCCGGAACGGAGCAGGAGCTATTCACCCTCTCGGAGCTTGTCGAGAGCTTCTCTTTGGAGAGAGTATCTAAGTCTGGTGCTCGCTTCCAGCCAGAGAAGGCGAAGTGGTTCAATGCTCAATATATGCATCGTAAGAGCGATGAGGAGCTAGCGGCATTATACCAGCCAATTTTGCGTGAGCATGGCGTCGAGGTGAGCGATGAGCTCGCGGGACGCGCTGCGGGCATCATGAAGGAGCGCGCAACATTCACCACCGACTTGTGGGATCTCACATCGTACTTCTTTGTGGCTCCAACCGAGTATGAGGCGAAGCAGCAAAAGAAGTATTGGAAGGGTGACAACCCCCGTATCCTCTCTGAGCTAAGAGAGGTGTTGGCCTCAATTGAGGATTTCTCACTGGAGAATACCGAAGCTATAGTTCATGCTTGGATCACCGAGAAGGGCTATGGCATGGGTCAAGTGATGAATACCCTTCGCTTGGCGCTAGTGGGTGCAGGAAAAGGTCCCGGCATGTATGATGTGACTGCATTCATTGGTCGTGAGGAGTCTCTAAAACGTATAGATTATATTTTAACCAACCTAAAAAGTGAATAACAATGATTAACATCGAACAGAAGGTCTATGGAATGACCGAAGAGGGCGAAGCAATTATCGCCTATACAATGAGCTCTGATAATGGCAGCTCAGTTGAGGTGTGTAACTTGGGTGCAACAATCTTATCGGTGAATGTACCAGATCGCGATGGCAAGATTGCTGACGTAGCTTTGGGCTATCCCGATTATGAGAATACTGCTCGCGACTGTGCAGCTGTAGGTCGCTCTATTGGCCGTGTGGCAAATCGCTTGGCTGAGGGCCGCATGATAATCGAGGGCAAAGAGTATCAACTGGCAATCAATAATGGCCCTAATCACCTCCACGGTGGTCTTAAGGGCTTTGGTGTACGCATCTGGGAGTCTCGCGTAGAGACTAACCGTGTGGTGATGTCGCTCCACTCGGAGGATGGCGATCAAGGATACCCCGGTGCAGTAGACGTTGAGGCAATCTTTGATTTTGATGATGAGTACGCTTTGGAGGTCACCTACCGCGCTGTGACCAACCAGACAACAGTGGTGAACCTTACTAACCACGCATATTTCAACCTCTCTGGACCAGACGAGACATCTGTGCTAGAGCATGAACTTAAGCTCTGCGCAACAAAGGTTTTGGAGATGAACGAGAATCAAATCCCAACAGGTGTTGAGCTAGAGGTAGCTGGCACACCAATGGACTTCACTACATTCAATCGCTTGGGTGCCGCCGTGGAGACAGACTTCAATAACTCTAAGCTCTTCCGTGGTCTCGATCACTTCTTCGTGGTTGATGGCTGGCAGAAGTCAATCTTGGCTGAGAATGCCGTGCTGCGCGATCCAAAGAGCGGCCGCACGATGACCGTTCTTTCATCTGCTCCGGGTCTTATGGTATATACAGGTAACTGGCTAGCTGGAGGATCTCCAACAACGAAGAGTGGAAAACCATTCGCCGACTATCAAGGAGTAGCCCTAGAGTGCCAAATCCACCCCAACGCAGCTAATACACCATCCTTCCCAAGCGTAGAGCTTAAAGAGGGAGAACAATTCTGCCAAAAGATAGTCTTCAAATTTGGCGTTGAGATAGCATAGTTTCGTATGCCTCCGGCGGGCAGGGTGCTCCCATGGGTGGTCGGAAGAATTTAATCAATATTAATACATTGATTATCAACATATTAATTTGCATAATTCAGTTATTTTTACTATCTTTATAGGGTAAAAATAGCTGAATTATCATGTTTAAAGGCCATAAAATTACAGCAAAAGAAATTATATCATATATCCCCGACGATATGATTGCAAATTTAGCGAGCGAAACAAAAGT
>JBCQWG010000035.1:0-18002 GCA_047172325.1 Rikenellaceae bacterium | reverse complement strand
GCTACCATTCGATGCTTATCTGAACTTTATGAGACTAAAAGCACGAGTCGCCGAGGTGCTGGAGTGCGTAGGGTTAAAATATCGCATTAATTTTTGTTGATTACTTATTCTCATTGTAATGTTATTATTTTTTACTAGTTTTGCACCGACAGAATAACCACAACAGGGCGACGAAAAGCCCAATAGAGGTGGCCTAGAGACTCTTTTAAGGTGTAAATATTAACTCACAAAATAGTATAAGATGCTCCTAATGTCTACAAGGATGTGCATAATTTGCTGTTCATGTTTTATTGATGGCTACTATGCGGGACAGAAAACAACAGCAACAAATTTAGCAGAGAAGTTTGGACTAAATATTAGAACCCTCAATCCATCTCTCAACAAACTTACCCACGCAGGAATCCTAAGAAGCCAAGTGGGAGGCGTTGATAGAGGTTATATCTTTGCGCGTGACCCCAAAGATATCACAGTCTATGATATTATCGACACCGTTCAAGGTCTCGACTATATGAAAAACTGCAAGAACTCACTAAAAGGGGCAAAATGCATGCTCGAAAATTGCGAAGAGTGCGAGCTCTACAAAACCTCCATGAATGTTATAGACTTCGCCCGCGAACAATATAAGTCAACTACAATATATGACCTATTTAAAAAATAACGCACAAAGAAAATAATACTTTCGTATAGGCATTTAAACCCAATCCGAGTTAACCTCGCTGATGGGATGATGTCAACCTACGGTTGCCATAGATAGATGCATAATGTTGAGCGTTGCAAATTTATTTGCAAAAGCTTAATATTATGCATCTATCGTAGGGCAAAGCCCCATCCCGTCAGCGCAACATATAAGTCAAAAACGATAGTTTTTGGATCCAAGCTTAGCTTGGTGCCGCGCGGCATGAGCGCGATGAGAGAGTGCTTTTGGGGGATCTACTCCTCAACAATAGTAATAGAGAGAATGAGATCACCTTGGCGGATATCGTCAACGACCTCTACGCCCTCAATCACTTGACCGAAGCATGTGTGAACGCCATCCAAGTGGGAGGTGTTATCGCGCGAGTGGCAGATAAAGAACTGAGAACCACCAGTATTACGTCCTGCATGAGCCATCGACAATACGCCACGATCATGATATTGACGGGGTGCAGAGGTCTCACACTTGATGTGATATCCCGGTCCACCATTTCCGATACCATTGGGGCAACCGCCTTGGATAACGAAATTTGGTATTACGCGGTGAAAGGTTAATGCATTGTAGAATCCAGCCTTAGAGAGCTTCACGAAGTTCTCAACTGTTCCGGGGGTCTCTTCGCTGTATAGTTCAGCCTTCATTGTACCTTTTTCAGTCTCAATAATTGCAAATTGTGCCATTTTTTACTTTAATTAATAGTTGTTATTATTCTACTTTCTTTGATTTTCGATCGAAGAAAGGGTTTTTACTTGATGCGCTCATGGCTATTGCATAGATATGGCGACAGCCATCTAGGTACCCTAACTGCTCCGCGGCAGCACCCGCTGAGAACATCACTCGTGTGTCGACACGGAGATCTGCCGCAGTAGCACAAGCCGACCCCACGGCGATACCCACATCAACGGTATTAAGGGCACATGGCACACCCGCGCTGCGAGCAGAGCATGTAGCAAACCCACAGTAGCCACAGTTTAGAGCTTGCGTCTGCTCCCTAGTGCCAATCAGCACAATATACTCTGCCGAGAGGATATTCTCAGCATCGCGCAGAAAGAAGCCCAAGGAGTTATCCTCATACATCGCAACCATCTTCTGAGAAAGCTGCTCGATGTGATCTCCCTCAATGGTAGCCACCTCAATAATATCTATACCCTTTCCTTTGGGTGCTGTACGTGCCGCTGTCATCATCTGTTGAGCTACACTAAGCAGATATGTGTGGCGACAATCTCGTTCGTTAAGTATCATATGCGAAAAAATTTATACAAAAATAGATAATAAATCTGAAAAATCGCTACCTTTGAGCTGTAAATTTTGAAATAAATAGCGATAATGAATAGTTATAAAGTATCTCTTGTTGCACTACTCCTTGCAACGCTCGCCCTCACCTCATGTCGAAATGAAACCGCCTCCAGCAGAGAGGTTATAGTAGCCTCCATCGCTCCCGTGAAATATATCGTTGAGCAGATCGTAGGCGACGACATTCCCATTGAGGTGTTAGTGCCTGCGGGGGTGAGCCCTGAGACATTTGACCCTAGCCCCAAGCAGCTAATCGAGATAAACGAGGCTCGCGCCATAATGAGTGTAGGGCTAATCGACTTTGAGAAGAGCATCCTTAAGCGCCTAGGCGACAAATCTCGTTTGATTGATCTTAGCGCAGGGGTTGAACTGCTTGCAGGCAGCTGCTCACACGATCACAGCGGGACACATCACCACCACGACCATGGAGTAGACCCTCACATATGGACCTCTCCACGTGAGCTAGAGGTGATGGCACTGAACTGCTACAACGCAATTGCGAACCTCTACCCCGATTCACTGCACTATAAAGAGAATTACATAACTCTTCAGAGCAGACTCAAGAGACTTGATCTGGACATCTCCGCACAACTCATCGCATCCGACATAAAGAGCTTCGTTATATACCACCCTGCATATACATACTTTGCTCGCGCCTACGGCATAGAGCAGGTCGCAGTGGAGGAGGATGGCAAGGATCCATCGGCACGTCGCTTAGGTGAGATCATTGACCTTGCTCGCGAGCAGAGGATCCATGGGGTTCTCTACCAAACTCAGTTTCCATCATCCGCGGTTGCAGTTATCGCGCAGGACATTGGCGTTGAAGCAGTTGCAGTGGATCCCCTTGCCGAGAATATCATAGAGCATATCGAGGAGTTTGCAAATATAATCTGCGCCCAGCAATGAAGCTCATATCATTAAATAATGTTCAGGTAGCATACGAAGGGCAGCAGGTGCTTCACGGGGTTAATCTAGAGATCTTCTCTGATGATTTTATAGCTATTGTAGGTCCCAATGGCGGTGGTAAAACTACCCTTGTAAAGGCTATCTTAGGTCTTATTGAGGCTGAGGGCTCGATTGAATATGCAGCAGAGTTATGCAACAAACATGAGCTGCTCATTGGCTACATGCCTCAAATATCTCAGTTTGATCGACACTTCCCTATAACCATCAAGGAGGTTGTGCTATCCGGCCTATTTAATGGCAGACGTTGGCGCATTAGGTATAACTCCGCGGAGCGAAGTCGCTGCCAAGAGCTCCTTCAACTCACAGGCATAGAGGATGTTGCAGAGCATCAAATTGGAGAGGTGTCGGGAGGTCAGCTGCAACGTGCACTCCTCTGTAGAGCGATAATCTCCGATCCGAAGCTTCTAATACTCGATGAACCAACCAACTATGTAGATAGCCGCTTCGAGGGTGAGATGTATAACATCCTACGCAAGATAAACAACAAGATGGCTATAGTAATGGTCTCACACGATATAGGCACCGTTTCGAGCTTCGTGAAACAGATCGTCTGCGTTAATGGCACCGTACATCGTCACGAATCAAATATAATCAGCGAAGAGCAGCTACTAGGATACAACTGCCCCATTAAGATAATCACACACGGTAGAGTCCCCCACACGGTGCTCTCACTACACGAGAATTGCAATTGTAAATAACTCTTATTATGTTAACAAGTTTAGCCTATCTCTTTATTGCAGGCCTCTCATTGGGATGCCTCTTCAACAAATTACGCCTACCTGCTCTGGTAGGAATGATCCTATCGGGAATCTTATTGGGTCCCTACTGCCTAAACCTGCTGGATGACTCTCTTCTTAACATCTCGATTGAGATAAGGCAGATCGCTCTTATCATCATCCTGCTGCGAGCAGGTTTAGCCCTCAACCTCGGAGATCTAAAGCAAGTAGGGCGCCCCGCGATCCTACTCTGCTTCGTCCCCGCATGCTTCGAGATTGCTGCTTGCATGCTGCTTGCACCCACCCTACTTGGGGTGACTCTACTCGAAGCTGCAATCATGGGCTCCGTTATCGCAGCGGTCTCACCCGCTGTTGTCGTCCCCAAAATGCTTAAGATGATGGAGGAGAAGCGCGGCACAAAAAAGGGCATTCCGCAGATGATAATGGCAGCGGGATCGGTTGACGACGTTTTCGTCATAGTACTCTTCACCGCCTTCACGACACTTGCTCTGGGGGGCTCCATAAATGGTGCAACTCTCTTAGAGATACCCTCTTCCATTCTGTTTGGAGCACTGATGGGTCTTGCAACAGGCATCGCTATAGCAGCATATTTCAAGAGGTTTCACACGCGTGACACCATCAAGGTACTTATCCTATTGAGTATCTCATTTCTGTTTGTAACCATCGAGCAGTGGGCAAAGGGAAGCTTCGCCATCTCTGGATTACTTGCAGTGATGGTTATGGGTATAACACTCCTCTCTCGCTACCCAATATTGGCAAAAAGAATCTCCCCCAAACTCAATAAAATATGGGTAGCTGCCGAGGTGCTACTCTTTGTGCTTGTCGGCGCCACAGTGGATATATCATACGCAGCTGCTGCCGGCATCACAGCCGTTACGCTAATACTCCTATCAATGATATTTAGGATGTGCGGTGTGCTGAGTGCGGTGGTCAAGACCCCACTCAACACCAAAGAGCGCCTCTTCTGCATGATCGCATACTCACCCAAAGCCACCGTGCAAGCGGCAATAGGATCACTCCCCCTTGCTATGGGACTACCCTGCGGTGAGATCGTACTCACCGTCGCAGTACTCTCAATACTTATCACAGCACCTTTAGGTGCCTTCGGCATCGACACAACATATAAAAGACTTGTTGCAGAGCAAACGCATGAAAAATAGAGCTTGCACCTCTTGCTTACTGCCCTAACAGCGAGGTTAACCTCGGATTGGGTTTAAATGCCTTCAGGCATTTAAAAAATTAAAGGTATCAGAGAATTATGCAAATTTATTTGCGGTAATTCTTTGATACCTTTAATTTCATAGCGCAGCTATAAGCCCAATACGCAACAAGAAGAATAGCTCCGCAGGGAGCACCCTGCCCGCCGGAGGCGATACGAAACTATATTTCCGAACCCTTAGCGAGCTACTTCGCACTATATATTCTAAGGTAATCAACCTCCATATGAGCACCATCCACATTGTCGGGGATCTCGCCCTTGTATGTTAATATCGCTGTGCTGAGGTATACGTTAGCGGGGTTATGACATATTGTATTCTCTTCGCGACGAATCTCTATTCCATCCATATAGTAGATTAGATAGTCTGGAGTCCACTCAAGGGCATATGTATGGAACATCTCTGCGAAGTTCACCTCATCTGTCACATCCCACGACTCTATCTCAAACCACTCTGTGCCGTTCCAACCCTCAATAACATAGTCGGAGACCATTCCTATCCAGCTATCATAGCTCGATTCGGAGCCATTTATAAACTGAATACAGCCTATATCTTGATCTGTTTTAAGATCTACCTCAAACCACTTATCACCATCTAGCGGCGAAAGCCACGATGTAGAGTGATTTCCATCATATAGATTTGAGACATTTGTGCTTCCCTCGACTGCCGTAACATTCGCGCTATACATAAGGTTGCCCGACACTGTACCCTCCGTTGCGATTGGAGTGTAACCACTTGTCGAGTGGGCAAAAACCTTAAACTCCTGTATACGGAATTGTGTCTTGTGAAGTGAGGAGAAGCGTATCTTAGAGCATGTAACAGCCTCACTGAAACGCAAATAGACATATGGCTCTGCACCATAGACATATTGTCGCTGGTCGCGAGGATAGCTTACCGTGCCATCTGAGTCAACCGTAGAGTTAGTCCAGTCGTGAAGATCTAGATATAAGAGATTAGGATAGTGTCCCTCATTGATATCAATCTCAAATTTAACCCCTCCCGCAGGTATTGTAGTTGTCGTAGAGGGCATTATCCAAAAGGCGTTATTAACAGTATATGCAGCATTATACTTATAACGACACTCGAAATAACCATATTGATATGTATCTGTAGTCCATAGATTTCCGGTACTCCACTCCACACGTGAGTCACGATCATCGCGCTTTGAGAGCAACTTAAGCACACCATCCTCAACCACAACATTCTCACGCCAACGGATACTCGCAATGGAGCTCTTATAGTTACCATCATCTATAGTCCAATCAGGCTCCAAGTCACTATCATCACCATCAAACTCATCACTCCATGATAGCTCCCACTTCGAGCTATCCACATACCCTTCAGGGTCAGATTCAACTTGATAGTGCTCCAAAGTAACATCGGGAGTCTCGATATTATCATCCGAGGGGTCATTTGAAGGATCATCCGAGGGATCACTCGAACATGATAAATATAGTATAGGTAATAGCGCTAATGTTAAATATTTTAGTTTCATAGTTTTTTACTTCTCAGCATATATCCTCACATAATCCACCTCCATTGTTGAGCCATCTACATTGTCGGGGATCTCTCCGAGGTAGCGTAGGACTGCTGTTGTCACATAGACATTGGCGGGGTTGTGGCACACCTCGTTCTTTTCGCGGCGGATCTCGCGACCATCGAAGTAGTAGACTAGCTCATCTTTGGTCCACTCAAGGCCATAGGTGTGATATGTAGTTGCGAAATTGGTTTTGTCGGCAACATCCCATGAAGCTGCCTCTACCCATTCTGAGCCATTCCAGATATCAATGGTGTAGTCGGCAACCATCCCTATCCAGCTATTATCCTTGCTCGATATTGCGCCATTCACGAATTGGATTGCACCGATCTCCTGCATTGCGCCTAGATCCACCTCGAACCACTTCTCGCCATCGAGAGGTGCTACCCATGCTGTTTCGATGTCGCCATCTAATATATTCTCCACATCGGTGGTGCCCGCAACTGCGGTTGCTCTAGAGGCAGCAGTGAGGTTACCTTCAACTGTAGAGCTACTACTAATTGAGGGGTATCCACCCTCTTTTGTTGCAGCCAGAGCTCTGAACTCGCGGATGTTAAATTGCGTTTTATTATGTGACGAGAAGCGAATTTTAGAGCCCTTAATGGGGCTCTCCAATGCGATATCGACAAATGGCTCTGCTCCATATACATAGCAGCGCTGATCGCGTGGAAAGACCTTCTTGCCATCCACCATCACGGCATTTGTCCAGTCGTGGAGATCGAGGTAGAGCAGATTCGGGTAGTGACCCTCATTCACATCAATCTCAAACTTCGCTCCACCCTCTGGGATAACTGTTCCGGGGGCTGGCATAAGCCAGAAAGCGTTGTTTATAGTGTGAGCCTCAGCATATTTGTAGCGGCACTCGAAATATCCATATTGATATGTCTGCTTCGTCCACAAGTTTCCGGTGCTCCACTCCATACGTGGGTCGCGATCATCTCGCTTGGAGATTAGTTTAAGCGACCCATCGCTAACTTTAGCATTTTCGCGCCAACGCATACTTGCGATTTGAGCCTTGTAGCGGCCATTGTCCGAGATCCAGTCATTCTCCAACTCGCTATCGGGATAGTCAAACTCATCTGCCCAGACTAGAGTCCAGCGATCTGAATCAACATACCCTTTAGGGTCAGAGTCAACATTGTAATAGGGTTCATCACAGCACGTTGCGGCACCTGCACAAGAGGTCAAGAGTGCTGTCGAAAATAGAATTGTTGCAATTTTTGATTTCATTTGTAGTCGTTTTTAGGTCGTTTTTATTCCAATACAAGAACCGCAAGGCCATAAACTGGTAGTTCGATATCCTCAGCATCGTATCTCTCTCCGGTGAGTAGATCTGTAGCAGAGTTGATCTTTGAGCCATCTTCCCACTTTAGAGATATTGTAGCTGCATTTTTGCTGAAGTTAGCCATATTGATGATCTTACCGCCATTATCTGACTCAATAACCTTCCATGAAACACCCTTCTGCGCAGTGCCATTATCCTCGGTGAGGAGTACGCCGGGAGCATGCTCGCCACTCTTCACGATGGATAGAGCCTTGGTGGTGGCAGCTTGAGCATCGTCAACGATGATTAATTGACCCTTTGAACTAACTAAATTATGCTCTATAGATCTACCATACTCATCTTTGAGTAGACTTGCACGATCAAGAACTACAGTTCCTCCACCATTAAGGTAGCTCTGAAGGGCCTCTATCTCCTCTCGATATGCATATGGAGTTGATGCCACAACTATCACATCCCAATCACTATTATTCTGCTTCTTGATAATATTTTTTGTGGCGAAACCTATCGAAAGTCCCTCAAAGCAGAGATCCTCATAGATTGAGAATATGCTCTCCATCTGTGTAAATATATTTATCGTAGAGGCCTCATTATAGAAAATGCGAATCGCCTTGCGCTGACGCTGAAACTCCATGATCTTATCCGAAACTGAGTTCAAATCAGCAATGGTTGCATGAACCTCATTGACCACTAATGGCTGATAGTTATTGGTTCCAGCATATGCCTTGTCACCACCCTGCTCTCTATGGCCCGATCCATCTGGGCGACGTGCCCAATACCATGTCTGGTGCGATGTGAGACCATGTATATGGGCCATCCAATAGTTTTGACGAACATATGCAGGTGATTGATTTAGATCGCGGCTACGTGAGGTAGAGAGCATATGACTCTCCGTATTGCACATAATTGCATTGGGCTTTACCGACTTGAAGAAATCTTGCGCCATACACACCTCCAACCAATTATAACTATAGTTCTCAGTCCACACCCCCGGAGCAAGTCCAAATGGAGCTATGCATGAGCTAACATCATGACCAATAATGTCGGTAAGATCTGTTATAGCCTCCATGTCGATGCCCGACGAGCGACCATTCTCACACCAGTAACGAGGTTGTATCTTAATATGGGTTAACGCCTCTGGATCGCTTAACTTAACCTCATCGTGAAGAAACTGCAACCACTCGGTAGATCGCTCCATATTATATGTCATAAGATCAAAATATTGAGGTGTTCCAGCCAAATCATTAGAGATCATCTTCAAATCAGATATCGCATCAAAGCTAGAGTAGGAGGTTCCCCACAACTCATTGAGAGTGTTAATATCCCTATGTTTCACCAAGAGCCACTTCTTGAAATCAGCAAAAGCCAACTCCGACATTGGAGAGGAGGCATACTCTCCCTCACCGATAATCCAGTGAGGCTCATTGGCCAACATATATCCCATCTTTGTATATTGCTTTCCCGACATATAGGGCACTGTACCACGGATAAGGCTACTTACCATGCGACGCGTTACAGGGTGATTGATATCATAGAGAGTGAATATCTGACCGGGGCCATCCTCAATCTCAGGATAATCCTCAATGGCCCAACGTGGAGTCGATTTATGGTTGATAAAGACAAAACCAAAGGTGCCATCACCTCGACTCTGCAACCTTCGAGTGAGCTGAGGATCTACATCACCCTTAAGATTGAGCACACTTGAGGCGGAGATATACTCACCATCCAACTGACCGAAATACTCCTCATACTCTGGCTGCTCTGGCTTCCATGTCCAGTCTGCCAAGAAGACTGGCTTGCCCTCATATATAATTTGGTCATCTTCAACATAGACCTCCGCCCAATCTACCTCTGGCGTATCAAGACGATAACTCTTGCCCGCAAGAACAGACTTCAACGCGGAGATCGAACTATCCATCATCTCAACAATCGCATTTCGCTGAAACGAGGGCATCATCTCTGCATATTCGCGCGCCTTCTCACGATAGGGCTCATATAACTCATAATGCTCCTGCGTCTTGTCGACATTCTGCTCATCCCAATCAGCGTAGATCATCCATATCTCTGCCGTGCGCAAGGCTGTGCGCTCCTTAAGCGTGTTGATCTGCTTACTCTCAGCCTTATCAATTAATTTTTCGAGCTGCTTCATTTTAGATAGAGCGTCTGACCTCAGTTTGTCTGACGACTTAGCGTATAAAGATACACTAAAAGCACATAGCATTGCCATGCAAAGTAATAAGCGTTTAATCATAATGTAGTTAGTTTTGTTAGTTACTTACAAAGCTAGTTATAAAAAGTGGAAATACAAAATATTATTCCTACCTTTGTGAGTAACTAACTAATACTATTGCTATGAAAAAATTACTACTTTCACTCCTCCTCTCGCAGGGGATGATCGCCTTCGCAATGGCGCAATCGCCTTCACAGCTACCTACGGCATCGAGCACGATCTATGCCCTAACTCCTGACGCAAGGGTCTCAGATGAGTTCAACGACAATGAAATTAACTGGTCTAAGTGGAACCGCCGAATGGATGGTGGCGTTGCCATAGAGGATTTCGTTACGGATGGCTCCTTAGTGGTTCTAGAGAAAGAGATGGAGAATGGCGAAGAGACGAGCTACGTCTCAATGAAGGCTATCACGCGCAATGGAGTTCCCCGCACCGCAGGAATTGTCTCGGAGACCTCTTCACATTTTGGCTTCTATGTGGTTCGCTTCCGCTTCAAGGGTCTCGACACGCCCGACGTCAAGAAGAACCTCACTATATGGCATCCATCGGTATGGTCCTCAGTATTCACCCACCAGACATTTGATCGTGGTGCAAAGATCTCAGGCGACAACCGTAACTGGCTAGAGATAGATCTCCTAGAGTGGGAGACCGAGCATAACACTTGGAGCTGCGATGCCCCTGCACGCTTCACCGACAGCAAGGGTGAGATGCGTAAGATCATCCGCTCAGGCCCAGAGCAGGAGAAGGCTATGATTAAGGAGTGTGTTGCACGCGACCACGAAGAGTGGGTGACACTTGGGCTAGAGTATGCCGACACACACATGAGACTTTGGGAGTGGAAAGATGGCAAGTGGATCGACATAAGCGACAGAGAGGTGAAGATCGTCCCCGACAACTTGGAGTGTCCAGAGAAGAGCTACACACCATCCACAATTGCAATATCTGCCTGCAAACCTATGTACTGGCTCGTAGGTGGCGTTGTCTCTCGCTTCCTATACCCCTCAATCCAAGATGGCACCTGCACTCACTCAATGGCTGACGCCTCATTCGACTACGACTTCTTTAGATATTATCCTTTGGCCTCAATCGAAAATGAGCATTGGCCTTGGAGAAATGGTCTTGAATAACAACTATAAAATATTGTAAATTGGGTGTAATACTCTCCGTGGCCACCTCCGCTGATGGCTACATCGACGACAATAACAAAGATCGTCTCATTCTCTCAACGCCCGAAGATTGGGCTGATATATACCGCCTACGAGCCGGCGCCGATGCAATACTCATCGGTGCCGAGACTCTTAGGCGTGACAACCCTCGTCTCACCCTTAAAGGTGACGAGCTTCGTGCAGCACGACTTGCCGCAGGCAAACCCGCAGAGCCCTGCAAGGTGATCGTAAGCCGCAAGGGTTACATCTCACCCGATCACCGCATCTTCGAGGAGCCCACCTCACGCATCATCCTCTTCACAGAGAGCTACCGCCCACAACTAGAGGGGCTCGCAGAGATGATAATAGAGGCCGATATTACAGCCAACTTCATCATAACACAACTCGAAAAGAGAGGATTATTCAACATCTTTGTGGAGGGTGGAGCAGAGATACACAACCTCTTCTTATCTGAGAAGTGCGCCACAGAGCTGCGAATCGCCACTAACCCCACAATCTGCGTAGGGGATCCCTCTGCACCTCACTTCAGACGACCAGAATCCCTATCAAAGATTGAACCTAACATCTCTTTTTTAGGAGGCATGAGAGTAGAGCAATATAGGTTACAACAACCTGTCTCAGAGCAGGATATACTCTACATGGAGCGAGCAATAGAGATCAGCCGCAACTGCTGCCCCTCTCAGAGTTCATATTGCGTTGGCGCGGTAATAATCACCTCCACAGGCGAAATATTCGAGGGCTATACCCACGAGACATCCCCCACCCACCATGCAGAGCAGGAGGCAGTAAAAAAGGCCCTTCAAGCGGGCGCTGACCTCCGCGGAGCGACTATATATAGCTCAATGGAGCCCTGCTCCCAACGCTCTAGTGAGCCCGAAAGCTGCTCCGCGATAATCATCAGACACCGCTTCGCACGCGCCCTCTTTGCCCTCTACGAACCAAGCTGCTTCGTCTGCTGCAATGGAGCCCTCAACATGCGAAATACAGGAGTAGAGGTGCACTGCATAGATCACCTTGGTGCGAAGGTTCTCGACGTAAATTCACATCTGGAGCTATAGATATACTTTCTAAATGCCTCCGGCGGGCGGGGAAAAGCACCCCCGCGGGTGCATATTACTTATTTGCGAATTGGGCTTATAGCTGCGCTATGAAATCCGAGGTTAACCTCGCTGATGGGATGATGGCAACCGTAGCTTAACATTATACATCTATCGTAGGGCAAAGCCCCATCACAACAGCGCAATACAAAGTCAAAAACGATAGTTTTTGGATCCTAGCTAAGCTTGGTGCCGCGCGGCATGAGCGCAATAAGAGAGTTTCTCATGCATTTGCCCTAATGACAATAATGCCTCGCAAACTTCAGTCTGCGAGGCATCATTATATATAGAAGTGATTATTACTTGCGAATAACCTTCTTGTAGCCATAGATAGCACGCTCACCAAGCTCCTCCTCGATACGAAGAAGTTGGTTGTACTTAGCCATACGGTCAGAGCGGCTAAGAGAACCTGTCTTGATTTGACCTGAGTTAGTTGCAACTGCGATATCAGCAATTGTAGTATCCTCAGTCTCACCACTACGGTGTGAAGTTACACTTGTGAAACCAGCGCGGTGTGCCATCTCGATTGCATCAAGAGTCTCAGTAAGAGAACCGATTTGGTTAACCTTGATAAGGATTGAGTTAGCAGCGCCCATCTCGATACCTTTAGCCAAGAAGTCAACGTTAGTTACGAACAAGTCGTCACCAACCAACTGACAACGCTCTCCGATACGCTCTGTAAGCATCTTCCAGCCATCCCAGTCCTCTTCGTTCATACCATCCTCGATAGAGTCGATTGGGTATGCATCGATAAGAGACTCAAGGAAGTCTACTTGCTCAGACGAAGTGCGCTTTGCACCCTCAGCACCTTCGAACTTAGAGTAGTCGTAGATACCATCTTTGTAGAACTCAGAAGATGCGCAGTCAAGACCTATTGACACGTCGCCACCCTCGCAAGCGCGACCCGGCTTGTAGCCAGCAGCCTCGATAGCCTTGATGATGCATTGAAGAGCATCCTCAGTGCCGTCAAGAGCAGGAGCGAAACCACCCTCGTCACCTACAGCAGTGCTAAGGTTACGATCGTGAAGAACTTTCTTAAGAGCGTGGAACACCTCAGCACCCATGCGAAGAGCCTCGCGGAAAGATGGAGCACCTACTGGACGGATCATGAACTCTTGGAATGCGATAGGAGCATCTGAGTGAGAACCACCATTGATGATGTTCATCATTGGAACGGGCAATGTCTTAGCGTTAGAACCACCGATATAGCGATAAAGTGGCATCTCAAGAAGCTTAGCAGCAGTTACTGCACAAGCCAAAGATACACCAAGGATAGCGTTAGCACCCAACTTAGACTTAGTTTTAGTACCGTCCAACTCAAGCATTGTGCGGTCAACACCAACTTGGTCTGTTACATCAAGACCAATAACAGCTGGAGCGATAACCTCGTTTACGTTCTCTACTGCTTTCAAAACACCTTTACCCAAGAAACGGCCTTTGTCACCATCTCTAAGCTCTAGCGCCTCGTTAACACCTGTTGAAGCTCCTGATGGAACAGCAGCACGGCCCATTACACCACTAAGGGTTGTTACCTCAACCTCGATAGTTGGATTACCTCTTGAATCCAAGATCTCTCTTGCGTGTACTTCTACAATCTGACTCATAGTTTTCTGTTTATTTTTATGTTATAAAACTTGTGAATTTTAATTCATTATGGATTTTACTCTCTTCGAAATTAAAATCCGCAACAAAGGTAGTGAAAATTTATCTAATTATCAATAACGAATAGAGTGTAAAAATTATCATTTAACACTCAGATTGAACGCCAAAAAGACATAAAATCTTTATAGAGCCCGTAGCAGACTAATTGGTCGCTCTGCTCAAGCTTATAGTTTTCATCAAAATCATTTGCCACATCTCGCTCTAAAATAGAGATCCCCAATGCATTATGCGTCTTTTTACCCTTTATAAGAGAGATGATTTTAAGATTGAAAACTGACTCTAATGCGATGTCGCGAACCTTATATCCGATAAACTGAGATGGCAACTTAAACTTAACTACATAGTGCTCCTTATCCACCTGAAACGACTCGACATGAACATGCAGATCTAGCAGCTGCACCAAGCTGCGAGCAGCATCCTTCTCCGGGAAGAGAATATTATCGAGGTTAAATGCCTCCAGCACGGTGCGATGGACCTCATCCACGGCTCGCGCATAGATATGCTGCACCTTATGTTTCTTCAAGAGTGCCACCACACGTATCGAAGCGCCGAAGTTCTCACCAATGGTCACTATCACCACGTCGACAGCCTTAAGCGGAAGAACTTCAAGGGCCTGCTCGTCGGTTGCATCAATAATGAACGACGCTGCAATCTTCTCCTTGATAAGCTCTACTTTGCTCTCGCTCTCGTCGACTCCAATCACCTCATGACCCAATATCGTCAACTCCTCGGCAAGGACACTGCCATAGTTGCCCAATCCAATAATTATACACTTCATCTCTGTTAATTTATTATAATGTTACCACTTGGATATTTATATTTCATCAATTTGCGCTGTTTAATTAAGCTTGTCGCCATCGTAAGCACACCCACACGACCGATAAACATCAACGCCACAATCACCAATTTACTATCCTCACCTAGAGTTGGAGTAAGATCAAGACTCGCGCCAACTGTACTCAAAGCAGAGATTGATTCGAAGACCAATGCCAAAAGAGATGCCTCCGGCTCAAGCAACGTTAGTAAAAAGATTGCAACGACCGCTATAAGCAGGTAGAGCAAAAGGGTACTATTCGAGCGACGAATAGAGTCGTGCGAGAGCTCCCTATTGAATACCGTAACCTCATCGCGACCATAGAGAATGGCTCGAAGATTGAGCAGCACCACAGCAAATACATTCACCTTGATACCGCCTGCCGTCGATTGAGTTCCACCACCAATTATCATCATCATCATCAGAAGCAACACGCTCTGCAAAGAGAATGACGAGATAGCAACAGAGGAGAAGCCAGCGGTACGAGGGCATGCCGCGGTGAAGAGCGAATGGACCACCTTATCTACAGGAGGCATCGAAGCGAAACCATTATTCCACTCCAAAAGAGCTATCGCGCAGGTGCCGCCCACAAGCAGCAACAGAGTCATCATAACTACAATACGCGTATTTATATCATAGAGATTTACGCGAGATCGCTCACGGGATCGCTTTAACACATACATATCGAAGAGTCTACGTGAGTAGTATTTGAGCGTCTCATAGATGTTAACAAGTATTGGGAAACCTATTCCTCCAAGGATAATAAGTGTGGTTATAGCTAAGTAGAATATATTGTGGCCACTCATCAACATCTCGTCACCCAGATTACTCGACAGCGTAGAGAAGCCAGCATTGCAGAATGCCGAAATAGAGTGAAATACCGCAAAGCCAATCTCCTCATTGAGCGACATTCCAAGTGCACCATGAATATCAAAAAAGATGATCGCAGCACCTCCCGCCTCAATGATGAATGTAAATCCAAGAATATAAAGCAGCGTTGAGAAGAGTGAATTAAGCGACTTTGAACTAACCATATCACTAACCATCACTTGGTTGTAGAGGGTGGAGCTACCCATAAGAAACATCGCAAAGAAGCTTGTGAGGGTCATCACCCCCAAACCTCCAATCTGAATTAAGATCATTATAAAGAGGCTACCCATAGGGGTAAATGTCGTAGCCAGATCAACCGTCGAGAGCCCCGTGACACATACTGCACTTGTCGACATAAAGAGGGCATCAATAATTGAGATCCCATCTATAGTTGAGCGTGGCAGCATCAACATCACCGTGCCAATCAATATCAATATAAAGAAACTCGCAGAGAGGATAAACGATGGATTCACTCGCCGTGTGAGTAGCTGCACCACACCCATTGATAGTTGTAAAAGAGAGACTGCAACCAATATTATAACCTTCAAGGGGCGGGCACTAAACAGCAAACAGAGGTTCGTTAGCAGAGGTGACGAGAATGTCGTCCCTATGATCTCCGGCAACAGCGTGAGCAGCAAGGCGATATTCACAATCCATGTGATACCCTTGTAGCGCTGTCGTGCCTCCTTGAAGTTCAACGAGAGGTGTGCTAAGGGGGTTATTATAAAGATCAGCCACGTATAGTGATAGATCCTATGAAGCATCTCTAACTCACTCTCCGAAATGCGGAAGCCATGCTCATACACCAACGCAATGATAAATATTGTTGACATAATATAGCTAGCCACATCGAGCACCTTGAGCACTCGCAGCACATATGGCATAATTAGCTTCTTCCGATATATAAAAAGTTTATTGAGTTGGATCATAAGTTTGAATCTTTAAAGGGCGATGAACCTCTCAATTCACCGCCCCTCCCTAAATATTACTCTATTTTGCGTGGTCCAACTGTTTGCGGATAGCATCTATGCAATCATCAAAAGCCTCTTCAAAGCTTTTTGCACGACGCTCAGCAAACATATCGCCACCGGGCATACGTAGATTTAGAGAAGCTACCTTATTACCCTTCTCATTATCCTTATCTAATTTCAGAATCACCTCCGCTCCCGTTGAGCGCTCTGCGAATCTCTCTAGCTTTGCAATTTTTGCCTCTACGAAGTCGATGAGCTTCTTATCTGCATCGAACTTTACCGATTGAATTTGTACGTTCATAACATCATTATTTTGTAGTTCAACATATAACGATCACCCTACAGGGTGTCGTCAAGATCATTCCTAAAATCTTACTCTTCTCCTCTTTTGCCCCCTCTCCTCGCTCGTGGATGTGCTGCATGATATGCTTGTTGCAGATGCGAGATTGAGTTATGAGTATATATCTGCGTTGTCTGTAGTGAGCTATGGCCCAGCAGCTCCTGTATATCACGCATATCGGCACCAGCATTGAGCAGATGTGTGGCAAACGTATGTCGAAGAACGTGGGGGCTCTTGCGCCCCTGCACCTTTGCATCACCAAGCTCCCGACGAACAATACGATAGATCATACTTTGCGAGAGTGGTTTACCTATCTGAGATAAAAATAGTGAATTTATCTCACTTCTCCAAATATTTTCCTCTTTAATTCTCTCTACATATCGTATTAATTCCCTACGCAGCTCCGTGACAATAGGCACAATCCTCTCTTTATCACCCTTTCCGCGCACTTTCAACTGCCTCATATCATCACTGAAGTGGGATAGCAGAATCCCCCGCAGCTCCGAAAGACGTAACCCCGTAGCGTAAAACATCGTTACGATAAGTGCATCACGCTGCTCCAAGAAACCCTCCTGCACATCATGCTCCGTGCAATGCTCCACAAGCGAGGCCATGCGCACCTCATTTACAAAGGATGGCAGATGACGTCCAACCTTCAAAGAGCGTATAGCCGTTGTTGGATCTCGCGTAATATACCCCTTAGAGAGAGCCCACCGAAAGAAACTGCGCAAAGTCGAAAGAGCTCGATTTATAGAGCTACTCTTAGTGGAGGTCTCCTCAGAGCGACTAACGAGCCACTCCCGAATATCATCCGCACTCACCTCCGATGGGTCGAACGCATAAACGTCAATATCCATATACCGCAAGAAACTCTCCAAATCACTCCGATACGCCTTCAACGTATGAGCCGAGGAGCGTCGCTCACTCTCGATATATTGCAAAAACCGTGATACCATGATCTAATCAACGAAATAGTGTTATACAAACTTACATAAAATTCACGAATAATAAGCGAGTATGATAAAAAACATTAGGGCAAACGCATGAAAAATAGAGTTTACACCACTTGCTTATGCCCTAACAGCGGGCGGCCGCCAAGCATAGCTTGGATCCAAAAACTATCGTTTTT
>JBCQWG010000034.1:0-18579 GCA_047172325.1 Rikenellaceae bacterium | reverse complement strand
CTTTCGTCGTATCTGCATTTGATGCAACGTCGAGAATGTGGCTTGATTCCCTTGCAATACTTTGTATTTGCACATCGTTTACAAACATAACCATCCGCCCACTTAACATCAGCCAAGTACTTGTAACAATCGTCAACGCTCTGAAAATAGCGATTGAATTTGATCGAGTTCACTCCTCTAAATATATTTTCTCTACCCATTTTGCAAAGGTAGTAATTTCTCAACAAACTGTGCGGTCTAAGCGCTTATACCTATAAATGGATTCACCGTAACATACTCCTTTCGATATTTACAGGAAACATACTTTGCAAAAGAAAATCCGACACAAACTGAGTATAGAAGATGGTTATACAATTACTACATTCTTCGCCCACGCTTTTTCTTCTGTTGCTGCTGCATACGATTGCGGAACGCTGTCTCGTCGGGGTCGTCTCCGCCATCGTCGGGTGGTAGGTCTAATAACCCTAAACCTCCGCTTACGAATGAGCCAGACTGGTCGTGATCCTGCGATTGAGGCTGTGGTTGTTGTTGCACCTGCTGTTGCGCTGGTTCATCGGGGTTACTACGATAAAAAGAACAACCCTGCTTCTCGTCTGAGTACTTCACATAGCAGTCGTAAACTTGCTTATCCTGCGCAACCAATCCACTCATAAATATCGCCTTACCATCGTCAAGATCAAGTCGCTGTTCTATGGTTAGCTTGACACCTCCAAGTGCAGAGGGAATATTCCTTTTCATGAATTGAATCCTGCTCCCATCTTGCGACAATTTTGCAAAACCGTTACGTTTTGCCCCGCTGTTCATCGTCATTCCGTCAATCCAAACTCGCTTGCCAGCGTAGAGATCGTCTTGCTGCTGTTGCGATAACCTTACGCCCTTGACTGTGATTGTTTTCTTCTGTTCCTCGTCTATCTTTTTCCACTCCGCCTCGATTGCCTTGAACGTGCAATTATCTTTGGTAAATGAGAGACCTTGAATATCCATCGAGCCTCTGCGGAACTTATATTGCATCTCTATGCCTCGGTTAGTTAGGCGTTCACGTAGCTCTGCCATCGTCCTACACTTCACAATCTCCTCACGAACTGCGTGGTAAATATCGTGTTTCACTCGCTCCGAACCTCGCAATTTTTCACGCTTGACCCTGAATTTATTTGCCCCATAAGTGAGGTTATACTTATCTTTTAGTCTCTTGCAGGTCGCTATATTTCGCTTGTAATCGTTCTTGTCAGAGATAAGTTTACCTCTGTTATCAATGCGATTATAGACAATATGCACGTGTTCATTATCCCCATCGTGGTGGCGCACGATGATGTATTGGGTATCTTTGATGCCCATATTTTGCATATACTCCTCCTTGCTAATTGCCATCACCCCCTCCGCTTTCAGTGCCTCAGCATCTTTCTTCATAACATACCGAACGCACCCTGCGAACGACTGTGCCTTAATATTTTTTGCTATCATCCAATATTTTTTTGAGTCTATTAATGATGACACAGGCGTGCCATTTAAAAGATTCGTTGCCTCCATTGAGGTACTTTGTAACTTGATTTAGATTGTTCGCTTCGCCCGAAAGGTCACGTAAAATCTGTAACTCCTCCTCTGTGTATGGCGCACGGACGTAGCCATTCATCGCCATCTGACGAGCGTAGGCGGTGGGTGTAAGTTTCAGCCTCTCGGCTTTGGATTGCAAATTGACGTAGTCCATCTCTGATAATTTCAGATTGATGGAGCGTGTTAATTTGCCTATAACTTTGGGCGGTCTGCCCGTCTTGTTTTTCTTTTTCTGCATTAACTTTAGTTTAGAATTTTCACACTGTATTGCGACCATCAGGAGCGATACAGCCCCAAATCACATCAGTGTTTGGGCGAGGTTTTGAGGGTAACTCAAAACGTTTCGGGTCTCCCGAAACATTACCTCGCCTAACCTAATAAACATTAAAGATCGAGGTAGTAGCGGAAAATCCGTAGCAACGGATTCATTGGTTGTGATTAATTGGTTGACTGATCAACTGATTTATCACAGCTCAATTATAGTATTATAATTCTGCAGAATTACAATTCAATACTTCTGGTTTAATACAATACTGTAGGATTGTAATTATAGTTTTCTTTGAAATTATTAGGAGGTTTAGTTTATTGCGCCTTATAGACACCCAGATTAAACTAAACCGAATTTAGTAGTGAAATTCGGGGTTGTAGCGGTAGCTTTTGCCCGTCTGCACAATCATCCGCTTGTTCACCAAAAAGGTCTTTAACTCCTTCATCTTATTATTGCCATAGGAGTACCCAATCGAGCCATATCCCTCACGAAGTGCCACGATCAGATCACTGTATCCATACTCTTCCCTGCTGTTGAATGTCGCTTGCAGAGCTGTGCGATGCTGTTGCTCAGTAAGTTCATTATACTTGAACCCACGAACAGAGGATGCCGTAAGCTCATAATTCTCCACAAGCTCAGGCAACCCAAGCCCATTGATCTGAAAAGCGAACTTCTCAAACTCCATAGCTCGGATATGCACCGACGACACAACACTAATATCGCTATCAGTACTATCCTTAACCACCTGAAGAATCGTCTCAGCCTTGTTGTTCAGCTCCGTGCCGATATGACCTCGTGAGTGCTCATCGCCCTTATTTTGATGCAACACCGTGTGAATGTGGATCTGTTTCTCGTCTGTCCACTGCATTAACTTCGTGATTAGGTTTGTCGCCTCCGTTGGAGAGTTGATGTCGAGAGCCAAATCCTTGACCCCATCAATTATCACCAAACCTAACCCCTCAGTCTCATATATCATCCTCTCGATAATATCAATTCGATCCATCGGGGCATACTTGCGTAGAGCCAAGAAATCGAGATTTTCGGGGTGTGTACCACTTGGCAGAGCTGCAAGCGCAATAATCCTCTGCATAACCTTGATGCAGTGAAATGGACTCTGCTCCGTGTCGATATAGATAACCTTGCGTTTATCTTCGGGCAAATTCACACGATAGCGCAGCACCTCACCATTCACCATTGCAGCAGCAACGATGGCGCAGACGTTGAATGTCTTTTTACTCTTCGTTACCTGTGCAGCCACTGAAGTTGCCCAATGTGCCGATTACACTATCCCCAATAGTGATGATTTCGGGCGGTCGCTCACACTCATCGGTGACACGTAGACGTGACGACTCCACGAGAGCCGAAACATCTCTGTTTTGCATCTCGCTACCTCTTTGCATATGTGCCATTGATTACGAAGTTCAACATCTCAGCCTTATCGTAGTAGACCAGCTTCTCACCGAAGCGGTACTCACTATAGTAGCCAAGGCGTGCGTACTTGCGCACGGTGGGGGCGGATGCCTTAATAAGTTGCATCGCCTCCTTCATCTTGATTAGACGCCTTAGCCGTAGATTTTGCTCCCTTTTTGTTGCCAAATAGCGAGCTTAAGAATTTTCTCATATTTACTAAGTTTGAGTTTCTCACACCAGACTATCTGGAGCGAGGTTTCTGTTAAACTCCGCAAATATGAACTATATTATTTGGCTATCCAAGTAATGTGATTATACAACGTTATACTAACGAAAAAGACGATTATATTTTATTATAATCGTCTTAGTGTTAATTGTTTAGCATATTGTTAAAGGTGGTCTCCAGATCGCTCGTATTTTCGTTTTCATCGTTAGGATTCACAAATTTCAGCTCATCATTAAGGTATCTATTTATGGATTGATACCTATTCGCCTCGCCCTCTCGTCCTAACTCCTTGAATAGAGCGAACACCTTTTGTTTAAGAGCTGTGTGCTGGAGTAGAAAACCATTCTTGTGTAGAACAGCAGTGAGCATAGCCAACGATTTAGGACTTGTCTCGTTTGGTTCGTCACCCTTTATAGAGTAGACATCCAAAATAAAGTTACGCAACGCAACCTCGTTTTTGTTATTAAGCGGACGACCAAGGAACATAGGGGTGTTTATTCTACAGCGATGTCCAAGATATGCCACCACTGATAGAGCTATTATCACGAAGAAGTTTACCACAACGAAATACCGGTGATCGTTATAATATGCTGCCAATCCGAAAGTCGCCACATATAATAGTAGCAGCCCTACAATAATTAGGTGAGTGCTGTCGAACTTGCTTAGGTAGTCAGAAATCTTCTTGTTTGCCATTTTTCTTATAATTTTTAAAATTTGAAAGTGCAAAGATAGAATTATTTTCGACATTTCACGGCAGTTTCGAGTAGGGGTATCAAGATGATTTGCAACACAAGTGCAACACAGAAAAAATTAAAGCCTTGATAATCAAGCGATTATCAAGGCTTTTGGCGGTGCGTAGGGGACTCGAACCCCTGACCCCGTGCGTGACAGGCACGTATTCTAACCAACTGAACTAACGCACCAGTGGTGATTGCGGATACAAAGGTAGTGCAAAATTTTATATTTGCAAATTATTTTGCAACTTTTTTTAGTAGGGTGAATTGGACGCTGCCGTAACTTCTTGACTGCCAATAATTAGGGTGTTGTAAAAAATTTTGTGATTTTGAGTGCTCGAAAATTAGAATGCCGTCATCTGCGAGGAGGTTGCCTTCGAGAACTAGGTCGATGACCTTTTCGCTGCCTTCTAGATCGTAGGGGGCGTCTGAAAATATGATGTCGAATTGTTGGCGGCAGCTCTTTAAGTAGAGGAAGACATTTGCTTTTACGGCGTAGATGTTATCTGCGCCTAGCTCGGAGGCGCTTTTGCGGATGAAATTGTGGTGTACGGTGTTGATCTCAACTGAGGTGATGCTTTTGGCGCCACGTGAGGCAAATTCGTAGCTTATGGAGCCTGTTCCTGCGAAGAGGTCTAGTACGCTGCACTCTTCGAGGTCGACGAGGTTGTTGAGGACGTTGAAGAGGTTCTCCTTTGCGAAGTCTGTTGTGGGACGTGCTCTTAGATTTTTTGGTGGCGTGATGCTACGTCCGCGGTATTTGCCGCTAATTATTCTCATAAACTTATTTAACTAAATATAAAGTAACATAAAACAATATCTCGCATATGATCTGCAATGCGCCGAGCGTATCGCCGGTGAAACCCTCTATTTTGCTATGTAGATATGCTCTAAATAGTAAAAATGCGAGGAGCATGACTGCGATATATACAACCGTAAAGAGCCATCCGAGGCTCAATAATGGCACCAGAGCGAAGAGCGCTGCTATCGCTACTCCGCCGGCACTTATCCCCAGCGAGGATTGCGAGGCCTTAGAATCCTCTATTCGCGCATAGGTGGAGGAGCGTACCATCATAACCGGTGCGAAGCGGCTAGCGCCCTGTGAGACCACAAAGATCAATACCATGCTTACACCCTCGAAGGAGGAGAGCAGCATAAAGCGGAGCATAAAAACTAGGATTAAGCCGATGACGCCATAGCAACCTATGTGACTATCCTTCATTATTCGAAGGATCGCCTCTTTGCCATAGCCTCCTCCGAAGCCATCGCAGAAGTCGGCAAAGCCATCTTCGTGGAAGGCGCCTGTTGAGAGCACCATCGCGACAATCGCCATTAGGATTGCTACTTGATGCTCTAGGAGTAGCGAGGCAACCCAAAATGTAGACCAGCCTATAGCTCCCACAATCAGGCCAACTAGAGGCAGGTATCTTAGCGCGCGGCTCAAGATATCTTGGTCGCACCGCACCTTGAATGGGATGGGTACCCTTGAGTAGTAGAGTAGGGCATTGAAGAGAGTATTCATATCGCTACAACTATTTTATTTTGAGAGGTATCCCCGATATCATGGTGTATACATCGTCGGCTGAGGCGGCGATATGTTGATTCATCCAGCCTTGGAGATCGACGAAGGCACGCGTAGAGCTCTCCATGGGGATAACACCCATTCCAATCTCGTTGCTCACTACAATTACGGTGAACTTCTTTTGGGTGAATAGATCCCACTCGCGTTTAGCTTCGTTAAGGCTCTCTTGCAGCTTAAATTCGCAGTGACAAAAGATGTTGGTTAGCCATAGCGTTACGCAATCCATCAATACTACTTCTCCCTCTAGGGGTAGCTGCGAGATGTAGTGCTCCTCCTCGATGTTGCTCCAGTGCTCTCCTCGTGATGCCTTATGGTGCTCTATGCGCTTTGCGAACTCCTCATCCCAGCACTTTGCCGTTGCGAGGTAGGTGGGGTTGGGGCTAAGCTGCTCGGCCATGCTTTGGGCAAAGCGGCTCTTCCCGGAGCGCTGCCCACCACTGATATATATTATGCGGCTCACTCCTCTATCGAATTGAGTTCATGCGGATGCTCGCCTTAACTAGTGCTATGGCGCGAATGCGGCTCTGCGCAATCTCCTTATCGGCGTGGTGTGGGTTTTGACTCACCAGCTTTACGTAATCCTCCCTCTCCGACTTTTGGATATATTTCACCGTTACATACTCCTCTCCATCAATGTCGATTGAGAGAAGATACATATCACCCCAAAAGATGTCCGAGAGGTCCGAAAGCTGCTTATAAAGAACGATATCTCCGCTCTTAAGAAGAGGATACATCGAGTCACCAACAATATATATTGCTCCGTCGCACTTGGGCAGGTTTGGAATATTAATATAGTTGATCGGTTCACTTTGAGTGTCAGAGGCAAATAGGGGCACCAGACCCGCTGTACCCTCTATCGAGTAGAGAGGAACGCTCTGCAAGGGGAGTGTATTATCGGTGCGCATGACATATTTGTTGACGTCGGCCACTGCGTTGAACATATTTCCCTCTCCCGATTCCAACCAATCTGGATTAACATTAAACTCTTGAATAAGGATATTACGATTCCTCGACGAAAGGCTCGCCTTTCCCGTCTCAATCATTGAGAGCGCCGCTTTTCCTACTCCAAGGTGATGTGCTAATTGCTCTTGCGTCATCTTAAGCTCCTTTCGTAAGAGCCTCAATCGTCTATTTGCCATATATTGTAAGTAAATTATTTAACTTTTTAATTTGCAAAATCAAATTATTGAGCTATATTTGCATCTGCAAAGTTAATAACTTTAATTTGCAAAATCAAATAATTATATCAAAAAAAGACTATGTTAACAATTAATCCAACGCTTTATGAGCAGTTGGCTCTACTTCTTATCGACGATATTGGTTCAATGGATTACTACTCCGGCACGATCACAATAGAGCAAGAGGAGGCAGACTACAGCTTTGAAGCGTCACTTATTATCAGATACAACGAGGTGAAGTTCCCAGAGGGGTACGACACACAAATCAGTGAGCTAATCCCTGTATGGTGGGAGATGCACTCTGTAACGGACGAAGGCGAGCAGCTCAACGATTTTGATTTCAACATTTTAAGGAGAGCCATATGCAACTAACAAAGCCACCACTTTTAACAGATTATTCGCAGACGGTGATGCCATTCATTGAATTTGAGCAGTTCCATATGGCGTACTATCATATATTGGAGGCTTTCGCACAGGGGCGCATCAAGCGTCTTATCGTCACCATGCCTCCGCAGCATGGCAAGAGCCTAGGTGCGACGACACTCCTCCCGGCCTACCTGCTAGGGTTGAATCCCAACTTAAGGGTTGCTATAGCCTCATACTCTGCATCATTGGCATGTAAGTTCAATCGACGTGTGCAACGCATAATCGAGTCGGCCGAGTATGCCTCGATCTTCCCTGAGACGACCATCAAAAAGGGCTCGAAGCCACCCAACTACATCCGCACAGCGGAGGAGGTCGAGATAATAGGCTACGATGGGTCGCTGCTTGCAGTGGGTCGAGAAGGTTCTCTCACGGGCAACCGCGTAGATTGCTTCATCCTCGATGACCTCTACAAAGATGCTATGGAGGCCAACTCGCCCCTCATCCGCGAGAACTGCCTTGAGTGGTACACCTCAGTTGTGCGCACCCGCACCCACAACGACTCCTCGGAGCTGATAGTATTTACCCGCTGGCATGAGGAGGATCTTATAGGCTCCATCTGCCAAAAGGAGCCGTGGGAACCCCTCCTAGAGTGGCAGCAGCTGGACTCCACACCACCCGAATGTTGGCTCTATCTCAACTTCGAGGCGATCAAGCGAGGTCTCCCCTCGCAGATAGACCCTCGCGAGATTGACTCAGCACTATGGCCCTCACGTCAAAGCGTTGAACTATTGCTCCAGAAGCGAGCACTCGACCCTCTCCGCTTTGAGTGCATGTATCAGGGGCACCCCTCAGCGCGTGAAGGATTGCTCTATGGGGATAATTTTCGCACATATTCCGCACTGCCGCCATCTATCATTCGTCGCGCAAACTACACCGACACGGCCGACACGGGAGATGACTACCTCTGCTCGATATGCTACTCTAAAGCCCCTAGCGGAGAGATATTTGTGACCGATGTTGTCTACACGCGCGAACCAATGGAGATAAGTGAACCACTGGTTGCCTCAATGCTGCTCGACACAAACACCTCGATAGCAACAATAGAGAGTAACAACGGTGGCCGCGGATTTGCTCGTGCCGTGGGGAAACTCGCACCAACGGTGAAGATAGAGTGGTTCCACCAAAATGCAAATAAAGAGGCCCGCATACTATCCAACTCCGCCACAGTGATCCAAAACCTATATATGCCCGAAGGGTGGCAACGACGCTGGCCAGAGCTCGCAGCACACCTCACCACCTATCGACGTCAATATAGATCCAACAGATGGCACGACGCGGCAGATGTCATCACCGGAATCATCGAACGCGAACTCTCAAAGGGAGCTAGCTCAAAGGGACAGATAAGCTTCTTCTAATGCGCAGCAAGCCAATTATCGGCAACTCCTGCTTCGGCTAGGAGTTGCACGCTAAGGTTTGCGGCACTCTCCATCTCTTGGGTGACTATCTCGACTACCCTCTGCTCTTCGGAGCGGAGGAGGTCTACGACTACCTCATCATGCACCTGCATCACCATGCGGGAGGAGAGGCCCTCCGCTTTGAAGCGGTGCCAAATAGCGATCATCGCTAGCTTCATTATATCGGCGGCGCTACCTTGGATCGGAGCATTTATAGCGTTTCGCTCAGCGAGGCCGCGGGCGATAGCGTTGCGGGAGTTGATGTCGCGTAGGTAGCGACGTCGCCCAAAGAGGGTTGTGACGAAGCCATCACTTCGTGCGCTCTCAATAGCCCCATCCATATACTCTTTCACCTTGGGGTAGGATGCGAAGTAGCCCTCAATAATTGCTTTCGACTCTGCGCGGGGGATATCGAGACGTTGGCTGAGTCCAAATGCGGAGATACCATATATAATACCAAAATTTGCTGTCTTGGCCTTGCGACGTTCATCTGCGGTGACCTCCTCTAGAGTTTTGTTGAAGAGCCTAGAGGCGGTTGCTGTGTGGATATCCTCACCATTGGCAAAGGCCTCAAGGAGCGCTTCGTCGCCACTGAGGTGGGCCATTAGTCGAAGCTCAACTTGACTATAGTCGGCCGAGAGTATCGCATGGTCACTATCCGAGGGGATAAATGCCGCTCTTATGGGGCGACCTAAAGCATCTCGAATAGGGATATTTTGCAAATTGGGATTGGTCGATGAGAGCCTTCCCGTGGCTGTTACAGCTTGATTATATGAAGTGTGTATGCGGCCACTACTGCGATTAACCATCTGAGGAAGCGCCTCCACATATGTCGATAGCAGCTTCTTTACTCCGCGGTACTCTAATATCAGCGCCACTACCTTATGCTCCTTGGCGAAGCCTTGTAGATACTCCTCGTCTGTAGAGTACTGCTTGGTCTTTGTCCTCTTGGGCTTATCTGTGATCTTCATCTTTGCGAAGAGCACTTCGCCTAGCTGTCGAGGGGAGTTGATATTGAGTGATGGCTCCTCGGTGATCTCGCGAATTGTCGATTCAAGCTCAATGAGCTTTGTGTTGAGCTCCTTGGCATATGTCGCAAGAGCCTCCGTGTCGATCTTCACTCCGCAGAGCTCGATATCTGCCAATACGCGGATCATAGGCTCCTCCACGGTGAAGTATAGCTCTTCGAGACCCTGCTCCACAATCAATGGATAGAGAATCTCCCTGAGGCGCAGAGTGATGTCGGCATCTTCCGCGGCATACTCCGTTATTATGGGCAGGGCCACTTGATCCATGGTTAGCTGTCGAGCACCCTTTCCAATCAATGACTCAATTGCAATGGGGGTGTAGCTAAGGTAGCGCTCCGCCAAGTAGTTCATGCCGTGGCGCGACTCTGCATCGAGCAGATAGTGGAGTATCATCGTGTCGATAAGTTTTCCACACACCTCAACACCTATACGGCGCATGACCATAATGTCGAACTTTATATTTTGACCCACCTTAGCAATCGACTCACTCTCGAAGAGAGGTCGAATGATATCTGCATATTGAGCCTCTGTTGATCTCTCAAAGGGGATGTACCAAGCCTCAAAGGGCTTCACCGCGAGCGATAGCCCCACGATACGATCGCAGTAGGGATCAAACCCCGTTGTCTCGGTGTCGAAGCTTAGCTCCTTGCACTGCATCAACTCCTCGACGAGAGTTTGAAGCGCTTGCGCCGAGTCGATCATGGTGTATCTATGTGGCGTTGTTGCAGCTGTAGCCAAGCTCTCTTCTGGTTCAACTATTTGCTGTGGTGCTGCTACTACCGTCGAGAAGAGATCTCCTTGAAGCTGGGGTTGAGCGCTCTGCAATGGTGTAGCCGCAGAGTTATCAACAGTGGTTGTTAACTCACGTGCAAATGAGGTGAAGTTGAGGGTAAGATAGAGCGATTTAAGGCGCTCCACATTGGGGGGACATATAGTGAGGGCCGCCTCATCTAGCTCAATGGGTACATCAAGACAGATTGTCGTGAGACGCTTCGAGAGGGGTAGATCTGCGGCTGCCGCAGCGATCTTCTCGCCCTGCTTGCCTTTGATGTTATCTGCATTGGCGATAATATTCTCCACCGTGCCCCACTGCTGAACAAGTTTGCAAGCACCCTTCTCTCCAATACCAGCTACACCCGGAATATTATCCGATGCATCGCCCCATATCGCCAAGATGTCGCGCACCAGCTGTGGATCCTCAATGCCATATTTAGCATTGATGGCAGCTTTGTCGATGATCTCAACAGCGCTATCTTTCTGTTTATATATCTTGCAGCGATCTGTTACTAGCTGCCCATAATCTTTATCTGGAGTAACCATAAAAACCTCATAACCAGCTGCATCACCCTTAGCCGAGAGAGTGCCGATTACGTCGTCAGCCTCGTAGCCTGCCACCTCCAACACGGGGATGCACATCGCCTCGACTAGCTCCTTGACATAGGGAACCGAGAGGATGATATCTTCGGGTGTCTCGCTGCGATTGGCCTTATAAGCGGGAAATATCTCACGACGGAAACTGCCGCCGGGAGGGTCGAAGACAACTCCCAAAAGGTCGGGTGACTCCTTTGAGACGATATCTCGAAGGAACTTAGCAAAACCAAAAATAACAGAGGTGTTAAGCCCCTCGCTATTACGCATGGGACGTCCCATAAATGCGTAGTAGTATCTAAAGATCAATGCATAGGCATCAATCAAAAATAATCTCTTCATATTACATTTTATTATCCTCGGCATACCACTCAGCATATGAGGTTGCCGTCTCGTGGAGTTTGAGTGCATGCAGCGCAACACCCTGCGGGAGGCGTGGTGCGATCCTCGCAGCGAAGTCGTAGAGCATATTTTCGCATGTGGGTTGATAGTCAACGATCTGCACATTTTCAAATTGCTCCTTCATCACCTCGGCCAACCTCTCAGCGCGAGGCGTGCGACGCATCACGAAGCTGTGATCGAGTCGCGAGATGATCTGCTCATTTACCACGCGTTTCAAATCTCCAAAGTCTATGACCATACCACACTTGGGGCTGCTCTCATCACGGCAGGGCACACCCTTCACAGTGACAAAGAGACGATATGAGTGGCCATGAATCTCGCGACAAGCACCATCGTAACCCTCAAGGGCATGTGCCGATTCAAACGAGAACTCTTTTGTTAATCTAATCATTATTATAATTTTGGGCCATAGGCCAAGTCACCAGCATCACCAATACCGGGAACGATATAGGACTTCGAGGTAAGCTCCTCATCGACCACCGCTGCCCAGATAGTAGTTGTTGCGCGCGACATATTCTTTTTTACGTAATCTACACCCTGCTCACTTGCGACAGCCGCTGCCACATGAGTATGCTTTGGCTGACCTCCCTTCTCGCAGAGAGCCCTATGAGCCAACACCAATGAGGAGCCTGTAGCCAACATGGGATCAACCAAGAGGAGGATCTTGCCCTCAAGGTCGCCACATGAGATATACTCCACCTTCACCTCGAAGCTATTATCCTTATGGCTCTTGCGATATGCCGACACAAAGGCATTCGAAGCGTTGTCGAAGTAGTTCAAGAAGCCTTGATGGTAGGGTAGTCCTGCTCGCAGAATAGTTGCAATAACGATGTCGTCGTCGATCATCGCTACAGCCGCCTCTCCCAATGGGGTCTCCACCATCTTCTCCTTGTAATTCAGGTGCTTCGAAATCTCATAGGCTGTAACCTCTGCAATACGCTCCATGTTGCGACGAAAGCGCATTGAATCTCTCTGGATCTTGTGATCGCGGATCTCGGCAATGAACTTACCCAATACCGAATTTTCTTCTGACAAAATGTGTAGCATAATTTTTTTATTTTAAGGTTCCTTAATACAAAAAGTTGTTAAATGGGAATCTTCCCGAATGAATCTCGCGCACCATGCCGTAGAGATCCGTGCGGAACTTCTCTATATTGAGCTTCTCGACAGCCGATATAAAGATGCATGGAGTATTCTCCTTTGCTATCCAGCTGCGTTTGAGATCCTCCAGCGAGAGATTCTCCTTTGTTGCGGGGGTGAGATCATCCTCATCCTTTTTAATATATGTGTAGGCATCAACCTTATTGAAAACAAGGTAGACAGGCTTGTCGCCCGCTCCAATGTCGAGCAGCGTCTGCTTCACTACATCTATCTGATCCTCAAAGCCGGGGTGTGAAATATCAACAACATGGATCAATAGATCCGCCTCACGAACCTCATCGAGGGTCGATTTGAATGACTCCACAAGCTGCGTAGGGAGCTTTCGGATAAATCCTACAGTGTCGGACATCAAGAATGGGAGATTGTCGAAGACAACCTTGCGCACAGTGGTGTCGAGCGTGGCAAAGAGCTTATTCTCGGCAAAAACCTCACTCTTGGAGACGAGGTTCATCAATGTTGACTTTCCAACATTGGTATAGCCCACAAGAGCTACACGCACCATCGAACCACGATTCGAACGCTGCACAGCCATCTGTCGATCAATCTTCTTGAGCTCCTCCTTAAGCTTTGTTATGCGGTTGCGCACGATACGACGGTCGGTCTCAATCTCGCGCTCACCTGCTCCACCACGTGTGCCGGTGCCACCACGTTGCCTCTCAAGGTGGGTCCACATACCGGTGAGTCGAGGGAGCATATATTCGTAGTTGGCCAATTGCACCTGTGTCTTAGCGTAGGCCGTTTGTGCGCGCTGCATAAATATATCGAGGATAAGACGCGTGCGATCCAAGATGCGGCAGGGCATCTCCTTCTCAATGTTGCGTGTCTGCGAGGGGGAGAGCTCATCATCGAAGATAACCACCTCTATCTCATTCTCCTTGCAATATTCAGCGATCTCCTGAAGCTTTCCGGGCCCCATATAGATGCGCGACGAGGGCTGCGAGAGTCGTTGAGTGAAACGACGCTCGGCGTGAATGTCGGCAGTCTCTGCCAAGAAGTCGAGTTCATCGAGAAAATCACTCACCTCTTTTGGATCTTGCCCATCACGGATTACAGCAGCTAAAACTGCTTTGTAGGGACGATATACAAAAACCTCCGTACTTTTATCTTTTTTTTCCAAATTGTATATTTTAATAAAAGCAAGGGTATCTCCTTGTGAGAGATACCCTTACAAATTATGTGCTAAATCATCTATAGCAAGAGTCTCCTCTGCTTAGATCTTAGTTTTGAATCTTGAAGACAACCGGAAGGGTGTAAGCTACACGTACTGGTTTGTTACGTTGCATACCGGGAGACCATTTTGGAGATTGTTGCAATACGCGGATTGCCTCATCTGCCAATGAGCGGTCTGGGGTACGAAGCACCTCGATGTTGGTAAGGGTACCATCACGCTCGATAACGAACTTAAGGTTAACAGTACCTGAGATACCATTCTCAGCTGCGATCTGTGGATATTTCAAACGACCTTGAACCCAGTTGCGGAATGCATAAAGGTCACCTCCTTGGAATGTAGGCATTGTCTCGGCACGAAGGAATGGTTGGTCGTCCTCGATAACCTCCTCAACGATCTCTACTTGTTGGATGATCTCGGTATCCTCATCAAACTCAGCGAAGTCAACCTCTGTTGTTACTTTTGTATCATTGTCTACGATCTGAAGAAGGTCAGACATTACCTTAAGCTCAACCTTCTTTGGTGGCTCTGGTGGTTTTTGATCTTGACGAGTGATCTCGGTGATCTCTTCCTCGATTGGACCGTAATCCATTTCCACTTGCTCAATGCGGTGCTCTTTTGGTGTGTAAGCGAAGGCTCCGATCACAAGTCCAAGAGAGACGATCAAGCCAATTTCAAGTAACAAACCTCTCTTTTTTTTGAGGTCAGCTTTAGGAGTTTTTTTTAATTCCATTATTTTAGTTTTTAATTTGTTCCAAAATTATGAATTGCATACCACAAGACCATTCTAACGTAGCTAAGGGTGCACACAAGAGCCCAATAAACTCCACTTACAAAGTTCAATAAACTCTAATTACACGGTTAGTAGTCATAGATCCTCCACTATTCAACCACAAATATAGACATAAAAATTTAAAATAATAGTATTGAACTATAAAAAAATATCTTTTTTTGCTATTTTTGTCTTTGATTATAAGATTTTAACATGTTATGCAGATAAATAAAGAGCCTTTATATGGCAAAACCCTTGCAGAGTTGGAGGTGATATGTGTCGAGCACGCCCTACCTAAGTTCACCGCTAAGCAGATAGCAAACTGGCTATATACCAAGCGAATAACATCTATAGACCAGATGTCAAATATCGCTCTAAAGGCACGCGAAGAGCTCTCCAAAAACTACTCCGTAGGGCTCACCCCACCTCAAAGAGTGAGTCAAGCGAGCGATGGCACTAAAAAGTATCTTTTTAAAACATCGCAAGGAGATTTTATCGAATCTGCATATATCCCCACCTCCGATCGCGCCACACTCTGCGTCTCCTCGCAGGCGGGTTGCCGCATGGGGTGCACCTTTTGTGCCACTGGTAAACAGGGGCTTCAGCACTCCCTTTCGGCAAATGAGATTCTCAATCAGGTGGCATCCATCGAGGAGTCGGAGAGGCTTACCAATATAGTATTTATGGGAATGGGCGAACCGCTCGACAACACCGACAATGTATTAAAAGCAATCGAGGTGATGACCTCCAAGTGGGGCTACGCATGGTCACCCTCGCGCATAACCCTCTCTACGGCGGGTGTGGGAGGCTCTCTACGTCGCTTCCTCGACACCACCTCGGTGCATCTTGCCATAAGTCTCCACAACCCCTACCACGATGAGCGAGCCGAGATTATGCCAATCGAGAAGGCCTACCCCATAGCTGAGATCATTGATATCCTGCGTGAATACGACTTCTCGCACCAGCGACGCGTCTCCTTTGAGTATATTGTGATGAGTGGCAAGAATAACCACCCACACCACATTCGCGAAATTTGCCGACTGCTCAATGGTGTCAAGTGTCGCATAAACCTCATTAAATTCCATAAGATCCCCGGATCCCCCTACTTCTCACCCGACGAGGAGAAGATGGAGCGCTTCCGCGACACTCTAACCTCCAAGGGGATACACACAACGATAAGAACCTCCCGCGGAGAGGATATTCAAGCGGCCTGCGGTCTACTCTCCACAAGTGAGCAGAATAAATAACGCCATACGTAACAACGGAGCAAAGGGGAGACGATAAATCATCTCCCCTCAACTATGTTATGTAGCTCTTAAGCGACTAACTTATTACTCCGCAGAGTAAGATTAGTTGTACTTAAATGTTGCCTCGCAAGAAACAGTAAGTTTTTTGCGACCTTTAGCACGACGAGCAGCCAATACCTTACGGCCATTAGCAGTAGCCATTCTGGTGCGGAATCCGTGCTTGTTGATTCTCTTTCTGCGCGATGGCTGATAAGTTCTTTTAGTAGACATAATATTATCGTTTTTTAGTTTTTAACGTAGCTAACGGAGTGCAAAGGTATAACAAATTTATTATTCTCAAAAACTTTTCAGTAAAAAAGATCATTTTTAAATGAAAAAAATAGAGATATTCTAGAAGTTATAAATAAAATGTGTATCTTTGGTTTAAATATTTAGCAATATGGCAATTTTTAAAGTAGAGGGTGGCAATCCACTCAGCGGGGAGATAACCCCCCAAGGCGCCAAAAATGAGGCGTTGCAGATCATCTGTGCAGCGCTGCTAACCCCCGAACGGGTGACGCTTCACAATGTGCCACAAATTATAGATGTGTTGCAACTCTTGGATCTCCTCTCAGCGATGGGTGTTGAGGTCGAGAAGATTGGCGCGGAGAGCTATACTCTTTGCGCAAGTCAGATCAATATAGATTATATCCATAGCGAGGATTATCGTCGCCGCTGCACAAAGCTACGCGGCTCGATAATGATTATTGGCCCCATGCTATCGCGTTTCGGTGTGGGTTACATCCCTAAGCCCGGTGGTGATAAGATCGGCCGACGCAGGCTCGATACTCACTTTATAGGCTTCGAGAAGCTTGGCGCACGATTCAACTTCGATGTGGGCGACTCTCTCTTCGCTATCGAGGCGAAAGAGCTCAAGGGGTGTTACATGCTTCTCGATGAGGCCTCTGTGACAGGTACCGCCAATATAATAATGGCTGCGGTGCTAGCCAAGGGGCGTACCACTATATATAATGCTGCGTGCGAACCCTACATCCAACAGCTTTGCAAGATGCTCAACCGCATGGGCGCTAAGATCGATGGCGTCGCCTCCAACCTACTTATAATAGATGGTGTGGAGTCTCTCGGTGGCACTGAGCACACCATGCTCCCCGATATGATTGAGGTGGGTAGCTTCATTGGAATGGCCGCGATGAACCGCTCGGAACTAACCATAAAAGATGTGTCGTATGATAATCTAGGTATCATCCCCGCTCAATTTGCCCGCATGGGAATATATACAGAGCAGCGCGGCGATGACCTCTACATACCTAAGTATGATAACTATCGCATAGAGTCCTTCATAGATGGCTCCATCATGAATATTGCGGATGCTCCGTGGCCCGGTCTCACCCCCGATCTCCTTTCGATCTTCTTGGTGGTTGCAACGCAGGCTAAAGGCTCCGTGCTGATCCACCAAAAGATGTTCGAGAGCCGCCTCTTCTTCGTCGACAAACTTATCGACATGGGTGCTCAGATCATCCTCTGCGACCCCCACCGCGCAACGGTCATTGGCCACAACCATGAGATCCGCCTGCGCGCAACACGCATGTCCTCCCCCGATATTCGTGCCGGAGTAGCACTCCTCATCGCCGCGATGACGGCCGAAGGAGTCAGCACAATACAAAATATAGATCAAATAGATCGCGGATATAGCAGAATTGATGAGCGACTAAATGCAATTGGCGCCCATATAACTAGATGTGAAGAGTAACCATGTTCTTAGAAAACACCAACAAAAAGGGCTGGATCGAGGTGATCTGTGGCTCCATGTTCTCCGGAAAAACCGAAGAGCTAATTCGTAGAATGCGTCGCGCACAATTCGCCAACCAGAGCGTCGAGATATTCAAACCGCGCATAGATGTGCGCTACTCAGAGGAGGATGTCGTATCGCACGACTCCAACTCAATCCGCTCAACATCTGTCGAATCACCCCAAAACATACTCCTGCTCTGCTCCGACGTCGAAGTGGTAGGAATAGACGAAGCCCAATTCTTCGACAATAGCCTAGTGGAGGTGTGCCGCCTCCTAGCCGACAGAGGAGTAAGGGTAATTATAGCAGGTCTCGACATGGATTTCCTAGGAAAGCCCTTCGGCCCCATGCCCGAACTCATGGCCACCGCCGAGTATGTAACCAAAGTACACGCCATCTGCGTGCGCTGCGGAAACCTAGCACACCACTCACACCGCCTCTCAGCAGATGAAGCACAAGTGGTGCTAGGCGAAAAAGAGACCTACGAACCAATCTGCCGCCACTGCTTCGCTGAGGCAATGAAGAGGCGATGAGGAGGCGGTAGGGGCATAAATATAGCTTACAACTGCCTCCGGCGGGCAGGGTGCTCCCTGCGGAGCTACTCTTCTTGTTGCGTATTGGGCTTATAGCTGCGCTATGAAATTAAAGAGATTAAAATGTTATCACGAATAAATTCGTAACTACTCACGCCCCATTGATTCTACTATAAGTCACATCAAAACAACACAAATACTAGAAATACAATGACCTAATTATTGCATAAGTCATTGAAATCCTGTATCTTTACACTCGGAATGAAAGATACAGGATTAGATATAGAGCAGGCGTTGCGACGTCGTTTGAATTGGGGTAAGGGTGCTGAGGCGAAGAGCCAA
>JBCQWG010000033.1:0-19052 GCA_047172325.1 Rikenellaceae bacterium | reverse complement strand
GTAGCTACTATCTTTTGATAATATTTTCTGCACTCTTCCTTTCATCGGGTAAGATTCATTTACTACTCGTTTTGTTAAGGTTCGGACCTTCCCGACCTTTTTTTTTCGGTACTATGTCCTCGGCTGACTTCTCACAGCGAGCTTTACTCCGTGTTTATGAAATATCTATCGCCACACGTCTGTGAGACCTCCCCAGATAAGAATATAATCTTTCCGCCTTATACCTGCCAGATTTACTATGTGCAGTTCCGAATAGTTATTGGGCTTTGATTTGTATAGCAACCTTACCCCTGCACTTTAGCCTTATATCTGATTTCTATTCGTCAGATCAGACTTTTGCCGATAAGCTTCCTTCAGATTCCACCTCACGATGGACACCCTTGCTATTGGCTAGACACTTCCCACTATTAGGGCGTGTTCGGGACTTACACCCTTTAGATCATACCCATGCTGGGCGTACCTATAAAAAGAGAGCGCTGCAAAGAAATTTGCAGCGCTCTCTTTTTATTACGCGTTTACCTTAAGGAATGAGTCGACACCCTTTGCGGCATCACGTCCAGAGGCTATTGCTCTAACCACTAGGCTGGCACCCATTGCGGCATCTCCTGCAGCAAAGACCTTAGTTTGCGAACTTTGGTTGGCTTTGTCTATTGCTACATTCTTGCGCTCGCTTAGCTCCACGCCTAATTGCTCTAGGAGTCCCTCATAAACGGGATTCACGAAGCCCATAGCTAGGAATACGTAGTCCGCTTTGATTACCTTATGGTTGTTTGTCTTATTGAGTGTCATGCGGCCATCTTCGCCCTTAGTCCACTCAACCTCTGTTACCTCAACCTCTTTCACGGCTCCTCCCTCACCAACAAAGCGCTTGGTATCTAGCGACCAGAAACGATCGCAACCCTCTTTGTGTGAGCTTGATGTCTTTAAGACAATAGGGAAGTATGGCCATGGTGTATCTGGGTTATCGCTGACGGGAGGCTTTGGCATGATCTCAATTTGAGTCACTTTGGCTGCTCCTTGGCGATTTGCAGTACCGATACAGTCGGAGCCCGTGTCACCACCTCCGATCACCAATACATGTTTGCCTTTGGTGTTGATTATATCCTCTTTGGCTATTGTCTGACCCGCTACGATGCGATTCTGCTGCTGTAGAAACTCTAATGCGAAGTGGATTCCCTTGAGGTCGCGCCCCTCAACTCCCTTGAGGTCGCGGGGAACACCTGAACCTATGGCAACGCAGAGTGCATCGAACTCATCTAGGATCTCTTGTGCAGGGGTGGTTACACCAATATTCTCATTATACCTAAAGGTGATACCCTCCTCTATCATTAGTTGTACGCGACGCTCAACGATATTTTTAGCTAATTTGAAATCTGGAATACCCAAGCGGAGCAATCCTCCTGCATACTCATCTCTCTCGAAGATAGTTACGGTGTGTCCCATGCGGTTAAGCTGGTTTGCGCAAGCCATTCCTGCGGGGCCGGAGCCAATGACAGCAACCTTTTTGCCGCTGCGCCTCTTTGGTACGAAAGGTACGATATACCCCTCAGAGAATGCCCTCTCGATGATGGCAGCCTCATTTTCGCGAATTGTGATAGGCTCATTTGTTTTGTTCAGCACACACCCCTTCTCGCAGAGCGCAGGGCAGATACGACCTGTGAACTCAGGGAAGTCGTCGGTCTCCAGAAGTAGCTCTGCGGCCTCTTTCCAACGACCCTTGTAGAGCATATCTTGCCATTCGGGTTGCTTGTTGCCTAGTGGACAACTCCAGTGACAAAAGGGGACGCCACAATCCATGCATCGGGATGCTTGCAGCTGACGATCCTCCTCGTTGAGCGTCTGCTCAACCTCGCCAAAGTCATGTATACGTTCTTGGACTGGACGATAGCCAGCCTCTTTTCTCTTTATTGTTAAGAATGCTTTAGGATTTCCCATCTCTCACCTCCAATTTAATAATCGCATTGTACTTTATCTATCTTCTGCTGCAAGGCTTGCATCTTCTCCTCTTGCAACACTTTCTTATATTCGAACGGTGTCACCTTGATGAACTGATCGACGTAATCTGCCCACGACTCCAACATTGTCTTTGCAAGTGGACTTCCTGTTTGACGGTAGTGCTCCGTGATATATGAGCGTAGCTCGCGGCTATCCGACATATCTTCGATTAGCGAGAGCTCAACCATCTCCATATTACAGAAGTAGTCGACATCTCCACTCTTATTCCAGATGTAAGCTACACCACCACTCATACCCGCAGCGAAGTTACGACCGATAGACCCTAGCACTACGGTACGACCACCGGTCATATATTCGCAGCAGTGGTCTCCGGCACCCTCCACAACGGCTACAGCACCACTGTTACGAACGCAGAAGCGCTCTCCGACGCGGCCATTGATGTAGATCTCACCCGAAGTTGCACCATAAAGAATGGTGTTTCCGGCGATGATATTCTCGCTAAAGTTGAATGTGGCTCCGCTAGGAGGTACAATAACGATCTTTCCTCCCGACATACCTTTACCAACATAGTCGTTTGCATCTCCCTCAAGGCGGAATGTGATACCGTGAGCGAGGAATGCTCCGAAGCTCTGTCCTGCTGAACCCTTAAACTTACATGTGATGGTGTCGTTAGGTAGACCTTGGTTGCCATACTTCGTTGCGACAACACCAGAGAGCATTGCACCCATCGAACGATCTGTATTGCAGATAGGCATCTCAATCTCTACCGGTAGGTTTGAATCTACTGCGGGCACTGTGGCGCTAATGAGCTTTCTATCGAGTACAGAGTCTATATCGTGCTCCTGCTCCTTTACTTTATGAAGAGGATTTGTTGCAGCCTCAGCTGGCACATATAGAATCTTGTTGAAGTCTAGCTTGTCGCTCTTTGAGGATCTCTTATTTGGATCCACCTCCAATAGCTCAGGGTGTCCAATGATCTCATCCATGGATGTGTATCCCATCTCTGCAAGGATCTCGCGAACCTCCTCCGCTAGATAAGTAAGGAAGTTAACGACATACTCCGAGCGTCCCATAAAGCGTCTTCTAAGCTCCTCATTTTGAGTTGCGACACCCACAGGGCAGGTGTTAAGGTGACACTTACGCATCATAACACAGCCAAGAACGATCAAGATACTTGTAGCGAAGCTAAACTCCTCTGCTCCTAGAAGCGCTGCGATAACCACGTCGCGACCTGTTTTGAGCTGACCATCTGTTTGAAGTGTAACTTGTCCACGTAGGTTATTTAGAACGAGAGTCTGTTGCGTCTCGGCCAATCCTAACTCTGAGGGTAGACCTGCATGGTGGATAGAGCTAATTGGGCTAGCTCCAGTACCTCCCTCAGATCCACTTATCACGATCAAATCAGCTTTGGCCTTTGCTACACCTGCTGCAATTGTACCCACTCCACTCTCTGCAACGAGCTTAACACTGATGCAGGCTTTAGGGTTGACATTCTTCAAGTCGTAGATAAGTTGCGCCAAATCCTCGATCGAGTAGATGTCGTGGTGCGGTGGTGGTGAGATAAGAGAGATTCCCGGAATGGAGTGACGTGTCTTTGCGATCACCTCATTAACCTTGAATCCGGGTAGGTGACCACCCTCACCGGGCTTAGCACCTTGAGCCACTTTGATCTGTATCTCGTCGGCATTAACTAGATATTCAGTAGTTACACCAAAACGTCCCGAAGCAACCTGTTTGATTGCACTTCGAGCCAAGGTGCCATCTTCGCGCACCTTGAAGCGCTCTGGATCCTCACCACCCTCACCGGTATTGGAGCGACCTCCAAGTTTATTGAGAGCGATGGCGATAGCCTCGTGCGCCTCCTTGCTGATCGAACCGAACGACATTGCACCTGTGGTGAAGCGTCGTGTGATGCTCTCAACGGGCTCTACAAGAGAGATATCTATAGGGTTGCGCTTGAAAGCGAAGAAGTCACGAATAAATACTGGACTCTCTTTCTGGTCAACAAAAGAGGTATATTGCTTAAACTTCTTGTAGCTTCCTAGGCGGGTAGCTAGCTGAAGCGTAGCAATTGTATCTGGATTCCACTCGTGGTGCTCGCCATCTTTGCGGAAGGCGTAGAGACCTGCGAAGCGGAGTGATTTATTCTCATCGAAGTTGTCGGCATAGGCCTTTGAGTGCTCCTTAAGTAGGTCCACTGTGAGGTCGGCTAGATCTACACCGCTGATCTTCGAGGTGGTTCCCTTGAAATAGTCGTCGATGAGTGAGTCGTTAAGACCTACTGCCTCGAAGAGTTGAGCTCCACGATAGCTACAGATGGTCGAAATACCCATCTTCGACATGATTTTAAGCAGACCTTTATCAATTGATTTGATATAGTTCTTCTCGGCTGTATGGTAGTCAAGTTGAATATCTTTGCGTTTTACAGAGTCGTCGATAACTGCAAATGCAAGATATGGATTGATAGCACTTGCGCCATAACCCAACAACATAGCAAAGTGTGTCACCTCGCGCGCCTCGGCAGTCTCAACTACCACCGCAATCTGCACTCGTTTATGCTTCTCAATAAGGTAGTGGTGAACGGCCGATACAGCTAATAGCGATGGGATAGGTGCATTGTCGGCATCAACATCTCTATCGCTTAGGATCATATAGTGGCAACCATCATCGACAGCCTTCTCCGCCTCGGAGCATAGACGATCAATGGCCGCTTTAAGGCCCTCTGCTCCCTGCGCTGCGGGGAATGTAAGGGCGATCTTAGCCATCTTGAAGCCTTTGTAGCGTAGGTTCGAAAGGATATCAAGCTCTGCATTTGTAAGGATTGGACGCTTAAGCTCAACCATCTTACAGAGCTCAGGATTGGGCTCAAAAAGATTCTTGTCGATCGTTCCAATGTAGCTGCTGAGCGACATTACTAGCTCCTCGCGCAATGGGTCAATCGGTGGATTTGTCACCTGTGCGAAGTGTTGACGGAAATAGCTGAATAGTCGTTGAGGATTATTCGATAGCACCGCTAGAGGGGTGTCATTACCCATTGAGTTGACAGGCTCTTTGCCCTCAACTGCCATTGGGAGAATTAGCTTCTCGACCTCTTCACGCGTATATCCAAATGTTTGGAGCTGTTGAGCATAGTTGTCAACATTATACTTTACGGCGCGGCCAGAACTTATCTTATCCAATATTATACGATTCTTCGATAGCCACTCTCCGTAGGGCTGTGCTTTAGCCAACCCCTCTTTAAGGGTGTCATTATCGTAGATCTCGCCCTTCTCCATGTCGACCATAATCATCTTACCCGGTCTTAGGCGACCGCGCTCCTTGATCTCGGCTCCCTCGAAGTTGAGCACTCCTGTCTCTGACGCTACGATGATCGTATCGTTTTGAGTAATCACATAGCGCGCAGGGCGTAGTCCGTTGCGATCGAGCATACCTCCAGCATAACGACCATCAGAGAAGAGAAGTGTCGCAGGGCCATCCCATGGCTCCATCAAGATACTGTGATATTCGTAGAATGCTTTAAGCTCTGGCGAGATAGGATTTTTATCATTGAAACTCTCTGGCACTAGCATCGAAAGGGCGTGTGGGAAGCTCATTCCCGACATCACGAAATACTCCAATACATTATCCAGTGAGGCGCTATCGCTCATCGCCTTTTGTACGATGGGACCTAAGTCGGCGCCACCTAGCTGAGCTGCTGAGAGAACGCTCTCGCGAGCCTCCATCCACATTCTATTTCCATTAACGGTGTTTATCTCACCATTGTGACCAAGTAGGCGGAATGGCTGAGCTAGCGACCATGTAGGGAATGTATTTGTACTGAATCGAGAGTGAACGAGTGCCATTCCCGATGTAAAGTATGGGTTAACAAGATCTGGGAAGTAGTAACGAAGCTGCATCGAAGAGAGCATACCTTTATATATGATGATACGCGTAGAGAGGCTAACGATGTAGCACGACACCTTATCTTCGATATCAGACTCTTGGAACTTAAGTTCTATCTTTTTGCGTAGGCAATAGAGGCGAGCATCGAGGGTGAGTTCGCTCTGACGATCCTCCACAACGAAGATCTGTTTGATATCTGGCTCCGAAGCGCCCGACCCAACTCCTAGAAGAGAGCTGTTGACAGGCACGTCACGCATTGCAAGAAGCTTTAGACCATCTTCGAAGAGAGCCGTATTGATTATTTCGAGTGCCTTCTCTTGATCCTCCTCATCCTTTGGGAGGAATACCAAGCCGGTACCATAGCGGCCCTTCTCAGGGACTGTGATACCTTGAAGGAGGATAAACTCGTGAGGAATCTGCAACATGATACCTGCACCATCACCCGTCTTTGGGTCGGCACCTTCTGCGCCACGGTGTACCATGTGCTCCAACACTTGGAGACCCTTCTCGATAATCTCATGCGACTTAACGCCACGAATATTGGCCAATAGACCAACGCCACAAGCGTCATGCTCATAACGAGGATCATACAAGCCCTGTTTCTTTAAGTTCTTGTTGTATTGCATACTCTCTATATTTGTAAAAAACGTCAATTTATTCCGTACCTAAAGGGGTGTGAAAACTCGGATTTTACAAAAATACATTATAATTTGTAGCTTACCAAATAAAATCGTAAAAAAATTATAAAACAACGTGAATTTAACGATTTTTACCCTTTTTAGGGTTGAAAACAGGCTTAAAACCTCTCTCTTAAGCTATTAACTTCTTAATAAAATTTAGAAACTATACTGTTTTAGGGCTTTCTCCTTAATAAATGTTGCTAATTACAGCGATTTAAGACTAGATGTAAATATTTTTATCGCTTATTACTTACACTCTGTAAGGAGCAGAGCGATTCACAGAGTGCTCGACAAGCCTCTTCGATGCTCCATTGAGCGAATGACGCTCCAACGAGATTTGATATTGCGCGAATATGGATAAATTCGACCTCTTCGCGTTGACATATTGCCATAAAAACTGCCCCCTCCATATTCTCAATATCGGCATCTGTCGGAGACTCCCCCTGAGAGTTAACGCTATTGGAGCTTACGGCCCTCAACGTCGTTTTGCTCTGCGCGTGATACGTCACAGAGAAGCGTTTGGGGAGAGCTGCGATCTGTTCACTCACCACCTCGACCACCTCTCCTAGGGCAACATTGTCCAGAGAGTAGCTTCCAGCAATACCAGCCAAGATTAATGTTTTGCGCTCGCCTTGTGCTCTGAGCCTTGAGATGAGATGAGCGGTGGAGGCTGCACACTGAGCAGCGCCCACGCCACAAATTTCGATTGTGGCGTGGGGTGCTGCTATGCGAAATGCTTTAGCCTCTAGCTCGGTGGCAAAAAGAAAGATCATTTGAGCTATTGAGCCATAAATGCTTCGATCTCCTCTACGGAAGCGGGGATCTTCTTATCGCCAAGGATCTGGTTACCCTCTTCGGTGATAATTAAATCATCCTCTATGCGGATTCCTCCGAAGTCGCGCAAGGAGTCCAATTTATCGTAGTTCACGATACCTTTGTAGAGACCTTCGGCGCGTGATTGGTCGATGAGTGCAGGGATGAAGTAGAGGCCCGGCTCATCGGTGAGGATTGTTCCCGGACGCAGCTTCCACTCTTTACGATAGATGCAGGTGCCCGAAGCGGCAGCCCTCTGAGCAAACTCCGAGAAGTCGAAGCTACGCTCACCGAAGCCCTCGCAGTCGTGGACATCCATACCCAATCCATGACCCAACCCATGAGGCATAAAGAGGGTCATAGCCTGCGATGCGATAATATCATCAATAGAGCCATTGAGCAACCCTAGTCCCTTAAGTCCTTCAGCCATTACACGGTATGCAGCCATATGTAGATCCATATAGGCCATCGGGCGTGCAATCTCCAACACGTGGTCGTGTGCCGCCAATACTATATTATATATGTCTCGTTGAAGTGGCGAGAACTTACCACTAACGGGATATGTACGAGTGTGATCTGAGCAGTAGCCATCTAGATTCTCACCACCGGCATCACACAAGAAGAGACGACCATTTGTCAATATGCCATCTTGGTTGATGTTGTGAAGTGTCTCACCATGTTGAGAGCAGATTGATTGGAATGAGACGCCTTGACCCATGCTGCGTGCAACACCCTCAAGGGCTCCCGCAATCTCGCGCTCGCCAACACCCTCACGACACATCGAGAGAGCTGTGGTGTGCATCTTGTAGCCAATTTGGAATGCATCCTGCATTGAGGTGAGCTCCTCCTCAGATTTTACCTCACGCATCTCAGCTACGGCAAAGATCATATCTGCCGACATGTAGCTATGGAGCATAGATGGAGCAATGCCCAATAGGTCGGATAGCTGCAACTTCGTTTCGCTGCGATATGGAGGCAGGAAGTGAACCCTGCGGCCACATCTCACAGCGCGATTGATGCAGGCGCCAAGCTCGCTCATGGGGTGTGTTTGAGTTACTCCAACTCCCGCACCAAGCTCCTTAAGGGTTGGTTGAGGCCCCATCCAGATGATATCATCCACCGTGTAGTCATCTCCAAATAGCATCTCGCTACCAGCCTCAACATCTATCACCGCGAAGAGCGAGGGGATATCAAGGCCAAAAAAGTAGCGGAAGGTTGAATCTTGACGGAAGTAGTATGCATTATTGGGATAGCAGTTTGGCACCAAGCTGTTTCCCGGAATAAGGATTAAACCACTGCCAATCTTCGCGCGAAGTGTTGCGCGGCGCTCTACAAAGCTTTTTAACGAAATCATAATAGTTTAGTTTTGAAGTTATTACTGCTGGTCATCAACCTCTTCGGCTGGAACCATCTTATATAGTTTGTCGCCTCGACGAACTAATGTATCTGTCTTAATTGAGCAATATTTACCCTGCTGGACCTGCTCCACGATCTTCTCCTCGAACATTAAATCATCTACTACATGCTCTACAACACCGGTTGTTTCGCCCATAAAGAGTGCTGCATCTCCACGCTTAAGGGGTGAGGCCTCGATAAGGATCTCAGCGACCGATAGTCTCTTAAAGAAGTTGGTTACCTTACCCACATAGACCTTGCGTTCGGTGGCCGAAGAGCCATGACGCGTAGTCTGCTCCGCAACGCTCTTACCCGCGTAGTAACCACCCCAGAAGCCACGATTGAAGACCGTTGAGAGGCGTTCGACAAGTGGCGATATAGACTCTTGCGAGAAGCTACCCTCCTCTATTAGGCGCAATGCAGTGTCATAGGACTCCACAACGCGCTTTACATATTCGCCACCACGGGCACGACCCTCGATCTTTAAGACTTTGACTCCTGCGTCGATAAATTTATCAAGGAACTCGATTGTGCATAGATCCTTTGGGGAGAGGATATATTGGCCATCCATATCGAGCATCTCGCCCGTTTGGGTATCTTGAATTGTATATTTCCGACGACATATCTGGCGACAAGCGCCACGATTCGCTGAGCAATCAGTCTCGTGGAGGCTCAAATAGCACTTCCCTGAGATGGACATACAGAGGGCTCCATGGGCAAACATCTCAATCTCGACAAGCTCTCCACGAGGGCCTCTAATATCTTGCTTCACAATATCGCGACTTATCGCTGCAATTTGCGATAGCGATAGCTCGCGTGCGAGGACCACCACATCGGCCCACTGCGAGTAGAGCTTTACCGCCTCCGTGTTGGTGATGTTGCATTGAGTGGAGATATGCACCTCCACGCCCACTCTGCGTGCATAGAGGATTGCAGCGAAGTCGGCAGCAATGATTGCGTCGATCCCCTCAGCCTTGGCGCGATCTATGATCTGCTCCATTATCTCTATCTCTCCACTATAGATTGCAATATTTACTGTCAGGTAGCTCTTTACGGAGCTCTCCTTGCATATCTTGACGATTTGAGCGAGATCCTCTAGGGTGAAGTTTGCGGCAGACTTTGCCCGCATATTGAGCTGCTCCACACCAAAGTAGATTGAGTTGGCTCCAGCCCCAATTGCAGCATGCAGAGACTCGTAAGAGCCTACGGGTGCCATTATCTCTATGTCGGATCTCCTCATTACTTTTTGCGATTTATTAGACTTGCGGCAAATTCATGCATTGGGGCGAGCCTCTCCTCGTCGATCTCTAGAAGCTTAAGCAGGGAGAGAGCCTTATCGAAGCGATTGCGGATCTGCTGCTCAGTATAACTTGGAATATCGAGTGAGTCGTATATCCCCTTGATGCGTGCGATCTTCTCCTCGTCACTGAGTGAGGCATCGAGGTGGGTGGTGCGTAGCAGCTCACGTGTGGGCTCATCCGCACGACTCATCGAGCTATTCATAAGGAATGTCTGCTTACCCTCTAGGATGTCACCACCGATAGCTTTGCCTAGCCTCTCATCTCCATAAGAGTCCAACAGATCATCTTGAAGCTGGAAGGCAATACCAATCTCTGTTGCAAAGCGCTTTACTACTTGACACTGCTCACCGCTAGCGCCACCAATCATTGCGCCAATTGCAGCTGAGCTACCTAGCAGCACAGATGTTTTGAGCTCTATCATACGCATATACTCAACCATGGAGACCTTTACGCGATTCTCATAATCCATATCATATTGTTGCCCTTCGCACACCTCTGCGGCCATTGTATTAAATTCGCATAGAATCGAAGGGAGTGACTTTGCCGGAACTTGACTCAGGAGCTTATATGCCCAAATCATCATCACATCACCCGAAAGAATAGCCACATTCTGATCCCACTTGACATGCACCGCAGGTTTACCACGACGCACTAAGGCGTTATCCATGATGTCGTCATGGAGCAGCGTGAAGTTGTGGAACACCTCAACTGCCGCCGCCGCAGGGAGGGCCGCTAGATCATTGTCACTAAAGAGACCACACCCAAGCATAACGAGCATTGGACGAATACGTTTGCCACCTGCGCCAAGTGAGTATGTGATAGGAGCGTAGAGTCGCTCAGGCTCACTGGGAAGCTCTATTTGAGCTAGGTAGTTCTCTATCTGTTCGAGTAATAAATCGTTCGATTTCATAAAAATAATGTTTTAGCGATCAAAATTAATAAAAATCTTTGTATTAAAAGAATTTTATTATAACTTTGTTATCTAAAATTTAACAAAAGAGTTAACCTATGAAAAAACTATCATTCGGTATCGACATTGGCGGTATCAACACAGCGCTAGGATTAGTGGATCAAGATGGAGAGATCTACGGAGAGGGAACATTCAAGACAGCAGATTTTCCTCGTTATGATGATTATAACTCATATATTGACACCCTCAGCTCGGAGATGAAGGGGCTTCTCGACGCACTTCAATTTCAGTATGAGCTCGTTGGTATTGGCATTGGAGCACCGAATGCAAGTTTCCATAGTGGCTGCATTGAGCACCCAGCAAATTTATGGAAGTATCAAGCCAATAATGTAGGTCGCAATGAAGGTGATCGCATCTTCCATATTGTAGATGACCTCAAGGCAAAATTCCCACAAGCTACCCACGTGGCTATAACCAACGATGCAAATGCTGCAACAATTGGTGAGATGATATTTGGTAATGCTAAGGGCATGAAAGATTTTATCATGATTACACTTGGTACTGGTCTTGGCTCTGGCTTTGTGGCAAATGGAGAGATGATATATGGTCATGATGGCTTCGCGGGAGAGTTTGGCCACGTTACTGTCATTCGCGATGGTCGCACCTGTGGTTGTGGTCGCAAGGGTTGCCTTGAGACCTATGTTTCAGCTACCGGCATTAAGAGAACCGCTTTTGAGCTTATGTCAACTACGACAATCCCTAGCGAGCTTCGCAATATTCCCTTTAGTGAGTTTGACTCTTTGATGGTCTCTAAGGCGGCAAAGAATAATGATCCATTGGCCCTTGAGATCTTCCGCTTCACCGGAGAGATCCTTGGTCGTGCCCTTGCTGATGCGTGCACCATCACCTCACCACAGGCAATCATCCTCTTTGGTGGCTTAGCTAAGGCAAAGGAGCTTATCTTCGAGCCCACTAAGCGCTACATGGAGGAGAATATGATGTTTACATTCCGCAATAAGGTGATGCTGCTTCCTAGTGGTATTCAGGATAAGAACACAGCCGTTATTGGAGCTTCAGCCCTTGTTTGGCAGCTATATAACGCTTAGAAGATGCAAGTAGTAGAGTGCGTACCTAACTTTAGCGAGGGGCGTAATAGAGGTGTGATCGAAGAGATTGCAGCCTCCATTAGGTCGGTTGAGGGTGTGCGACTACTTCATATTGATATTGGGGAGGCTACCAATCGCACTGTAATGACATTTGTAGGATCCGCAGAGGCGGTGCTAGAGGCAGCGTTTCAAGCGGTGAGGTGTGCCTCTGAGTTAATTGATATGCGTCATCATCGTGGCACCCACCCTCGCTTAGGTGCCACCGATGTTTTGCCTCTGGCTCCCATCTCTGGAATAACCTTAGAGGAGTGTGCAGAGCTAGCACATAAATTAGCATCACGCATTGCAGAGGAGCTCCTCATACCTATCTATTGTTACGAGGCGGCAGCAGTACGCCCGGAGCGCAGAAATTTAGCTATTTGTCGCCATGGAGAGTATGAGGCATTGGCCCTGCGTGTTATAGATCCTTTGCAGGCACCAGATTATGGAGCACGACCCTACGATGAGATCATGGCTCGTAGCGGTGCAATAAATCTTGGTGCGCGCAACTTTCTTATTGCCGTAAACTTTAATCTCGACTCTACGTCTGCGCATATAGCATCGCAAATAGCATTCGATATTCGCGAGAGTGGTCGTGCAGTAAAGGATCAAGCTGGCAAGAGAGTCACTATCCCCGGCAGGCTTAAAGCATGCAAAGCTATAGGCTGGTATATCGAGGAGTATGGGGTGGCGCAAGTGTCAATGAACTTAACAGATATTGAGATCACCTCACTGCACACCGCCTTTGATGAGGTCTCGGATATTGCCTCCACATATGGAGTGCGTGTCACAGGGACCGAGATTATAGGTCTTGTACCACGACGAGTCTTAATTCAAGCGGGGCGCCACTACCTTTTATCTCGTGCAGCTTCGGTTGAAGTGAGCAATAGTGAGGCCATTAATGCAGCCATTGATGCGATGCATCTAGATGATCTATCTCCTTTTATTGTTCGAAAAAAAGTTATTGAGGAGATGTTATAGGAGCAGGGTGTCAGAGAATTATGCAAATTTATTTGCGGTAATTCTCTGACACCTTTAATTTCATAGCGCCAGCTATAAGCCCAATACGCAAGAGGTAATATGCACCCGCGTGGGTGCTATCCACGCCCGCCGGAGGCAATGAGAAAGTGAATTTTCATGCGTTTACCCTAATTATAGAGTCTAATATTACCTACATATTGCTATTCGAGAGTTAGTTTTTACCTAATATTGGCAGTTGTGTATATGGGTGGTATGCAGTACTTTTGTATCAGTAGAAAACGCCATTTCTATCAACGTGAATTTTATTTGTTTGTTTTAGGGGGAGAAGCCTTTTCTGGTGGACCCCCTTATTTATTTGTAATTTTTGTGCTAACCAATCAATAAAGTTATTACATTTGCAGGTGATAAACTTATTTGATGCAATATCTATGATTATGTATACAACGGGGAAGTATCTTCCTGACAACTTGATGAGTGATCTTATTTGTGACAACTACCCTATGCTCTTGGTGATGAGTCGCTTTGGTATTGATCTAGGCTTTGGGGAGGCCTCAATTGAGGAGGTGTGTCGCAGGAGTGGTGTAGATCTATATACATTTCTAGCAGTTGTCAACATCATTCTTGCCGAGCAGAAGAGAGCGGTTAAGATTGATTATGAGAGTGTGTCGCTCTCTTCACTTGTTGAGTATCTTCACAATTCGCACGCCTACTTTTTAGAGTATCGCTTGCCAACAATTCGTCGAGAGCTCGTCGAGGCGCTTGAGGATAGTGGCGATGTAGCTGTGGTTATCTTGAACTATTATGACGAGTATGTGGGGGAGGTGCATCGCCATATGATGCAGGAGGAGAATACTCTTTTTCCATATATTGCCTCGGTGCTTAATGGTTGCAATGGGGAGCAATATAGTATTGATGATTATAGCAAGCATCACGACAGAGTGGAGACGAAGCTCTCGGAGTTAAAGGGGATTATGATAAAGTATTACCCTGCGAAGACAACCTACGCATTGAATAATGTGCTCTACGACATCTTCTCATGTGAGCGCGACTTAGCCTCGCATAATGCCATTGAGGATTATCTATTGGTACCAGCCATGAGAGCTCTTGAACAAACTAATAGATAGATAAGATGGCTAAGCGATTAAATATAATTATAGCTGAACCCTCCGCGATAATTAGATGTGGGTTGGTTACCCTCATGCAGCGAGTGACCTCTTTTAGTGGGAATATTGCTGAGGTGAGTGATATTTCATCTTTGATCTCATCTTCGTTTAAGGTTGTTCCAGACCTTTTAATAATAAATCCTTCACACCTAGGGCTCTTCTCCCTTTCCGATTTGCGCGGTAGCCTTGGTAACGAAGAGCTTAAGGTTATAGCGATGCAGAGCACAATCATCGAGCAGAGTCTGCTTCAAAGCTACGATGGTGCCTTCTCAATCTATGATAGCATCGAGACAATCTCGGATAAGATCTTGGAGGTGTCGAGAGAGGAGCAGTTGCAGGGCGATAAGCGAGAGCTCTCGGCTCGCGAGAAGGAGATCATAGTGAGTGTAGTTAAGGGGATGACCAATAAGCAGATTGCCGATGTGTTGTGCCTTTCGACGCATACGGTGATCGCTCATAGGCGTAATATCGCCAGTAAGCTACATATACACAGCCCTTCGGGACTTACCATCTATGCCATTGTGAATAAGCTTGTCGATTTAGCAGATATCAAAAGCAGCATCTCACAAAATAGGGAAGAGTAATTTTATTAGAGACAAACAAATAAATGCAAAAATGAAGAGATTAATGATTGCTTTTACAGCATTGGCGCTTGCTAGTTGTGGCAGCGCCTCAGATTCGGCAGGTGTTCCAGCTATTAACTTAGCAGATATGGATACCTCCATGCCACAAAATCAAGATTTTTATCAGTATGCCACAGGCGGATGGCAGAAGAGAAATCCACTTAAGGATGAGTTTGCTCGTTATGGCTCGTTTGATGTGTTGAGAGAGAATAATGAGATCAGAATCAATGAACTCTTCTCCGAGCTCAACAGTGAAACAAATCAGACAGGTAGTGTAGGGCAGAAGATAACCGACCTCTATAATATGGGTCTAGATAGTGTTACCCTCAATGCGCAGGGTGCTTCAGTGGTTGCAGCAGACCTCAAGGAGGTTGAAGGGGCAAACGACACCAAGTCGCTTAGCGCCTTGATTGCAAAGATGCACCGCGAGATGGCAAATCCATTCTTTGGAAGTTACATTGAGACAGATCTGAAGAACTCATCTGTGAATATCATGTATCTCTCACAGGGTGGTTTAGGCATGGGCACTAAAGATTACTATGTCGATGAGAAATATAGTGATATGAGAGAGAAGTATCAAGCATATATCACCAAGCTTTTTACTCTCTGCGGCTACTCCAAGAGTGATGCCGACCGCATTGCGGAGTCTGTAATGAGCGTCGAGATGGCTATAGCTGAGGCATCGAGCTCGAATGTTGAGTTGCGTGACACCTACGCCAATTACAATATGATGAGTATCGACAAGTTCAAAAAGCTATATAACGCTATCGACTGGGATATCTATGCGCAGACAATTGGCTTTGAGCTCCCCTCAGAGATCAACGTAGGACAACTTAAGCAGATGGCCGAGGTGAACTCAATCTTGAAGAACTTCAAACCACAGATCATTCAAGATTATCTATCGTTCAACATCCTTGATAGCGCCGCGTCATATCTTAGTGACTCCATTAGTGATGCCTCGTTTGAGTTTTATGGCAAAGAGATGTCCGGAAAGCAGGTGCAACAACCTCGCTGGAAGAGAGCTCTCGCCATTCCCAACAGATCACTCGGAGAGGCTGTCGGAGAGATGTATGTAGCGAAATATTTCCCCGCGGAGTATAAAGCAAAGATGGTTACCCTCGTCGACAACCTCCAAAAGGCACTCTCAACACATATCGATAACCTCGATTGGATGAGCGACGTGACAAAGGCAAAAGCACAAGAGAAGCTCTCTACAATCTATATTAAGATTGGATACCCCGACAAGTGGAAAGATTATTCAGCCCTCACGATAGATCCCTCACTCTCATATTGGGAAAATATCAAGGCTATTAGCAGATGGCACACCGCGGAGAACTTCACCAAGTTGGGACAGGAGGTAGATCGCGACGAGTGGGGCATGTCGCCACAAACAGTAAATGCATACTACAACCCAACCACCAATGAGATCTGCTTCCCCGCAGCCATCCTACAACCTCCATTCTTCAACCCTACAGCCGATGATGCTGTGAACTATGGCGCAATAGGTGTTGTCATTGGTCACGAGATGACACATGGCTTTGATGACCAAGGTCGTCAATTTGATAAAGATGGTAACCTTGCAGATTGGTGGACAGCGGAGGATGCAGCAGCATTCGACAAAAAGGCTCAAGGCATCGTGGAGCAGTTCAACGCCATTGAGGTGCTCCCCGGCCTCTTCGCCAATGGAGCCTTCACCTTGGGTGAGAACATTGCCGACCAAGGCGGCCTGAGAGTTGCCTACACCGCAATGAAGCAGGCGCAGGGTGGCATCGAGCCAGATCCAATTGATGGATTCACCGCCGATCAACGTTTCTACTTAGGCTATGCCGCAGTATGGGCTCAAAACATTCGCGACAAGGAGATTGAGCGATTGACAAATACTGACCCACATTCACTTGGAAAGTGGCGCGTAAACCAATCGGTAAAGAATATTGACACCTTCTACCAAGCATTTAACATCACCGATGGAGATATGTTCTTAGCACCAGAGGATCGAGTCGTAATCTGGTAGGTTAGTGTAAAAGTTGAGCCTCTGCAAATAAATTTGCAGAGGCTCAACTTTTATAAATTATGCGACAAAGGGGCTGGCACCTGTTCACTGAGGTCAAAATCGCCCCACCGCTGACCGATATAGTCAATCTGCTCAAAGAGTGCCGCAGGATCTGTAATGGTAACCAGCTTCAAACGAGTCTCCTTGAAGGAGGGAAGCCCCTTAAAATAGTTGGATAGATGTCTACGCATCTCCAAGATACCCACCTTATCACCCTTCACCTCCAGCGATTTCGCTAGATGGTCTCTCGCAATTGCCACTCGCTCAACAACAGATGGCTGCGGAAGGATCTCCCCGGTCTGCAAATAGTGCTTTATCTCTCTAAAGATCCATGGACGACCATATGTAGCACGCCCAATCATAACTCCATCCACACCATAGCGATCAAACATCGCCTTAGCTGACTCTGCCGAGTTAACATCACCATTACCAATTATAGGAATGTTGATAAGTGGATTACTCTTCACCGCACCTATCAGGCTCCAATCAGCCTCCCCTCGATACATCTGAGAGCGTGTGCGACCATGTATGGTGAGTGCAGCAATGCCAACATCTTGCAGGCGTAGGGCTATCTCCTCGATATTCTTCGACTCTTCATCCCACCCCAAACGCGTCTTCACCGTCACCGGAGTCTTTACCGCTTGCACTATCTGACGAGTCATCTCAACCATCAAAGGAACATCCCGCATCATGCCGGAGCCCGCACCACGCCCCGCAATCTTCTTCACGGGACATCCGAAGTTAATATCAATGATATCAGGCGACGCACTCTCCGCAATGCGAGCCGCCTCCACCATAGGTTCAATCAAATGCCCATAGATCTGAATACCCACCGGGCGCTCCCCCTCATCTAAATTCAACTTCGCACGCGACTTCCACGCATCACGAATCAATCCATCAGCCGAGATAAACTCCGTATAAACAACGTCAGCACCATGCCTCTTACACATATAACGAAAAGAGGGATCCGTAACATCCTCCATAGGGGCCAAAAAGAGAGGGTTCTGCCCTAGCTCAATATCGGAGATCTTCATCAGTCTACTCCTCCTGCTCCTGCTCTTTAGGTAGCTCAAAAGAGGTCATACCAGCCTTAACGAGGATATTGAACCATGCAAAACACTTCTTCATATCCGACACATGAACACGATCGCGATCATAATTTGGCAACACCGCAGCAAAGGTCTCTACAATCTTATCATTAGACTCCTTATGCGAGATTGTCTGCTCCCCACCTGTATAGTTATAAATATTCGTAAAAACATCAGCCAAAGCAACATCCTCCTCCTCTGTAAACATAGAGATCTCAGTGAGCGTACTAACACGAGATGTAGCCGAAGCATTTGAACGACGACCATCAATAAGCGACTCCACAATAACGCCACGAGCCGATTGTGCCACATACTTATAAAGACCGGGCTGACCCGAAATAGCAAGAATATCTTTTAATTCCATAATGTTATATAATTAAATTAGGGAACAAAAATAGTCAAAATTTACAACAATCCCACACTATCCCAATACAAAATAACCGTTTTTTCAACCACACCCCCAAAACAAGCCTTTAAGTATCTTCTAATCAAGCCATAACCACCCCTCAAAGCCAACCACAGCTAATTCAACCACCAAAAAAGAGATAAAAAAATCAAAAAAAAAACACCAATATTTTGGTAGTTTAAAATCTTTACCTATCTTTGCACCACGATTTGAGAGAAACACTAACAAACAATGGTGCCATAGCTCAGTTGGTAGAGCAATGGACTGAAAATCCATGTGTCCCTAGTTCGATTCTTGGTGGCACCACCATTTAGAGACCCTTTTAGGGTCTCTTTTTTTGTTTATACGGCTCTCAATGCCGTGTGGGGGCGATCTCGCAAATTGAGCAAACATTTTGAATCTGCTATATTATAGTTTTTTTGTTCCCCCTATGTCCCCCACTATTTTATGAGTCAAAATAATTGTTTGGATAAAATAAACATAATTTGTTTGGTTTGTCAAAACAAATTTGTATCTTTGCACTATAAATAAGATATTCACAGTATGGCAAAGATCATTTATTCACTCGTATATAACCGCAAAGGTAAGCTATTAAAGGACGGCACAGCCCCCGTGTCGGTGTGTGCATACCTCAACGCCCAACGCAAATACTTTGCTAC
>JBCQWG010000032.1:0-20046 GCA_047172325.1 Rikenellaceae bacterium | reverse complement strand
ACTTGTGCAACTCCTGTTTCCTTCGTTGCGGGTGCAAATATAGAGCCTTTTTTATTACTTTCCAAATCTTTTTAAAACTATTTTTAAAAGATTTTAACAACGACTCCGTTACCTATCTTATAATCATCATATTGACGATTAAAAAAAGTTTCATCGCAATTTAGGGTACCCTATTATATATATAGGTATACCAATTACAGCTCCAATCCATTAGGAAAACCCTGCGACTTCAGTGCTATCTCTGCACCATCAGGAGTTACTAAAAAAGCCCCTGTTCTCTGCTCCGTGATATGACCAATGATATCTATACATCCTAATTTTGCCACGGACTCTTGCATTGATAGAGGCAAAGTAAACATCAGTTCATGATCCTCTCCTCCATTAAGTGCTGCAACAACTGGATCAGAATTGAGCTCTGAGGCCAATGCTGAAGTCTGCTTTGCTATAGGAATACGCTCCAAGTATATGCGCGCTCCACATGAAGAGGCTTTACATATCTGTAAAATATCACTTGACAAACCATCTGATAGATCTATCATCGAGGTTGGAACGAGCGACTCTTCAGCGAGCGACTCTACAATATTAAGGCGCGCTTCAGGCTTAAGGTAACTTTGCAAAAGATATTCATACCCCTCAAACTGCGGCTTTGGATTCTCCACATCTCTTAGCACGCGTCTCTCTCTCTCTAAAAGATGAAGCCCCATATAGGCTGCTCCAAGGTTACCGGTGATACAAATCAGATCGTTTAACTGCGCACCACTTCTATATGCCACCACCTCTCTCTTTGCGCGACCGACACACGATATAGAGATCACCAAACCTGTCATCGAGGCACGAGTATCGCCACCCACAAGATCCACATTATACTCTTCGCAAGCTACACGAATACCCTCATATAGATCATCAAGCGCCTCCACCGGCAATTTAGACGAGACTCCAAGTGATATTGTTATCTGCTCTGGAAGGGCATTCATAGCCAAGATATCATTTATGCCCACCACGACTGCTTTATATCCAAGGTGCTTCAGCGGGAAATATGTAAGGTCGAAATCAACACCCTCCAAAAGCATATCACTAGATGTTAACAGCACCTCCCCATCGCACAACTCTATCACGGCGGCATCATCGCCCACACCTTTCACTGTTGTTTGTCTATTCACCTTAAACTCCTTTGTGAGCCTCTCTATCAATTTGAACTGACCCAACTCAGAGATCTCAGTTCTCTCACTCTTATTTTTCATTTTGATACTTATTTGTTATAAATTAGACAAAGATAATAATAAATAACCACTCTTCAGTAAAAATTTGTATCGACTACAGGATAAACGCATGAAAAAAAGTTATAGATATTCCATATTATATTTTTTTTTTACTACCTTTGCCCTCCCGGAAGGGAAGTGAAACAACCTCTTATATTGGGTATTGCTCACAGAAGGTCTATTAGACCTTGGGATTAGCGCTTAGTTGAGTGTTATGGTAGAAGCGATGCAGCGATAATGTCGTTCGCTAAAAAATTAAATTTATTGCAACAATGAGCAAGGATGCATTGATTAAGCTCGTAAACGAGCAGATGTGGACAAAGACCGATGCGGATATTCCAACATTCGGCGCTGGTGACACTATCACCGTAACTTACAAAATTATTGAGGGTAGCAAAGAGCGTCTTCAATCTTTCCGCGGTGTAGTTATCCAAATCAAGGGTACAGGTAAGACTAAGATGTTTACAATCCGTAAGATCTCTAACGGTATTGGCGTTGAGCGTATCTTCCCACTTTACTCTCCACACATCGAGAAGATCGAGGTTAACAAGTATGGTGTTGTGCGTCGTGCACGTATCTACTACTTCCGCGAACTTACTGGTAAGAAAGCTCGTATCAAAGAGCGCAGAATGCCTATCAAGAAGTAATTCTCGACAAGAAGCAGAAAAGCAACAGCTAAAGCCACCCAAAATAAGGGTGGCTTTATTTTTATGCTATTTTCTGCTTGGAATTAGAATTTGTTTACTACATTTGCATCACTCCCAAATGTAGAATCTAAAATAGATCATGATGAAGAAATTATTTACTGGAGTGCTTCTTGCCCTCCCTTTTACGGTCATGGCACAAAGTGAGGTTCATTTCACTATGCGACCATCTCTCTCTCTTGATGCAAAGAGCATCTATTTCGAATATGACTCCGACATATGGAGCGTTGGCATTGATGGGGGCATGGCGAGCCGCATCACGGCAATGGCCGGTTACGAGACCTACCCTCTTGTATCACCCGATGGAAAGTGGTTGGCCTTTGCCTCAAAGCAGGATGGTGACAACGACGTATATATCGTTCCCACTGCTGGAGGTGATATCAAGCAGTTGACATATAGCGACGCTGACGAGGTTCCAAAATCGTGGTCGGCAGACTCCAAGACGATCAATATAGAGTCGAACCAATACAACACCATATCCGCCTACAAGCTCTCCATTGATGGTGGCACCCCCGAAAGACTCTTCCCTCACTACTTCAATACGATTGCCAACATCTACGAGATGGCAGATGGCTCATATCTATTCAACGAATCCACCGAGAGCTACCGCTATGCAACGAGAAAGGGATATGTCGGCGACCACAACCCCAATATAAAGATGTGGAACCCTGCAACAAATCAATACTCTGAGCTCACTACATATATTGGAAAAGATATCTGGGCCACATCGGACAAAGATAACACCATCTATTTCGCAACACATAGACAAGGTGGCGAGGCAAACTTAGCTATGAAAGATGGTGATAACACCGTTGTATTAACCTCCTTTAGAGAGTCTATTCAATATCCGCGCGTAAGTTTCAATGGCGAGAAAGTGGCTTTTAATAAAGATTACCAGATATACATCTACGATACTAAGAGCAAAAAATCTAAGAGAGTTGATGTTGCTTTAAGTATCAAAAACTCTCACGAGCTAGAGTTCTCCACAAACATCAGTGAAAACATCTCGGCCTATGCCCCATCGCCCGATGGAAAGAAGCTAGCATTCATATCGAGAGGTCGACTCTTTGTCAGTGACATCAAGGGAGAGGTCATCAAAGAGCTGAACACCGATAAACAGGAGCGTGCCGTAGAGCTAGCATGGGACAAAGAGAGTAAAAATATACTCTTCACTCGAACTCGCAATGGCTGGTACAACCTCTTTACAATAGCTGCTACAGGCTACCAAGGCGAGAAGGCGCTCTACACACCTGATGAGTATGTAAAAAATCTATCTATGAGTAACTCCAACGAGAAGCTTGCATTTACCGTCGGTAGCAATACAATTGCCCTATATAGCGATGGTAAGGTTAGCACCATTAGCGATGAGATGGAGTTCTGGACATTCCGCTCAGGAACCTACTTTATACGTTTCAGCAATGATGATAAATATCTAACATTCAATGCTGTAAACATGTTTGAAAGTGATGTCTACATCTATGAATTTGACACAAAGAGGCTCGTCAATGTTACAAACAGTGCCTCATATGAGTCATACCCAGTATTGTCGAACGACTATAAATATCTGTATGTCGCTGCAAATAGATACCAAGCAACATTCCCTAAAGGGTTAGACAAACGCAACTGCTACCTCTTCAAGATACCTCTCGACAAGTATGACACGTCATACGACATAGATAAATATAGCTCTCTATTTGCCGAGGAGGAGGCAGCCGAGGAGGAGCCCCTCACCTCTTTGGTTTTCAATGAGGAGAATCTTCGTCGCCGCTGGAGCAAGGTTAAGGGAAGCTACGTCGCCGACCTATGTAGCGTAACGATAGATGACAAGCAATATCTGCTATACACCTCCTCTCATGAGAGTGAGAATATGCCATATATTCTAGATCTTAGCGATGAGGATGCCAAGCCAAAGCAGATCAAGGGGTTGAAAGATCTATGGGCTGTAACGGCCAACGGCAAAGAGATATTCTCATCTTACAGAGGTGAGATTTTTAAGATTGACCCTAAGACAGCCTCTGCCACAAAGATCACCCTAAAACATGAATTTTCGAAATCTAATAGCGACGAATTTCAACAAATGGTATATGAGGCATGGGCGCAAATGGAGTCCGGTTTCTATGATCCTGACATGCACGGTGTTGATTGGGCAAAGAAGCTTGATTACTACTCTAATATCTCTCAACATATTCAAAATAGAGGAGATCTAAGAACCCTGCTTAACGATATGCTCAACGAGCTAAATTCGTCGCATCTTGGATTCACAACAAGTGGCAGTGATGAGGATATCCTCAATAAGAAGAGGAGTTACTATACGGGGGTGATTTTCGATAATAGCGACCCCTATATAGTTGATTACATCATAAATGACTCTCCAGCGGACAAAGTAGGTGTCGACATCCAGAGAGGCGATAGGCTATTGGCGGTAAATGGAAAGAGGGTTGATGAGAAGCAAAACAGAGATTTCTATTTCACCTCGGCTGCACCAATCAATGAGGTGGAGTTGACATTCTCACGTGCCGGCAATGAGTATAATATTAACCTACACACATTCTCTGGGAGCAGCATGAAAGATCTGCTCTACTATGAGTGGGAGGATAACTGCCGCAAGGAGGTCGAAGAGAAGAGTGATTCAGCAATCGCATATATTCACTTGCGTGATATGACAGATAGCTCTCTTGATAGATTTATGGTGGATATGATGTCGTATGCCGTTAACAAAGATGCTTTAATAATTGACCTGCGCTATAATACGGGCGGAAATATCCATAACGACGTTATAGAATTTTTAACGCAGCAAACATATTTCACATGGAAGTTCCGAGATCATAAACCCGCCTCACATCCCAACTACACCCCTGCCGACAGACCAATCGTAGTGCTAGTAAATGAGAGAAGCCTCAGTGATGCCGAGGTGGTATCAAACGGTATAAAGACACTAAATATAGCTAAGATAATCGGTACTGAGACATACCGCTGGATCATTTTCACCTCATCGGCAGGCTTAATCAATGGCTCATATGTAAGAATGCCTGCTTGGGGCTGTTACAACCTCGCAGGGGAAGATCTCGAAAAGAGCGGAGTTAAGCCCGACATATATGTCCGCAACACATTCGAAGATAGAGTAAAGAAAAACGACACTCAACTCAATAGAGCCATCGAAGAGATTTTAAAGGAGCTTTGATAAGGGAGGGGGCTATCTATGACGTTAACCTCGTATTGGGTTTAGCACCAGCTATAAGCCCAATACGCAAGAGTAATATGCACCCGCGGTGGTGCTATCACCGCCCGCCGGAGGCGATAAGAAACTATTTTTCAGGCGCTTACCCCAGAGCTACAAAGCGTTACGCCGATTAATTAGGGCATGAGTTATTGTAAGTTCATCCACATACTCTAACTCATCCCCGAAGCCTATTCCGCGAGCGATGGTTGAGAGTTTGAGATTCTCGAAGCCTTTGAGACGATTCATGATATAAAAGTGAGTCGTCTCGCCCTCAATGGAGGTTGAGATAGCTAGAATAACCTCTTTGACATCTCCTCGCGCAACACGCTCTGTGAGCAGATCAATCTTTAGATCTGATGGGCCAACGCCCTGCATAGGTGATATTACACCTCCCAGAACGTGATAGAGACCTCTATATTGATTTGTCTTCTCGATGGAGAGAAGATCCGAGACCTGCTCTACGACACATATCGTAGAGTGGTCTCGTTGTTTATCGGAGCAGATGGGACACACCTGCTCATCTGAAAGGTTGTTACAGAGTTCACAAAATTTAATATTGTTGCGGAAAGAGTTGATGCCTTCTGTGAGATCCGCAACGGAAGAGCTCTCCATCTTTAAAATATGGAGAGCTAAACGTAACGCCGTGCGACGTCCTATTCCCGGCAGCTTGGTTAATTCACCAACTGCATTATCTAGTAACTTTGACATCTATTATATCTGTTCTACCCTATTGCTTTCGATCCAGCCCTTTTTACCATCTGCAATGACAATCTCGAACCAGTTGTCAATCTCCCTGATGATTTTAACAGTAGTGCCACTATGGAGCATAAAGAGGTCTGTTGCAGAGCGATCTGGTGAACTCTTTATAGATATACTTTGACTCATTACAACAGCTTGGTTATGATCTAAGATCTCGCGACGCTCCCCCAATGCATATAGCGTAGTGATGCAACAGAGTAGTGCTGCGAAGAGACCCACTCCAAAGCCACATTTCCGAAGAGCAACCGACGAAGAGAGCACAAATAACAATATGGAGGAGAGCAGCGCCACAAGTGCCACAAGAGAGAGAATGGTCCAGCCCGTACAATCCAGCATGCGAGCAATGGAGCGACTCCAGCGACGAAGGAAGAACTCCGGGATCTCCTCGATTTGATCTCGTATCTGCGACTGTGCCACACCTAAGTTGTATAGAATATCTACGTCGTTAGGTGAGATGAGTAGAGCCTTCTGATAATATAGAATTGCTCTGGCCATATCATCACTTTTATAATATGCATTACCCAAATTAAAGAATAACTTCTCTGAGACCAACCCCCCATCTGCAATAGCGGTATATAGATCTACAGCCCCGCTATAATCAGCATTAATATATGCTGTATTGGCTCTATCCCAAAGTGAGTCGGGGAGAATTGGCTCGGTCACCTCCATTATATCTGTTGTCACCTGCTCTGGAGCTAATGCGAGTGAATCCACTCCATCTGCGGCTGCCGCGAAGGAGATAGCAAGCAGCGAGAAAAGTAATATTATATGTTTCATGGTCTATTATCGTTTAATCTCAGTTTCAATTTTTGAAATCAACTTAAGGGCGGTCAAATATACTTCATTCATTTGAGATGACGCCATAGGAGAGTATTGAGCCTCGTCGCACGTAGTAGTAATATCTGAGAAGAGTGTTATAAGCTCCTGCGATACCCCACGACGACTTAACTCCTTGCGTACACTCTCCTTGGTGAGATTAGCCACAGGAATATTAAACTTATCGCTCATATAACCCCAGATCGCACTAAGAACCTCCTTATAGAATGACTTCTCATCACCGGAACTCATAAAGGCGTTGGCAGCTTTAAAGCGTTGTACAGCAACTTTATTTGCACGTTTTCCGCGAACTAGAATTGAGTTTTGAGACTCTTTGATGTAGCGACGCAGAATCATAAAGAGAGCTATAAAGAGAGTGAAGATTGACGCAAGCGAGATATAATAGGCTTTCGACAATATAAATGGCTTGCTTTCAGCTCTCAACCCTGCATTCTCAATCTTAATGAAGCGAATATCCTCACCGAGTAATTTAACATCTTCACGTGAAATGGAGCGACGTACAGTAGCCGCGCCAGATCCAACCGCAGCACTGTCGGGCAACACAGTAAGGTTATAAAGGGGAGATTCTAGTGTCTCATACTTCATTGTCTTAGTGTTGAAAAAACTAAATTGAGTAGGTCGAAGATCAAACTCACCTTCTGAGCGAGGTATTATCGGATATTCAAACTGCTTATAGCCACTCGCACCATTTCGATTGGTGTTGATCGACTCTGTTGTCTTGACGTTATATTGCTCAAAGGTTGATGGCAATGATACCGTAGGAGCCTGAATGAGTGAGAGGTTACCACTTCCAGCAATGCGAACGACATAAGATAGCGATGAGTTGGTGTTGACCGACTCCGAACTTAATGAACACTCCATGGTGAAGCTACCTACAGCTCCCGTAAATGAAGAGGGTGCTCCCGCTGGTAGATCCTTCACATCTATAGTAACCTTTGATGTAGAGATAGGGCGACGGACATTAACTATCTCATAACCACCACCAAAGAATGGATCTACATTACGACTCTTGATACGAACTTGTGCCACTACGGTCATCGAAGCGGGATCTATTGTAAGCTTACCCGACTGCTGCGGATAGAGCAGATAATCGTATAGAATCTGGGTGTCGTAAACCTTTCCATTGTATGTTTCACGCTGTGTTTCGCGGCTATTACTTCTAATATCCTGCGACCAGAAACCATTGAATGTAGGCATCTTCTCATTCTCAGCTCCAGCAATTGCCACCCTCGAATAGAGCTTAATTGTGGCTCTAAGGGGCTCCCCCTTAAAGAGAGAGGTGCGAGAGACCTCCGTGCGTAAGAGAACATCATCCTCTGCGATTCTACCTGCTTGATCTGTGCTACTTTGATTCGAGGTGCTTGCACCCTGAGACGAGGATGCCGCAGCCGATTCTGACACCACCTCAATTGGTAGAGGCTTTGTTGTAACCTTTTTATCATCCACAATGACCGATGCTGCACCAATAGTATTCGTACCAGCATTATTTGCCACCACAACATAGGTATAGGTGTAATTCACACTCTTGGTCATGGATCCATTTATAATCTGCACCGAAGAGCCTCGCGAGATACCGGGTCCTGCAAGCACATCAAAGCCATTGAAGGCTGGCGGCGTAAAACTATCATCGTCATCAGGCTTTGCATTAAGTGCAAACTCTATACGAAAAGTCTCACCAACGGCAACCTTCATAGGTGCATTAGTGGTAAAAGTTGTAGCACTCTGCGCAAACGAAGCTATAGCAATAAACAGAGAGGCTACAGCAAGTGATATTTTTAATACAAATCTTTTCATCAACTTAAAAAAAAACTTCATCAACTCACATAACGATCGACTACTCCTATTTATTATACTAAGGAGCAAACTTAATAAAAATAAAAATCTGCGCCAAAGAATTGTTGCAGATTTTTATTTAGTAAGAAACTTACATATTTTTAGTGTTTGAAATCTTCAAAGAAGTCATTACCCTTGTCATCAACTATAATGAAAGCGGGGAAGTTCTCAACGTAGATCTTACGAACAGCCTCCATACCCAACTCCTCGAAATCGACCACCTCAACAGATTTAATTGCATTCTTCGCAAGGATCGCCGCAGGACCTCCAATAGAACCGAGGTAGAAACCTCCATTGTCACGACATGCGTCGGTCACCTGCTGTGAGCGGTTACCCTTAGCTACCATCACCATAGATCCACCAGCCTTCTGGAATAGATCCACGTAGCTATCCATACGACCAGCTGTCGTTGGGCCAAAGCTACCAGAGGCCATTCCTGCGGGAGTCTTAGCGGGACCTGCATAGTATACAGGGTGTTTCTTAAAGTACTCTGGCATAGGCTGACCAGAATCTAGCATCTGCTTAATTTGAGCATGAGCTATATCGCGCGCTACGATAAGTGTACCACGCAAATTCAAACGAGTCTTAATTGGATATTGTGTCAAAATTTCGCGAACCTTATCCATACCCTCATCTAGGTCAATGTCAACCGCTGGCGACATTGCAGGAGCCTCAGCAGGGAGGAAACGAGCAGGGTTCATCTCCAACTGCTCTAGGAAGATACCATCCTCGGTGATCTTCGCCTTGATGTTACGATCCGCAGAGCAGCTAACACCAATAGCAACAGGACAAGAGGCAGCATGACGTGGAGCGCGAATGACGCGAACATCATGAACTAAATATTTACCACCAAACTGTGCTCCGATGCCAGACTCCTGACAGATCTTAAGGATCTTCTCCTCCCACTCCAAGTCGCGGAAGCATTGACCACCCTCATTTCCAGCCGTTGGAAGAGCATCAAGATAACCTGCCGACGCCTTTTTCACTGTCGAGAGACACATCTCAGCCGATGTACCACCAATACATACTGCTAAGTGGTAAGGAGGACATGCCGAAGTTCCTAGATCCTTGATCTTCTCCTTGATGAATGCTGTGAGAGATGTCTCATTTAGAAGAGCCTTAGTCTGCTGATAAAGGAAAGTCTTATTGGCTGATCCACCACCCTTTGTCATAAATAAGAACTTATAGTGATTTCCTCTGTTTGCATAGATATCAATCTGCGCAGGAAGGTTATTACCAGAGTTCTTCTCCTCCTCCATAGTGAAAGGAACAACTTGTGAGTAGCGTAAATTACGCTCAGAGTATGTTTGGTAAACACCCTTCGAGATGTACTCAGCATCATCTACACCTGTGTACACATCCTCGCCCTTCTTCGCCACACAAATAGCGGTACCAGTATCTTGGCATGTAGGAAGCTCGCCCTCAGCTGCAACACATTGATTGAGTAGCATTGTGTAGGCCACAAACTTATCATTATCTGTAGCCTCCTCATCCTTAAGTATTGCGCTAAGCTTCTCAAGGTGTGCAGCACGTAAATAGAAAGAGACATCGCTGTAAGCCACCTTTGAGAGTAGCTCTAGACCTTTAGGATCTACCTTTAGGATCTTGCGACCATCAAACTCTACTACACTAACGTAATCCTTAGTAAGGAGTCTATACTGCGTTTTGTCCTCTCCAAGTGGTAGAGGCTCTTGATAAATAAATTCTGCCATGATATTTTATTTTATAGTTTATTTTCAATTGTGTTGCAAATTTACAAATTTTTATTGTGATTCTGAAATTGAAATGCAATATTTTTATATGTATACCACGATAAAAACGGCAAGCCACTTTTTAGGTAGCTTGCCGCGGGGTAGGTTTTTAACAATAAAAGATTAGAGGTTAAATTCGATCTTGATGTCGATTTCGTCGTTGTTCATGGTTGTTGCACGTAGGATTATTCCATTCATGCCATCTATCTTTTGCTCGAAATCAGCTGTGCTGAGGCTGATATACCTTTCGTAGGTTCTGTCACTTGTAGTGCTTTTGCCACTGTTGTATCTAAGCTCGAAGAAGGCATATCCATTCTCGTACTCGTTTGGATCAACCATAAGGTTCTCTACAAGGTAGATCTCAACATTGTCGATATCGCTTGTGGTAAGAGCTGCACATAGATTAATATAGTTGTTGCTGTAACCAACATTGTTATAGATGTATGTAAGCTTGTTGTTCGCAATTGCATCACTCTGCTCCTCGGTGCTTACCGTAGCACTTTTGCCCATAAGGACCTCCTCAACACCAAATAGGCGTACTCCATAGTTGCAGTCATATGCCGCCCCCTCAAGAAGTTTGCCAGCCTCTGTTGTGTAATCCTCAATGACTCTGTAGTACATTACAATGCGCTCATCTTCGGTAAAGGTATAGCTAGAGCTCATTGCATCGTCGATGAGTAGCATCTTTTGGCCTGCATCTGTCGTGAAATAGTACATTTCGGTATCTTCATCCGAAAGGCTCTCCACGATATGAGTAGAGGCGTATGCTGCGCTATCAGCGTATGAACCTTCGTCGCCATCAAGGAAATCACATGATGTGAAGAGTAGTGTAGATAGGATTGTAGATAGATAAATAATTTTTTTCATTGTGATAAAGTTTAAATAAGTTTATATCTTTGCCTTATGGCTACTATGTAAATGTAGAAAAGGGGGAAATACTGCATCAAAAATATATTTTTTTTTGCATGCAGTATTTTTACACTTTTTACATTTACTATAATGAACATATAGAGATGAAATGTATAGATGATACTTTAGTGCGAGATATAGTTAGAGGCGATAGGGAGGCTCAGCGTGAGCTTTACGATCGCTACTCGGCTCAGCTTATGGCTATTGCTATGCGTTATCTGGGTGATCGGGCTGTTGCTGAAGATACTCTTCATGATAGTTTTATTAAGATTTTTGAATCTATCAAAAGCTTTAAAAGTCGCGGAGAGGGCTCCTTAAGAGCATGGATGAGTCGCATTGTTGTCAACACCTCACTTGAATATCTTCGTCACCAAAACCATCATAAGGTTATCTCTTTAGATGAGGCATTGACTCACGACATGAAGGAGGAGGAGCCCTATGGTGATGTAGGCAGAGTGCCTCAAGAGGTTCTTTTGCGTTTTATCTCTGAGTTGCCGGATGGCTATCGCACTGTTTTTAACCTCTTTTGTGTAGAGGAGTATTCACATCGTGAGATAGCGGCAGCTTTAGGAATAAATGAAAAAAGTTCGTCCTCACAGCTGTTACGCGCGAAGCGGCTGTTGGCAACAAAGGTTAGAGATTATATTAAGTCACATGGATAGAAAGAGTATAAATATAGATAATTTTGAGCACTCTATACGTAGTGCGGTGAAGAGTGCCGAGATTGCGCCCTCCTCTGAACTGTGGGATAGGGTCTCCTCATCGCTGGATGTTGCCACCACCGTGACTCCTATGGTGAGGTTGTTACGATGGGGCTCAGTTGCTGCGGCCTGCATTGCTATAGCTGCTCTGCTTCCTCTCTCCTTTATGTCGGAGGATATTATCGAAAGTAGCTATATTGCCAAGATCTCTAATTTCGAGATGCTGGAGGATGCCGAGTTTTATGTAGCTCCTCGCATGCTTCCTGCCTCCTCTCTGCCTCCTCTCGCTTACGAAGAGGTGACATCAATTGAAGAGAACCAACCTTTGGAAGTTGCACCGCAGCAGGATCAAGATGATGAATATATTCAAACGCCCCCTACCCCTAAAACTCCAGAAGCGCCAGAGGAGAATTACACGATCTATATGCCAAGTAACACCGCCTCGCAGGGAGGGCGTATGAGTCTCGCTCTGATGGCGAGTGGAAGCTCCTCCTCCTATACCGCAGGGGATGCAGCAGCTGCATCTTCCTCGATTATTGCCTCTCCTTGTGTGATGAGCACCTCTGAGGCTGGATATGCAGATCTAACGAAGTCGGAATCGTATCAACCAATATCATCTCATCATTATGCGCCTATCTCATTTGCACTGAGTGTAGATTATAAGATCAATGAGAATTGGAGCTTTGAGAGTGGGTTGAGCTATACGCGTTTAATTTCAGATGTGACAATGCCCTATTCGACAAGTGATCTGCGCCAATGCATAGAGTTTATTGGAGTGCCTCTGCGCGCAAAATATAAGTTTTACACCCAGCACAACCTCTCCTTATATGGTGGTGCAGGTATACACCTAGAGCGCTGCATCTCCGCTTCGATAGCAGGTAAGAGCATTGATGAACGCGCTTGGCACTCATCGGTGGAGCTTCTCGGAGGTTTGCAATATAATATTAATAGGTGGCTTGGCATATATGCAGAGCCTGCCGTCTCTCACTATTTCTCTCCAACCAATTTGGAGAGTATCCGCTCACAGTCTCCCGTAAGCTTCAACCTCCATTTTGGATTGCGTTTTTTTGTTGGTCGTTAGACAGAGCCCTCTTCGCTATAAATTATTTAGGGTATAGTCGATTAGCTTCTGACGCACGTTGAATGAGTTGTCTGGCATCATTGAGTGGTTCTGATCTGGGTAGATCATCATATCGTATTGTTTGCCATGTGCATTTAGAGCGCGGGTCATCTCCATTGTATTTTGGAAGTGTACATTATCATCGGCTGTTCCATGTACAATAAGTAGCTTTGTGTGGTCCGCGAGTTTGTCTGCAAAGTTTATGGGTGAGTTCTCGTCGTAGCCTGTGGGGTTCTCTTGAGGCAATCCATTGTATACCTCTGTGTATATTGAGTCGTAGTACCTCCATGACGTTACTGGTGCTACGGCGATAGCCATCGCGTAGAGGCCTTCGGACTTAAAGGCGCAGTTGAGAGCCATGAATCCACCATAGGACCAACCATATATTCCTATACGCTTGGCATCTATATAGGGGAGCGTAGCGGCATACTTTGCAGCGGAGATTTGATCTTCGGTCTCCAACTTACCCAATTCAAGATATGTCATCTTTTTGAATGCTTCGCCACGATAGCCCGTGCCGCGAGGATCTACACACATTACGATATAGCCATTATCGACCATTGCATCCTCCCAGCCAATAGACCAGCTGTCGGCAACTTGCTGCGAACCGGGGCCTGAGTATTGAGTGAAGAGAAGGGGGTATTGACGTGAAGAGTCGAAGTCACGAGGACGAACTATATATGCATTGAGGGTATCTCCGCGCTCTGTCACGATCTCGAAGAACTCTTTTGTGGGCCTGTTATCTTCAGCGAGAGCTTCGCATAGTTCACTATTATCAGCGAGCATACGTACCATATCACCTTTGTGGTTATATACGGCAGTTTGTGCCGGTTGAGATGCAGTGGTGTAGCTTGCAATAAAGTACTCCATGTTGCGTGCAGGGCGAACCGAGTAGTAACCCTCTTGGCCACTTATCTGCCTCTTGCCACGACCATTTAGGCCAATTGAGTATATGCGGCGGCGTAGTGGAGAGCCCTCCGTTGAGATGTAGTATAGCTTTTTGCTATCTGCCGCAATAAGGCTTGTCACATCCCACGCGCCACTCGTGATGGCGTTTATACGTCCTTTGTTGATCGAGTGAAGATAGAGGTGAGAGTAACCAGCAGTGGTCTCTTCATATGCGATGAAATGCTCATCGTCAACAAAATGTAGAGTTGAGGCACCAACGCGCTCGATATATTGGGGAGCCTTCTCCTCATAGATTATACGTTGCTCTCCGCTGTTGTCAACGAGCATCACTTCGAGGTGATTTTGGTGACGATTTAGGCGGAAATAGTATAACTCACCATCTGGTGTATATCCCACGTAAGGTAAGTATTGATCCTCCCAGCGAGATGTATCAATCTTCTTATTTTGCTTTGTCTCAATGTCATATACCCAAAGTTCAACCGTAGAGTTGGTATCTCCAGCCTTTGGATATTTAAAGGAGTATGCCTTGTTGTAGAGTTTATTATCGTAGCGCATCATCTCGAAGAGGGGAACCTCACTCTCGTCAAATTTAAGATATGCTATCTGCTTGCTGTCGGGTGAGAACCAATAGGCCTTGGTAAATCCTAACTCCTCCTCATATACCCAATCCGTTGTGCCATTGATAATCTTATTCCACTCTCCATCGCCTGTGATCTGATCCACCTGAGAGCTCTCAATGTCATATACATATAGGTTGTTGAGGCTCGAAAAGGCGATCTTACTACTGTTTGGTGAGATCTCGGCATCACGCACACCATCCATATCGTGAAGTATTGCTGTGGCAGCACCCTCGCCGCGACGTTGTAGATGGTAGTGGGTTGTGTATGAGTGGCGGTAGATTGGCTCAGCACCTTGTGAGATGAGTATAAGCTGCTCATCATTCGACAGGGCATAATCCACTACGCGGAAATCTCCTGCGGGAGGGGTGAATAGCACCTCTTGGCTATCGGCATCGAGATATGATAGCTTCACCACGGAGCCTCTTTGCAGTGCTGTAAAGTGCTCGGCATCGTTCATCTGACGTGCTTCGGATACTCCTCGCGAGAGAGAACGAAGCTTAACAATTGAGGCGTAGTCACCTTGAGCCAAAGCTGTTGAGCCGAAGCAAAGTAGTAGAGCTGCGGCGATAAATTTATGTAGTTTCAACATTGTCGTTTGTTTTTATAGATTCTTGGTGTTGTATTCAAATCCTAGGCGTTTTCCTGTTTCGAACTTGGAGTTATCCATCTTAGAGTTAAACTGATCTATTTTCACTCTGTGGTTGAGTTCAAATGGAGGCACCAACAGATCAAATTGAATTGAGTAGTAGATGGCCGATTCGAGAATCTCAATTAAAGCGAGACGATCTAGGGTTGCAGTGCCAAATTTATCCGCTTTGACTCCACTCTGACCCTTTCCTTCAACGAAGTAGTGACGGTCGGCATTGATAAATATGCGACCAATGAGATAACCTTCGTCCGCATTTCTATTAAACTTGAAGGAGTCTGCTAAGAAGTTGTAGATGTTGATTACTCCACAGTATGAGTTCTCGATGCTAGTTGTAGTGTATTCATTTTGCCAGATCTGGTGGTCTCTGTCAAATTGAAATACATCGGTGTGCATCTGAAATATAAGAGTGTCGTTTGCCACTTGCAGCTGCGCTTCGAACTTACCACGATCGCGATACTCTAACCTCACCCTACGGTCGAGTTGCCCCTCCAGCTGATCGTCAATCTCTGAGGCCATCTCGAAGAGTGTATCTTTAAGTAGGTTGAATGATGTGAACGATGTGTCGAAGACCCTCTGTTTGAGGTTCGACTTAAGTGTTATAGTTTTAAGAATCTTTTCTCTGAGCTCTTCCATCTCTCTTTTTATCGAATTATTATAATCTGACCTATTTTGAGTTTGTCTTTATCTCTATTTTTAATGTCGTTGAGGCGACAAAGGCGACGTAGCCTTATGCCATACCTCTGTGAGATCTCATGAAGCGTCTCTCCAGCCACAACTTGGTGGGTGCGTTTGTCGTCGCCCTCCCATTTTGCTTTTTTGCGCTCTATGAATATCACATCACCACTTGAAAGCTTTGACTTTTTGTCTAGATCATTAAATCTTCTTAGATTGGAGCTGCTTATTTCAAACGCCTCAGCAATTGTGTCGATTGTGTCACCACTCTTTGCACGGGTGAAGTAGAGGCCATTTGTACGCTCTATATTGTAGCCTTTGTGAGCATTAATGGTAACGCTGAAGTTATCCGGATCTATCTCCTTCTCCTCCTCTTTTATCACTACATTTTCTCCCGCCTTGCTTCGTGCTGCATATAACTTCTCTCCATTATCTTTGTCGAGAAGGTATAACTGTTCATCTTCAATAATCTTGATAAGGAGATTAGCATAGTGTGGAGCTGTAGCATACCCCGCAGCCTTAAGGCCATGCGCCCAACTCTTATAATCCGATGAGGAGTATGCAAAGAGAGAGTCGTAACGAGGTGATGAGTCGAGGAATATTGCATGATCTTCGTATGATTTCTCGACAGAGTTATATGCCCTAAAGCACTCGCCCTTTTCGTCATCATCGTAGTATACGGTGCGCCCCGTCCAATAGCTTTTGCACTTAATACCAAAGTGATTATTGGAGTTGGCCGCAAGTTGACTATTGCCGCAGTCAGACTCTAAGATGCCCTGCGCTAGGGTGATACTAGCGGGAATACCATACTTCTCCATGTGGCTGATGGCAATCTTCTTATAGCGATCGACATACTCCTGACGAGTGATACGCGTGCGAGCAGTGGCGCCACTAAGAGTGAGCAGTAAGATTATGGTAGTTGTTAGTAGTAGTCTCTTCTTAGTTATCATTAAATCAAGCCTCTTTATCTCTATTTAATCGTGCAATGAGCTCCACGACAGACAAACCAAGGATTGTCTAGGAACTCCTTATTATACTCTAGCGGTTCGTTAGTATCCAGCGACAAGGTGGTGCCACCCGCCTCAGAGAGAACGAGCTCTCCTGCGGCTGTATCCCACTCAAATGTACCAGATGTTCTAACGTAGTAGTCGACGCTTCCCTCAGCTAGCATGCAGAATTTGTAGGAGCTACCCTGCTCTACTATCTCTATATTGGGATTAGATAGGCGAAGCTCTTCAATGTGGTCAAAGGTCTCTGCGGTGTTGTGGGAGCGTGAAATAGCGATGATCTGACTCTCGCGAGTCTCATTTATGCGAGGAAGTTTAGAGAATCGTTCTGTGATTTGAGCGTAGCTGAAGGCTGCATTCATATCGGGTTCAATATCCTCACATACATATGATCCAAAACTCTTTGAGGCGAAGAATAGTCGTTTTAAACATGGTACATATACCACCGATGCGATGCAACTATTTTCATGCATGAGTGCAATGTTGATAGTAAATTCATCGCTGCGATTAATAAATTCCACTGTGCCATCAAGGGGGTCAACGAGCCAGAAGAGATCCCAGTTGCGGCGCTCTTCATATAGCATCTCGCGGCCCTCTTCGCTTAGGATTGGGATTCTTGTCGAACCCAAAGCCTCTTTAATTGTGGTGTGAGCTTTTCTATCTGCTTCTGTTATAGGAGACAAATCGCTCTTAAGTGAAATGTTAAACATTTCGGGGTGCGAGTATATCTCCATAACAGCTGCTCCACCACGTATTGCGGCATTAACAACACTCGTTAGAAGATATTCGCGGACCTCATTATCTATCATATTTCTAAAAATTTTAAAGGTATCTCTGCTGTGTGTAAAGATAGTCAAAAAAAATGGAACTATAAAATCTATACTCTATTTTTTATGGTTTTCAATCATTTTAATATTCGGTAGTATATCTTCATCTGTTTAGAACGATTAATTTCAATTTTATATTTTCCCCTAGGGAGTGCCGCCTCACGATATAGAAGCTTAAACCTCTCCCCTATGGCGGAGGTTATCTGCTCGATATTGCCCTCTGGTTGCGTTGATAGCTCTAGCAGGAGGTTGTTGATAGCCCTTGTTCGAAGCGTGCGTGAGGAGTATATTTGAAGATTGTAGTTATATTCACTAATGGCCGCCCCCACCTCGAAAGGTGTGTAACCCCTATGATAGGGGCTATCCACCACCACGACTCTAGAGAATATGCGCTTGTGAGATCTGTAGAGAGCTCTTATAGCTTCAGATTCGATCTCCCCGGTGGAGCTATAGCTAGCTGGAAAGAGACCGAAATATTGAATTGTAGAGTGTAGCAGGTTAGGATGCGAGGCGTAATCGGCCACTACAACGACCTGATACGATGTAGACTCGGATTGCAACAGTGAGGCGATGTATGAAATCTCCTTGATGCCACTCACCACGACACATATTCTTAGGCGAGAGGTGCCTTGGTCGTGGTAATTAAGCGAATTGCGAAGTCTCTTGCGAGAGGAGGCTATTTGCGAAATGGCATATATTGCTATTGCGACGAGTACTATAATTATATTTGTTAACATCCGATCTTAATTTTGTAGGAGTTGATAAGAGCCTGAAAATAGGGAGTATCGTAATTATTCGTAAAATACTCAATCGTGCTTTGCGAGTATCCCTCTGTGGTAATATGGCGTAAGAATCTGCGGCGCTCTATTTGAGGAATGGCTTTGAGGAATTGAGCTATCGCTGGAGTTGCTATTGGTAGTTGCATTGAGGCTAATGTGTAGATTATCTCACGTCTAAGTGTGAAGCTTCTCTTTGACGCGAAGAGCTCTCTCAGCTCACTCTCTGCGCTCTCTATTCCAAAGTTATGAACTATGGCTACACCTAACAGAAGTGTATTGAGATTATCTGAGGCGAGCATAGGTTGATATGCCACCGAGTACGACCCTTGACTTAGGGCGGCAACAAGCTGCGCTATCTCGAATGGTGTCATCTCGTCAGGATAGGAGGCTATATGTTTTAATATCCCTTTGCGATCTGCATTTATTGTAGCCATTAGCGCAAAGAGACGTGTCATGCGATTTTTGGAGTGACTAAATTGAGATATCTGATCTATATGATGACCACTGAAAGGTATTTGAGCGAAGAGTGATAGCGTATATGCGCGGGTCGCTCCATGGCTACGATGTGCAGCCTCTAGGAGGAAGTCGGAGAGGTGCAACGATTGGGCAATCCTCTCGAACGGTTCGGGATCAAACCTATATATTATAGGGGAGAGCTCGGACAGAAGCTCGGCTGTTGCAACCTTAGTTCTATGATTTGAGAGCAGGGCGAGTTGCTCTATATATCGTTCATTATGGATATCACTCATAAGAAGCGATTGGAGATAGTGGTGCTGAATCTCTCTCTTGTTACGTTCGCGATATTCGCGAGAGAGGATCGTTGCCGAAGCGACGCAGAGCAGGAGGAGTGTAGATAGAAACATATTAGTTGTGTGATAATAGGGTGTAAACTTTATTGCGGAGACGGTATAGGTTTATAGGAAATGTCATATACTGTGTCACCCCACATTCGAGAAGGGAGAGAATTGTAGATTGTGAATGAGAGTGTGCAATGACATATATTGCCGGCATCTCGGTGAGTACCTCACGGAGATGCTCAATGATATTCATAGATGTAAAGTAGGGAGCAAGCGAGAGAAAGATTATGAGCTCCGTGTGATAGTTTTGGCACTTTTCTAGTAGACACTGCGAGGGGTCGATATGCGCGATTTCAACTTGAGGGCCCTGTAGTGCGGTGCTGATAACCTTGGTGTAGAGCGAGTCTGAAGATACTATAAGGAGTTTTGTCATGATTTTATTATTTGTCAGTTTTTGTGGTTTTGGAGTTTTGAAAGATCCTAAAACTATGCCAAAGAAAAAATATTTACTTTTTTTGGTCGTAAAGTTTGTGGATCAATATTTTCTCACTATATTTGCAGGCAAATTTATGCATAATTACATAACTAAAATTATTTAATGTACGTTATAGTAGAAATTGCAGGTCAGCAATTTAAAGCTGAAAAAGGTCGTAAACTTTATGTTCACCGTCTCCAAGGCGAAGAAAATTCGTC
>JBCQWG010000031.1:0-20173 GCA_047172325.1 Rikenellaceae bacterium | reverse complement strand
ATGTGCTGACTTTGGCAATCTGTTATCGAGGTGTTGCATTCCCTGTTCTGTTCACGATGTTACCCAAGGCTGGCAACTCATCATCGGCTGAACGCATAGAATTGATGGAGCGTTTTAAGGCTCTGTTTGGCGAGGATAGCAAGGTAATCAATCTTTTTTGTATATCAATGCGTTACAAAGGTCTTACCAACTATTTTTGTCCACATTGCCAAAAAAACAATTTATAGAGTATCAATACATTTTTGATAACTGTGACATCTTTCTCCTTGTCGTCATTACTTAATTGAACATATGGGATAAAGAGTGTATGATGCTGGAATTTATCCATTCTCACCTCACCCTCCTCTGGACGGATTTGTCGCCAACCAGATATTGTGCGTTCAGCCATCCATCGACGATGTTCAGCCTCGGCTAGGGGTTCAAGTAGCTTAGAATCTACACTCTCTAGCTGTTCTATCTCGGTTATTCCAATTGTGGCAAGAGCCTGCTTATATGATGCAAAGGTATCAACTTGATAGCGATTTGACCAACGCATATTTTCAGAAAGTTCAATCCAATCGGCCTTAGCTGTTGTCAAATCTAGATCTACCTTGTTGTCTAGATATAAAGGAAGAAGTTGCTTGTCGGCTATCAATAAATTATAATTGTGATTGATATACATTGGCAGATCATCGTTAAATAGCTGCTCTGAAACTCCCTCGGCCAACATTCCAAAGATTTTGACATTCTTAAATCTATCGTTATCCTTATCTAAGATCTCACCTATACCATACTGCAACTCTTGACGTATCAAGATGTTAGTACGCATATTATTCTTATGTATATGTTTTTTATCACCTTCAATCTTTGATGGTAGATAATAACAAGATTCCGGCAGACTCAAACCTGTAGATAAACTTAAATCTGGATCGTTAAGACATATCGCAACAGTCAATAGAGCCTCATCATCACGTGCAACCTTATCTATCATTGTCTCGACTTTCTCATCCTCAACATAGGCATTTATATACTCTATATCAATATCTGTGATCTGCTCCTCAAGAGCTGGATATTGAGACTTGAATGAGGCTAACTGCTCCTCAAGAGCCTTATCTACAATAGTTATTTTTGTGCGAGTTTTAGGGTTGTTGGGGTCATAATTAGCATAATGGCAAAGCCTTAATGCCTCCAAAAACATTGCACGCCCCATGCGGTGGAAACCTACAATAAAAAGATGCACATGGCGCTCCCCTACCATCGGTTCAAAATCCAATGGCTGATATTTATTAGCATTAGCATAGGTGCTCCATACGAGTCTAGCCCAATTCTCATAAAAATTAAATGGTCGAAAATAGATATTTGGAGCCTGCTCCTTCTCTCGACTCTCCTTGGGCGTAATGTACTCCCTAGGAATGACTAATTTTTTGATGTTGTTATATGATGGCAAAAGATCAAATTGCACATTTACCTCCAATACCTCTTTATCACCTCTAAGATTTGATATGTGATTAATACATGCTAGATTCTTCGAATCACGACCATACTCCCCATTATCACCCAATATATATAACTTTCTGGCAGACTTGATATTTAGGCGTGAAAGGTGCTCTTCGGACTCAATGCTGCCAGAATAAAACAACACTAGCTGCTCGGCACCCTTTGGCAGTTGCGAATATACTTGGGTTCGCACAGCCTCAACATCTTGGTTTGTAAAGATAATGATTTGAGGTATTGCCTTAAGCATCTTAATGCGCTGAAAGAACTTACTTGTCGAAGAGTCGTAGTTGCAATCTCTGAGTATATTATTTATCAAGCATATTGTCATCTCGCTATAACCAATAATAACGATATGGTCATTAAGGCTTTTATAAGTTACCAAACCTCGCTCAATATTACTTACACGACGTTCAATAGTATTAGAGAGAGCAGAAATCAACATTCCATTAAGGAAGATCATACCAAAGAAGCTAATCACAAAGGTGAAGATCTGCACTAATATGGATTGTTCATGCTCCATGCTCTGATTTCCTTGATCTATAAAGTGATAGATCACACCTTGTATCTTGGTGGGTGTGTCAGAACTGCCAAAAACATCAACATTGCAGGTGACGGCAACAGCTGAAAATAGTGAAATTAGAATGACAACAAAGAGTGTCAGCCATCCAATTTGCGCCTTGGTTCCACCGGCTATAGCATTATCTATGCGCTCTGATATTATGTGTAAGAATCGTTTCATCTTTTCTACTACTTTTCAGTTTTAACTATTTTGTAACCTTGCTCTATTATAAATTGCAATGTAGCCTGAGAGGTGCGACGATCATAATCTTTCTCCTCCTCGCTAAGTTCTTCGTAAGGAATTATAGATGGATGTATTTTTAATGTGTCACTAAGCTCTTCACCATATACCCATCCATCATCAATGCGACCTTGCATCCATGTATTATGGACATGACGAGCTAGATCCTCATAGAGTGAGCTAAGATCGAATGAAATATCTCTCTGTTTCATACTTTATTTTATTAATTTTTGTTCTACCAAGGTAAATAAATTTACTATATTATCAAAGTCATAACTTTGATATGTGCCAATTTCTTGTCCGATAAATGCATCAACTTCGGGTAATTGATCCCAATCAACAAGACAACAATGCAATTCGAGATGGTGATCTTGACCATTGACATGATTGGCGGGAACCTCTGTCAGTAACCATCTCTGCCAACCTCTCGTAAAATAGACTGCATTCCAACGAAGATGCTCCGTGCGTGCAAGATTCTCGAAACACTCTGACCTCTTCAGGAGCCATGCTTTAAACTCATCCTCAGAGGCAAAGTGCGCTAAGGAGTCGATCGATAACCCCAGCAAATGTAATTTCGTGTAAGCATGTAATGCAACAGAGATATTGCTCTCCTTCTTAATATATTCCAAATCTCTCCAATCTGGTTTTGAGGGGTTGTTACGACGATAATACTCATTGATTTTTCGTGCTTGAAGCGATGCTGCACCTTTCACTACATTCTCTTCGGTGAAGATGGTTGATTGCTGTCCAATACAATTTATTGCACTTAACTCCTGCGAGGTGTGGATATAATTGTAAGTGTCGTCGGAGTTCACCACAGCCAATATCTGTACCTCCTCGCGTCCAAATTGAAGTAGCATTCTGTGAATCTCAATTGCCGTTTGGATATTGAGTGAGTCATTACCAAGAGCTACAACAATCTGTTTAAGGGTCAATACCTCATCTTTTAATAGCTTGAAAAATTGTGGTTCTCCAACATGAGTCTGTACAAAATTAAGGTTGTAGTTCTCCTCTAATGCTGGATATAGCGCAGCAAAGCTACCTCGTTTCTGCTCTACAGTTTTATCTACAATAGTCGCTTTGAAGGTTGAACCAACAAATTGACCAAATTCGATCATCTTACGTAGCATGGCTCTACCCTTACGGTCAAATCCGACGATCATAACCTCATAATTTTCTGTCGCAGCACCCCTCGCAAGATCAATATTTACACAATCTACTGGCGCATAACGCTCCACAACGTCATAAGCTATAAGCTCTGCATCAGAGAAGATCGTATATTCAATTTTACGACAACTTGTACGGGCCTGTTCTTCAAACGAAGCTCGTATGTCGTTTGAGTAGAAACGAATATAGAGGTGAATATTCTCTTCGGCAGCTGTCAAATTATCTTTGTGAATAGAGTTGCTCAGAGATATCACATCCGCCACATTGCGCTCTTCGTCATCGGAGATGAAGAAGATGTGACTGCGACTACGTAGCAGGTGCCATCGTAACAGCGATACATCAAATGGGTTTTTATCAATTGTCTCAATATATATCCCGCCTATAGCCTCTACAACATTAAAAAGTGAGCCGTCACCTCTCTCAGTTGGGCGTCTCAAAAATACCACCATTGCATTAGGTTTATCCTTGCGGATATCCTTAGCCAAGATCAATGACTCTTCATTAGCATTGGTAAAAATATAACTCTCAGAGTTAAACTTTGCTACTAACTTCATCCACCCATATAGCCTACGAGCAAAGAGAGACATTGCCGAGAGTATAAATAAAATTACTGCCAAGATGTTAATTATCACAAAAGACCAATAATAAACACTATTCTGCATAGCCACCTCTACGCCTTTATAATCGACTATCAATACGAAGATACGAGCGGTGAATTGTGCCGCTCGCAGCATCGTAACAATAACGCCCTCATTACTAATGAGAGGTGCCTGAGAGTATCCAATATAGTATAGAGTATATACTCCAATAACTACAATTGGGGCTAATATATTTCTCACCTGTGCCACTCTCACCTTGCTCTTGGCTATAATTAAGGTCACTGAAGATATTAGAGCTATTATAACTATTATTGGCTGCATCTTAATTCTCTATTTTACACAAAGATAAACAATAATAACAGAATACACAATAGTATTACGCAACTATATTTAAAAATAAGGCTCTATATTTGCATTGTAAAATCAATTAAAATTATTATTATGGAAGCAATAAAAATGATCCAAGAGCGTAGAAGTGTTCGCAACTACAAAAATGAGAGAGTTAGCCGTGAACTAATGCGTGATATAGTCGATCTTAGTCGTTGGGCTCCCTCTTGGGCGAATTTTCAAATAGCTCGTTATACAATTGTGGATAACGATGAGATGATACATGCAATCTATGAGCGAGGTGTAAATGGCTTTGCATATAATATGAATACTTTAAAAAATGCGCAAGGGGTAATGATATTAAGCTACGTAAAGGGTAAGAGTGGTACACTTGGAGGAGATAAGCCTGCAACATCTAAGGGTGGAACAGAGTGGGAGATGTTTGATGCTGGCATTGCTTGTCAAACATTTTGTTTAGCGGCACATGCAAAAGGTGTCGGCACATGTATCTTTGGAGTTATTGACGACACGGCAATATCTGAGATCGTAGGAGTTCCTGCTACTGAAACCGTTGCTGCAATTATCACATATGGATTCGAAGAGGGTAACCATGCAAAACCAACCTCTCGTATGGCAGTTGAAGATATCATGAGAATTGCAGGAGAGTAATATGAAAAATAGCTGGCAAATTTTGACACTACTTTTAGCTGTGGCACTAGTAGCGATGTCCATAAAGGATTTAACAACGCAACCAAATATAATTCAGGTTGATGAATCTGAGATAATCTACAACTCTATAATGACTCGTAGCAGTGTAAGGAGTTACACATCGCAAGCAATTGAACAGGAAAAAGTAGATAAACTCCTAAGAGCAGGAATGGCAGCACCCTCAGCTGGTAATCGTCAGCCATGGGAGCTACTTGTTGTAACAGACAGAGCGATATTAGACACCTTCCCAAAGATTATCTCTGGTGCTCATATGGCGGCAAAGGCACAAATGGCCATCGTTGTACTTGGAACACCAGCGAAGGCTCTGATGCCCGGTTATTGGGTGCAAGATTGTTCGGCCGTGAGTGAAAACATCCTCCTTGCAGCACATGGGATGGGCCTTGGTGCGGTGTGGTGCGGTGCATACCCTAATACAGAAGCAGATCGCGTAGGGCAGATAAGCAAGCTGCTATCACTTCCCAATGGCACATATGCATTAAGCATTATCGTCGTTGGTTATCCCGACAGTGAACCTGTAATAAAAGATAAATGGGACGCAACAAAAGTTCATTACAATAGGTATAAATAAATGTGGCAACGAGTAAAATATATTGTAAATATTGTGATTGTAGCACTTCTATTTGCTGCTGTCGCAATTCAACGCGATGGGCGTATAGCAGGAGATGATGTAGCAATATTGCTTCAAGAGCAACAGCACAATAGTGAGGAGGAGAGGCCAATCGAGATAACTCTTGCAGATGGCACACGAATAATTAACTCTACCTCTCTAGCGAAAGATGTCATCGGCTTTGGTGGTCGCACTCCTATAAAAATCTTTATAAAAAATGATATAATCCAGAGGGTTGAAGTGGAACCAAATAGTGAGACTCCGAGTTTCCTCGATGAGATTATCCGAAATGGATTCCTAGAGCGGTGGAATGGCCTAAGCCTTGGAGAGGCTGCGACACAAAATATTGACGTGGTATCGGGTGCTACGTATAGCTCTGTTGCCATATCCGAAAATGTTAAACGTGCTGCTCAATGGGGAGCAAATATTCAAGCAGATCACAGAGGCCCCTTCAGTGAGATAAACATTAAAGATATTGCTGGGCTATTAGTCATTCTACTTGGTGTCTGCATCACCCTTTCAAGCTCTAAAAACAGATTCCTTTTGACGATTCAGCTTATTCTAAATGTTGTGATACTAGGCTTTTGGTGCGGTTCATTCTTATCTCTTTCGACAATCACAGCATGGATTGGCAATGGTGTTAACCTGTCACTAGGTTTAGTCTCATTTGCGCTACTTTGTAGCGTTATAATAGTACCATTAATTGGGAAAAAAGGTTCGTACTGCCATCTACACTGCCCTATGGGATCAGCTCAAGAGTTAATTGGCCGGATACCGTTAACAAAGATCCGGATAAAACCAAATATTGTTAAATTCTTAAATAAGATCCGTTATTACACTCTTTCGATATTACTCTTTATGATGTGGCTAGGTGTCGGTTTCGACCTGATGAATTATGAGATATTTTCAGCTTTTATCCTCTCTTCAGCTTCCACAACGGTGCTTATAATGGCCTCAATATTCTTAATTCTTTCTCTATTTATACATCGCCCATATTGCCGTTTTATCTGTCCTACAGGTGCATTAATTACGATGGCTCAGATGACGAAGTAGATATTATCCCACCTAGACTCTCTAGGTGGGATAATAGATTAATATTGCTCTTTATCGTTGGGGAAATCTAGCTCTTTGACATCTGCTACGTAATTGCCAATTGCATCTGTCATAATTGTATTTAGATCTGCATAACAACGTAAGAAACGGGGTGAAAAACCTTTATTTATACCTAGCATATCGTGAACAACTAACACCTGTCCATCAACGCCGCTTCCTGCTCCAATTCCAATAATTGGTATGGTTAACTCCGAAGCAACTTTCGAGGCAAGGGCTGCCGGAATCTTCTCAAGAACAATGGCAAAGCATCCTGCTGCCTCCAATAAGCGCGCATCAGCAACTAGCTTGTTTGCCTCTGCCTCCTCCTTTGCTCTAACGGCATATGTTCCAAATTTATTGATTGATTGAGGAGTCAATCCTAAGTGTCCCATAACGGGGATACCGGCAGATAAGATTCTATGAACCGATTCAAGGATCTCTTCGCCTCCCTCTAGCTTAACGCAATCTGCTTCAGTCTCCTTCATAATGCGAACGGCTGAATCTAGCGCTACCTTAGAGTTACCTTGATAGGTTCCAAATGGTAAATCAACAACAACTAAGGCTCTCTCAACAGCGCGAACAACTGAGCGAGCATGATAAATCATCATATCGAGTGTTATTGGGAGTGTTGTTTCATAACCGGCCATTACATTTGCAGCCGAATCACCAACTAAGATGACATCAATGCCTGCTGCATCGACAATCTTAGCCATTGAGTAGTCGTATGAGGTTAACATTGCTATCTTCTCACCACGTTGCTTCATTTCGGTAAGGCGGTATGTAGTAACCGCTCTAACTCTACTTTCTACTGACATTCTTTTAATATTTAAATTGGAGTGCAAAGTTAGAATTTTGTTCTGAATTGACAAAAAAATTGCCACAAAACAACACCTCCAGCAACAGAGACATTGACAGAATGTTTGGTTCCAACCTGCGGAATCTCTATAGCACCATCAGAAAAATCAACTACTGCTTGATCCACACCCATTACTTCATTTCCAAAAATAAGTGCATATTTTACATCCTGCTCCGCCTGAAATTCATCGAGCATAATAGCCCCCTCAACCTGCTCTATACAGATTAAGGTGTAACCTTGGGCCTTTAACTCCTCTATGCATTGAACCGTTGATGGGTAGTATCTCCACGCCACGGTCAACTCTGCACCGAGTGCTGTTTTGTGAATATCACGATTAGGAGGTGTTGCTGTAATGCCACATAAAGCGATGCTCTCAATAGCAAAGGCATCTGCCGTTCTAAAGAATGAACCTACATTTTGTAGTGATCGAATATTATCTAAAACCACTACCACAGGTGCTTTCTCCATCGTTGCAAACTCCTCAACCGAAGGGCGAGAGAGTTCATGATTTAAAATTTTTCGCATGATTTATAACTATTTCTCTACCATGTAGTTTTAGCCTCACTTTGTGCCCCATTACGCTCCATATCTATCAGCTCAAATTCATAATATAGAGTCTCAAAAGGTGCTACTCCCAACTGGGTGTCGCCAACGTCTCCAAAGGCCAACTTCGAAGGGATCCATGCATTGAGCTTACCACCCTTACCAATCATCTTGATGCTCTCCTGCACCCCTGCGCCAAGTGATTTTAATCCTATAACAAGAGTGTCACCAGCCTCATAAGAGGAGTAAATCTGCTCTCCATCAATACGCGAAATAGTATAACGAAGTGAGACTAGATCGTTCACCCCTTTTGGAGTAAGACTCTCATCACCAATGATTGATATATTGTATGTCAATCCACTCTTAGAGCGTGTAAAGTCACGATTGGCTTTCACTAGATCTTCAAGATATTGCTCCTCATAACCTCTCCTTCGTTCGGGTTCAACATAAGTTAAATAACGCAGGTAATAGTCGCGGGCCTCATCTGTAGTTAGTAAAGCCTTAGATGAAGCTCGTTCGGTAATTGCACGACAAACCACAGCTACATTAATGGTCGAGTCCATCGCCATTAAATTATCAGCGATGTTGAGACCTATGACATATGCCAGTGAATCTGTCTCTTTTGCTAGAGGTGATTTTACCACCTTTGATTCACCTTTACATGATAATAGTAATGCACTTATTACAGTTAAGATAGAAATTACACTTTTATTCATTTATACTATTTTTTGAAAAGATATTAATTAAGAGAACACCTAATATTGCTGAAGCAACTGATCCAAATAGGATGGCTATTTTACCTTGATCGACAAATTGTGAACTTACCCCTCCAAAGGCTAAGGTATCGACAAAAATCGACATCGTAAATCCAATTCCTCCCAAACAGGCAACAGCAAAAACCATGACCCATGTTGCACTAGAAGGCATTTCAGCCAATTTAAATTTAATTGCGAGCCAACTTGCAAGGAAAATACCAATTGGTTTACCTAGCAACAAACCAAAGAATATACCCATGCCAATGGATCCACCATGTGCCTCACGTACAAATATATTCAAATCATCAAAATTAATTACAACACCTGCATTAGCCAACGCAAAGATTGGTAGAATCAAAAACGTTATATAAGGGGAGAGTATCGACTCAAGAAAATGACTCATGCTTACAGAGCCATATGAAAGATGGCCAAGTTGAGTTAGATTCTCATGATACGACTCTTCGTTGCCTGTCTTAGCTGCTGCGATAATGTTACTCTCTAAGCGATCCGATTGGTGCAGAAGATGGAGCTTGGAGTAGCGAGGCTTGGTTGGAACTAACACCGCCATCAATACACCAGCCAATGTCGCATGAATACCAGAATAGTAGAATAGACTCCACACAGCGATTGCCGGGAAAAGATAATATAACAAACGACGCTCTCCTAATCGACTCATAAAATAGATAAAGACCATGATGATAATAGCCGCAATTAAACAGAGCCAATTAATTGCTCCACCATAGAATACAGCTATAACGATAATGGCTCCTAGATCATCAGCAATAGCCAAAGCAGTTAGAAATATCTTTAAAGATAATGGCACACGATCACCTAAAATAGACATAATACCAATAGCAAAGGCTATATCAGTAGCTGTGGGTATACCCCAACCTCCTGCCGTGGGTGCTCCATCATTAAAAAAGGCATATACTAAAGCGGGGACTATCATTCCACCCAAAGCGGCGATTACCGGCAATATTGCTCTGCGAAATGACGATAGCTGACCATGCATCACCTCTCGCTTAATTTCAAGACCAACTACAAAGAAGAAGATCACCATTAAACCATCATTGATAAACTTCTCAACGGTTAGATTCTGAGGAAAGGAGATATCGAGACCCTCATGCGATGTGATGTTGAATGAGAGGTTAGCCGAGAGAATAGCATGATACCAATGTCGAGTAGCCTCTAAATTTGCCAGAATAAGTGCGATAATAACGCACAATACAAGAACAACTCCTCCGGCCCATGGCTCGCGGAGGAGACTACGGCTACGTTCGCCAAATTTATAGCGATATCGCACCCAGCTAAATTTTGAAATATACCTCATTTTACTTTGTGTTATTTGACTTTATCATCTGTCCACAAAGCTTAAATAGCATGCGGGCACCAACTATAGCATCTATACGTTGTTTAGGATGTGGAGCAACCTCAACTAGATCAAAGCCGATAATCCTACGACCCGACTCTGTGACACACTCCAATAGGTAGAGGGCTTCATTGAAACTTAACCCCCCGCTGACGGGTGTTCCTGTATTTGGGCAATAACTCATCGAGAGGCCATCAATATCAAAACTTATATATACGTCTGATGGTAACTTTGAAACAATCTCTCGACATTGATCCCCCCATGTAGCTCCCTCGAAACGAGCTCGTGCTAATGCGTAATCATCAAACATCGTTATGCGATCCGAAGAGGATGCATAATTTAATTCGTCATCGCAGAAGTCGCGTACTCCAACCTGCACAATCTGCTCTACTTGCTTTATATCTCGCAAAACATTATACATGATCGAGGCGTGCGAAAACTCAAACCCTTCGTAAGCCTCTCTAAGGTCACAGTGTGCATCTATATGCAATATTCCAAAAGAGTTGTAACACTCCGATATAGCCTTGATAGCTCCATATGGAGTTGAGTGATCTCCACCAACAAGTCCAATGAGCTTTCCCTTGGAGAGTAACGCACGACATTGATTGTATATATTATCGTTCAATTGCGAGCATCCCATATTCACACGCTTTACATAGCGCTTAATATAATCTGAGGCGGGATCCTCCCCTGATTCGAGATGATCTATAACTCGTTTTGCATCACGACGAAGGCGCTGCGAGACCTCTAATATATTATAATCTATCTCTGCTGTTGCAATACCCTCTCGCCATGCATCTACGGCCGAAGAGTCATAGAAGTCAAGTTGAGTTGAGGCTTCAATAATTGCATCTGGAGCAATTGCTGCACCCTCATCATAAGATACCGTCACATCCCATGGCGCTGAGACTAAAACCACTCTCGCTTGATCCACCGAAAATGGCATCGAGAAGTAGGCTCCATTATCAATGCCTACACCATTTGGATCAAAATTATCTACACTATTCATAACATGTGGATTTAATTAATGATGCAAAAGTAATAAAATAAATAAGAAGTTATTCCAAGTTATTCTCTAAAGTCGTATATTTGCCAAAAGAAATTTAAAAAGTTCGAAATTGAAGATCATAATTGATAATGCCATACCCTTTATTAATGGAGTGTTTGAACCCTACTGCGAGGTTCAATACATGAGTGGTAAAGAGCTGACAACTAGCGATATTAAAGATGCTGATGCCCTGCTAATTCGCACTCGCACGAAGTGTGATAGTCAGTTTCTGGGGACAACCTCTGTAAAACATATCGCTACAGCCACAATTGGGTTCGATCATATAGATACAGTATATTGTAGCGAAAATAACATTGAAGTCTCTACAGCTGCCGGCTGCAACGCTCGTGCAGTACTCCAATGGGTTGGAGCGACACTATCTCACTTATCAAAAGTCGACGGCTGGAACCCCTCAGCGAAAACATTGGGCGTAGTTGGAGTTGGTAATGTTGGAAGCTTAGTCTCTCATTATGCATCTTTGTGGGGCTTCAACGTTATCTGTTGCGATCCTCCACGACAAGAGCGAGAGGGTGGTAACTTTATCTCTTTTGAGCAGCTGCTTTCTCGCTCTGATATTATCACATTTCACACACCTCTCAACGAATCAACATACCATATGTTAAATACTAATACTCTTGAGATGATTGGCGCTAACACGGTGATAATTAACAGCTCTCGCGGGGAGGTTATAGATACCAAAGCTCTTCTTCACTCTAATAATAGGTTTGTAATGGATGTCTGGGAGGATGAGCCATTAATTGATACTAAGGCACTTCGAAGAGCGATTCTAGCAACACCGCATATTGCAGGTTACTCTCTTCAAGGCAAAGCAAACGCCACCACTATTGCTGTGCAGAATATAGCAAATGCTCTCGATCTTCCGCTCAAAGAGTGGTGCAGTGATGTCGAAAAAGTTACACCAAAGGAGATCCGCTGGGAGCAACTATGCGAGACGATTGGTGAAAAGTTTGATATAGAGTCACTAAGTAATCTCTTTAAGAGCCATCATAACGATTTTGAGTTAATACGTAATACTTATGATTATCGCATAGAATATTTTTAATCAGGGTAAACGCACGAAAAAATAGTTTCGTATGCCTCCGGCGGGCGTGGATAGATGTATAACAAAGAGCGAAAGAAAATTTATTTTCATAAGATCTTTGTTATACATCTATCGTAGGGTAAAGCCCCATCCCATCAGTGCAATACACAGGTCAAAAACGATAGTTTTTGGATCCAAGCTTCGCTTGGCGGCCGCCCGCTGTTAGGGCATAAGTAAGTGGTGTAAGCTTTATTTTTCATGCGTTTGTCCTGTATTTTTAATGGCAAAGTAGGAGTTATTACAAAATTTTTCGTATATTCGTCGATTGAAAATATAATTATATGGCAGATAACAAACTCAAAATAGGTATTACCCAAGGAGATACTAATGGTATAGGGTGGGAGCTTATACTCAAAATATTCTCTGATAGTAGAATCACAGAGTTCTGCACACCAGTGATTTACGGATCACTAAAGGTTGCAGAATACTACAAAAAAAATATTGAAACGGAACCCGTTACATTCAATAAGATCCCTTCGGCTCGTGAGGCTCACGGTGACAAGATCAACTTGGTTGAGTGTGGGGATAATAATATTGAGATCACCCCCGGTGTGGCATCTGCTGCGGCAGGAAAAGCTGCAATAGATGCTCTTGTGCGTGCTACCGAGGAGCTTAAATCGGGTATAATTGATGCTATCGTTACTGCACCATTTAATAAAGAGAGTGTTCAGAGTGAATCATTTAGTTTTACTGGACACACCGAATACATGGCCTCACAGTTCGATGGTGAATCCATGATGATGATGTGTAGCGACACTTTGAGGGTAGGGTTAGTCACTAAACATACACCTTTAAATAAAGTTGCTGAAGAGTTATCTACCGATAAGATTATAAAGGATATCAATAACCTTAGAGCCTCTCTCAAAAAGGATTTTGGCATTATTGAACCTCGTATTGCTGTGCTTGCTCTAAATCCACATGCGGGCGAGGGCGGTATGCTAGGTAGCGAAGAGGAGGCGATCATAAAACCAGCTATCGTCGAAGCATTCAAGGATGGCGCATTGGTTTTTGGTCCATTTGCTGCCGATGGATTCTTCGCTGCGGGATCGTACAAAAAATATGATGCAATATTGGCAATGTATCACGATCAAGGCCTAATACCCTTTAAGACGTTATCGCCCGAAGGTGTTAACTTCACAGCGGGTCTTCTTGGCGTGCGCACGTCACCCGACCATGGTGTTGCTTACGACATTGCAGGAGAGGGTGTTGCAACACCTGATTCTATGCGCAATGCTCTATATATGGCCATTGATATAGTTCGTTCTCGACGCAGCTACTTTAAGGCACACTCCAATCCATTGCAGCGTGCCGAGCGAGAGCGATCTCATCGTGATATGTCACTTAAAGATTTGCGACACCACGAACATAAAGAGTAATTAAAAAACTTCTCCTAGGCCTATTCCGTCTCGTAATTGTGGAAGGGTTCAAAGAGGGTAAAATTTAAATAAAACAAAATTATGATTAAAGTTACATTTCCTGATGGCTCAATTCGTGAGTTCGAAGCGGGAACAACTGCCTACCAAGTAGCAGAGAGTATCAGCCCTCGTTTAGCTGGTGACTGCCTTGCGGCCTCAATTAATGGAGAGGTTGTCGACATGATGCGTACAATCTCCGAAGACTCCTCTATCAAGTTCTTTAAATGGGACGATGATGAGGGTAAACATGCCTTTTGGCACACCTCATCGCACCTTTTGGCAGAAGCTCTTCAAGAGCTTTACCCCGGCATCAAATTTGGTATCGGACCAGCTGTCGAGAGTGGATTCTACTATGATGTAGACTCTCCAACTCCTATAACGGAGTCAGACTTAGCTAAGATTGAGGCTAAGATGTTGGAGCTAGCACGTCAAAAGGAGCAGCTAATACGTACTGAAGTTCCTAAAGCAGATGCTCTTAAGCACTTCTCTGAGATGGGTGAAGAGTATAAAGTTGAACTTATCAACGATCTCGAAGATGGAACTATCACATATTATACAAATGGTAACTTCACGGACCTTTGTCGCGGACCACATATCCCCACTACAGCAGGAATTAAGGCTATTAAGCTAACATCTGTTGCAGGTGCCTATTGGCGTGGAAACGAAAAGAACAAGATGCTTACACGCGTTTATGGTATCACCTTCCCAAAGAAGGCATTGCTCGATGAATATTTAGCAATGATGGAAGAGGCTAAAAAACGTGACCACCGTAAGCTAGGTAAGGAGCTAGAGCTCTTCGCCTTCTCTCAGCGTGTAGGACAGGGACTACCACTATGGCTACCAAAGGGGGCAGCTCTTCGCGAGCGCTTGGAGAATTTCCTCCGCACAGTACAACGTGAGGGTGGCTATGAGCAGGTAATCACCCCACACATTGGTAACAAGGAGCTCTATGTAACCTCTGGTCACTATGCAAAATATGGTAAAGACTCATTCCAACCTATTCACACCCCAGATGAGAATGAAGAGTTCCTACTCAAACCTATGAACTGCCCTCACCACTGCGAGATATATAAGGTTAAACCGCGTTCATACAAAGATCTACCTGTTCGTCTTGCAGAGTTCGGAACAGTTTATCGCTATGAGCAGACAGGAGAGCTTCATGGATTAACTCGCGTGCGTGGATTCACCCAAGATGATGCTCACCTCTTTGTTCGTCCCGATCAGCTTCTAGATGAGTTCAAGCGTGTAATAGATATTGTGCTCTATATCTTCAAGACGTTGAAATTTGACAACTATACAGCTCAAATATCACTACGCGACCCAAAGAATACAGAGAAGTATATTGGAACAGATGAAAATTGGGAGAAGGCAGAGAGCGCAATTATTCAAGCCTCAGCAGAGAAAGGTCTTAATACAATTGTAGAGTATGGCGAGGCTGCATTCTATGGCCCTAAGCTAGACTTTATGGTCAAAGATGCAATTGGTCGCAAATGGCAGCTAGGAACGATCCAAGTTGATTATAACCTCCCAGAGCGTTTCGACCTCACATACAAGGGTTCTGACGATAAACTTCATCGCCCAATTATGATTCACCGTGCACCATTTGGCTCTATGGAGCGATTTGTGGCAGTATTATTGGAGCACACTGGAGGTAAGTTCCCATTGTGGCTATCGCCCGACCAAGTTGTTATCCTACCTATATCGGAGAAGTATAATGACTATGCAGAGAGAGTTGCAGCAATGCTAAATAGCAGCGATATCCGCACGCAGGTTGATGATCGTAATGAGAAGATCGGTCGCAAGATCCGCGATAATGAGCTCAAAAAGATCCCTTACTTACTTATTGTTGGTGAGAAGGAGGAGGCTGACGGATTAGTCTCAGTTCGTGCTCAAGGTGATGGTGACAAGGGTCAAATGACCATTGAGGAGTTTAGCTCATACCTCTCTAACATTGTTAAAGAGGAGATTGAAGCTAACAAAATGAGATAAGATATATGTAAGTTACCCTTTATAAAGAGGGTAACTTACAATATTTCTTACGAAAAATATTGTATTAAAGGATAAAATGTTTTACCTTTGTAGCGTAAAGCAATATATAACACACGTTTAACTAATTTTTGGGAGGACAAAGCTATAGCAGCACCAAAACCATTTCAACCAAGACCGTATAATGCGGCGAATACAGCACGACCAAAACCTAACAATAGGAATCGTGGTGGAAGATTACCAGAGAAAGAGAATCCAAATCGTATCAATGACGAGATCACGGCAACTCAAGTACGTATCGTCGGTGAGAACATTGACCAACCTGTCGTGCTCTCTATCCGTGAGGCGATCAAGCTAGCCGACGAAATGGAGCTTGACCTAATTGAGATCTCCCCAAAGGCAGATCCTCCGGTGTGTCGTATCGCCGACTATTCAAAATATCTTTATCAGCAAAAGAAGAAGGCTAAAGAGTTAAAAGCTAACCAAACTAAGGTGGTTATCAAGGAGATCCGTTTTGGTCCACAGACCGACGATCACGACTACAACTTCAAACTTAAACATGCTGAGAACTTCCTTAAGGAGGGCTCTAAGGTTAAGGCATATGTATTCTTCCGTGGACGCTCAATTGTGTTCAAAGAGCAGGGTGAAATCCTACTTCTTCGCTTCGCAACAGATCTTGAAGAGTATGCTAAAGTAGAGGTTATGCCCAAGCTAGAGGGTAAGAAGATGAATATGATTTTAGCACCTAAAGTAAAAAAATAGGGGCAAAGTTGATATCTACGCATATTTGAAGTTGTCTTGAAATGCAAATTTCAGGGCAACTTCTATGTTTATACAAAATTGTTTTGTATATTTGCCTAAGATAAGATAAATCAAAGATGTACCAGAAGATTATCAAACCACTACTATTCAAACTTTCGATCGACAATGCTCATAAAGCTACCCTTTGGCTGCTACACATTGCCGGTCAGATGCCTTATGGTCATAAATTACTTCGCGCATCATACAGGGTAGATCATCCATCACTTGAACGAGATGTCTTTGGCACCAAGTTCCGCAATCCAATAGGTCTTGCGGCAGGCTTCGATTGTAATGGTGATATTATAAATGAGGTTGCAGATATAGGATTTGGTTTCGTGGAGGTAGGCACAATAACCCCTGAGCCACAAGATGGCAATCCAAAACCTCGTGTATTTCGTCTTAATCGCGACAGTGCTATAGTGAATCGCATTGGACATGCTAACCGCGGATGGCAATATGCAATTGAGAATCTGCGCAAGAAACATTCAGATATTGTTGTTGGATGTAATATCGGCGTTGGAAACAATACAAACCCAAAGCATGCATCTCAAGACTTCTTAAAGTGTTTTCGCACTCTATATCAATATGCTGATTACTTCACTGTAAATATAACCTCTGATAATGCCGCCTTGGATACAAAAAGCTATAGTGAGGAGAGTCTTGCTGCAACCATTGCTCCACTCTTTGAATTTAGGCGCGGACAGAGTGAGTATCGACCAATTATGGTTAAGATCTCACCCGATGTCAGCGACGAAGTATTAGATATGGTTATTAATGTAATGGTGAATACACCTCTAGATGGCATTGTCGCAGTATCAGGAACTCGACAACGAGAGAACCTTAAAACATCAAATAGCTCACTCTCAAAGATTGGAACAGGCCGCCTGAGTGGATTACCTCTTCGCGAACGTGCAATTGAGGTTGTCAAATATATCCATGATAAAACTGATGGGGCCTACCCTATTATTGGTGTTGGTGGTATGATGACCCCTTCTGATGTCAAAGAGATGTTTGAAGCGGGGGCCTCACTCGTGCAGATATACACTGGTTTTATCAATGAAGGCCCAGCAGCAGCAAAGAAAATGTGCCAAGCTCTTATCAAAGAGCAATAACGACTTATATAAAAATTATGAATGCTTCTATTATCACAATTGGCGATGAGATCCTAATAGGACAAATTGTCGATACTAATTCAGCGTATATATCTAAAGCACTTAGTGATATCGGATTTAGAATCACTACAAAAATATCTATTGGTGATGACGCTTCACAAATTCGCTCCACGCTGGATAAATCACTCTCTTCATATGAGTTAACGATTGTCACAGGAGGACTTGGCCCCACTAAAGATGATATCACTAAACACACTATAGCAGCTCTTTTTGGTGTTGATTTAGTGGATCATCCAGAAATAGGAGAATACGTAAAGAGCCTGTTAGCTCAACGAGGAGTAAGTTACAACTCACTAAATGCATCACAGTCAATGCTGCCTGAAGGGTGTACACCTCTCTTTAATGCTCATGGCACTGCTCCCGGCATGTGGTTTGAGCGCAGTGGTCATATCCTGATCTCACTACCGGGTGTACCCTTCGAGATGGAGAGGCTTATGGAGGATGAGGTTGCACCACGACTTAAATCTCATTTCACATTACGCGAAAACATCCACCGCACGATGATCTCTTCGGGACTAGCAGAGTCCATTCTCGCTGAGACTATCGCTGAGTGGGAAGATGCACTACCCCACTATATAAAATTAGCATATCTACCTAGTTTTGGACGGGTGCGACTTCGACTCTCAGCGTATGAAGTAGAGAGTAGCAACGTTAGAGAGGAGATAGATCAAGCTTTCGAGAGGCTAGAAGCTATTATCCCTCAATATTTTATTGGTTATGAATCAGCCTCCGTAGAGGAGCTAACACATAATAAGCTTATACGCTTAGGCGCTAAACTGGCTATTGCCGAGAGCTGTACGGGAGGTGCTATAGCCTCTAAATTTACAGCTATGGCAGGTGCTTCGGCCTATCTTGAATGTGGAATCGTAAGCTATAGCAACGACTCAAAGGAGCAGATATTGGGCGTTGCTCACTCTACTCTTCTTAAGCATGGCGCTGTCAGTGAGCAAGTTGCTATAGAGATGGCCGAAGGGGTGAAAAAGATCTCTGGTGCCGACTATTCGATTGCGACAACAGGTATCGCAGGGCCAACAGGTGGTAGCGAGGAGAAACCCGTAGGTACAGTATGGTTTGGTATATCTACACCTACGGGAATATTTGCACACAAAGAGATTTGTGGCACTGAACGCTCTCAAATCATTGGACGCGCTACAGCCTTAGCCATCTCATTGTTAAACAGAGAGCTATCTTAAGTAACTCACGTTATTTAAGATTCTCAACTGGATTAGCATCGGCTGCTTTATGGGTGGTTGCAATAACAACCGCTACAATTACACCAATTACAGCTACGGCACTCAAGGCAAAGATCCACCAATGCAAAGCTATCTTATAGGCAAACATCTCTAATAGTGAGTTTGCTGCATAGTAGCTTGCTGCACCTCCCGCCATGATTCCAAATATGAGGATCCACACAACGTCGCGCATAAAGATTTGGATAATCTCGGAGGTTGTTGCACCGTGAATCTTACGTATTGCGATCTCTGCTCGGCGTCGCTCGATCTCATCGCGAGTGTAGCCGATTAGTCCAATGAGGGTAATAATCAAGACTATTACACCTGCATAGAATACCATATTTCGAAACTTTTGGCTATCGGAATAGACTGCAACAACCTCCTCTGTGTAGCTCTGCGTGTAGAGCATCTTTTCGGGGAATAGACGTTGTAGTAGTTTATTGATTGATGCCGTAGTCTCTGGGGTCTCCTCCTTTAATTTAATCATTAATACATGGAGGTAGTCCGTATACCCATTACCTTCGGTATGGTTAAAGAATATCACCTGCGGTCTACTATCTTCATAGTAGGCTGTGCCGCCAATAACCTCTTTGAAAACTCCGCAAATGGTATATCTCTCATCATCACTTTGGCTATGCTCCGAGAATAGCATCTCTCTGCCAATGGCGTTGCCGCCCCAATCGACCTGCTTCTCCATCTCGGTAATAAACTTCTCACTTACCAAGACTTCGCGACCCACGGGGGCCTCTTTGCTAAAGTTGCGACCCGCCACAATATCTATACCTAAGAGGTTGATGTAATTCTCGTCTGCCGAATAGAAATCACGAATATTAAAACGCACGTTAGGATCTTCAGGAAGCTGAGCATCATTACCCGAACCACCATATAGAGGTACCGAAGAGCAATAACTCGATTCTCGGATTGAGTCGTTTCGCTATAACTAGCTAATTATCAATACTATTGTTTTGGTGAAAAGCACGAATCCTACATATGGGTCTACATATAGCCTGATTTTAAGGTCGTTTCCACGACTGCAAAGGTAGACAATATTTCTGTAAAAACAGAGGCTTTTTAGCCTCAAATTTTGCAAATCTTGTT
>JBCQWG010000030.1:0-21965 GCA_047172325.1 Rikenellaceae bacterium | reverse complement strand
GCTAGCTCTGAGAAGTCAGCCGAGGTCATAGTAGCGAATTACGAGCTGATTTGCGAAGGACTGAACCTCGCAGTTTGTAAGTAAATGAATGTTACCCTTTACTGAATGATGAATGCAGAATAAAGTACCGCAGATGTACTTGCTACCTCTAAATGGATAGGACGGAATCCGAAGAGTATAGAGGAGTGCATAGTTCAGAGGCATAACTGAAAACAACAACAAACACGTCAGTAATGATGTCAAAGCGAGGAACCGCCGTATGCGGAACCGCATGTACGGTGGTGTGGGAGGTCGCAGTGGGAGATAATCCCACTGCTCCTACCCGATTGGGAATGCGTTGTTGCCTATTTTTGTCGACTTATGATCGTTTGAAGCATATCATCGGTCATTGAGGAGAGGTCCCATTGAGGCTTCCAGCCCCACTCTTGGCGAGCGCAACTGTCGTCGAGGGAGTTGGGCCAGCTTTGGGCGATATCTCTCTTCACGGGATCTATCTCGTAGCTCATCTCAAAGTGTGGCATGCGGCGGCGAATCTCTGCTGCAATGATCTCTGGGGAGAAGCTCATCGAGGCGATGTTAAAGCTGTTGCGGTGGATCAGTTTTGCGGGGTCAGCCTCCATTAGCTCGACGCAGGCACGAAGCGCATCGGGCATATATATCATATCCATATACTCATCTTGGGGTATGGGACAGGTGAATTTACCGCTCTTGACAGCTTCGTAATAGATGTCGACAGCATAATCTGTTGTGCCACCTCCGGGCATAGTTACATTTGAGATGATTCCCGGAAAGCGTATCGAGCGAGTATCTATGTCGAAGCGAGAGTGGTAGTAGTCGCCAAGCAACTCACCAGTTACCTTACATACACCATATATCGTTGAGGGGCGCATGACAGTATCTTGCGGTGTTTGATCCTTTGGGGAGGAGGCCCCGAAGACACCTATTGAGCTAGGTGTAAATAGTTGACAGTGATGTTGGCGGGCAACCTCCAAGGAGTTCATTAGTGCTCCCATATTGACATTCCACGCCATTTGAGGATTTTTCTCACCAACGGCCGAGAGGAGTGCCACGAGGTTGAATATTGCGTCGACCTTGTGGCGAGCTACAGCTGAGGCTACGGAGGTTGCATCCAAGGCGTTGACCACCTCGAAGGGACCATCCTCACCGAGGGCTTTACATTCGCGTACATCTGTTGCTATGACGTGCGATGCTCCATATAAAGAGCGTAGATATGTGGTGAGCTCTGAACCAATTTGGCCACCAGCTCCAATAATAAGGATATTTTTCATTTTGACGTAAATTCTGTTTAAAGTGTAAATATATATAAAAAAATGATACTATGTAAAAATTTTTAAGAAAATTATCTATACATTTGTGCGATATAAACCGGGGGTGCTGTGAAAGGCTGAGATTATACCCATTGAACCTGAGTCGGATAATACCAATGTAGGGATGGTGTGAGATGTTTTAGTGCTCCTGTGTTGTTTGTTGTTTTATAATTAATTATACATGAGTATGCAGAATCAATCTTTGAAGTGGAGCTTTCCCGGCTCCGAGAAAATCTATATCAGTGGGGATATTTTCCCAATAAAGGTCTCAATGCGTCGTATCTCAACTTCGTCTACGCTTGAGGATGGTGTGTCGATTCCGAATGAGCCCGTTGTAGTCTATGATACGTCGGGGCCCTATACAGATCCCGATTATCAATTGAACCTCAGTGAAGGCCTTCCGCGCTTACGTGAGGAGTGGATTGAGGAGCGTGGTGACACCATCAAGCTGGAGCAGCTCAGTTCGGAGTATGGTCGCGAGAGACTCTCTAATGTGGCGCTCGACGAGCTGCGCTTCGACCATGTTTGCTCTACTCCGCGTGTAGCGTGCCAAGAGTGTGTTACGCAGATGTATTATGCTCGCAAGGGTGTCATCACCCCAGAGATGGAGTATGTTGCAATTCGCGAGAATCAGGAGGTAGATAAAATTAAAGAGGACTTTCGTCGAGAAGAGGGCAATCCCTTGGGGGCAAATATACCATCTTATATTACCGCAGAGTTTGTCCGCTCTGAGATAGCTGCGGGGCGAGCTATTATCCCTGCTAATATCAATCATCCGGAGTGTGAACCAATGATTATTGGGCGCAACTTCTTGGTGAAGATCAATGCTAACATTGGAAATTCGCCGACCACATCAAGCATTGAGGAGGAGGTTACAAAGGCTGTATGGTCATTTCGATGGGGTGCAGATACAATCATGGATCTCTCAACGGGGGCCAATATTCATGAGACGCGCGAGTGGATCATTCGTAACTCGCCTGTGCCCGTAGGTACGGTGCCTCTCTATCAAGCATTGGAGAAGTGCGGTGGAGATGTAAGTAAATTGAGCTGGGAGCTATATCGTGATACACTTATCGAGCAGGCGGAGCAGGGTGTCGATTACTTTACGATTCATGCGGGGTTGCGTTGGCACCATATTCCAATGACGCTAAAGCGCGTTACAGGTATTGTCTCCAGAGGAGGGTCAATCATGGCGGCATGGTGTCGTATGTTTAAGCAGGAGAACTTTCTCTACGATCACTTCGAAGAGATTTGTGAGATCCTAGCGAGGTATGATGTGGCCGTGTCGTTGGGTGATGGCCTACGTCCGGGATCTATTGCAGATGCCAACGACAGAGCTCAGATAGCGGAGCTGGAGACGCTCGGAGAGTTAACACAGATCGCATGGCGATATAATGTCCAGACGATCATCGAGGGCCCCGGACATGTGCCCATGCATAAGATTGAGGAGAATATGAAGTTGCAGTTAGAGCACTGCGCAGAGGCTCCATTCTACACGTTAGGGCCACTCGTGAGCGATATTGCTCCCGGCTATGACCATATCACATCGGCCATTGGAGGGGCTATGATAGGTTGGATGGGTACAGCAATGCTATGTTATGTCACGCAGAAAGAGCATCTGGGGCTACCAAATGCAGATGATGTGAAAGAGGGCGTGATAACATTTAAGCTAGCAGCTCATGCGGCCGATCTAGCCAAAGGACACCCGGCAGCCTACCACCGTGATTACGCCATGAGTAAGGCGAGATTTGAATTTCGATGGCGCGACCAATTTAACTTGGCGCTAGATTCAGAGAAGGCTCTCAAATTCCACGACGCCACACTGCCCGACGAAGGTCATAAAGAGGCTCACTACTGCTCCATGTGCGGAGAGCACTTCTGCTCAATGCGTGCAAATCGTAAGATTAGAAAATCTTTTGAGTCGGAATAGATCTATCTATTGAAAACATTTGCATTTTAGCGTAAAAAAGTATAAATTTGTCTTATTATTAATTTAGTAAATTACATACGCACGATGAAAAAAATTATTTATCTAACTTCGGTTCTATCTATGTTGCTCTTCACCTCTTGTGACTTTCTTGATAGTGGAGATAGTGGGGAGTCATATGCTGATAGCGTAGCATACGCTACAACGCACGTCATAGATAATATATATGATGCAACTATTGATGAGTACTACTTTTCAGTTGATGCTGGTCCAAGTATACTTCTTCTCGACGAAGATTTGTCAATAGGTTACACCTTCACAGAGGGGGAGCGTGTTGTTATCTACTATACGTTAACTGAAGATTACACAACGGCAAGTGGAAAGCTTCTTGAGGGTGCCGCATACAACTGCAACTATGGAATGAAGCTGTTCGGAGTGGAGGGAGTTCTAATAAGCGAGAGCGTCACTGTACGCACTGAAGAGGAGTATAATGCTCTTCCAAGTGATGAATTATCGTATATCAGCGAAAGTGTTGGTTATAGCAATGGTTATATAAATTTGATCGCTAGTTTTACCGCCGATGATATCAACGATGTAAAGTTATATCTTGTTGAGGATCTAACAATGAGCTCGGAGGATCAAGAGGTAGGTTATCTATATTTTGAGCTTAAATTTGATAGAGGCATAGATACATCGGGCAGTAAGACCTATGAAAAATACATAAGTCTTAGTACGGCTGATTTCGACTACCTCTTAAATGGCATCAATGGAATTGTTCTTCGCGCAACAACTGTTAGTGGTGGCGCAACAGAGTCTGTAATAGAGTTTAACATGTAATTTACTGTGTGATAAATAATTATGAGTAAATTTAATTCGCAGAATATATTAATCACAGGTGGCTGCTCTGGCATTGGGTTAATAATGGCACGTAAATCTCTAGAGCGAGGTGCAAATGTTGTTATTTGGGATATAAACCAAAGTGCAATAGATAAAACAGTAAATGAATTAGCTCAAGAAGGAGCTATTAGTGGCTATTGTGTCGATATCTCAGACTCGCAGCAAGTAGAGCAGTGCGCGGCAAGGGTTAAAGCAGAAGTTGGTAAGATTGATATTCTAATCAATAATGCAGGAATTGTGGTTGGTAAGAGCTTTTCGGATCATACCATATCTGATATAGATCGTACAATGGCTATCAATTGCAATGGAGCGATGTATGTCACAAAAGCATTCTTAGATGATATGATCCGTTGTAAACATGGCCATATTTGCAATATCGCATCCTCTGCGGGATATGTGTCAAATCCCAATATGAGTGTTTATGCAGCTAGCAAATGGGCTGTAGTAGGGTGGTCAGATAGCGTTAGAATAGAGCTTAAAAGAGGCGGGACAGATGTTCGAGTAACTACAATTATGCCCTATTTCATCAATACGGGAATGTTCGATGGTGTTAAGTCTCGTATCCCTATACTTAAGCCAGAGAGTGCTGCTGAGAAGATTATACGAGCTATCGAGAGCAATAAAAAGCTACGCTCAATATATGGTGTGCTCTATCCCATGACGCGTCTATTGCAGGGCTTACTTCCTGTAACGGCATTTGATTTTGTTGCCGACAAGGTGTTTAAGATCTATAATACAATGGATAAATTTACAGGACGTACAAAATAACAATTACCCATGCAACAGAGAGTAGAAAATAGTGTCAAAGAGCTTAAAGCATTCTTCGCAACGGGAGCTACAAAGCAGATCGACTTCCGTCTTAGACAATTGTCGAAGCTTAAAACAGCAATCTTAGCTAACCAAGCAGAGATTGAAGAGGCTTTATGGAGTGACTTACATAAATCCCCCGAAGAGTCCTACCTTACTGAGATTGGTATTGTGCTGCTCGAAATAGATAACCAAATAAAGCATTTGCGAGGATGGTCAAAGCCAAAGAGGGTAGGTAGCCCAATATTTCTACTTCCCTCGTCGAGCAAGATTATATATGAGCCTCTTGGGGTTGCACTTATTATGGCTCCTTGGAATTACCCTTTTCAGCTTACTCTCAACCCATTGGTGGGAGCCATCGCTGCGGGGTGCTGCGCTATGGTGAAACCTGCTCCCGCCTCTAGTGCCACCTCCAAAGTTATAGAGACAATCATACGCGACTGTTTTGATAGTCGCTATATTGATATTGTTCAAGGTCGTAGGGAGGTCAACACGATACTCCTAAAACAGCGTTACGACATTATATTTTTCACCGGTAGCCCCTCTCTAGGTAAGATTGTGAGTCATGCCGCAGCAGATAATCTCACTCCAACCATCCTAGAGTTAGGTGGCAAGAGCCCATGTATTGTAGATCACGATGCTACAATCTCGGCTGCTGCAAAGCGCATAGCATGGGGTAAATTTATTAACGCTGGTCAAACTTGCATCTGTCCCGACTACCTCTTTGTGCATAACAGCATCAAAGAGCAGTTGTTGACTGCAATTAAGGATGCAACCATTGAGATGTATGGCAAGGAGCCTAAGAAGAGTCGTTTTTATCCTCGTATCATAACTGACTCAGCATTTGAAGGGTTATGTAGATATATAGATGCAGCCGAAATCTATTATGGTGGCGAGTATGACGCAAAGGAGCGATATATTGCACCTACCATCATCAAGAATGTCTCACCAGAGGATGATATAATGCAGGAAGAGATCTTTGGACCGCTGCTACCAGTGATGACATTTGATAATATTGAAGAGGTATACTCCTATGTCAACTCTCATGAAAAGCCATTGGCCCTTTACTACTTCGGTAAGAGTGGCGATGAGGTTCTTCACAACACAACATCTGGCGGAAGTTGCATAAATGATACAATCATGCATATCACAAATCATAAACTCCCCTTTGGCGGTGTCGGCAATAGTGGCATGGGACGCTACCATGGCCACGAAAGTTTCCTCGCATTTAGCAATCAACGAGCAGTGGTAACAACCCCAACATGGATAGATCTACCATTCAAATATGCCCCCTATAGCTTCTTCAAGCTTGTCAAGAGGTTGATGTAGGGTAAGATCTACAAGATTAATCGTTGGAGTTTATTGGCGATGAGAACTTTACCTTGATTGAGTAGGGATAGGTGTTGAATGATCTCTAGTTGCTCATCTTCAGAGAGGTTGCTATCTTCAAGTTGCACATGAAGAGCGTTTATGGTGGTCTCCAATATCTTTGATTTGTAGAGCATTACAGCTTTGGGTACTCCTGCGGTGAGAAGTTCCTCTTCGCTGTCTACATGAATCTCGCGCTGACTCCATATCTGCGATGGTATATAATTATCATCCGAGGTGAGGATATCTACTGTGCGGTTACACACCTCTGAGTTGTCGCTCTCCAAGAAGGCAGATGTTGGAACCTCTATGCCCTCTCCAAGCTCTGCCCATTTTGAGCGATAGATATTTAACATAGTATTGTAGCAGCTATCGCTAAAGCTAATCGAGGTGTCGTCGAGCTCCGAGAAGATTAAAGATGCGATGTTGCATGAGATCATCTCACGTCCCTCCTTAAATTCAATGCTGCGATGTCCCGCCTTGAGGAGATATTTCAGTAGCTCACATTCAAGTGCTACAATACTACTTCCCGCCTCTCCACTTATGGGTATGTGGCGTGATTCATTCTGCTCCTCTCGTCGTATTTGACTCTGCTGCTTACGTATAAACTCCTCTGTTTGTCGATCTCCGGTTGTTGTAGCACGCTTGCGTGCAACCTCAGAGAAGAGCACGGAGTCATCTATATCCATAATCATTGCACACTCCTTGATAAATACAGTGCGTTTAATTTGATCTGGAATCTGCGTGATTGATTCGACCATATCGCTAATCATCTCCGCCTTTTTTATAGGGTCATTGCGGCTCTCTTTGAGTAGGAGGCGAGCTTTATATGTCAAGAAATCCTCCTCATTATCACGTATATATGCCGACACCTCGGCGGCTGTATGTGATTGCGCAAAGGAGTCGGGATCATGCTCTGTAGGTAGTGAAACGACCCTTACATTCATCCCCTCTCGTAGGATCATATCTATTCCACGTATTGCTGCGTGAACTCCAGCGGCATCACCATCGTATATCACCGTAATATTCTTTGTGAAACGATTCAGGAGACGTATCTGCTCTGTAGTGAGGGAGGTTCCAGAGGAGGAGACTACATTCTCTATGCCTGCTTGGTGCATCGAGATAACGTCGGTGTAGCCCTCAACCATAATTACATAATCCTCCTGCTGGATTGCTTTCTTCGCAAAGTAGAGACCATACAACTCTCGCTTCTTGCTATATATCTCACTCTCTGGAGAGTTTTGATACTTAGCAACTCTCTTATCGGTGCGTAGGGTGCGACCTCCAAAAGCGACAATGCGACCAGAGATATTATGCACAGGGAAGATCACTCGATCGCGGAAGCGATCAAAGAGTTGACCATCGACCTCTCGTTTGAGCGAAAGGCCTGTAGAGAGTAAGAACTCCTCTTTGTAGCTAGCTTTAAGTGCAGCTTGCGTCATAGCATCTCTTGAGGCTAGGCAATATCCTAATCCAAATTTGCGAATCGTAGCATCGCTAAAACCTCGTTTCAATCGAAAGTAGGAGAGTCCTATAGCAGCCCCCTCATCACTATCAAAGAGGGTCTTTACGAAATATTCATAGGCCCACGAGTTAAGGACAAATTGGCTCTCTCGATTGTCGTTGCGTTGAATCTCTTCTCCGGAGAGCTCCCTCTCTTGGACCTCTATACCATAGCGCTTAGCTACTGCCTTAAGAGCCTCCGGGTAGGTTATTCCCTCATGCTCCATCACAAAGGTTATTGCATTACCACCCTTGCCGCAACCGAAGCACTTAAAGAGACCCTTGACGGGGGATACAACAAATGAGGGGGTCTTCTCGTTATGAAAAGGACAACATGCTTGATAGTTGGCCCCCTTCTTTTTGAGAGTCACATAGTCACCCACGATCTCTACAATGTTGGCGGCAGCATATATTCTATCTATAGTATCTCTATCAATCATGTTTTTATTTTTACTTGTGCAAAGTTAATAATTATTTGTAACTTTGCCGATATATCTCTTTAAAAACGGAGTAACATTAAATGGATTTTAAGCTATCATCAGAATATAAACCTACGGGAGACCAGCCAGAGGCGATCGAGGCCCTGACAACGGCGCTTAAGAGAGGAACCAGACACAACACCCTGATGGGCGTCACAGGCTCTGGTAAGACCTTCACTGTGGCCAATGTCATAGCTTCAGTAAATACACCGACGCTAATACTATGTCATAACAAAACTTTAGCGGCACAGCTATATAGCGAATTTAAGAATTTCTTCCCGGAGAATGCAGTAGAGTATTTCGTGTCATACTATGACTACTATCAGCCCGAAGCTTACCTGCCAAATTCAGATACATATATCGAGAAAGATCTAGCTATTAACGATGAGATCGAGAAGATGAGGTTAAGCACCACTGCAACGCTCCTCTCAGGTAGGCGTGATGTGATTGTAGTATCGAGTGTATCATGTCTCTATGGATTAGGAAATCCCTCCGACTTCCATGAAACCTCCATTGCAATAAACGTAGGAGATATTCAAGATATAAGAGTTCTTCTCTACTCACTTGTTGAGGCACTCTACACACGCACTGAACGAGAGCTTACCCCGGCTACCTTCCGGGTCAATGGCGATACCGTAGATATTATGGCTGCTTTTGGTGATAACTGCTACCGTGTTACATTCTTCGATGATGAGATAGAGTCAATATCACTTATAGATCATATCTCTGGTGCGCGCATAACCTCTCTATCGAGCGTTGTCATTCGTCCCGCAAATCTTTTCGTTACAACCAAAGAGCGCATTGGTCAGGCTGTAGGTCAGATATATGTCGATATGGGTCAGCAGGTAGATGCCTTCGAGAAGAGCGGTCGCATGGTGGAGGCACAACGCCTACGTCAAAGGGTAGAGTATGACCTAGAGATGATTAAGGAGCTAGGTTATTGCTCCGGCATTGAGAACTACTCTCGATATTTCGATGGACGTGCTGTTGGCACTCGTCCTTTCTGCCTCTTGGACTATTTCCCAGATGATTTCTTAATGGTGATCGACGAGAGCCACGTGACACTCCCGCAGGTGCATGCCATGTTTGGAGGAGATCGCGCACGCAAGGAGAATCTGGTAAATTATGGATTCCGCTTGGAGGCGGCAAAAGATAATCGACCGCTACGCTTTGAGGAGTTCGAAGCGCTCCTTGGGCGCACGGTATACGTCAGTGCAACACCTGCTAACTATGAGTTTACTATGAGTGAGGGTGTTGTCATAGAGCAGCTTATCCGCCCAACGGGTTTGATAGATCCCCCAATGGAGGTGAGGGTAACCACAAATCAGATGGATGATCTCATCGAGGAGGTCGATATAAGAGTTAGAAGAGGCGATAAGATCATGGTGACTACAATTACCAAACGCATGGCCGAGGAGCTCTCAAAATATTTCGATCGACTTGGAATAAAAAATAGATATATACACTCCGATATCGACACCATAGAGCGAGTTGAGATCTTGGAGAGTCTCCGTCAAGGGTTATTCGATGTCCTTATTGGCGTGAACCTCCTTCGTGAAGGACTCGACCTGCCAGAGGTAGGATTAGTTGCGATATTGGATGCCGACAAGGAGGGCTTCCTGCGCAACGTCCGCTCACTAACGCAGATTGCAGGGCGTGGCGCGAGACACTCCAACGGGCAGGTTATACTCTATGCCGACAGATGCACCGACTCGATGAGAAACACGATTGAAGAGAGCAATCGTCGTCGCATGAAGCAGATTACCTATAATATCGAACATGGACAACTTCCTCGAACAGCTCAAAAGAGTGGTGATGGCCAAAATAAATTGACCCTCGCCCGCTCAACTGAGAATATACCTATTGCTTATCCAATTCATGAGGAGCATTACGCCATTGCAGCTGAGGCAAAAGGAGCATATAATGCCATAAACTACGATGAGATGATCGCAAAAGCAAAAGAGGAGATGGAGAGAGCAGCCAAGGAGCTAGACTTCGCAGCAGCAGCTAAACATCGTGATAGGATGTATGAGCTAATCAAGGTTCGCGATACGTGATAGAATCATTACTCCAAGAGAGATAAGATCTCGGAGGCGCTATCTACAACATATTTCGCGCCAGCCTCGATAAGCTCTTCACGGGTGCGAAAGCCCCATGTAACACCGATGGAGTCAACTCCAGCAGCTTTTGCAGTGAGCATGTCGACACCTGAATCACCTACGAAAAGGATTCTGTCGGGGGTGTATGATGTGCGTTGGATAATCTCGCGGATGATATATGGATCTGGCTTTAGAGCGATATTGGGGCGTTGACCTAGGATAGCTGCAAAGCGAATATTGGGGAAGTAGTGCTTTGCTAGCTTCTCGCAACCTGCCTGAAACTTATTTGAGGCGATTGCCACCTCTACATCTTTGGCTCGAAGCGCTGAGAGAAGCTCCTCAATGCCGCTATAGATCTTTGTGTGGATTGCGATATTCTCCGTATATAGTGCTACAAAATCCTTGCGAATTTCAGATACTCTCTCCTCAGTGCGCAAAGGCTCTGGGATAGCTCTTTCGACAAGTCTCATAATGCCATTTCCCACAAATGAGCTATAATCCTCATCGGAGTGTGTCGGTAGCTTATGCCTCTCTAAGGTTGCATTGCAGCATGCTGCTAGGTCACCTATGGTGTCTAGAAGTGTGCCGTCAAGGTCGAAGATAATTAATTGTTTCATCACTTTCTGTTGTTATATATTATTGATAACGATTCTATTACTCTCTCTATAGTGGGGTCTTTAAGTAGCACTCTCTTCGATTCATCGAGTAGATATAGCGTAGGGATTGCCTTTAGATCATAGAGGGAGTCAACCTCCATATTCTCTGTAGTGAGGAGCGATACGATAACAAGCTCTCCTTGCTGCTGAAGAGAGGTGAGAACCTCTGACCTCTCAATAACAGAGCTTGTACGTTTGCAATCCTCACAATCGGGATCATTAAAGTAGAGCAGAGTGTATGGCGCCTGCACTTGATGCATCATTTTGCCCTCTTCAATATGAAAGTCATTTGCTACTTGACCCACTCGATTGAGCTGTGCAATTGCAAGAAGTGCCTCTGGACGCATTTTAAGATCTTCCGATATCGCGGGGGAGTCTATCATATACTCCAGAGCTGGGATGAAGAGTTCATCATTGCGCATCATTGAGTTAGGGTTGTATAGATATTTCTCACTTAGATCAAAAAGTGCGTTTAATGCCTCTGCATCGCCGGCACTCAGATCAAAAGAGGCTTTAAGCTGCTTTGCTGCCCAAAGAGGATTGTGACTCTGTAGGGTGTAAATGTAATCGACCCAAGCTTGTTCAAACTCTCCTGTTGAGATTGTCTCACTACGAGTCATATCAAAATCTTTCCACTGCTCGGCCACTCTCTGCTCAAGTGTGGTTGAAGAGGAGTCCTCACCCCACAATGTAGGTATATAGTAGATGGCGATACCTGCCACGGCAGATAGAACAATCAACTTTATTGGATTCACGCGACGCATCGACGCCACAAAAGCCACGGCAAATAGCAACCAGCTACAACCATCAATCATACTTGCACCCTCGCTATCTGCGGGGAAGATAAGAAGCATTGAGGCGGCTCCAATCATACCTATCACCGCTGGACGCATCGCGGTCATTACGCGGTCCATCATTCGGTTATCTTTAAGCTTTAGGAAGAAGCGAGTGATAAGCACCATAATGGATAAGGAGGGTAGACACACCGCTGCCGTAGCAATCACGGAGCCCCAGAATCCCGCCACGGTGTAGCCAATATATGTTGCTGAGTTAATCGCAATAGGGCCGGGTGTCATTTGTGAGATGGCAATAATGTCATTAAGCGCTGCACTCGAAATCCAACCATGGTTTGTAACTACCTCATGGTGAATGAGTGAGAGCATAGAGTAGCCGCCACCAAAGCCAAAGAAACCTATCTTAAGATAGCATATAAATAGTTCAAAATAGATCATCGCTCAATACTCTTAGTGGAAAATAGTGCCCAGACAACGCCGAAAATAGCAGATGCCAAAAGCACATAGATAGGTGAAAACTCAAAATACCATAGAGCGGCTGCAATCACTATAGATAGTGCAATGTGAGAAGGCTTCATAGGTCGCACAAGTGATATTATAGGTGCCATGATAAGTGCAATGACCACTGGACGCATACCGTTGAATGCGGCGTCAACAATCTTATTGTCGCGAATATGAGTAAAGTAGAGCGCAACGATAAGTAGAATGGTGAATGATGGAAGCACCACCCCCGCAAGTGAGGCGAAAGCCCCTTTGTAGCCGCGGCTCTTATAGCCAATAAACACCGCGGTATTAAGCGCGATGGGTCCCGGTGCAGATTGAGCAATTGTCAAAAGGTCGAGAAACTCTTTGCGGGGAATCCACCCACGTTTCTCGATGATCTCTCGCTCGATGAGCGGAATCATAGCATAACCTCCTCCGAAGGTAAAGATACCAATCTTGAGGTAGGTCCAAAATAGATCTCTAAGTCGTACTCTCTCCATTATTTCATTTCACTTTTCATTGCTACAATTGTCACGGCAACCACAGCTGCGGTCTCTGTTCGTAGGCGCTGCGAGCCAAGCGATACCTCTCGATATCCTTTAGCGATGGCCGCTTGCACCTCCTCTGGTGAGAAGTCACCCTCTGGGCCAATCATGATCTCGATATTGCCGCTAGTATTCACGACGTCACCCAAAAACTGCTTTCCCTCTGCGCTCTGCGCCTCTGCACAGTGAGCTATATAGCGTTGACCCTCGAATGGGCGATCAATGACAGATTTTATAGGTGTCACATCGTGGAGTACCGGATGGTAGGCCTTTAATGACTGCTTCATAGCAGAGGTTATCACCTTTAATTCGCGCTCCCATTTAATCATTTTGCGTTCGCTATGGGCCGTCAGTAGTGTATAAACCTCCGATAAGCCAATCTCTGTGGACTTCTCCAAGAACCACTCAAAACGTTCTATACTCTTTGTCGGTGCTACGCACATCGTAAGGGAGTATGGGAGTGGCTCATACTCTTCGATGGTCTGCACGACCTCTACCGAGCAGCGTTTTGGATTTGCCTCCACCACACGGCACGAAAATAAACGACCTGCTCCATCCGTTATAGTGATGGTGTCGCCTTGATTGAGTCGTAAGACGCGCACAGCATGTTTAGACTCCTCCTCACTTAGAGTGTAGTATGGCGGAGTGATCTTTGGAGCGTAAAATAGTTGCATTAGACTTATATTATTTTTACCTTTGCAAAGATAACAATTATTTTTAATAACTATTAAAATTATATATGAGACGTTTTCCACTTTTAATTTTAGCATTTGCAATGATGTCAGCATTTGTATCTTGCGCCTCCTCCATAGAGGAGAGTAGCAATCCACTATTGAGTCAATGGGATACTCCTTTTGGGGTGCCACCATTCGAGCAGATTAAACCTGAGCACTATATGCCCGCCTTTACAGTGGCAATGGAGGAGCATAATGCGGAGATTGCTCAAATCATTGATAGTAAGCATGCTCCTAACTTCGAGAATGTGATCTTGGCCTACGATAATTCGGGTAAACTTTTATCGACCATATATAATGTATATGGTATGATCTCAGCAGCCGAGACCAATAGCGAGCTTCAAGCAATCGAAGAGGAGCTATACTCCTCTTTAGCATCTCACTCAGCTGCAATTGATCTTAATGAAGAGCTCTTTAGCAAGGTTAAAAGCGTCTATGATAATCGTGCTTCGGAGAGCCTCGATGCAGAGCAGTTGCGCCTTGTTGAGAAGACATATATGTCGTTCGTTCGTGGTGGCGCCCTCTTGGAGGGTGAAGCAAAGGCTCGCATGAAGGCTATCAGTGAGGAGCTCTCTTCCCTAGGGGTGCGTTATGGTCAGAACCTATTGGCAGAGAACAATGACTTCCGCTTGGAACTTAGCCTCGATGAGCTTGATGGCATCCCATCAACTGTTCGTGCCTCAGCTAAGGCTACGGCTGAGGAGCAAGGGATAAATGATAAATGGGTATTCACTCTTCAGGCACCTAGCTGGATTCCATTTTTGACCTATTCAAATAATCGCGCTCTTCGCGAGAAACTATATAAAGGCTATATCTCACGTGGTAATAACGATGATGAGTTTGATAATAAGCAGATTATAAACGACATGACGCGCCTACGTGCGGAGCAATCTCAGCTCTTAGGGTATGCTAACTATGCCGACTATGTTATCTCGGATCAGATGGCAGGAAAGAGCTCAAAGGTATACTCACTCCTTAATGAGATCTGGGATCCTGCCCTTGAGAGTTCCAAAGAGGAGCTCGCAGAGATGGAGAAGCTCTTTAAGAGAGATCATCCCAATGAGGTGTTTGCATCGTGGGATTGGTGGTACTATGCCGAAGCTGTGCGCAAAGATAAGTATGCTCTCGATGAGGAGATGTTACGTCCATATTTCTCACTACCAAATGTGCAAAATGGAATCTTCACGCTCGCTAATCGCCTCTATGGAATCACCTTCCGCCCAATTGCTGTTCCTCACTACCATGAGGAGTGTTCAGCATTTGAGGTGCTCGATGTAGATAACTCTCATATTGGTGTACTCTACTTCGACTATCACCCTCGCGCAGGTAAGAGCCAAGGAGCATGGTGTGGAAATTACCGTGAGCAGATATATGAAGATGGCGAGCGTGTAGCGCCAGTTGTATCAATCGTATGTAACTTCACTCGTCCAACGGGTGACTCCCCAGTACTACTTAATATTGATGAGACGGAGACACTCTTCCACGAATTTGGACATGCTCTACACTTCCTCTTCCATGATGTTAAATATCGTGGCTTAAGTGAGGTTGAGGGCGATTTCGTGGAGCTACCATCACAAATTATGGAGAATTGGGCATTTGAGCCTCAGATGTTGGAGCAATATGCTTTCCACTATCGCACAAATAAACCAATCCCAACATCTCTAGTCAATAAGATACGTCAAAGTTCACTCTTTAACCAAGGCTTCGCCACAACCGAGTTGACCGCTGCTGCCCTCTCAGATCTTGATATACACTCTATCTCGGAGTATACTCCATTCGATGTAGAGGAGTTCGAGTCGGATGCCCTCACCAAGCGTCGTGGATTGATCCCTCAGATTGAGCCTCGCTACCACTATACCTATTTTAGTCATATCTTCGCTGGAGGATACTCCGCAGGATACTACTTCTATCTATGGGCTGAGGTGCTCGACAAAGATGCATTTAGCGCCTTCAAGGAGAGCGGTGACCTCTTTAACAAGAGACTCGCAGAGAGCTTCCGCCGCAATATCTTGGAGAGGGGTGGCTCGGAGGATGGTATGACGATGTATACCAAATTCCGCGGAGCTGAACCCAATAAAGATGCAATGCTTATCGGTCGTGGCCTTATGGAGGTCCCAACCGATGTAGAGAGCAGTAAAGAAACTGAATAAAAAATATATTTATGAAAAAAACACTTTTAATTATGGCTATATCAGCACTCTCTGTAAGTTGTGCAGATCAATCCATCCCAGTGGCGCAATATCCAGAGCTGGATTTAACAAATCCACTTATTGCACCTTGGGAGACACCCCACCAGACTCCTCCATTCTCGAAAATAGAGTTAGATCACTATGAAGGAGCCTTCGATGCTGCCATCGCATGCTCTCGTGCTGAGCTAGAGGCAATCATCTCTAATCGAGCTAAACCAACATTTGGAAATACCATCGTCGCACTCGAACGTCAAGGGGCTCTGCTCAATCGTGTTGCGGGTGTCTTCTATCCTCTGATGAGTGCCAACACCTCTGATGAGATGCAGGCGATAGCTATGCGTGTTCAGCCAAAGCTAACGGAGCTGAGTAACGATATTTCGCTTAACCCAGTGCTCTTTGAGCGTGTCAAGGCAGTATATGAGAATCCCGGACGAGGGCTCTCAGATGAAGATAAGATGCTTTTGGAGGAGACCTACAAAGGGTTTGCTCGTGGTGGTGCTGCCCTCTCAGACTCCGACAAAGAGCTATATCGCAAATACTCAACCGAGCTCTCTGCGACAACACTGCTCTTTGGTCAAAACTCCTTGGCAGCAACAAATGCCTATGTGCTTAACTTGACCTCAGCAAAGGATGTCGCAGGGTTATCTGACGCTGTGAAAGAGGCGATGGCAATGGAGGCTAAGGACCGTGACCAGAAGGGATGGAGCGTTACACTTCAAGCACCTAGCTATATTCCCTTTATGACCTACTCCACGAATCGTGAGGCTAAAGAGAAGTTGTGGCGTGCATATGGTGCCGTTGCATTGGGTGGAGAGTTTGATAACTCGGATAACATTCGAAAGATCATCGACTTGCGCCTTAAGATAGCTAATCTACTTGGCTTTGACACATATGCAGATTTCGCTCTTGAGAATACAATGGCTCAGAGTGCTCAAAGCGTCAATAGCTTCCTCACAGAGCTGCTAGACCCTACATATGCTGCTGCAAAAGCTGATTATAACGCCATCGTTGAGTATGCTCAAGCAAATGGGTTAAAGGGGGAATTTATGCCTTGGGACTTTGCATATTATGCTGACCAATATAAAAATGCGAAGTTCTCTGTAAATGATGAGCTCATCAAGCCTTACTTGAAGCTAGAGAATGTTATTGATGGTGTCTTTATGCTAGCAACAAAGCTTTATGGCATTAACTTCACTCAGGTAGATAACGTCGATACGTTCGATCCTACGATGACAACATATGAGGTGAGTGACGCTAATGGAGAGTTCCTTTCGGTGTTATACCTCGACTTCTTCCCTCGTGCCTCAAAGAGCGCAGGTGCTTGGATGACAGAGTTCCGCGGAACATCTATCTCTGACAAGGGCGAGACTCGACCTCTAGTTACTCTCACCATGAACTTCACAAAGCCCACTGAGACGACACCTTCACTACTTACTTTCAGTGAGTTAGAGACATTCCTTCATGAGTTTGGTCATGGTCTACATGGCATGCTAGCATCAGGTAAGTATGAATCACTCAATGGAACAAACGTATATCGTGATTTCGTGGAGCTACCCTCTCAGCTAATGGAGAATTGGGCTACCGAGCGTGAGTATCTCGACCAGTGGGCTGTTCACTACAAAACATGTGAGCCAATTCCACAGGAGCTAATCGACAAGATTGTAGCAGCTCAAGATTACAATGCAGCATATAGCCATGTGCGACAACTACAATTTGGTATTCTTGATATGGCATGGCACTCACTTAAAGAGCCATACACTGACGACGTTGAGGCATTTGAGCGCAACGCAACACAACGCACACAGGTGCTACCTGCAATTGATGGTGTTGCCATGAGCCCCTCATTTGGGCACATCTTTAGCGGTGGATATGCTGCGGGCTACTACAGCTACAAGTGGGCAGAGGTCCTAGAGGCTGACGCCTTCGCAATATTTAAAGAGGGTGGTATCTTCAACCAAGAGCTAGCAGCAAAATTCCGCGAGAAACTTCTCTCGAAAGGTGGCCAGAAACACCCAATGGAGCTTTATGTTGAGTTCGCAGGACATGAGCCTCAACCTCAAGCACTTATTGATAGAGTTCTTAAGTAAAGATAATCCGAGGTTAACCTCGCTGATGGGATGATGGCAACCGCAGGTTGACATAGATAGGTGTATAATATTAAGCGACGCAAATTCATTTGCAAGAGCTTAATATTATACACCTATCGTAGGGCAAAGCCCCATTCCATCAGCGCAACAAAAAACTATATTTTCCTGCGTATAATATTTATACCAAGTATTGCCACCAGAAGAGAGATAAGAGGGCTAGCAATATTAAAGATGCAGTAGGGTAGATAAGTAAATGTCGCTACGCCCAGCACTGTAGATTGTGCCATACCGCAGGTGTTCCATGGGATAAGCACCGAGGTGACTGTTGCAGCATCCTCCACCGAGCGGCTAAGGAGCCTATCTTCAAGGCCCTGCTGCTCATAGAGGCGTTTAAAGAGGCGACCTGTAAGGATGATTGAGATATATTGATCTCCCGTGCAGAGGTTAAAGAAGATGCCGGAGCTAAGTGTTGATGCAACGGTTGATGCGGCACCCTTCACCACGCGCAAGAAGAGGCGTGTGATTGACTCCAACATTCCACTGCCTGCCATAGCGCCACCAAAGCACATGGCACATATAATAAGCCATATTGTGCTTAACATTCCAGACATTCCGCGGGTTGAGATAAGATCTGTCACAGCCTCTACAGGGGTCTGCAACGAGGTGGAGCCATAACAGCCTATAAAGAGAGCCTTGAACTTCGCGATGCCGTCAAGCTCGGTTACACCTGCTACCTCCATCATAACATCGGGTTGCACAAAGAGCATAACCATGGATGCAAGAAAGATCGAAACAAAGAGTGTTATTATGGCTGGTAGTCGTAGCGCAATCAAGACTCCTGTAATGACAGGTACCATCAATAGCCATGGCGAGATGTTGAATGTCGAAATAATAGTCTGCTGATAGAGAGTAATATCTGTTGAGGAGCCTTGTACCCCAGAGAATCCCACCACAAGGAAGACGATAAGTGCAATGATAAAAGCGGGCAGGGAGGTGTACAACATATATTGAATATGTTTAAAGATGGGCACTCCAACTGTAGATGAGGCCAAAACTGTCGTGTCGGAAAGCATTGATATCTTATCTCCGAAGTAGGCACCTGAGATAATGGCACCTGCGATCCAACCCTCTTCAAATCCCAAGGCCATGCCAATACCCATAAATGCTACACCAATAGTAGCTACGGTTGTCCACGAGCTGCCTGTAAGCAACGAAACTATAGCACAGATAAGGCATGTAGCAGCTAAAAATAGGTTGGGGTGCAGTAGATCAAGTCCATAATAGATCATTGTAGGTACCACACCGCTCAACATCCACGACCCGGAGATCGCACCAATAAGCAGCAAGATGACAATAGCTGTTCCCGAAGCTCGTATATTATCGGTTATTGCCGCTTCGAGCTTCTCCCAAGATCCTCCAAACCCAAATATTGAGACGATAGCACAAACCGCAGTAGCCGTAAGCAGCGCTATTTGGCTGCCTCCACTAATTGAGTCCGAGCCAAAAACTTTGATAACCATAAATAGCAATATCGTCAATACCACCAATGGCACGAACGACGCTAAGAGTGAAGGATTGCGCTCTTCCCTATTAAATATATTCATTATTTTAATCTATTAAGAGGTGACAACTACAAAAAAAATAAATTGAAATAGACCATAAAAAGAGGTTATTTAAAGCGGTAACCTTAAACAACCTCCAATATTAGTATATCTAGCAAAAAAAAACTATTTTGCGTATGCAGCAGCGATAGTCTTAGCAGCTTTCTCTAGTAACTGCTCTGGGCAGCATAGAGTGATGCGAATATAGCGAATACCCTCCTTACCGAAGATTCCTCCCGGAGTTAGGAATACGTCGGTCTTCTCCATAACCTCATCCGAGAATTGGAAGCTATCTCCTTGGTAATCCTCTGGGAGCTCTGCCCAGATAAAGAGACCTGCTTGGCCCATGCGATATTTACAACCTAGTGTGTCGAGGATTGCATAGCCTTGACGCTCGCGCGCACGGTAGATCTCGTTTAGCTCTGTGAACCACTCGTCGCCCAATGCCAATGCAGTCTCTGCTGCCGCTTGAACTGGGTAGAACATACCTGAGTCCATGTTTGACTTAAAGGTGAGAACTGAATCAATCCACTCTTGCTTACCTACGATAACTCCAACGCGCCATCCAGCCATTGAGTGACCTTTAGATAGTGAGTTCATCTCAAGAGCAACTTCGCGAGCGCCCTCTACTGCCATAATACTCATTGGCTTCTCGCAACGGATAAAGCTATATGGGTTGTCGTGAACGATAAGGATATTGTGCTTGCGACCAAACTCTATGATCTGCTCGAAAAGCTCCATTGTAGGAGTTTGACCAGTAGGCATATTTGGATAGTTGATAAGCATCATCTTAACACCCTCTAGGCCAGCAGCCTCAATTGCAGCGAAATCTGGAGTGAAACCATTCTCCTTGTTGAGAGCATATGTCACCATCTCGCCACCCGCTAAACGGACAGCTGCTGAGTAAGTTGGGTAACCGGGGTCTGGTACTAATACCTTGTCTCCAGCTGAAAGGAAGGTCATAGCAATATGCATGATACCCTCTTTGGATCCCAAAAGTGGAAGAACCTCTGTTGCAAAGTCAAACTCTACACCATACCACTTCTTATACCAATCTGCGAATGCCTTACGCAAGATAGGCTCACCTTTATAGGACATATATTTGTGAACATCTGGGCGTTGAGCCTCTGATGACAATCTATCAATAACAGCTTGAGCTGGTGGTAGATCGGGACTACCCATAGCTAATTTAATAATTTGACGACCTGTTGCAGCCTCAAGATCGGCAATTTCACGCAACTTCTTCGAAAAGTAGTACTCTCCGATGCCATCTAAGCGACTTGAACGTTCGATAATAACTCCTTTTGACATAGTTTATTATAATTGTAGTTAGACAATACGTTGAAAAAATGTTATGTTTGCAAAGGTAAAAATATTTTTTGAGAATACCTACCTCTCAGCCAACTTATCTAGGGTAAACGTGCGAAAAAATTATGACAAACGCATGAAAGACTATAGTTTCATACCTTTGCTCGGTTCATTAATTAAATTTATTGCAAAACGTTATGAGATTAGCAAAAAAAGCTATATTTTTGCGGAAACTTAATTTAAAAGAAAAATGTTAAATATCGTACTTTTTGGCGCACCCGGTTGCGGTAAAGGAACACAAGCTGCAAAGCTTAAGGAGAAATATGGTGTAAATCACGTATCAACAGGCGATGTAATTCGCGGCGAGATTAAGCGTGGAACAGAACTTGGCAAGAGCATGACAGCATTCATTGAAGCTGGCAAGTTGGCTCCAGACCAAATTGTGATCGACATGATTGCAAACTATGTAATTGAGCACAAGGAGGATAAGGGTAATATCTTTGATGGTTTCCCTCGTACAACAGCTCAGGCTGAGGCCTTTGATACAATCCTTGCGGAGAACAACGACTCGGTAGATATCATGATCTATATGGAGGTTCCAGAGGAGGAGCTCGTAAAGCGTATCCTTCTTCGCGGTAAGGATTCTGGTCGTGCTGATGATGCTTCGGAGGATGTTATCCGCAACCGAATTTCAGTATATAACGCTCAGACGGCAGTTGTTGCAGAGTACTACTCGAAGCAAAATAAATATGCTGCAATCAACGGCCTTGGCACAATGGAGGAGGTTTTTGACCGCATAAGCGAAGTTATTGACGCTGCAATTGCATAAGCGATAGAGTAAAATAATTAAAAAAAGAGATCATCCACGAAAGTGAGATGATCTCTAAATTTTTAGTTACTAGCCAAAGCATAGCAACCTTGCTTGGTGTAAGGTAATTACTCTGAAAGTGGTGTTACACTAACATAAGATTTACCACCTGCCTTCTTGCAGAATGATACAGTTCCGTGTACCAAAGCAAAAAGAGTGTGATCCTTACCAATACCCACGTTTGCACCGGGGTTGTGAACAGTACCTCTTTGACGAACAATAATGTTGCCCGCCTTAGCGAACTGACCACCAAACAATTTTACGCCGAGTCGTTTGCTTTCAGACTCGCGGC
>JBCQWG010000029.1:0-22074 GCA_047172325.1 Rikenellaceae bacterium | reverse complement strand
CCTGCGGAGCTATTCTTCTTTTGCGAATTGGGCTTATAGCTGCGCTATGAAAGTGCAACAAAGGTCAAAAACGATAGTTTTTGGATCCAAGCTAAGCTTGGTGCCGCGCGGCATGAGCGCGATGAGAGAGTTGTTCATACATTTACCCTAGATTTTTTCCAACAGATTCCAATTATTATATATATTTTTTATACCTTTGTTTTATAAAAAGTTAATTAATGATTTATGGAATATAATTTCAAAGAGTTAGAGGCGAAGTGGCAGGGCCTCTGGAGTGAGCGACAAACATATAAGGTTGAGGTAGATCCCTCACGTCCAAAGTTTTACGTATTAGACATGTTCCCATACCCATCGGGTGCGGGTCTGCATGTGGGACATCCGCTAGGCTACATCGCCTCGGATATCTATTCGCGCTACAAGCGTCTCTGCGGCTTCAATGTGTTACACCCTATGGGCTATGATGCCTTTGGACTTCCCGCGGAGCAATATGCCATTCAGACGGGGCAACATCCTCGCATCACCACCGAGCAGAATATCGCTCGCTACCGTGAGCAGCTAGATAAAATTGGCTTCTGCTTTGATTGGAGCCGTGAGGTGCGCACATCGGAGCCAGAGTACTATAAGTGGACTCAGTGGGCCTTCGTCAAGATGTTTGAGCACTACTACAACAACACTACACAGAGAGCAGAACCCATAGAGCAACTCGTAGCACACTTCTCAAAGAGTGGCTCTGAGGGCGTTGACGCCACATCAACCAACAAAGTGACATTCACCGCTGAGCAGTGGGCTGCAATGAGCGAGGAGGAGCAGGAGTCTATTCTTCAGAACTTCCGTTTAGCATATCGTGCCGACACAATGGTGAATTGGTGTGCGGAGCTAGGCACTGTGCTCGCTAACGACGAGGTTAAGGAGGGACTCTCAGTGCGTGGAGGCTTCCCCGTGGAGCAGAAACGCATGAAGCAGTGGTCGTTGCGCGTCACAGCATATGCTGAACGCATGCTCTCAGGCATGGATAAGTTGGAGTGGAGCGACTCCCTGAAGGAGATCCAGCGCAATTGGATTGGTCGCTCGATAGGTGCTCGGATGTTCTTCGATGTGGCTGGCAGTGAGAAGCAACTAGAGATCTTCACAACACGCCCCGACACAGTATTTGGGGTCACCTTTATGGTTATTGCGCCAGAGCACGAGTGGGTAGAGGAGCTCACGGCGGAGGCTAACAGAGCTGCCGTTGAGGAGTATATCACACAAGCGAAGAAGCGCTCCGAGCGTGAACGTATTGCCGACACCAAGCGTGTTAGTGGCGTTGCGACGGGCTCCTATGCAATTAACCCTCTCACAGGGAAGCAGATTCCAATATACATCTCCGACTATGTCCTCGCAGGATATGGAACGGGTGCTATCATGGCAGTTCCTGCCCACGACTCGCGCGACTGGGCTTTCGCACGTCACTTCGGCTTGGAGATAACTCCCGTTGTCGAGGGTGGCAACATTGAGGAGGCATCATACGACGCTAAGGAGGGAGTGATGATTAACTCCGACTTCCTAAATGGTCTCGACGTGAAGCAGGCTATCCCAACAATGTTTGCTGAGATCGAGAAGCGCGCCTTGGGTAAGAGGCTAATTAACTATCGTCTACGTGATGCCATCTTCTCACGTCAGCGCTATTGGGGTGAGCCCTTCCCCATATACTACAAGGGTGACGTAGCATATGCACTAAGCGAGGATGAGCTCCCTCTAGAGCTCCCCGCAATTGAGAACTTCGGACCTACAGAGGCGGGAGAACCTCCTTTGGCGCGTGTCGAGGGGTGGTGCACAGAGGAGGGATACCCCTTCGAGCTCTCTACGATGCCCGGATTTGCGGGCTCCTCGGCATACTTCCTCCGCTATATGGACCCCAAGAATAGTGAAGGGCTAGTGAGCAAGGAGGCGAACGAATATTGGCGCAATGTAGATCTCTACATTGGTGGTATTGAGCATGCTACAGGACACCTCATGTACTCTCGATTCTGGAATATGTTCCTCTACGACTTAGGATACATCTGCGAGGAGGAGCCCTACAAGAAGCTTGTGAACCAAGGTATGATCCAAGGACGCTCCAACTTCGTCTATCGAGTGGTTGGCACAAATAAGTTTGTTACACTCCCTCTCAAGGAGCAATACGAGACAACAGAGATCCACGTTGATGTCAACATAGTTAAGAATGACTACCTCGATATTGAGGCATTCAAGGCATGGCGCCCTGAGTTTGCGGATGCTGAATTTATCCTCGAAGATGGTAAATATCTATGTGGATGGGCTATCGAGAAGATGTCAAAATCAATGTACAACGTGGTGAACCCCGATATGATCGTGGAGAAGTATGGCGCAGACACTCTACGCATGTACGAGATGTTCCTAGGGCCCCTTGAGCAGTCTAAACCTTGGGACACCAATGGTATTGATGGCGTTCATAAGTTCCTACGTAAGTTCTGGCGCTTATATCACAACCGCGAGAATGAGGTCACAATCACCGACGAGGCACCAAGCGACGCAGAACTCAAGTCACTCCACAAGACCATCAAGAAGATCCGCGAGGATATCGAGAACTTCTCGTTCAACACCTCCGTTGCAGCATTTATGATCTGCCTAAATGAGCTTGGCGAGTGCCACAAACGCACCATCATAGAGCCTCTAACAATCCTCATTGCACCATTCGCCCCTCACATCGCAGAGGAGCTATGGTCCCTCGCAGGCAACGAGGGCTCCATCTTCGATGCTGCATACCCCACCTGCGAGGAGAGATACCTCAAGGAGAGCAGCTTCGAATACCCCGTAATGATGAATGGCAAGCTCCGCTTCAAACAGCAATACGACCTCTCGACAAGCCCCAAAGAGATCCAAGCAGATATCCTCACAAAGGAGACCGCTCAAAAATGGCTCGAAGGAGCAACCCCAAAAAAGATTATCGTAGTCCCCGGCAAGATTATTAATATCGTCTATTAAGAGCTTCTCACTGCCTCCGGCGGGCGTGGATAGCACCCACGCGGGTAGGATAATGACAACCACAGCTTTTCATAGAGAAAAAGAGAAAACCGAATAAAATTCAAATATTTTTTCTATCTTTGCGGTAAGGTAGGGGTGCTTCGTGGAGCTGAGATTATACCCTTTGAACCTGATTTGCGTAAGCGCTTAGGGAACCAAAGATTATAATCCATTAAATGTTATATACTCCTGCCTGCTAAAGGTAGGAGTTTTTTTATTTAATATATATTATTATGGGATACGCAGGTTTTGACAAATACGCATCTGAGTACGATGCATGGTTTATTGAGAATAGTTCGGTTCTCTCCTCTGAGGTGAAGTTGGTTGCACACTGCTTGAGTGGTGATGTTGGCGACGTGCTCTCTATTGGTTGCGGCAGTGGTCTCTTTGAGAAGATTTTGGCCGACGACTACAACATTAAGGTGACTAAGGGTCTTGAGCCCGCTGCGGGGATGGCCGATATTGCCACAAAGCGCGGAATGGAGGTCGAGGTGGTCACCGTGGAGCAGGCCGATTTGGGAGAGGAGCTCTACGACACGATCCTCTTCAATGGCTGTCCATGTTACATCACAGATCTTAAGATGGCTTTCGAGAAGGCGCACCGCGCATTACGTGCCGGGGGTAAGATCATCGTGATTGATGTACCCAAGGAGAGTTCATATGGCACCCTTTACAACTTAGCTCTAGCCGTTGGATCATGGGATCACCCTCTCTTGCAGGGCGTTGCACCGAAGCTGCCCTACCCCATTGAGCTTGTGAAGCAGGCTTCATGGCGCACTACAGCTGAGAAGATCGAGCTCTTGGAGGCCACTCAATTTGGGTCACTCAGCTATGCGCAGACACTCACACGCCACCCACTCTATTCGGACAACGCTCCAGAGGAGCCCACCGAGGGTTTCGACCGTGGCGACTATGTAGCAATTATGGCAATTAAAAAATAGAGAATTATGATTAATAGAGAAAATCTTGCTGCGGCCCTCGATAAGGTGCGCCAAAGCTCTCCCCTTGTTCACTGCATCACCAACTATGTTGCTATGAACTTCAATGCAAATGCACTTTTGGCTATCGGAGCCTCTCCCGTCATGGCACATGCCAAGGAGGAGATGGCCGATATGACAGCCATTGCAAGCTCACTTGTGCTTAATATTGGAACCCTCGATGAGCAGTGGGTGGAGGGAATCTTTGCCGCAGGTAGCTCCATGCTTTCGCTAGGTAAGCCCATCATATTTGACCCCGTTGGCTCTGGTGCAACACCCTATCGCACAGCGATATGCAAACGCATCATTGAGGAGTGTCGCCCAACGATAATTCGCGGAAATGGCTCAGAGATAATGTCGCTCGTAGATACCGAGGTACTGAGCAAAGGTGTCGACAGCTCCGTATCGTCGGATCTTGCGCTGGAGGCTGCCAAGATCCTATCGAAGAGCTCAGGCGCTGTTGTTGTCATAAGTGGCCAGAGAGACTACATCACAGATGGAGAGCGTGTTGAGACCATCACGAACGGCTCCACAATGATGACAGCAGTGACAGCGATGGGATGCACCGCAACGGTTGTCGTAGCTGCCTTTGCTGCTGTGTGTGACTCACCGTTCGATGCCGCACTCTACGCCATGGCACTAATGGGTGTTGCGGGAGAGCGCGCAGCGGCTGTGTCAAGTGCCCCCGCTACCCTACAACTGAACTTCCTTGACACCCTATACACAATCACAGGTGAGGAGCTATCTCAAAGCGTGACACAATGCCAGTAGCATTCGACCTCTCGTTATATCTGGTTACAGATAGCTCTCTTGCTGCCGGGAGAGATCTCGAAGAGATCGTCTGCGAGGCGGCCGCTGGAGGTGTAACCATCGTGCAGCTACGCGAAAAGGAGCTCCCTACGGGTGAGTTCGTGGCGCGTGCTCGTAGGTTGAAGGCGGCACTAGCCCCCTACTCAATACCGCTCATCATCAACGATCGAGTGGATGTAGCCTTGGCAGCAGATGCCGATGGAGTCCACATTGGTCAATCTGATATGAGCTACGAAGACGCTCGCGCCATTCTAGGCCAAGATAAGATCATAGGAGTTTCGGTGGAGTCGCTCGAAGAGGTCGACATGGCCAATGAGCTGGATGTAGATTATATAGGTATCTCCCCCCTACACTCCACCCCCACCAAGACCGATACAGCAGCGCCCTTCGAGATCAAAGGGTGCATCGAGGCTGTCAATCGCTCTACTCACCCTGCGGTGGCTATCGGCGGTATTAACCTTGGGAATGTTGGAGAGACAATTGCCACAGGTGTCGATGGTGTAGCGGTGGTCTCCGCCATCATCTGCGCAGAGGATCCCCGCAAGGCGGCCTCAGAGTTATTAACAGTTATTAACAATAATCGACCAAAGTGGAGTGACATTGCACTAAGAGCCGCTGAGGGCCTCTACGCCAAGATCATAGCTCAACCATTTAATGTTGATATGATGAGTGGCACCCTCTCAAAGGAGCGTTTTCGTAGATATATTGAACAAGATACACTCTACATTCGCAACTATTCCGAGGAGATGTTAATAGTTTCAGAGATGTTACCCACAAGCGAATACAAGCAGCTCTTTAAAGAGTTTGCCCTAGAGGGCATGGAGGCAGAGAAAGCACTCCACGCAATGCTAGCAGAGATGCTTGGCGGCCTGCAAGAGGTGGATAGCTCACTCACGACAGAGCTCTACATGGCACATACACGCCAATGGGTCGATCGTAGAGATCTAGAGCTCTCCATGGCTGCAATCCTACCCTGCATATGGATCTATAGCTTAGTGGGACGCCACCTATATAACAACAGCAATTTCGAAGCTAACCCCTATCGACAATGGATCGAGACCTACGCCTCAGAGATGATCTTTAAGGGTGTTAACCTCTCTGTGAAACTTGCCGACACACTCGCAGAGAACTGCTCACAGAGTCGTCGCACAAAGATGCGCACAGAGTTTATAACCGCCGTATGGTTCGAATGGGCCTTCTGGGAGTACGCCTACCAAGGCAAAGATGTAATAAAGTAATGTAGCCCCACCGCGACTCGAACGCGAATCTAAGGTTTAGGAAACCTTCATTCTATCCCTTGAACTATAGAGCCAATATTTATTGTGCAAATATAACCAAATTATTGTTAAAATTAAACTCCATAGGGTTAATTTCCATGGCAAACGCATGAAAAATAGTTTCGTATCGCCTCCGGCGGGCGGGGATAGCACCCCCGCGAGTGCATATTACACGCCCCGCCATTATCCAAGAGCACATTGCCTAGAATCAAGTTGCAAAGTGTAGCGCAAGTATGGTGAGGGCAACTGAGGCAGTTAATTAGACTTAACACGATTGTAGATTGAGTGGCGGTTTGGGTTATTTCCGACAGGGAGTAGATGTCGGTTTCGTCCTTGATTCTTGTTTGAGGGTCGGTGTAGAGCTCTATTCGCAGGAGGTTGTCTCGATCACTGAAGGTGTAGTTTAGGCGGACTTCATCGACTAAAGGGGCGGTTTCGACTATCACGCCTATGGACTTTGTCTCGCTGATATATTCAGGGTAGAACTCCCACGACATTCCGTTGGTGTGGCTGATTGGCTCCCACTCTGAGCCATTGTGTTGTTCGGCTTTGATGAACCTCCATTTGCCGATTAGGAGATTTTTGTTTGCGGTCATAGTTTATTGATTTTACGAGATCGCAAAAAAAGCACGGATCTCGAATGTTCTCCTTGCGGGTACGACCAAGCACCCTTGCGACAAACAAACGAGAGTCCGTGCAAGGCATAGCAAGGACTCCGTCTGTTTATTCTGTCGCAATAATTTTGGTCGTTTTGCAAGAACAAATAAACAGCTTAAAGCTAATTAATATGTTATTATTTTATATCTTTTATGTAATTTCTTTTTTTGGTTTCCACAAAAGTAGCAATTTATTTTGAATTTCTGCACTTTCTGCTCCGATATGCAGGGCAAACACATGAAAAATAGCCGAATTTGGTTTGGCAAATCTCAAACCTTAATTCGCATTAATAAGAACCTATTACACGCCCCGCCATTATCCAAGAGAACATTGCCTAGAATCAAGCTGCAAAGTGTAGCGCAAGTATGGCGGAGGGCAACTGAGGCAGTTAATTAGACTTAACACGATTGTAGATTGAGTGGCGGTTTGGGTTATTTCCGACAGAGAGTAGATGTCGGTTTCGTCCTTGATTCTTGTTTGAGGGTCGGTGTAGAGTTCTATTCGCAGGAGGTTGTCTCGATCACTGAAGGTGTAGTTTAGGCGGACTTCATCGACTAAAGGGGCGGTTTCGACTATCACGCCTATGGACTTTGTCTCGCTGATATATTCAGGGGAGAACTCCCACGACATTCCGTTGGTGTGGCTGATTGGCTCCCACTCTGAGCCATTGTGTTGTTCGGCTTTGATGAACCTCCATTTGCCGATTAGGAGATTTTTGTTTGCGGTCATAGTTTTGAAGTTTAAAACCTTGTGAGACCGCACAAAAAAAGAGTAGCACGAATCCCGCAAGTCTCAGCTCACAGGTATCGGCAAACACCCAGCAGAAAGGACAAGCGAGCCGTGCTACAAGTGTGTAGCAAGACCCTGCTTGTCTATTCTTTCTGCTTTTAAAAATTTTGCCGATTTTGTGAGCTGAAATAAACAATTAGTTATTTTATATGTCGTTTTATATTATCTCGTATAATTTCCCTTTTTTGGTTTTTACAAAAGTAGCAATTTATTTTGAATTTCTGCATATTCTGCCCCGATATATCAACCTCCGATTGCCATCATCCCATCAGCGAGGTTAACCTCGGATTGGGTTAGCTATAAGCCCAATACGCAAGAGTAATATGCACCCGCGGTGGTGCTTTTCCCCACCCGCCGGAGGCATACGCAAGTTGTCCTAAAATCACCTACAAACGCTCATAAAGTTCAAATGAGAATGGGTGTTCGAACTCCTCTCCGCGGTCGAATTTCTCTTCGTGGTGAAGTTGCCATGTGGTTTGGTCCCACTCTGGGAAGTGGGTATCGCCTTTGAAGTGACCTCCCACGCGGGTGATATATAGGCGATTGGCGATTGGCAGGGAGAGGGAGTATATCTCGGCTCCTCCAATGATGAATACTTCATCTTCTTCTCCCGCTATGGCGAGTGCCTCCTTTAGGGAGTGGGCGACGCTGCATCCTTCGATCGCTATATTCTGACGTGTGATGACTATATTATGGCGCTTTGGCAGGGGGCGGCCGATGGAGTCATATGTTTTACGACCCATGATTACAGCGTGTCCCGATGTCACCTTGCGGAAGTAGCGCATATCTTCGGTGATGTGCCATAGCAGTTCATTGTTGTTGCCAATGAGACTATCGTTGGCTATTGCGACGATGATACTAACCATAACTAAAACGACATTGGTGCAGTGATGGTTGGATATGGGTCATATCCCTCCAAGGTGAAATCATCGTAGGTGAAATCGAAGATCGAGCCTACGGATGGATTGAGCTTCATGCGAGGTAGCTGTCGTGGGGTGCGAGAGAGCTGCTCCTCGACCTGCTCAAAGTGATTGAGGTAGAGGTGAGTATCCCCCAGCGTATGAATGAAGTCGCCCACCTCAAGGCCACACTCCTGCGCAATCATCTGTGTGAGAAGAGCATAGGAGGCAATATTGAAGGGAACCCCCAAGAAGGTGTCGGCGCTACGTTGATAGAGCTGGCAAGAGAGGCGACCATCGGCCACATAGAATTGGAAGAGGACATGACATGGCGGCAGAGCCATATCGTCCACTTGGGCTACATTCCACGCTGAGACTAGCATGCGACGCGAATTGGGGTTGCTCTTTATTGTCTCAACGACGGAGCGGATTTGATCTATCGTGCCGCCATCGTATCGGCCCCAGCTACGCCACTGATGACCATATACCTCATTGAGATCTCCATATTTATAACCCTCTAGAGGTGACTCTGTGCCCGCTTTCAAGAGAAACTCCTCCTTTGAGAGAGGCTCCACACCGCCTTGCGTAGCGAGTGAGGTGTAGTGGCGGAAGGCATCATTGTCCCATATATGAACCCCATTATCGACTAGATATTTTATATTGGTGTCACCCTGAAGGAACCATAACAGCTCATGGATAACACCCTTAAGGAAGACTCTCTTTGTGGTTAATAGCGGAAAACCCTCAGATAGGTCGAAACGCATCTGATATCCGAATATACTCTTGGTGCCAGTCCCTGTGCGGTCACCCTTTACTGTGCCCTGCTCCTTGATGGTGCGTAGCAGATCTAAATATTGTTTCATAGAGGAGACTATTTTACTCGGCAGAGCTCCACTTCACCGCTATCACTAAGGGTAATATAGTGGGGATCACTGCTCCAATCATTCATAAATATTATTTGGGGGCGTTGCTCTGTAAATGCCTCTGCGTGGTGAAGATGTCCAAAGATGTAGATATCATCACCACTCTGCTCAAAGCATCTATGAACATACTCCTTGAGCATACCTACCGAGCGAGCACGTAGCTCCACGGATTCGTGGGTATGCTTCTTACGCGAGGAGCCACTCCACCAATTACCAAACCACAGTGCAATATTAGGGTGAATAAGCCACGTGAAGAGCACTCTGAGCACCTTGGAACGGAAAATAGTGTTCATCAACCTTAAAGATGGGTTCTTCTTCACATTGAGATTATCGCCATGCGCCACATGCACACGTCTTGCGCCAAGCTCAAATGTGTGAGGCGTCGTGTAGAGCTCCACGCCACACTCCTCCCGGAGATAGTCCAAGACCCACATATCGTGGTTACCACTCATGAAAACCACCCTCACACCGCGATCTGTTATCTGGGCGATCTTACCCAAGGTTCTCACAAAGCCTTTGGGCACAACGCGCTTATACTCATACCAGAAATCAAAGATGTCACCACACAGAAAGATGGCTGTGGCATCTGCCGACACCCTATCGAGCCACTCTACGAAGAGTCGCTCCGTGGCTCTCTGCTCCTCTTTGGAGCCGGCACCTAGGTGAACATCCGACGCAAAGTAATACATTATTTCGCTAGCTCCTGCTCTATCATCGTGCGTAGTCCATCCCCATAGATATCACGCGCGACGATCTCACCATCTTTACTTATAATGAAGTTAGATGGCAGAGCTGTAATGTTATAAAGGCTGACGGCGGGAGAGTGATTACCCTTAAGATCACTCACAGAGACCCAAGGTAGAGATTGCTCCTGTATGGCATTGATCCAAATAGATTTGGTGTTGTCTACAGCCACTTGATAGACCTCCATTCCTCTATCCTTATACTCCTCGTAGATCTCTTTGAGCTCCGCATTATTACGATTGCTGCTACCCAAGCGAGCCGACCAGAAGTCGAGCACAATAACCTCTCCTTCGAACTGAGATAATTTTTGAATATTACCATAGATGTCATTCATCTCCAAGTCGGGATAGCCACGCTCCACAATGCTTGAAGAGATTCTATTCACCGCATCGAACTGCTCTATATCTGCCATAATGCTCTTGCGGTAGGGTGATTCTGGATAGCTCTCTTCGAGGGCATCCGCCACTGTGCGATAGTAGATCACATCATTCTTTCCAGAGAAGAGGTAGCTATCATTTGCTAGACGCTGATAGAGAGCATAGACCGACGCCAACGAGGTTTTATTCTCGATGATAAACTCTAGCTGGTCGCGCTTGATAGAGTTATACTGCTCCGTGTAGCTCATCGCGAGCTCCTTACGAGCCTCCTCGCTGAGATCATCCGCGCCATATTTAACTGCAATTGCATCGAGCTTCGATATTCCATTGATATAACTCTGGTAGAACTTGCGAACTAGCTCCGACTCCTCAGAGCCCTCCACCGTATAATTTTTGGCGATATTGCCAATAGAGTTAAGTTTGATGTTGTCACCTGCCACTGCAAAGAGAGGTATAGTAGACCAATCGTAGACTATATTATAGAGCTTATGGTGTTTATCTTTTGCTGTAAGCTCGAATAGAAACTCCCCATTCGAGGAGAGCGCCACAGAGTCAACGATAGCACCACCCGTAGATGATATCTCCTCAAGATAAGCTATAGAGCTATCACCACCAATGAAGCGACCAGAGATTTTCACTCTGTTTGGTTGACAGCTCGACATAAGCATAACAAACATTATAGCAGCACTAAGTGCTACAGCGTTGAATTTCACCTTAATCATCTTTTTAAATTTCATTTTGCATTAATGTAAGAGCAAAGATAACAAAAAAAATAAATTTTACACTACTTATTTAGGTTGATTGCGTCTTGCCGCCCCATTTTTATTGTGGTTGCGCGCATTATGCGCATTGTGCACGCCTCTATTCTTATAGGGTGTGCGACCATTATTGCGCTGCTGAGGTCGAGGGGCATGCGCTGAAGAGTGCTGTTTATAATCACTATGAATATTATTTATAGCATCTTCGTTGATCTCAATAGCACCATTAGACATCTGCTTTATATCTTTTATAATAACCTCATTGTTGGGGTGCTCTTGATTATACTCAAAGCTCTTGGCACGCATAAATACTGCCACATTATCGACTACTGCCGCCACAGCCTCACTCGAAGGCTCCTCGCAGAGCTTCCTCACAATGCGCCCAACATACTTACCATAGTGCTTATGCGAGATTCTGCACTGAGGATAGCGCAGCGCACGCGGCCTGATGGAGAGATCATCGCGCGAGGGCTGATCGTATGGTGAGTCTACATCTAACTTAAAATCAGATATTATAAAGAGATGATCCCAGAGTTTATGGGTGAAAACGGGCGTATCTCTCAAAAGCGGATTTACATTACCCATTACGGCAATCACGGCACGCGCCTGCTTATTTCTTTCGGCCCTATCTTCGATAAGTAGTAGCGCCTCTACCATCTGTTGGATGTGTCTACCATACTCCGGTAGATGCAACTTAGGACGAGTGTTGTTATAATTTTTTTTCATCTGAAAATATTGAAGCTTTTATAAAAACGGATATTTACAATAAAATATTATGGCCTAACTTCATTTAAATTGGATCGACAAAGTGTCGAAAAAAGCCCTTTTATAGGCTTGATTATTATAAGTTTAGAGCCCGTAGCGCACTCCTCATTAAAAAGAAAAACACTAACTTTGAGACAAAAATACGAATTATTTTTAATATAATTGCAATGAGTAGAATTTTAATTTTAGATCAATCAAAAAGCATGCGCAAAACATTGCGCGAGAGGTTAGAGTTTGAAGGTTTTTGCGTCGAGGAGGCTTCCGAGAGTTCAAATGCCATCGAGCTATTTGGCAACACCCCATTCGATATCATCCTCTCCGACAACCAATTTGAGGCAATCCCAGAGCCGCTGCGAGCAACTCCCTTTATCGTGATCTCGGCCGATGCCACCATCGATAGAGCGATGAGCGCAGCTAAGTGTGGCGCAATAGACTTTTTGACCAGACCCATAGATATGAACCGCCTACTCAAAACCCTCCGCGAGTCGACCTCTGAGGCGGATGAGTCCAACGCCCCCCAAAATGAGATCGCCACCCGTCAACCAATACGTCGTCGCACCTCGCACAACCCCTCACACATCGAACCAATGGTGGGAGAGTCACCAGCAATGTTGGAGCTAAAGCACCTTATAGATAGAGTCGCCCCAACCGATGCGCGCGTGTTAATAATAGGTGAGAATGGAACAGGCAAGGAGCTAGTGGCCAAATGGCTACACTACAAAAGCCAACGAACTAAGGCCCCTTATATAGAGATAAATTGTGCCGCGATCCCCTCCGAGCTAATCGAGAGCGAGCTCTTCGGCCACGAGAAGGGAGCCTTCACCTCGGCCATAAAACAGCGAAAAGGAAAATTCGAGCAGGCCAATGGCGGCACCCTCTTCCTAGATGAGATTGGCGACATGTCGCTCTCGGCTCAAGCAAAGGTGCTACGCGCACTCCAAGAGCGCAAGGTATGCCGCGTGGGTAGCGACCGCGATATTGATGTCGACGTGAGGGTCATCGCAGCCACCAATAAGGATATCAAAGAGGAGATCGCCAAAGGTAATTTCAGGGAGGATCTATACCACCGCATAGGCGTTATCGTAATCAAGGTTAAACCCCTGCGTCAACGCTCTGAGGATATCCCCCTCCTTATAGAACACTTCCTCGCGCGCGTCAGCACGGAGCTTAACGTAGAGCGTAAAGAGATCTCACCCAAGGCCCTAAAACTACTCTGCGAGATGCCATGGAGCGGCAACATCCGCGAACTGCGCAACGTTGTCGAGCGCCTAGTGATCCTCAGCAATGAGAGCATCGAAGAGAGCGATGTGATGAGTTATTGCTGTTAGGGGTGTAAACGGTTTGCCATCATCCCATCAGCGAGGTGACCTCGGATTTCATAGCGTAGCTATAAGCCCAATCCGCAACAAGAAGAGTAGCTCCGCAGGGAGCACCCCATGGGTGGTCGGAAGAATTTAATCAATATTAACACATTGATTATCAACATATTAATTTGCATAATTCAGTTATTTTTACTATCTTTACAGGGTAAAAATAACTGAATTATCATGTTTAAAGGCCATAAAATTACAGCAAAAGAAATTATATCATATATCCCCGACGATATGATTGCAAATTTAGCGAGCGAAACAAAAGTCGATCACTACGCCAAGGTACTAAAGGGTAGAAATATGTTTTATCTACTTCTTTATGGTATCTTAGAAAATGAACGCCTCAGTCAGCGTTCATTGGAAGATACGTTTAATGATCCTATTTTCAAGACGCTTTTCGATTTAGATAAAGAGGAAAAGGTGCGAAGGAGCTCTATTTCAGAGCGTTTATCAAAGATTGACGCTAACTATTTTCGTGCGATATATGAATCTATATACGAGCAATTTAGTCAATTATATAGCCACAAAGAGAGTGAAAGATATAATATTATACGTGTCGACAGTTCTATTGTGACAGACGTGTCTGGTCGGTTAACTGAAGGCTTGAAGCCAACAAATAATCGTAACGCTAAGACAAAACCTAAATCAAATATTAAATATACTATGTCGTTTGATGGGCTCTTGCCAAGCAGCGCAAATGTATTTACGGATCCATCATACTCGAGTGAAGATTTAGCTCTACCCAGTGCGATTAAAAATCACGTTGTGAGCTCTGAATATCACGATAATATATACGTCATAGATAGAGGGCTACAATCAACAGCAAAGATGATAGATCTTGATACGGAGGATATAAAATTTGTCGGTAGATTGAAAGAGAGCCGTAAGTATAAGGTGATTGAGCCCATAGTCATTCAACCACAAGAGGAGGCAGAATTTAATGGTCTGAGACTCGTATTAGACAGTAGAGCGACGATAAATAGCGGAGAAAGGGGGTGAACCGCAGATAGAAAAGAGCTTGAAGTGCGCATCGTTATTGCAGAGAGGGTAAATGATAATCAGCGTTTTATATTTGTTACGAACGATTATTCTCTATCATATCAGCAGGTAGCAGCATTTTATAAAAAGAGATGGGACATTGAGGTCTTCTTTAGATTTATAAAGCAAGAACTCAATGTCAGCCACCTTGTTAGTCTCAATAAAAATGGTATTGAGGTAATGTTGTATATGACCCTAATTGTTGCAATGTTGATATTGATATACAAGAAGGAGAATGATATAGGCTACAAAACCGCAAAGCGCAGATTTGCAATGGAAATACGCAACTTGGCAATCGAAATTATCATCATTGCAAGTGGGGGTGATCCTAAACTATTTTTTAGAAACTGATCTTCCGACCACCCATGGGGTGCTCCCTGCGGAGCTATTCTTCTCTTGCGTATTGGGCTTATAGCTGGCGCTATGAAATTAAAGGTGTTAAAATAGTTATCACGAATAAATTCGCATAACTATTTTAACACCTTTAATTTTTTAAATGCCAGAAGGCATTTAAACCCAATCCGAGGTTAACCTCGCTGATGGGATGAGCGCGATGAGAAGGTCTATTTTCACACGAGTCCCAAGCTGAATTTACGTTAAAATTAGTAATATCGGAGGAAAAAGGTTACCTTTGTGGTCTGAAACCAATAAATAATTAAATAGAGATGAAAAAATTACTTTTAACCCTGTGTGCTGCTGCGGTGTCGTTTGCTGCTGTGGCGGATGAGGGAATGTGGCTTTTGCCATACCTCAAGAAGATGAACATTGAGGATATGCAGAAGATGGGCTTGGAGCTCACCGCTGAGGATATCTACTCGGTAGATGAGAGTTCGCTCAAGGATGCTATCATTATCTTTGGTGGGGGTTGCACCGGTGAGATTGTATCACCTAATGGCTTGATCTTCACGAACCACCACTGTGGTTATGGTTCTATTCAGGCGCTTTCGTCGGTGGGTGCAGACTACCTTAAGGATGGTTACTGGGCAATGAGCAATGAGGAGGAGTTGCCTGCGGCAGGCCTCTCGGTGAAGTTCATTCGTCAAATTGTGGATGTCACACCTGAGATTGTGGGTAACATTCCATCAATTGCGCAGGAGAGTGAGCGCAATGCGATTGTAGTGAAGAATATAGAGGCTCTTAAGAAGGAGTATCAGAAGAAGAATAAGGGAATGATCGTTGGTGTGACTCATTTCTTTGGAGGTAATCAATACTTCCTTTTCGTTATGGAGCAGTATAATGATGTTCGTTTGGTGGGTACTCCTCCAACTTCAATTGGTAAATTTGGAGGCGAGACAGATAACTGGATGTGGCCTCGTCACACGGGTGACTTCTCTATCTTCCGCGTATATGCGGATAAGGATAACCGCCCTGCGAGCTATTCACCCGACAATGTTCCTTACCAAGCTGAGAAGTTCTTGAAGATCTCTACAGCTGGTACGGAGGTTGGTGACTTCGCGATGATTATGGGCTTCCCCGGCTCTACGCAGCGCTTTATGACCTCTTTCGAGATTGATTATATGTTGGAGGTGACCAACCCACAGCGTATTGCAATCCGTGGTGAGCGTCAAGATATCTTGATGGAGGATATGATGGCCAGCGACAAGGTGCGTATCCAATATGCATCTAAGTATGCAAGCTCTTCGAACTATTGGAAGAATGCTATAGGTATGTCTCGCGGTTTGAAGAAGCTCAATGTCAAGGCTCAGAAGGAGGCTCAGGAGGCATCTTACCAGTCGTGGGCTGCTGTCAACACACTTCCACAGGAGCGTTTGATGGATGCTCTTTCGCTTATCGAGAGTGGTGTGAAAGAGGGCTGGGATGCAGGTTCCGCTTATGAGTATCTATCTGAGGCTATTCTTCGTGCTGTTGAGATTAACTCAATTGCAAATAGCGCTTCTCGCATTGCAGGGGACAAGAAGAGGGTGAAAGCAGATAAGTTTGAACGTACTTTTGCAAGCTTCTACAAAGATTACAATGAGTCGACAGATCGCAAAGTTGCTAAGCGTATGTTGGAGCTAGTTAAGGAGAATGTGAAGGATCTACCTACAATCTTTGCGGATGTGATTGATGCAGAGTTCAATGGTGACATTGAGGCATATGTAGATTACCTATACGATAATTCGGTCTTCGCTTCTGAGCAGAAGGCTGATGCGTTTGCTCAGTCGTATGACCTTGAGACACTTGAGGCAGATCCAGCTGTACGCTTCTCAAAGTCGGTTATGGCGAAGATGTCGGAGCTAGGTAAGTCGCGTAAGCAGAGTAACGCTAAGATCGACGAGGGGCAGCGTCTCTATATCGCAGGTCTTATGATGCAGCAGCCAGATAAGGCGTGGGCATCGGATGCGAACTTCACAATCCGTTTAACTTATGGTCAAGTGTTGCCATACTCACCTGCGGATGGTGTTCTCTATGAGCACCAGACAACACTTAAGGGTGTTATCGAGAAGGAGGATCCATCAAACCCTGTTGAGTTCACCGTTGATGATCGCCTCAAGGAGATCTACAACACTCAGGATTATGGCCCATATGCCGATAAGAGCGGAAATATGCCTGTAGGCTTCCTCTCAAATCTTGATATCACGGGAGGTAACTCTGGATCCCCAATTATGAATGGTCGTGGAGAGCTTATTGGCTTGGCCTTCGATGGTAACTGGGAGGCTATGTCGGGTGATGTTGCCTTTGAGCCAGATCTACAACGTACAATCTCGGTTGATGTTCGTTATGTTCTTATGGTGATCGACAAATTCGCAGAGGCTGGTTGGTTACTCGAAGAGATGGAGATAGTTCAATAATCTTATTCGAAAATATGAAAAAGAGTCTTATCGCACTCCTGCTGCTTACAATAGCATTGCAGGGGTGCGCTGCTCATTCAGAGCTTACTGTAGCTCAGAAGGCAGCTAAATTATTAATTGTGGGGGTCAGCGGGCAGAGTCTTAGTCCGACCAACCCTATTGTGGAGGATATCGCTCAGAAGGGCGTTTCGGGGGTGATCCTATTTGGATATAATGTCGCTACCTTTGATGATGTGCCGCAGCCACGCGAGCAGCTCACAACCTTTATCTCAGATATGAAGGCGCTTCGCACGGAGCCCCTTATTGTCGCAATAGATCAAGAGGGTGGTTTGGTGAATCGCCTTAAGGAGAGTAGCGGATTTGAGGCTATGCCCTCTCATAAGCAGGCTGGTGCAGGCGATGATGAGTCGTTGAGGGCTATCGCCTCGCTTATCGCCTCTGAGGTGGCCAGTGTAGGTGTTAACTTCAATTTTGCACCATGTGTTGATGTGGATGTCAATGCGGAGTGTCCCGTGATTGGAAAGGTTAAACGCTCCTTCTCGAATGATGAAAGACGTGTGGCGCAGTGTGCGTCGGTCTATGTTGAGGAGCATCGTCGTCGAGGTGTGTTGACCTCGCTAAAGCACTTTCCCGGACATGGTAACTCGCTTGCCGATAGCCATCTAGGATTGACCGATATTACAGCAACATGGAGCGAGAGAGAGCTGTTTCCATATAAATATCTCATTGAGGCTGACCTCTGTGATGCAGTGATGGTGAGCCACCTTTTTAATGAGAATTTCGATGAGACATATCCCGCAACACTCTCTCGTGCAACGCTTCAAGGGCTCTTGCGAGAGGGCTTGGGCTGGCGTGGAGTTGTTGTGAGCGACGATATGCAGATGCGCGCAATAACAGATAATTATGGCTTCGAGGAGGCTGTGAAGCTCAGCTTTAATGCCGGTGTCGATCTGTTTATTATTGGTGGAAATATTAAGCGCGAGGATTACGATGTGGTAGATAAATTTGTCTCGATTATCGAGTCTGGAGTGGCTTCGGGTGAGATCTCAATGGAGAGATTAGATGAGGCTGTTGCGCGTATAGATAGGCTAGTTTCGAAGATTGAATAATTATTGTAAAGTATTATATACTAGAGTAATAATATTTTCGTTATAGATAAAAGCTTATAGGATTTAATATTGTATAAGAAAAAAGAATATATAAACAGCTGCAAAAGGGCTAAAATATTGATAATTCAGCGAAAAAAGAGCGTGATACGCTTGTGGTTTCGAAAATTATGCCTATCTTTGCAGTCCATTTTGGCCTCTAAGCCGAGGTGGGAAATCGAAATTTATTAATTTTTAAGGACAAAAAACGTTAAGATGCCAACTATTCAACAGTTAGTTAGAAACGGTCGAGTAAACTTGGAGTACAAGAGTAAGTCTCCAGCACTCGCAGCGTGTCCCCAACGTAGAGGTGTTTGTACACGTGTGTACACAACAACTCCTAAGAAGCCAAACTCGGCTATGCGTAAGGTTGCACGTGTAAGATTGACAAACGGCAAAGAGGTGAATGCCTACATCCCCGGAGAAGGCCACAATTTGCAAGAGCACTCAATTGTACTTGTTCGTGGAGGCCGTGTTAAGGACCTTCCCGGTGTACGTTATCACTTAGTACGTGGAGCACTCGACTCAGCAGGAGTTGATGGACGCCACCAACGCCGTTCAAAGTACGGAACTAAGAGACCTAAGGCAGGTGCTGCTGCGGGAGCAAAAAAGAAAAAGTAAAAACAATTTAAGTAGTTAAAAAAAGCTATGAGAAAAGCTAAGCCAAAAAAGCACATTCTACTTCCGGATCCTAAGTTCGGCGATTGCGAGGTAACTCGTTTCGTTAACAATCTTATGCTGGATGGTAAGAAGAGTATTGCCTATGCTGTGTTCTACAACTCGTTGGAACTAGTGGGCAAGAAGATGAAGGATGCTGAGAAATCTCCATTGGAGGTCTGGAAACAGGCTCTTGAGAATATCACACCACAAGTCGAAGTAAAATCGAAGCGTATCGGTGGTGCGACCTTCCAAGTTCCAACTGAGGTTCGTCCGGAGCGCAAGATTTCGATTTCAATGAAAAACCTTGTTCTTTACTCACGCAAGCGCGCCGGTAAGTCAATGGCAGAGAAGCTATCTTCTGAGATTGTAGATGCTTACAACCAACAAGGAGCAGCATTCAAACGTAAAGAGGAGATGCACCGTATGGCTGAGGCCAACAAAGCATTCGCTCATTTTAGATTTTAATCACATTATCGAGAATAAAAGATGGCAAGAGATCTTAAATACACTCGTAATATCGGTATCATGGCTCACATTGATGCTGGTAAGACAACCACTTCGGAGCGTATCCTGTTCTATACAGGTAAAACTCACAAAATCGGTGAGGTTCACGACGGTGGCGCAACAATGGACTGGATGGTTCAAGAGCAAGAGCGTGGTATCACTATCACCTCAGCAGCAACAACTGCGTTCTGGAACTATATGGGTAAAGATTACCAAATCAACCTTATCGACACTCCCGGTCACGTTGACTTCACCGTAGAGGTGGAGCGTTCGTTGCGTGTTCTCGATGGTGCTGTGGCAACATTCTGTGCAGTAGGTGGCGTTGAGCCTCAATCTGAGACAGTATGGCGTCAAGCAGACAAATACAACGTTCCTCGTATGGGCTACGTCAACAAGATGGACCGCACAGGTGCAGACTTCTTGGCAGTATGTGCTCAGATCAAGGAGCACTTCGGCGCGACAGCTCTACCAGTGGTATTGCCTATCGGTGCTGAGGATAAGTTCGAAGGTTTGGTAGACCTTATATATAATAACGCGATCTACTACTACGACGACAAAACCGTTCGTAACAACTTCGAGCTAAAACCAATCCCTGAGTCAATGGCAGCTGAGGCTGCTGAGTGGCGTGCAAAACTCATCGAGGAGGTTGCAGCAACTGACGATGCTCTTATGGAGAAATTCTTCGAGGATCCAGACTCAATCACAGCTGAGGAGTTGCTAGTTGCAATTCGTACAGCTACTATGAACATGACACTTGTTCCAATGTTGTGTGGCTCTTCATTCCACAACAAGGGAGTACAGAAGTTGCTTGATTACATCATGGCATTCCTTCCATCACCACTTGATCTTCCAGCAGTTGAGGGTACTAACCCTAAGACAGAGGAGGCAGAGGTCCGTAATGCAACCGTTAATGATCCACTTTGTGGACTTGCATTTAAGATCGCAACTGACCCATTCGTAGGTCGTTTGGCTTTCGTTCGTCTATACTCTGGTAAGCTTGATGCAGGTTCATACGTACTTAACTCAAGAAGTGGCAAGCGTGAGCGTATCAGCCGTATCTACCAAATGCACTCTAACAAGCAAAATCCAATGGAGAGCGTAGAGGCAGGTGATATCTGTGCAGCTGTAGGTTTCAAGGATATCCGCACTGGAGACACTCTTTGTGCTGAGAATGCACCACTTGTACTTGAGCAAATGACATTCCCAGAGCCAGTTATCGGTCTTGCTGTTGAGCCTAAGACTCAAAAGGACCTCGATAAGCTTGGTATCGCTCTTGGTAAGCTTGCTGAGGAGGATCCAACCTTCACAGTTCACACTGATGAGGATTCTGGCCAAACCGTAATTAGCGGTATGGGTGAGCTTCACCTCGATATCATCGTTGACCGTTTGCGTCGCGAGTTCGGTGTGGAGATCAACCAAGGTGCTCCTCAAGTTAACTACAAGGAGGCTCTTACAGCAACTGTTCAACACCGCGAGGTATTCAAGAAGCAGACTGGTGGTCGTGGTAAGTTCGCGGACATCATCTTTGAGATTGGACCTGCTGAGGAGGGTAAGACTGGTCTTACTTTCGTCGACGAGGTTAAGGGAGGTAACGTTCCTAAGGAGTTCATTCCAGCAGTACAAAAAGGTTTTGCTTCAGCAATGGCTAATGGTGCGTTGGCAGGTTACGTGATCGACTCTATGAAGGTTACCCTTAAGGATGGTTCATTCCACCCTGTCGATTCAGATCAACTTTCGTTCGAGATTTGTGCTCGTAACGGTTTCCGTGTTGCAGCTCCAAAGGCTGGTTCGGTTATCATGGAGCCAATGATGAACGTAGAGGTAGTTACTCCAGAGGAGTCAATGGGAGATATCATCGGTGACCTTAATAAGCGTCGCGGTCAGATTTCAGGAATGGAGTCTAAGGGTACTGCTCGCGTGGTTAAGGCTAAGGTGCCACTTTCAGAGATGTTTGGTTATGTTACCGTTCTTCGTACAATCTCATCTGGTCGTGCAACATCATCAATGGAGTTCTCTCACTTCGAGGAGGTTCCAAAGAATCTTGCAACTGAGATCATCGAGAAGTCAAGCGGTAGAGTTAAGGGATTAGAATAAGAATAAATATGAATCAGAAGATTAGAATCAAATTAAAGTCTTTCGATCACAACCTCGTTGACAAGTCAGCTGAGAAGATCGTTAAGACAGTGAGAAGCACTGGTGCTGTGGTAAGCGGTCCTGTACCCCTTCCAACTCACAAGCAGATTTTTACTGTAAACCGTTCTACCTTTGTTAATAAGAAGGCACGCGAGCAGTTCCAACTCTGCACATTCAAACGTATTATTGATATCTACTCGTCAACACCAAAGACGATTGATGCTCTAATGAAATTGGAGTTGCCATCAGGTGTTGAGGTAAACATCAAGGTTTGATAAATGAATGTTCAATTGGAGGGTCTAAGGGGCGCCGGAGTGCTCTTTAGACCATCCAATACACATAATCACAATTTTTTATAACAAACGTAATTCGACAAAAATGTCAGGACTTATTGGAAAGAAAATCGGAATGACTTCCGTTTACAGTGCCGAGGGT
>JBCQWG010000028.1:0-23969 GCA_047172325.1 Rikenellaceae bacterium | reverse complement strand
TCGACCTCGTAAAAGGCTCGGATACCTCACGCCAAATGAAAAATTCAAACAAATATTAACTATGAATTCAGTTGCATTTGCAGGTTGAATTCAGCTAAGCTAAAAATGAGCAATAATATATTTTCTGCTGAGAGGCCATGGATCATAGACAGATTTGATGATACTAAAATAATTAGATATGAAGTTCCCGGATTTGAGAAACTTTCACTCTCTGAAAAATTATTGATTTACTATCTTTCAGAGTCTGCAAAATATGGTCGCGACATCATGTTTGACCAAAACTTTAAGTATAACCTTATAATTCGTCGCACGTTGGAGGCAGCAATGGAGCATTATATGGGCGATAGAGGCTGTGACGAATGGAAAGCACTTGAAACATACCTAAAGAGAGTATGGTTTGCAAACGGTATACATCATCACTATTCAAATGATAAATTTACTCCAAGATTTTCAGCTTCGTATTTCGAAGAGGTTGTAAGGTCTCTACCGGTTGAATCTCTACCGCTAGATAGGGGGGAGTTGTTAGATCTTACTAAGCCTATAATTTTTGATCCTACGCTTTATGCTTCACGAGTGAATATGGCAGATGGGGTAGATGTAATCGCATCGTCTGCTAATAACTATTATGAGGGTGTCACCCAAGTAGAGGTGGAAGATTTTTACAATCGTTTGGTTGATGTAAGTGATAGTCAACCAATATCTTATGGGTTAAATTCAAAATTGATGAAGGATGATTCCGGGAATATCTATGAAAGAGTTTGGAGAGTTGGAGGAATGTATACAGAAGCCATTGAGAAGATTGTTTTCTATCTCGAAAAGGCAGCATCTGTTGCTATAGAGCCTCAAGGATCGACCATAAAGAGGCTTATAGAGTATTATAAAAGTGGAGATCTTAGAGAGTTTGACGCTTTCAATATTCTATGGGTTCGTGACAATATATCGAATGTGGACTTTGTGAATGGATTTACTGAGAGCTATGGTGATCCACTAGGTAGAAAGGCCTCGTGGGAGTCTGTAGTGAATTTTCGCGATGAACAAGCTTGTAAGCGAACAACAATCATATCAGAAAATGCACAGTGGTTCGAGAATAATTCGCCAATAGATCCTAGATATAGAAAGGCAAAGGTTAAAGGGGTGACGGCAAAAGTTATAACCGTGGCACAGTTAGCCGGTGACTGCTATCCCGCAACTCCGATAGGTATAAACCTCCCCAATGCAGATTGGATCCGTAAGGATCATGGATCAAAATCGGTCACAATAGATAATATAACCTATGCATATAAGAGAGCTGCGGAGGGTAATGGCTTTAATGAGGAGTTCGTTTTGCGCAAGGATGATCGCGACCGCATGATGCAATATGGCAAACTAGGCGATGATCTACACACAGACCTTCATGAATGTTTAGGGCATGGATCTGGTCAATTGGCGCAAGGGGTTACTGGTAATGAGCTTAAAACATATGGAGCAGTCCTCGAAGAGTGTCGCGCAGATCTATTCGCACTTTACTATTTGGCTGATCCTAAGATGGTTGAGCTAGAATTGATCCCTAATTTAGATGTAGCAAAGGCTCAATATGCCTCATATATTATGAATGGAATGATGACTCAACTATCTCGCATTGAACTTGGTAAGGATGTCGAGCAGGCACATATGCGCAATCGTAAGCTTATAGGGGAATGGTGTTATGAGCATGGTAAAGCTGAGAATATTATAGAGCTAATTGTAGAGAATAATAAAAGCTATGTTGTTGTAAATGATTTCAATAAGTTGCGAACTCTCTTTGCAAATTTACTCTATGAGATTCAACGAATCAAATCTGAAGGCGACTATTCAGCTGGACGCGAACTCGTTGAGCGCTATGGTATCAAGATAGATCAAAATCTACACCGTGAATTATTGGATCGTTACGCAGCTCTTAATATTGAGCCGTATGGAGGTTTTGTAAATCCAAATTTCACTCTTGTTGAGCAAGATGGCGAGATCGTAGATGTCAATATAACATATACAAGCAATTATATCAATCAAATGATGGAGTATTCAAAAGAGTATTCGCCATTACCAAATATTAACTAAAATTCATTCTTAATAGAGGATAGTTTTAATTGGGATAATATAATTTAACATAATATACATTATCGTGAATTGGCTAAGCAGGGTAGTTCTGGCCTAATATTTGAGTCACTCCATTTATATATATTTAATCATATAATATTAATATTATGGAAGAGAAATTAAACTTATTATTATCTGACTTGGTTGTTGAGTATCACAAACTACAAAACTTTCATTGGTATGCAAAGGGTCGTAACTTCTTTGCGGTTCATGAGAAATTAGAGGAGTATTTCAAGGAGATAAATATGAGCATTGATGATGTTGCTGAGACTATGTTAATGTTGGAGCTTAAGCCCGTAGCATCGCTCAAAGAGTTTTTGGAGAAGACTCAAATCAAAGAGTCTCAAGATGGTTTCATGAAGGGACATGACATCTATAATCATGTATTGGCTGATTTTGAGTACTTTAAGCAATTGGTGAATATTATCAAGAAACAAGCTGATGATGAGATGATATATCAAGTTTCGGCACTTATGGATGACCTTATTGCACAATTTGCAAAGAATATCTGGATGATTAAACAGGTTCAAACAGAAGATGTGCCTGCATATGCTTAATATTTTAAATATCAACTAATAGATCAATTTATATGATCTATTAGTTGATATAAAATTCACCTTAGTTTATGATTAATTTCAACTATTCGTTGCTCCATATCATCGCACATGAGGTGACGCACTAAGCATAAATTTTTAGCTCCAGCGTCTAATACTGAATCAATATTATCAGGAAAAATACCACCTATTGCAACCACTGGCACCTTTGATAATTTTACAGCTTCGCTGAGTAATTCAAGACCTACTGTTGGATCTGGATTAGCTTTCGTTGTTGTTGGGTAAACGGGTCCAAAGCCTACATATAAAAGATCTTCATCGTTAGCTTGAGCAAGTTGCGATAGAGAGTGCGTCGAAAGTCCAATAGGTATCTGCCCTACTATCTCCCGCGCTTGAGCAATTGAGATATCATCTTGTCCTATATGTAAGCAATCGGCACCTGCTAAATATGCTATATCGGCTCTATCATTTACCACAAATTTAGTTTGAGTGCCATGAGTGACGCTTCTAATCTCTTTTGCTGCTGCAAGTAGCTGTTTATCTGTTAGATGCTTCTCTCTTAGTTGCAGGAATTTAACACCTTGCCGAACGCATATTTCGGCTACTGTGCCATAGCTTAAAGTTGGCTTTGTTGCAATTACATATAATCCAAAATTATTCATTGCTCTTTTGATTAATTCGTTCTAGCATCAATTCAGCAGCTTTTTTACCAGAACGTAACATACCTCCGAAGATAGGTCCCATGCGGAAACTTCCGCTAACTCCATTTGCGGCCATGCCGGAGACAAATAGACCCGGATAAACCTCCTTAGTATTCTCAACTGTGGTACGTTCAGCTTCGTCAATTGAAAGAGAGCGCTCTCCCATCACATCTCCCGTTGCGGTGCGCAGCTTAACGCTATTTTTACGCGCAACGAGGCGTGCAATCATGCAATCATGTCCGGTGCCCTCCAACACGCACTTAGAGGTGACAATCAATGGATCGACATGCATTCCTTCTCTCGCTACTGGGGCCCAATTAATTACTAATCCAGCAACCTCTTCATTTTTAAATACAACATCTTCAGCGGTGTAGCAATTAAAAATTGTAGCACCAGCTTTCGTGGCAGCATAAATTAGAGCAGATGTAGCATGTACAGAGTCAAGGATATACGTCCCGTTATCTCCTGCTTTATATGAGATGCCTATTTCGTCCAATATGTCGAGGACATCATCCTGTACAACGATATCATTAAACATCATTGCACCTCCCCACATACCACCTCCGGGAGCCAGTTTTCTTTCGTAGAGTGCAACCTTAGCACCCTTACGAGCTAAGTAATAGGCTGCAACGAGTCCAGAGGGACCACCACCAACGATTGCAACATCGACATCAAGATTATTTTGTAGCTTTTCGAAGTAGGAAGCTACGATCCCTTTGGATACTATTTTCTCCATCTTAAATAATTTTGTGCAGACCTCACAAGGGGGTAATCTTGCGAAGTTTGCGGTTACTATTAAATAAGTAACCCATTCCTACGACGGCATTATCCGACAGGTTCAATGGGTATAATCTCAGCAATGCACATAGCAAAGCACCCCTAACAAAATATATTGTCACCGCAAATGTATCTTTTTTTTCTTAAATAGCAATACATTTTTCAAATATAAATTTAGTTTTGTATCTTTGCAGCTACGACAGAAATTAAAAACTTAATAAATATGGCAGACGAAAAAATTATATTTTCAATGGTTGGTGTCAGCAAGACTTTTACCAATCAGAAAAAAGTATTGAATAATATCTACTTGTCGTTCTTCTACGGAGCTAAGATTGGTATTATTGGTCTTAATGGTTCTGGTAAATCGACTCTTATGAAGATTATTGCAGGCCTAGATAAGAATTTCCAAGGAGAGGTTGTCTTCTCACCCGGTTACTCCGTGGGTTATCTAGAACAAGAGCCACAGCTAGATAACAGCAAGAGTGTTCGCGAGATCGTGGAAGAGGGCTGCGCTGCAACTGTAGCATTGCTAGCTGAATACGAGGAGATCAATATGAAGCTTTGTGAGCCGATGGACGATGACACCATGGCTAAGATGATCGAACGTCAAGGTGAATTATATGAGCAAATAGATCATGTTAATGGATGGGAGCTTGATAGTGTATTGGAGCGTGCGATGGATGCTTTACGTTGTCCTGAGCCAGATCAGAGTGTTGCAGTATTGTCAGGTGGAGAACGTCGTCGTGTAGCTCTATGCCGTCTATTGCTTCAAAATCCAGATGTTCTACTTCTAGATGAGCCAACGAACCACCTTGATGCAGAGTCAATTGATTGGCTAGAGCAACATTTACAGCAATATAAGGGTACCGTCATTGCAGTAACCCACGACCGCTATTTCCTTGATAACGTCGCTGGATGGATTCTTGAGCTTGATCGCGGTGAAGGTATTCCATGGAAGGGTAACTACACTGGTTGGCTCGATCAAAAAACTACCCGCATGGCTATGGAGGAGAAGCAAGAGAGTAAACGTCGCAAAACATTGGAGCGTGAGTTGGAGTGGGTGCGTATGTCACCTGCGGGTCGTCATGCAAAGAGTAAAGCACGTCTTTCGGCCTATGACCAGATGATGAGCGAAGATACAAGGGATAAGGAGGAGAAGTTGGAGATTTTTATTCCTAATGGACCTCGCTTGGGTGATGTTGTAATTGAAGCTAATGGCGTCTCCAAGGGGTATGGTGATCGTATCTTATATGAGGATCTTAACTTCTCGCTACCGCCCGCAGGTATTGTCGGTGTGATTGGCCCAAATGGTACAGGTAAGACTACCCTATTCCGTATGATTATGGGTCTTGAAGAGCCTAATTCTGGTACATTCACCGTGGGTAAAACTGTGAAGCTGGCCTATGTAGATCAGCAACACAAGTCAATTGATCCAGATAAGAGTGTATATGAGGTGATATCTCAAAATAGTGATTTTGTGACACTTGGTAATCGTCAAGTGCCAGCTCGTGCTTACGTTGCTCGATTCAATTTCTCTGGTGCAGACCAAGAGAAGAAGTGCGGAGTGTTGTCGGGTGGTGAACGCAATCGCTTGCATCTCGCTTTGGCTCTTAAAGAGGAGGGTAATGTTCTTTTACTTGATGAGCCAACAAATGATATAGATGTTAATACCCTACGTGCATTGGAGGAGGGTCTTCAGAATTTCGCAGGTTGCGCCGTGGTTATATCTCACGATCGTTGGTTTCTAGATCGTATCGCAACACATATTATTTCATTTGAAGGTGACTCCACAATCGTCTCTTATCAAGGAACATATAGCGAGTTCGAAGCATGGAAAAAGGCTCAAGGTGGTGATACCACTCCAAAGAGAGTTAAATATAAAAAACTAGTTGAATAATTAATTATGGCTATTCAAAAACCATCAATCCCAAAAGGAACACGCGACTTCGGCCCAGCCGAGATGATGCGTCGTCAATATATTTTTGATACTATTCGTGGCGTTTTTCGCCTATTTGGATTCGCTCCACTAGAGACTCCATCCATGGAGAACCTATCATCATTGATGGGAAAATATGGAGAAGAGGGAGATAAACTCCTCTTTAAGGTGCTCAACTCAGGCGATTATGCCAAGGAGATGAGCCGAGATGAGCTGAAGGTTGCATCCAAAATTTGCGAGAAGGGTCTTCGTTATGATTTGACGGTACCTTTCGCGCGCTACGTCGTGCAGCACCAGAATGATATTGTATTCCCTTTTAAACGCTATCAAATTCAACCTGTATGGCGTGCTGACCGTCCACAAAAGGGGCGTTATCGTGAATTTTATCAGTGTGATGTTGATATGATTGGTTCTAAATCACTTCTAAATGAGGTTGAACTTATCGATATTGTAGAGCGCGTTTTTACTGCTCTTAAGATTAATGTTACACTAAAGATCAATAATCGCAAAGTGCTATATGGTATTGCGGAGACTATTGGTCATGCCGATAAGATGATGGATATTACCATTGCAATCGACAAGTTAGATAAGATTGGACTTGATAAAGTAAAAGAGGAGTTAGCAGCTAGAGGCATTGAAGAGGAGGCTATAGCCAAACTTCAACCAATACTTGAGTTAAGTGGGTCTAATCAAGAGAAAATAAATGAGTTAAGATCTGTTATTACTAGCTCTGAAGTAGGATTATTAGGTGTTGACGAGTTGCAAACGATCGTCGATAACACATCTAAACTAGGTATCACATTACCTATTGAAATAGACCTATCATTAGCGAGAGGATTGAACTACTATACTGGTGCTATCTTCGAAGTTAAGGCAAATGATTTCGCAATAGGTTCTATTTGTGGTGGTGGCCGTTATGATGATCTTACAGGAATCTTTGGTATGCCAGATATGTCAGGTGTCGGAATATCGTTTGGTGCAGACCGCATATATGATGTTATGGTGGGGCTCGATCTATTCCCTGCGGAGGTTAACTTCTCAACGAAGGTTCTTTTCGTCAATCTTGGCACAAACGAGCAAGAGGTGATCTTACCACTGCTTAGAGAGTTGCGCAATGTCGGAGTAGCTGCTGAAATCTACCCAGACTCTGCAAAGATGAAAAAGCAGATGGAGCACGCCAATCGTCGTGGTATACCTTTTGTAGTGATTATCGGCAGTCAGGAGATTGAGCAGCAGATGGCCACAGTCAAGAATATGACAACTGGTGAGCAGCAGAGCGTTACTTTTGATGCACTTAAAGATCTCTTCGCAGAATAATGAAAAAAATAATTACACTATTTTCTATCCTTTTTGTCGCGACTACCCTATTGGCACAGTCGCGACAAACCGATAAGAGTGCTCTCGATCAGCTTCGCAAGTTTAATCAGTTTTATAGCTATCTTAATAGTAGCTATGTGGAGGAGGTTAATATGGAACCCCTAGTTGAGAAGGCAATTGTAGAGATGCTTCTTGAGCTGGATCCTCACTCCTCTTATATTGATGCAGAGAGCATGAAGAGTGTTAATGAGAGCTTCGAGGGGGAATTTAGTGGAGTTGGTGTTGAATTTAATCTCTTAAAGGATACTGTAATTGTAGTTAATACTATTGTTGGAGCACCGGCCGAAAGTGTTGGTATAATGCCAAATGATAGAATCATCTCTGTTGATGGAGAGAGTATTATTGGTATCACACAAACGGATGTCCCTAAATATCTCAGAGGTAAACGTGGCTCTAAGGTGTCGATCAAAGTTGTGCGTCATGGAGAAGAAGAGCCCCTTGACTTTATTATTGAGCGTGATAATATTCCAATAAATACTATTGATGCAGCTTACATGCTCAATGATACAACTGGATACATTAAAGTGAATAGATTTGGGCAGACAACATTCTCCGAGTTCTATGATTCATATATTGGGTTAGCTCCAATGGAGACATTGGTGCTAGATCTTAGAGGAAATGGTGGCGGATTATTAAGTCAGGCAATAGATCTAACCAACTTCTTTTTACCAAGAGGAGCATTAATAGTTTCAACTGAAGGGCGTACAGAAGATACAAAGGAGCTTATAGCCTATCGTAATGGGGTCTTCACTGAGGGTAATGTAGTGGTGTTACTTGATGAGGACTCAGCCTCAGCAAGTGAGATTGTGGCAGGTGCACTTCAAGATTGGGATAGAGCTATTATTCTGGGTAGACCTAGCTTCGGTAAAGGTCTTGTTCAGCGTCAGTTTGAACTTCTCGATGGTTCGACAGCTCGCATAACAGTTGCTCGCTACCACACACCGACGGGGCGCGTGATACAACGACCATACACAGAGGGTGATTCCAAAGCTTATTATGAGCGGCACTGGGCTCGATATAGTGATACAGATAGTTTAAAGGTTGATAGTGTAGAGCGCCCACTATATAAAACTCTACGTATGGGACGCAATGTATATGGTGGTGGCGGAATTACACCAGATATTATCGTTAATCGTGATACAACCACTATCTCGCCATATTATGTTTCACTCATTCGTAAAAATGTAGTAAATGAGTTTGTTATTGATTATCTCGATAATAATCGTAATGCACTAATGGCAAACTACCCTACTTTTGAGCTCTACAACAGCGATTTTAATATTGATGATGAAATACTTCAATCATTAATGAAACTTGGAGAACAGCGAGGTGTGGATAGTGACAATTATACAATGGATGATTTTAGAGATATCGCAGAGGTTAATTTAAAAGCTTTGTTAGCTCAAAAATTATTTACAACGTCAGAATTTTACAAAGTTGTAAATGAGCATAATACAACACTATTCAAGGAGTTGGATAATCTATTAAATAATTGGGATAGTATAAATGTCGAAATCTTCGGACAATAAATGAGTTGCAAAAAGATTATTTTAGGATACAGCGGCGGCATTGATAGTGTAGCCGCTGTTGCTATGTTGCAAGATAAAGGATTTGAGGTTATTGCCTTAACTCTAGATATGTGTGGCGATAATACCATCGTAGAGAGTGCACGACAAGCAGCCTTGGAGAGTGGAATAGAGTTTAATGTGTTAAACTGCGAGGAGCTATTTCAGAAAGAGATAAAAGATTATTTTATCTCTGAATATATTAATGGACGAACTCCAGCTCCATGTACGCGTTGCAATCCATTGATTAAATGGCGATTACTGTTAGATTTTGCCTCTCAAAATAATATCTATCATATAGCTACAGGACACTACTTTAAGATTAAGAAATATAATAATAAACTTTATGTAGCGCGCGCAACAGATAGGCGAAAGGATCAAAGCTACTATCTATGGGGGTTAAATCAAGAGGTGCTTTCACGTGCAGTAACGCCAATGGCAGATGTTGTTAAAGAGACGATTAACACTTCAAGGAAGAAGGAGAGTATGGGTGTTTGCTTCCTTAAAGGTCGCCGTTATAATGAGTATATTAGTGAGATGTGTGGGGAGTTACCAAAAGGTGATATCGTTGATAAAAATGGAACTATCGTTGGGCAACATAATGGCCTTGCATATTATACAGTTGGTCAAAAACGAGGTGAGGGCATACCTCCAAATAGCTTAATTATTGATTTAGATAAACAGTCTAATTTGCTGATAATAGGTGATGACAGCGATTTATATCACAAAGAACTTCACATAGAAGATTGCAACATAATAGATTCTAAGGAGGTGTTAGAGTCTACAGATATCACCGTAATGATTCGCGGTATTGGGCGCAATCCAGAGGGCTATGCATCAAAAATAGAGAAGAGTAGCAGCGGTTATAAAATCACATTAAACTCACCTGCTTGGGCCTGCGCTTTAGGGCAACCCGTAGTTTTATATCGAGATGATCGAGTTATTGGAGGTGGATATCTTTCTGAATTTAGATAGTGTAAATCATCTTTAGGCATACATTTTGCACTTTAATAACTTAAAAAAAGTATGAGTAAACGTGCAATTGTGTTGGGTGGAGCGGGATTAATAGGTTCACACCTATGTATTAAACTATTAAAGGAGGGGTGTGATGTTGTATGCATTGATAAACGAGGTCAGCGTGAATCTCCACTACTGAGACATGTCGAGAATAGGGATAAATTTCATTACATAAAACACGATATAACAATTCCATATAATATAGGTTGTGATGAGCTATATAATTTGGCCTCTCCAATTGAATTTGGTGATGATTTTGATATTGTAGAGGAGTTGCATCAGATTACGATGGGAGCAATAAATGCCCTTAATACTCTTATTGACAACAACTCAAAGGTGCTATATGGCTCCTCTGATGATGTGTACAATTTTGATAAGTTAGATCAACGATATACTTCAAATAAAAGATTCCTTGCAGATGCTAAAAGGTTTGGTGAGTCCATCCATAGGGCATATAATGCAAAATTCAAGATCGACACCAGAATAGCTAGAATCTTTTCAACTTATGGAGCCTATGCTGGCCTGCGAGATCAACATGTAATTAATAAAATGATAATAAAAGCACTTAATAATCAAGATATTACAATATATGGCTCTGGGAATCAACAGCGAACTTTCTGTTGGGTTAACGATATTGTAGATGGTATTATAAAATTAATGCGGACGCCTAATAGTAATGGGGTGTTGACGGCAGATCTGGGCTCTTCAACGACGATTTCAATTCGAGAGTTAGCAGAGATGATAATATCATTAACAGGTAGCCGCTCTAATATTTTTCATGTTGCGGCACGTGTCGAGGAGCTCCCTTATAAAGTTCCAGATCTAAAAATTGCAGAAGATCAATTAGATTGGCATGCTTCAACATCTCTAAGAGAGGGACTTCAAAGAACAATCAGCTATATTGAGAAAGAGTTATCGACAATTGCAATGAGTCAGATGAGCTGGGTCGAGATCTATGGATAGGTAATGCGCCATGACACCTCTTCTACAATGTATGAAGAGGCCTTTGATGGAGGTAAATTCTTGAGAATATTTTCTATAGTACTTCTATACTGCTCCTCTCGATAGTAGTTTTCTAAAAGCGCTATTAAGGCAGTTGTAATAAGTACCGAATGATGATCTAAGTTATTGATTATTATATTAGTTATACTGTTTATATCAACTATTTTACTCTTTGCTATAGATAGAAGCGCAGTGTATTTTAATAACTCATTAGGTGAATCAAGCCACTCTTTTATGTAATCAACATACTGAAAAAGAGCAAATGCTGCTTCCTCTGCAACCTCAGAATTTATAATACCTGTAGCCCAGAAAGAGAGCTCTTCCCTATTTATTTCAGCCGGTTGCGCGATATGAAGAGCTGATAATTGAATCTCTCGTACTTGCTGCTGGTATAAATATTTTGCGTATGAATGATCTCTCCCTTCAGCTTTAGCGAGGGAACGTATTGTAGGGAGACTCACACCGTAATTTAAACCATACTCAGCACCATAAAATCGCATTGACCCCGCAACGGCACCATTCATCTGGCGACGACACTCACCTAATAACTTTGAAAAACGGATTGTGTTATTCATTCTCTATTTGGCAAGCGTATCAATTTCAACACTCTTTCCAAGTTCATATATTGGCAATACTGTTGATGTAAGCGCTTGAGAATCATTGTATAAGATGCACTGTGTAGGTGCTGCAATTCTAAACCAAATAGTACCTCGACTCTTCTTTGTAGGAAGCATTGAGGAGGTGTCTGGAATAGCTTGTGGGGTAAACTGTATGTAGATAGGTGCCCCTGTTAAGTCATTTGCTGGGAGAACTCCAACTTTAGGATCAAAGCGAGCAAAAACATATCTATTACTATCTTCTTGTGGGTTGAATGTATACCTCTTAGTTGATTGAGATACAGTTTTATAACCCATGAAAAGCTCTAGATACTCTTGTTCCATTGCATCAAGACGATCCATTGCATCTTTTAATCCTGCTCCGAAATAACCCTCTCCAGCTTCACCATTAATTATATCACGTCGCTGACGTCTTATAGTAAATATAGCAGTAGCTGCCTCGCGTGCAGCATCATCTGGGTTAAGTACAATCATACTATATTGATCGACTGGTAGATTTGAATACTCTATGATAGTATCACTAGGCCTAAGCGGAACAACGCTGTCTTGTGCCGTTGGCAAAGAGATGGTTGCATCTATAACAGTATACGTTGTTGACGCAACTAGAGGAGCTCTCAATGCAAGGTACTTCTGAGCGTAACGAGCGTATATTCCGGGGGTTACAACCTCCTCCTCAATTAATAGTTCAACTGAAATAGTTGTTGTTGGATATGATAACGAGTAAGTATCTCCATCTTTAACAAATCCCATACGTGTACTAAGGTACCCTTGGGCAAATGAGAAGGTTGATAATAGCGAAAGCAAAAACGTTAATATATACTTATTCATAATTTTAGTTAATTTGGTTGTGTAAATATATAAAAATTAAATAAAATATCAAAATTTAAGATAAAAATCTGCTGTTAAACTTTTATATTCTTGCGTATATTCATCTGATGAAGCTTCTCTAATTGCTAAATTTTCGTCTTTAAAGGTGGTGCTCTCTTTTAATTTATACTCTGTTATAACACGCTTACAATCAGAGCCTACACTACTGCTAATTAAATATCTTCTTGATGTAAATAATAAGCCTTTTGACAGACGTTCAAACTCCTTGGATTCATTTGTTGGCAATATTATTACAAAGCGACCATTATCCGCCAATAATCTAATCACGGAGTGAATTAATTCTTGAAATGTAAGCGAGACTGTGTGACGTGCTGTAGTGCGACCTTTATTTGGAGGCAATAGCGAGTCAGAGAAAAAAGGAGGGTTGCTTACAATTAAATCATATTTAAAGTTTTGATTGAAGTTAACGATGTTAACATTGTGAATATTAATCCTATTAGACCATGGTGACAATGTTATATTCTCGCGAGCCTGTTCTGCACTATTGAGATCAATTTCTACCGCATCTACAGTGGCATCCGATCGTTGAGCCATCATCAATGCTATCAAACCAGTGCCACAACCAATATCGAGAATATGCTCATCTGTAGGTTTTATTCGTGCCCATGCGCCCAGAAGCACCCCATCTGTGCCTACTTTCATTGGGGTTTTATCTTGGTGAATTATAAATTGTTTAAATTTAAACATAATCTATTACTTTAATAAAGGCTTAATAACACCCTCTATTCCAGCTCCAAACAACGCAAAATCATAACGAACCGGGTCGTTACTATCATACATTCTCAACATCTCTGTAACTTCAGCCACAGCTTTCCAATCATTTTGCTTTCTCTTCAATAATCCTAGAGCGCGGGCAACATTTCCAGAGTGCACATCAAGTGGAAGATAGAGCGCAGACATTGGAATCTCCCGCCATAAACCAAAGTCAACGCCATTATTATCGCTACGAACCATCCAACGCAAGTACATGTTGAGACGCTTGCATGCAGCACCTTTATCTATTGAGGAGATATGTTTTTCGCAATGAGGATTATGCCCTGTATGTAGAAATCTAGAACGAAAAGAAGATAGTAATTTTGGCATTGATTGCTCCTTATGATATATATCAATCATCAATTTACCTAAGCTACCATATTCTTCACATATTGAACGTGTTGCCATCACGAAATCAACCATATCTACACCATTAAAAGTGCGATGAACATAGCTGCGTAAATTCTCTAAATCCGACGCGCTTGCATTACAAACAAAATCGTATGGAGCATTATCCATGTACTCCATCATTCGCCCGGCACTCTTCACAATAGCTTTGCGATTGCCCCAAGCAATAGTTGAAGCGAAGAGTGCTGCAATCTCAATATCTGCTGCTGCGCTAAATCTATGAGGAATTGATATTGGATCATGCTCAATAAATTCACTGCGATTAAATCGCTCACAAAGAGCATCTAAAGTCTCCTTTGTCTCGTTATATATATCGTTCATCTAGATTAAATTATTAAGCCATCACACATTACAATCTTACGATCTGCCATCTCTGCTAGCTTCTCATCATGAGTAACAACAACAACCGTAATTCCAAATTCATCTCGCAATTTAAAAAATAACTTATGTATCTCCTCCTTGGTTGTTGAATCAAGGTTTCCCGATGGTTCATCCGCAAATATCACTTCAGGTGAGTTGATTAATGCGCGAGCAATTGCAACTCTTTGTTGCTCACCTCCAGAGAGTTGGTTTGGCTTATGGTCGAGACGCTCTGAAAGACCCATTAGCTCTAGCAGCTCAATTGCACGACGATGAACCTCCGCCCTGTTTCGTTTTCCTATAAGGCCGGGGATAGTAACATTCTCTAATGCTGTAAACTCAGGAAGTAGATTATGAAACTGAAAAACGAATCCAATTTTCTTATTGCGAAATGATGATAAACGCTTATCATCATAAGTGAAGATATTTTCACCACTGATTAACACCTCTCCAGAGTCAGCAGATGATAGAGTGCTAATAATCTGTAGAAGAGTTGTTTTACCTGCTCCACTTGAACCTGTTATTGATATAACTTCACCTCTATTTATATGCAAAGAGACACCTTTCAATACTTCAAGATGACCAAAACTTTTATGTATTCCTGTAGCCTTTATCATAATTTCATCATTTTTTTATATAATTTAATTGTGTCAGAGGCTTCACGAACATCATGCACTCTAATTATCGTCGCCCCCTGTCTAAGCGCCTCCCAATTAAGCGCGATAGTTCCCGCCAAAGCCTCATTTGCACTCACGCCAAGTGTTTTATAAATCATAGATTTACGTGAGATGCCAACGAGCAGAGGATACTCTAAGGAGCACAATGCATTTAAATTACTCAAAAGAGTGTAATTTTGCTCAATGCTTTTTGCAAATCCAAAGCCCGGATCAATGATAATATCATCTATTCCAACAGATTTTAAGTATGATACCTTGCTTTTAAAGTATTGCGTCACCTCTTCAATAATATCCTCATAATCAGTATGTTGCTGCATGTTCTGAGGTGTTCCTCTCATATGCATAATAATATACGGCACTTTATACCTTGAGACAACATCTATCAGCCGTGAGTCTAACTCACCACCGGAGATGTCATTGATAATCAGTGGACCAAATTTATCAATGGCGCGTTCTGCTATATCTGCTCTGAAGGTATCTAATGATATAATGACCTGTGGTGCAATCCTTTGTAAAACTTTAAGTGCCCTTTCTACCCTGCTCCACTCCTCTTCGATTGATATGTCATCTGCATTAGGACGCGACGAGTAGCCACCAACATCTATTATCGAAGCTCCTTCCGCAATAATATCACGTACTCGCGACTCGATCTCTTCGACGGTAAAACAGCGACTCTCTTTGTAGAAAGAGTCGGGTGTTACATTGAGAATTGCCATTACATGAGGCTCTCTAAAATCAATCTTTTGCAGCCTCATATCTGAACTTTTTATCAAATACCTTAGCTGCATCTTCTAAATCTTCAAGATCGAAATTTACAACACTTAAATCTGACAAGGCATGAATCTCTTCGTCGGAGAGTTGATTTGAAATTCGCTCTTCTACACTCTCTTTAGTTGAACCATCACGAGATATAACCCGCCCAATGCGAAGAGGCTTAGGTGATAACACACATATTGTGCGATCTACTGATAGATTAAATTGAGCTTCAAAAAGTATAGCACACTCCATTATTACATATGGTGCATCCTGCTTTTTACACCACTCCTCAAAATCTAATTTTACCTTTGGATGAACCAAGGAGTTCAATATTGCTAGATTCTCACTATTTGTAAAAACTATATTTGCAAGATATTGGCGATTAAGCTCTTCACCTATAAAGCTATCCTCTCCAAAAGCTTCAATAATCTCATTTTTTAATGATTCATTATTGGCCATTATAAATTTGGCCTTTGCATCAGAGTCATATACGGGTGCCCCCAGCTCTCTAAACATTTGACAAAGCGTTGATTTTCCGCTACCAATACCTCCTGTGATACCTACTTTAAGCATATCTAACTATTTGTTAATGAGTTTATCTTCTACCTCCTGCGGAATATCTAGAAGAGGAACGGCACCAATCGACACCACTTTGATATCGCTATATCTAACAGATAGCGCATTCTGTAGAGATTGTGGGTCTATAACAATTTTACCTTTACTGCTGACACCGTATGATCTCTCATATTTAAGCTCCGAGAGAGGTATGGAGACCTTACCCCCTTTATAAAGACGGTATCCAAATAGGTTTGTGCCAACACCCTCTACAACACAACCAACCTTAAATTTATTACCTCCTACTTTAATATTAACATCAAGGTCTGTAGTATAGGTATAACTCAATTTTGCGATATACCAGAGCACAAATGATGCTGTTAACATAACAAAAAAGGCTGGCGATATATAGTGGCGCAACCATGTAAGTAGATCTTTCTTCATATTCAAATTCAATATTTCGAGGTAAAGATAGATAAAAGTTGGGGTTTTACAAAGAATCCAGATTGTTTTTTGTATCTTTGCGCTATTATGGAAGATATACAAAAAGATATAGTAAAAGAGGATCTATTAGAGAATAGATATGATGTAATTGTTATTGGCGCTGGCGCTGCGGGTATGATGGCTGCGGGCACAGCTGCAAAAAATGGCAAGAGGGTGCTCCTTATGGAGAAGATGGAGAAATCAGGCCGTAAGGTGAGAATCTCAGGAAAGGGACGTTGCAATGTAACAAATGCTCGTCCTTCTGAGGAGTTCGCTGAGCATATTCGTGCAAATGCAGAGTTTTTTACACCTGCATTTACAGAGTTCACCAATCGTTCAACAATTCGTTTTTTTGACAAATTGGGTTGTAAACTTGAGGTAGAGCGTGGAGATAGGGTCTTCCCAAAGAGTGGTAAGGCTTGGGATGTTGCTACAGCTCTACTTGATTATTGCGTTGATAATCATGTCAAGATAGTCTACAACATTGAAGTAACTTCAATTATAGCTATTTCAAACAAAGTATATGGTGTAACATATATGAATAAACGAGGTTTTGAGCGTAAGGAGGAGTGCACAGAGGTGATTTTGGCGACAGGAGGCGTATCATATCCAGCGACCGGATCAACGGGTGATGGTTATGGCTTTGCAGCAGATCTTGGTCATACAATAGAGCCACTACGCCCATCATTAACACCCCTTATTTCAGATCATCCTCAAATGGAACGCCTTGCCGGAATATTGCTCCGTAATACAAATGCTCAACTATGGGTCGATTGCGAGATGGTTCGCGAAGAGTTTGGCGAGGTTAGCTTCTCGGATCGTGGTATTGAGGGGGCTATAGCTCTACGATTGAGTCGCACCGCAGTTGATGCAATCATTGATGGCAAAGATGTAAAGTTAGTGCTCGATCTTAAAACCGCTCTTACTCCAGCTATGCTGAAAGATCGTATTGAGCGCGAGATAGCTGAGATAGAGCCAACGGAGCAGTTTTCAGAGTTGCTATGGAAGCTTGTCCCCAAACCACTAATCATCCCTATCTCGGAGGAGATTGGTCTTCACTCAAGGATATATGTCAGCAAGCTAACAGAAAAAAATATTGATGATTTAGTTAATGTACTAAAGAACTACACATTCCAGATAACAGACTATGCGCCATTCACGCAGGCTATTGTAACTGCTGGAGGAGTTAGCTGTGCGGAGGTTAATCCAGAGACTATGGAGTCAAAAATTATTAAGAATTTATACTTCGCAGGAGAGATTCTCGATTTAGATGCAGACACAGGTGGCTACAATCTTCAAATAGCATTTTCCACTGGTAAGCTCGCTGGAATGTTGAAAAAGTAATCTTATATAAATGCCAAGAGTAGAGAGAGTTAGACTGTGGAGAGGTGGTAAGGTAACTAACCACCTCTCTCGGCTTAGATACTTTAGAGGGCATGGGGTTCACTCTCCATATGTGTATTCAATAATGCGCAATGTATTTATGGCAAGGTCCTTACAGCATAATGCAGTTTATGCATTTGACATATTTAAGGAGATTAAGATGCCTAAACACGTGGTAATTGAATTGGCTAATCTTGCCACTCATTGTCGATGTAAAAGGGTTGCAATTGATAGTGACGATCATAATAATGCCGATATGATAATTTGTACTTCTCAATATTCAGATATTGACATTAGCAAATTGTACGATAAGGCACAGGAGTGTGGCACAGCAATTGCGATTCTAGAACCATACAAACGAATGATGCTGTGTAACTCTCTTTTAGAGAAGAGTTGCAGCTCGTCCATAGATAGATTCTCATATTTAATATTACTAAATAACCATCTACCTAAACAACATTTCAGATTATGAAAATATATACAAAAACAGGAGATAAAGGTACAACGGCATTAATAGGTGGCGATAGAGTCCCCAAAGATGATATTCGCGTCGAAGCGTATGGAACGGTCGATGAGCTCACTGCATTCATTGGACTGCTTGGAGATAAATTAACGAATGATGATAGAACTGCCAATTTAGTCGAGGAGTTACATAGCATCAACTCGATGTTGATGAATGTTGAAGCTCATTTAGCATCTAGCAAAGGAACCTCTTATACACCTCCACAAATTACAGACGAATCTATTATTAAACTTGAAGCGGGTATCGATAGGATGCAATCAAAGTTACCGGTTTTAACAAATTTCACTATTCCCGGTGGCTCGGAGGCTATTTCATTGTGTCACATTTGCCGTACTATATGTCGACGAGCAGAGCGAAGAAGTATTACCGTTGCAGAACATTATGAGATTGATGAATCTGTTGTGAAATATCTAAATCGCCTATCAGATTATCTATATCTCTTGGGCCGCACCTCAGCATATCTTCTTGATGTAGAGGAGGTTTTATGGAGGCCATAGTTCACGTGTAGTTAAATTTTGATAAAAATATTGTATATATCAAAATTATTTATATATTTGCGAGAAATTTATCGATATTATTAATAATTTAAATAACTACTACTATGTATTGGACACTTGAACTTGCCTCAAAATTAGAGGATGCACCATGGCCAGCAACAAAAGATGAGCTTATTGATTATGCAGTGCGTTCAGGCGCACCATTAGAGGTGCTAGAGAATCTTCAAGAGATTGAGGATGAAGGTGAAATATATGAATCAATTGAGGATATTTGGCCTGACTACCCCACTAAAGATGATTTCTTCTTCAATGAAGAGGAGTATTAAAATCGAGAAACAGGTGATCTTCATAAAGATCACCTGTTTCGCATAGTAAGTGATATTCGTCCCCTCGAAAAGTCGATATCTAGAACTTTAACCTCTACTTGGTCGCCTAATTTTACAACCTCTGATGGGGATGATATATAACGATCTGCAAGCTGAGAGATGTGAACCAAACCATCTTGCTTAATACCGATATTTACGAATGCACCAAAAGCGGTAATATTTGATATGATTCCCGGCAAGACCATACCTTGCTTAAGATCTTCTATTGCATGTACAGATGAATCGAACTCAAATTGTGATAACTGCTCTCTGGGGTCAAGGCCTTGTTTGTCGAGTGCATCCATGATATCATTAATTGTTGGAAGTCCAATATTTTCAGATATATACACCATCTTATCTATATCTTTACGTAGCTCCTTATCTGATAAAAATTTTGTTACAGATACTCCGCAGTCTGTCGCCATACGTTTAACAATATAATCAGACTCTGGATGTACTGCACTATTATCAATAGGATTGACGCCACCCACTACACGCAAAAAGCCCGCAGCCTGCTCAAATGCTTTCTTACCTAAGCGAGGAACCTTCAATAGTTCTCGACGAGAGGTGAAATCTCCGTTTTCCATACGATAAGCAACAATATTGGAGGCTAGCGAGCTGCCAAGCCCTGAAACATAAGTTAAAATATGTTTAGATGCGGTATTTAGATTTACGCCAACACTATTTACGCAACTCTCAACCGTTGTTGTCAATCTATCCTTAAGCTTGACTTGATCTACGCTATGTTGATATTGACCCACCCCAATTGATTTGGGGTCAATCTTAACAAGTTCTGATAGAGGATCTATAAGCCTTCTACCGATACTAACGGCACCTCGCACCGTAACATCATAATCAGCGAACTCTTCACGTGCTACAGCCGATGCAGAGTAGATGGAAGCTCCATCCTCATTAACCATAAATAAGTTTATCTCGGATGAAAGTCCAATGCTTTGAAGAAATATTTGAGTCTCACGCCCCGCTGTTCCATCTCCAACAGCGAAGGCCTCAGTTTTATATTTTTTCACTATTTTTTTAATCTCTTCAGCAGCTATAGAGTATTGATTTTTAGGTTGATGAGGGTATATAGTTGTATTAAATTGTAGGTTGCCATTAGAATCTAATACGACCACCTTACATCCTGTCCTAAAGCCCGGATCAATTGCAATAACACGTTTTTGACCAAGAGGTGAAGAGAGGAGCAATTGTCTGAGGTTGTCTGCAAAGATAACTATTGCCTCATCATCTGCCTTCTCTTTAGCTGCTTTTATTGTTTCATTCTCAATTGATGGACGAAGTAACCTCTTATAACTATCTTCTATTGAGGATAATATATACTTCCTACTTGGTGAGTTTACACGAATCTTTTTTCGAGATATATAATCAATTATATGTTCTGCGTCAACCTCAATAGAGAGTCGTAATATAGACTCCTCTTCGCCTCGTAGCATGGCTAGAACTCTATGAGCAGGTATGCGTTTCAAAGAGGTTTGCATATCAAAGTAGTCTGAATATTTAACCCCTTCAGCCTCCTTGCCTTTAATCACTTTTGAGCGTAGAACACCATAACGAGCATAATTGTCTCTTATATATGATCTAATATCAACATCCTCCGCTATACCCTCTGCAATAATATCACATGCGCCATTGATAGCCTCCGTTATTGATGGGACCTCGTTCGATATATATTGTTTTGCTCGTTGCTCTATCTCTCCTGCTCGCTGTTCTATGATAATATCAGATAGAGGTTCGAGCCCTCTTTGACGAGCAATTGTAGCTTTTGTGCGTCGTTTAGGTTTAAATGGTAGATATATATCCTCTAAGAGAGATGAATCGTAACACTCTTCTATCTTGGTTTTTAACTCCGCTGTTAATTTTCCTTGCTCCTCAATCGTTGTTGTGATCGTTGCTTTGCGAGCTGCTAGCTCCGTGAGTTTTTCATATTGAAGTTTAATGCTTTCAACTTGAAGCTCATCAAGGGAGCCTGTAGCCTCCTTACGATATCGACTGATAAAAGGAACTGTAGCCCCCTCATCAAGTAGTTTTATGGTGTTCTTGACACTATTGATGGAGAGATTAATTCTCTGAGCAATTATCTTTTCTATCATTATGCACCTATTACTTAGAGATTAACTCGCGAGCTCTCTCTAATGCTATATTAATATCTGGACATATATACTCGGCAGGTATAATTGCATCAAAGTTAGCATTAAGCAGTGCCTCTCTAACTTTTTCATTGACACCAGAGAGAACCACCTGAATATGCTCTGCTTCGGAGCTACGCACCAAGTTTTCAAGATTGTGAATACCTGTAAGATCCATAAATGGAACCTTACGCATACGTATAACTCGAACAGATGCTTTGCTACGCATATTTTTCATCACATCACTAAACTTGTTAGCTACACCAAAGAAAAACGGTCCATCAATCTCATAAACTTCAACGCCCACCGGTATATTTAGCACCTCATTATTATGGTGTATCTCACCTTCATCCGATAGATCTAGCTTATCTGTAGCAACCGATATATTAGTCACCTCAGCCATACGACGCATAAAGAGAACCATTGCCATAATCATACCGACAAAAATTGCTATCGTAAGATCAAAGATAACGGTAAGTAAGAATGTTGTGATAAGCACCGCAACATCACTTCGAGACCCCTTTAACATTGATTTTATGGTGCGCCAACCACTCATATTATATGATACGATAACCAATACACCTCCTAAGCAGGCCATAGGAATATGCTGAGTTAGCGAACCTAGGAATAGCATAACAAGAAGGAGTGCAACAGAGTGTACAATACCTGAAATAGGAGTTGTACCACCATTATTAATGTTAGTCATGGTGCGAGCGACAGCTCCCGTAACGGGCATTCCGCCAAATAATGGAGAGACTATATTGGCAGCACCTTGCGCTATGAGCTCCGTATTAGAGTTGTGTGTATCTCCCGTAACACCATCCGAGACAATCGCTGAAAGAAGAGACTCTATAGAGCCCAAAATTGCTAAAGTCGCTGCATATGGTAGAAGCTCACGCACTGTATCAAAGCACATTGGGATAAAAGTTGGCTTGGGTAGAGAACCACTAAATGACCCAATCGTCTCAATATCATTAACGCCAGCATAACGACTAAGCGCATAAGAGACTGCTGTAACCGACACAATTGCAATAAGTGATCCGGGGAGCTTGCGTGAGACGCGTGGTGCAAATATTATTATTAAAATAGTGGTCACACTCACCACGACAGAACTTAAAGTTACCGTGTCAAACGCTGCTATATAATTACTCCAACTACCTATAAAATCAGCTGATTCATTATGTAAAGTGAGGCCAAACAGATCTTTTATCTGCGTAGTGAAGATCGTTACAGCAACTCCTGCCGTATATCCAATGATAATTGGGTATGGAATAAATTTAATTACTGATCCAGCTTTGAGCAGCCCCATTAGCAGCATTATGACACCTGCCATACATGTGGCCACCATCAATCCTTCAGCTCCATACTTTTGAACGATGCCAAATACAATTACAATAAACGAACCTGTAGGACCTCCCACCTGCACGGAGCTACCACCAAGAATTGAGACGATAAGTCCTCCAATAATAGCTGTAATAAGGCCATTCTCCGGGCTGAGGCCTGATGCGATTCCAAAGGCTATAGCCAATGGGAGGGCAACGATACTTACGATAATACCGCCATTAAGGTCTCCTATAAATTTTTCTTTAGAGTAGCCTTTGAGCGATGTCAATAGTTTTGGATAGAAATCCACATAACCTTTCATAGTCATATCTGTTGTTTGAAGTGCCAAAGATATAATAAAATTATTAAATATTAAAATATTAGGCGCTATATTTCAGGGCAAACGCACGAAAAATAGAGCTTACTCCACTTGCTTACTGCCCTAACAGCGGGCGGGCGCCAATCTTATACTTTGTCCCAAGAGCAAATACGATGACATATAAATTAAGAAAATAGGTATAGGCGCTTAGACCACCCAATAAAATAATAATATCTACCTTTGCGAAATGGGTAGAGAAAATAAATTTAGAGGAGTGAACTCGATCAAATTCAATCGCTATTTTCAGAGCGACGATGATTGTTATGAGTACTTGGCAGGTGTCAAGTGGGCGGATGGTTATGTATGCCGCAAATGTGGTCACACGAAATATTATCGCGGATCAAAACCACATTCACGCAGGTGTATGAAGTGCAAATACGACGAGAGTCCAACCGCTGGAACTATGTTTGACAAGTGTAAATTCTCTCTGTTAATAGCATTTCATATTGCCTTCAAGATAGCAACTAAGAAGAAAGGCATGTCATCTTTGGAGCTATCAGCAGAGTTTGAACTTCGCCAAAAGACCTGTTGGGCATTTAAGTGTAAGATTCAACAAGCAATGCAAAGTTCTCTACAATACCCTATTAAAGAAGTGGTTTGTGTGGACGAGTTCTTTATTGGCGGAGAGGAAGAGGGTGTGAGAGGTCGGCAACGAGGCAAGAAGAGACTGGTTGTTGTTGCTGTTGAGATTGTGAGAAAGGAGGATGGTAGCAATGGAATGTGAAGAGCTTATGCCCGTGTTATACCCAATGCGTCAAGCAAATCATTTAAGCCATTCTTTGACGACCATATCTCAAAAGAAGCAAAAATTATTACA
>JBCQWG010000027.1:0-27760 GCA_047172325.1 Rikenellaceae bacterium | reverse complement strand
CTCATCGAACAACCCTCGTTTGCCTGTACTCTTAAAAATCATCTCTATTATAGATTTAAACAATACACAAAGATAGTGATAATTATCTAAATATCAAAGTGTTAATTTTTAGAAGTCCCCTTAAAAAAATAGTAGAATATATAGATAAAATATTGTAAGTATAAGATATTTATATTACCTTTGTGACTGAAGATGTGATTTCTTTTGTAGAAGGTATAGTTTAGTTAAACACTCTTATAGCTATATCGCTTTTAATATTACACTATTTGCCTTGTCAACAATGGAGGTGTCAAGAGACGCTAAATAAATTTGTGTTGTCGCTTCGCTATCGTGCCCCATACCCTCTGAAATAACCGATATTGGGATGTTTTTTGTCCGTGCAGCCGATGCCCACGAGTGCCTTGCAACGTACATTGTGAGAGGTACTGCAAGCTCTATACTCTCAGCAATCTTTTTTAGGTTATTATTCACTTTGCATAGTTCGCCTTTGTAGAGATTGTGTTCTTTGGGTTTGCCCGCAATGTTGTGCATAATAGGCAGTAGATAGATTGAATCTTCGATATAATAGCGGTTCACAATCGCCTGCATACACGCCTCCCATTTGATATGCAGGAGCTGCCCCGTTTTGCGCCTACGATAACTCAAAATCCCACTCTTGATATCACTCTTGCGTAGGTGTGCTATATCGACAAATGACATTCCACGTGTGTAGAAGCTAAACATAAATAGGTCGCGAGCATATTCTAGAGCTGATCTTGCACTCAACTCAAGCTCCTTAATGCGCCTTATCTCTTTGATAGGCAGCGCTCTTTTCATTGTTTTTTCGATACCTGTGTAGACTCTTTTGAATGGGTGCTGCTGTTCGGTAATACCTTTATCTACCGCTTTGTTGTAGACTGCTCGCAAAATCCGCATATAAAATGAACTGCTATTCATCGAGACATTTTCTCTTTTCAAAAATGCCTCATACTCCTCCATAAGCTCCGATGTAAGGTTGTCGAATATCAAATCCTCACCTCCTCGAAACCTAAAGAAGCTATTGAACGTAGCTGAGTAGTTGTACGATGTGCCACCTCTGCCAAGCTCCTCCAATCGTTTTATCTGCCCTCTGAAGTAGTTGAAAAAGGTCTGCCCTTTGGGTTGGCGGTGATACTCCATTATCAGGTCATCTCAATGGTTCATGCGACCTCTATTTTCCAAAGTCTTAGCCAATTGATAGAGTCTACGGATATCGAAGCCTATCTTATCATTTATAAGTCTAAGTTGTTTTGCTCGCTCAGGGTTTTTATCATCAATAATTGCGTAGTTGCACTTATTATTCCACTCGTGTGGGTAAACTGAATATTCCGTCTTTATTTGACGCACCGATCGTCCGTGAATTACTTGGTAAAAGATTACACCCTCCTTGCCCTCGACTGTCGAGGGTCTTAATTTTGCCTTAATTGTTGCCATATTTTTTGCTTCAAAATTACGACATTCTAACTCCTCATAATCTCTTCCAGCTCTGCGGCACTCATCTCATCCAATGATCTTCTCATATTTTTTACAGTTTTAATTATGCTTTAGTTAGTGTGCTTAGTGCAGCTATAAGCCCAATATGCAAGAAGAAGAATAGCTCCGCAGGGAGCACCCTGCCCGCCGTGAACTGTCCCCCAAAAGTTAGACAAAAAACTTTTGGGGGACATTTGGAAATTAGCAGTTTATTCCTATCTTTGCCCCATCAAGTATGACACAAGACTATCTGCTCAGCCTAGGCTGGGAGTTGTTTTGTGTCATTTTTTTGTGACATAATTCGGATAGTTTGCGCTCTTTGACATATTTCAGCAAACAAATTATAAATCATTAAAATAACCGAATTATGGAATACACACCTTATCTTTATCGCCAATGTGATTGGCCATTCAAAATTATTTATAACGAATATCACTATAAACACTACTCAAAAGGAGATGAATTTGAGAAACTGCTTATTGTCAAAGATGACAAGATCGTAGTTCAAGGTATGTGGCGCATGCAGTTACTCGGTGAGCTACATAGTGGACTGTGGGTTCTATCTTATGATGACCACACAAATTGGGAGTACTATGAAGAGGTCCTATGGCAAATAAATTCTAAGGAGGAGAGAGAGGAGTTTCGTCGTGCAAACCTCGAACTAGATACCTATGACGATTATTTCGAGGAGCTGGCGGCCATTGCCGTTGAGATTGGCTGTGAACGAGCTGAAATCAAGTGTCTTATCAAGTCGCTTATTCTCAAATATCGTTTCAATAGAGTTAGAAACATTGAGGATTTTCCATTTGAGGCATTTAACAAACTCTACAACCGCCTTATCTCCTCAAAAGATCTGGAGCAACTTCGTGTAGCAGAGCGATTGAGCCGTTATCACATTAAACAGCTGGAGCAGTTTTTACAGAGCAATGTTCGAGAGAAGATCTATCGAGTAGATTGGGTAGAAGAGGATTAATTTACAACAAAGGCTGTCGACAAATAAAAATCGACAGCCATTAACGTTTATATCTATCTCCAAGGTTCAATATAGACAAACATACATCTTAACCTAAAATGAAATATTGCAGGATTCATCACCACAATAACATAAGTTGTAATAGTCTACACTTAATCTATAGTTAATAATACAACCAAAATAAACGATCTAACTACCCGACAAAAAATCAAAGACTCCACGCCCATTTCGTAACCGTCCATAATCGTAGAGCGCAGCGACCAAGGCCTCAATCCCATATTTCACAAACGACTTAGCCAAATATCTGTGTTTGCAAAGCCGTATTCGTCGGATATTTTCGTGGACATACACGCCGACCAAATACGCCCAAACAAATGCTAACATCACTAATGACAACATCTTAGCAAATCTATTCACATCACGAATATGTGTCGCTTCAATATTAAATCCACTACTCTTCAAAGATTTGAAAGCACACTCTATCAACCACCTCTCTTTGTATAAATTCTTCGACAACTCAGGCTGATTATACGAGGCAATAATCTGTAACTCCATTACACCTTGCTTATTTTTAGCCAAATAGCACAGCTGTGAACTCACATAATATAGCCTATGATGTGGAAGAAATTCATTGTTGCGAACCGAATTAAAGAGGTGTCCAACCTTGATTCTGTTCCCCGTGCGTGGATCTGTAACATAGTGACCCTCCTTGATGCGTATGTAATATTTAGTCCTGCTATCGTTCAAATATCTAAACCAATCCTTGCCAATAAACTCTCGATCAGCAGTCAATCGCTCAATGCTATCCTCGCCAAACAGAGCCTTAAAACGCTCCATCAACTCTATGCGTTCAGCCGATGATGAGTTGCCAGCCTTGGGTAACATCGTGAACAGAACAGGGAATGCAACACCTCGATAACAGATTGCCAAAGTCAGCACATTCATGTTAATAATCGCTGATTTCCAGTGTGTTCTATCCATTGCAAGAGTGAATGGCGGCTTTGTGGGGAGTAGCGACACAATAAGTTTTGCAATTAGATTGAGCGGCAAATCATAAGTTGCAAAGAATCGTTCGATTCGACGATGTGACGATGGTGTGCTACGGTCGCCACCGAAACATAGAGCGAGCTTTGGCATCGAGACGCTCTGCATACGGCATACGGCAGAGAGCTTCGAGCAGCAGTGCGATGAATTTTATGCGTGCAAGGTTGATATTTTGGCCTACGTGTCCTTGTAATATTGCGACAAGTTCTGTACCTTTGTGAGAGTCCTTAATTTTCGATTTCATAGAGTTAAAAAATCGCCAAGTTTTCTTCTAAGATACTGAAAATTAGGGACTTTTGCAAATATTTACAGGTGTTTATTTACTGACTATCAATTGGTTAGGCGTTTATGTGTCATTTTTGTCGGGTAGTTAGAAGGAAATGTAACAAAATATTCTCACAAAACATATTGCTTATCCAAAGAATTACCATACATTTGTCGAGCTTATATAACTACTATTTAATACATCTTAAAAAATGAAAACAAATTTTATCTCGTCGAAGATAATTTTAGTGTTCCTGCTACTTTTTGGTATTACCAACAGTAGCTTTGGACAGGCGTCAGAATCTAACAGCAAAGGCAAACATGTTATCATCCTCTCAATGGATGGTTTTCGCTGGGATTACACCCTTGATGCACACACACCAACTCTTGATTCACTTCGTAGAGTGGGTTCCTACTCACAGATGATGCCCATCTTCCCATCTAACACATTCCCAAGCCACTACTCAATGGCTACAGGACTCCATCCAAACAACCATGGAGTAACCAACAACAGCTTCTATGATTCTGTGACAGATCGCGTGATGTCTGTTTTTAATGCAGATGACTGCAACAGCGAAAATTTCTGGGGCGGCGAGCCAATATGGAATACCTTGGAGCGTCAAGGAGGTGTTGCCAACATCTTCATGTGGCCCGGTAGCGAATATGTAATCAATGGTCGCCAAGCAACACTTTGGAGTAAGTATATCCACGACATGGACTACTTCGAGCGTGCCGATAACGTCATCAACGCAATGTCTCAAAGTGAGGAGCTCACTCCAAATCTTGTTATGTGGTATATGCCAGACCCTGATGGCATCGGTCACAAAGTAGGTCCAAATGCACCTGAGTGCATCGCACGTGTAGAGTATATCGACTCTGTTCTAGCATACTTCTTTGAGAAGATGCGCGACACACCTCACTTCGAAGATATTAACTTCATTGTAACCTCTGACCATGGAATGACTCAGCTCGATGAGAGCCGCTACGTGAATCTATATAGCGCACTTGATCCCGACAAGGTTATCCGCAATGTTTCAGGAGCTCCTTTCTGCTTCGAGGTAGAGGAGGATTACATTGATGAGGCTGTTGAAGCACTCAACAAAGTAGGTCACCTAACAGCATACCGCGGCGACTCAATGCCTGAGCGCTACCACTACGGCACCCACCCTACACGCTGCACAAACGTTATTATCATCCCTGAGATGGGATGGAAGCTAGATTACCGCCCAGAGGATGGTCGTCTTCCAAGAGGTGGTTCACATGGCTACGACCCATATGGTAGCGATATGCAAGTTGTGTTCTTTGGTGCAGGTCCAAACTTCAAACAAGGCTATAACCAAGCGACATTCCAGAACCAAAATGTATACCTCATTCTATGTCACCTTCTCGGCATTGAGCCCGCAGAAAACGACTGCAATATGAGTGATATTGAGGGGATGTTTAGATAAATTCCCCTTTACTTAAAAGAGAGGCTATTCAAAATCACCATTGTGATTGAGAATAGCCTCTCTTTTTTATCCTTGTAGTGCCTCCCACAGCATATCTTTGAGCTGAACTATATTGAGACCAACTATTGAAGAGATAAATATAGATGGTATTCCTTCGGGGAGTTCAGGTCGAATATGCTCAATTAGCTCCTCATCTAGCATATCTGATTTTGTGATTGCTAACAAACGTCGTTTATCCAGTAACTCTGGGTTATATTGCGTAAGTTCGTTAAGGAGGATCTTATACTCCTCAGCGATATCATCACTATCAGCTGGTATCATAAAAAGAAGAAGCGAATTGCGCTCTATATGGCGCAAGAATCGTGTTCCGAGCCCCTTTCCTTCGTGAGCACCCTCGATGATTCCGGGAATATCTGCCATAACAAATGAGTGGCTATCACGACACTCAACAATACCTAAATTTGGCTCAAGAGTAGTAAAAGCATAATTCGCAATCTTTGGTTTAGCGGCCGAAACAACCGAAAGAAGCGTGCTCTTTCCAGCATTTGGGAAACCAACCAAACCAACATCTGCAAGCACCTTTAGCTCAAGAATGAAAGATCCCTCCTCACCATCTTCACCGGGTTGAGAGTAGCGAGGCACCTGATTCGTTGCACTCTTAAAGTGCCAATTGCCTAGACCTCCTCGACCACCTTTCAATAGCACAAGCTCGTCTCCATGATCTACAACTTCACCTATTATCTCACCTGTCTCCGCATCACGTGCAACAGTCCCAAGTGGTACTGGGATAACAATATCTTTAGCATCTTTCCCCGAAGAACGAGCCCCCGAACCATGCTCCCCATGCTCTGCAAACTGGTGACGTTGAAACTTTAGGTGAATAAGCGTCCAATACTGCTTATCACCCTTCAAGATAATGCTACCACCCTTACCGCCATCGCCACCATCTGGGCCACCAAAAGCGACGAACTTCTCTCGACGAAAGTGAGTTGAACCACCACCGCCATTACCCGAACGGGCAAATATTTTTACGTAATCTACGAAATTTGATCCTGCCATTTAATATAAATTTGGTGCAAAGATAGTTATAATTATGCAATTAAACAACGCATAAAAAATGTACAAATAAATTTGCATATTCAATACAATGTTCGTACATTTGCGAACACGCTAAATAAAATGAACAAAGAGTATAAAAATAATGAGGAGCAGATAGCTCGATATATGAAGGCGTTGGCGCATCCTGCGAGGGTGGCTATCGTTCGCTTTTTGGCGAGTCAAGAGTGTTGCTACTTTGGTGATATTCATGAGGTATTGCCGATTGCTAAGGCTACCGTATCGCAGCATTTAACAGAGCTTAAAAACTCTGGTTTGATTCAGGGTGAAATTATGCCACCAAAGGTGAAATATTGTATCAACAAGGAAGCTTGGAGTGAGGCTAAGGAGTTAATCGGCTCACTTATGGAGTCTGTAAAGAGAAAATAAAAGAATGAAAATTAAAGTATTAGGAACAGGTTGCGCAGGATGCAAGGCATTGGAGGCAACCGTGCGTGAGGTTGTTGCAGAGATGAATCTTGATGCAACAGTTGAGAAGGTAGAGGATCTTATGGAGATTATGAATTACAATGTTATGTCAATGCCGGGCCTTGTTATTGATGACAAAGTAGTATCATCTGGCAAACGATTATCTGCAAATGAGGTAAAAACAATATTAACAAAATAATTTTCTTTTAAAATTATGAGAAGAGGAGTTTTTGCGCTATTTGCGCTAATGATGCTTGCATCTTGTGGGAACACTACTACAGCTAAAAATAATGATAGCTACTACAGCACTGAGACTAAAACCACGGAGGAGGGCACAGTTGAGGTACTATACATGCACGGCAAACAGCGTTGTGCAACATGCATAGCAATTGGAGTGGAGGCGGAGGCTTTTATCAAGGAGCTAGACAATGACAAGGTAGTGATGAAAACCATAGATTTCTCAACGCCAGAGGGTGAGATGATCGCTGATAAATATGAGGTTGCAAGCTCCTCACTTATCATTGTGAAAGGTGACGAAGTTGATAATGTCACTGCAATGGGCTTCCAATATGCGAGAACTAACCCAGAGCAGTTTAAGAAAAATTTAGGTGAATCAATCCAAAAGATGCTAGACTAATGGAGTGGTTGCAATCACTTCTTGACAGCAGCTCAACACCTATTCTCACAGCCTTTATGTTGGGTTTACTGACAGCCGTTTCACCATGCCCACTTGCTACAAATATCACTGCCATAGGATTTATTAGTCGTGATTTGGAGTCAAGAAACAGAATCTTTTGGAATGGATTGCTATATACCTTGGGGCGAGTTGCAGGCTATACGATTCTCGGCATTATACTAATAACTATTCTTCGTGAGGGCTCTTCATTATTCGGTATTCAGAAAGCTGTAACCAAGTATGGTGAGATGCTTCTTTCACCTGCCCTTATCATCATTGGCCTCTTTATGCTCTTTGGCGACAGGCTGAAGTTACCAAGTTTCGGATTCAATGGTTCGGGTAGCGAAAAGTTGAAGGGTCGAGGCGGTGTTGGTGCGTTGCTGTTGGGTGTGCTATTCGCCCTTGCATTTTGCCCTACGAGTGGCGTTTTCTACTTCGGCATGCTTATTCCTATGTCGGCAACTGCTACGGCTGGTTACTTGATGCCCGTGATCTTTGCTATTGCTACAGCACTGCCCGTGATTATCGTGGCGTGGCTCTTGGCATATAGCGTGGGCGAGGTCGGCAAGGTTTATAATCGCATCAAAGTTTTTCAAAAATGGTTCTCACTCATTGTAGCTCTGCTATTTATTGCGGTGGGAGTTTATTATGGTATAATGTTTTATTTGTGAAATTATGATACAAAATTTTGCCGACTGGTTGGTATACGACATTTTTGGGATTGAGGCATCGTCACACTTGGGAGCTGCTCTGAACTTCTTCTTCTACGACACGATTAAGATTCTGCTATTATTATTCTTAATCAGTTCTGTGATGGGAGTTATCAACGCCTATTTTCCGATCGAGAAGCTACGTAACTATCTCACCACGCACAAGATGTATGGCATGCAATACATTTTAGCATCTATCTTCGGCGCTATAACACCATTCTGTTCGTGCTCCTCTATTCCTCTTTTTATTGGCTTCGTTAAAGGCGGCATTCCGCTCGGTGTAACTTTTGCCTATCTTATCACCTCTCCACTTGTGAATGAGGTGGCTGTGGCTATGTTCTTGGGGCTGTTTGGTGTTAAAGCAACACTGATCTATGCTGGTTCGGGTATTGCAATGGGTGTTGTCGGAGGCTTTATCTTGGGTAAGCTCAAATTAGATAGATACCTCTCTGCTTGGGTGCAGCAGATACAAGCAAACGCCACAGCTGAACAAATAGAGTGGGAAGAGAATAAAGCCACATTTATAGAACGACTCCCCCAAATCCTAAAAGAGGCGTGGAAAATCGTGAAGGGTGTGATCCTCTATGTAATTATAGGTATCGCCATAGGTGGAGCGATGCATGGATATGTCCCAGAGGATTTCTTCACCGAGCAACTCTCTGCCGACAAATGGTATGGAGTGCCATTGGCAGTAATTCTCGCAGTACCTATGTATGCCAATGCAGCAGGCGTTGTTCCAATCATTCAAGTCTTTGTCGCAAAGGGTGTTCCGATGGGTACGGCACTTGCCTTTATGATGGGTGTCGTAGGTCTGTCTCTTCCCGAAGCAACACTCCTAAAAAAGGTGATGACTTGGAAGTTGATTGTTATCTTCTTTGGAGTAATCACTCTTTTTATTATAATTCTAGGTTATCTTTTCAACTTAATATTGTAAAATCAGTATTTTAGCTTATTATATTCTTAATTTATATATTTACCTTTGTTATACTAAATCCACTTAATATTAAAGTAATATATATTTTGAGCAAGTTTTTCGATCAACTTAATTTAGATGTCCGTTTTGAGGAGGGGTTGGTTGCTTGTATAAATTGCGGTGTTTGTACTGCGGTTTGTCCAGCAGCCGAGTTCTACAATTACGACCCTAGGCAAATAGTTGACACGGTGCAAAGCCGTGATGAGAGCGCAATAGAGGCTCTACTAAAAAGCAATACAATATGGTATTGCGGTGAGTGTATGTCGTGTCGTCCTCGTTGCCCACGTGGTAATACTCCGGGATATGTTATTCAAGCTCTTAGAACTTTATCGCAACGTTCAGGACTCTTTGTTGAATCTGAAAAAGGACGTCAGCAATTAGCCTTGAAACGTGTTATTGGACAGGGGATTGTTGACACTGGTTATTGCCTAACACCTCGCGCAATAGATCCAAATCTTCATCCTGAACAGGGCCCTGTATGGCGCTGGATTTATGATAACCATGAAGATGTATATGCCCTATTTACAGATAATTATGCATCGAATGGCGCTGGTCCCGTTCGCAAGATTGAAGATGAAACAATGGATGAACTTCATAGCATCTTGGAGCAGACGGGATGCATGGAGTTTTTCGATAATATCGAAGAACATTCAGATCGCAAAGCTAAGGAGATGGGCTTTGATGGAGCTGATGAGGAGTATTTAAAACACGTCTCCACAACAAATAGCGGTAATCATCAGTAAATCATTTTATTATGAAAAGAAATTCTTGGCAAGAGTATCAAAAGAAAATAGCTGATGATAACTACTTTTATGTTCGCAGCTGCATACGTCAAAACTTTTTTCCGGGTTCAGAGCAGGCATTTTTAAAGATGCTTAGTGGTGATCTTGGTCGAAAAGTATTTGATGATCCTAAACATACATCATGTACTGGTATTGGCTACCACTCAGATATTATACCTCTGGAGTCTATTATGGCTGTTGTGGCTCGCCAGTTTGCACTTATGACCGATTCTGGGTATGATAATTTTATTAGTTCATGCATCACCTCTTTTGGCATATACACAGAGATATTAGCAACATGGGCAGAATTTCCCGAAACGGAGGAGAAGACCCGCGAGAATCTGTTTAAGGCTACAGGACGCGAATTTAACAAACCAACCTCTTTGGCTCACACCTCAGATATCATATTTCACCATCGAGAGCAGATCGCCGCGCAGGGAGTACGCAAATTAATCAATGTTAAAAGTGGAGAGCCATTGCGAGGTGTTGAACATATCGGATGCCACTACGCTAAGATCTTCCCAAAGTCGGGTGTTGGAGGCTCTGAATTTCCATATGTCTTGGCGGGAATGATTGAGGCGTGGGGAGGTGAAGTTGTCGATTATCCAGAGCGTCGCCACTGCTGCGGCTTTGGATTTAGAAACTATCTTGTTCAAGCAAACAGAGGCTACTCAATAGCTAACTCAATGAAGAAGTTTGAGTCTATGGCGCCTTATAAGCCAGACTTTATCTTGACAAATTGCCCGGGTTGTGGAATGTTCCTCGACAAGTGGCAGTATACTATTGCGGAGATGGGAGGTAGTATATATGGGGCTGATAATTACGGTATTCCAGTGCTTACATATGAGGAGCTAGCGGGATTAGTCTTAGGATATGACCCTTGGGAGCTTGGCATGCAGATGCATCAGGTAGATGTCGAGCCTCTGCTAGATAAGCTAGGTGTTGAGTATGATCCAGTAAAGAAATATCTGGGTAAAAATGGAAAATATATTGGTAAACCTGAGAGCGCAATTATTAACTGCGGATCTAATTTTAGGATGATTAAATAGAGGTATGAAAAGAGTTATAATAGTGGGTGGTGGTGTTGCAGGAATGCAGACGGCTATCTCACTCTCCGAGTTAGGATTGAAAGCGATAATAGTTGAGAAGAGCGACAAATTGGGCGGCAAGCTTAATAATTGGTATAAATTATTTCCATCGTTCACCTCCGCTCAAAGTGTTGTTGATGAGCTATGTGAGCAGATCAAACAGTTGAGTATTGAGGTTATATATAATAGCTATGCTGTGAAGGTTGACCCAAAGAGCATAACGCTATCGTCGGGTGACACTATGCAATGCGATGCAACTGTTATATGCAATGGCTTCAAGCTCTTTGATGCTAGAATCAAAGAGGAGTATGGCTATGGGTTATACAACAATGTGATTACCAGCCAAGAGCTAGAGTCAATGTTTAAAGAGAGTAGCATAAAGGATAATTTCGGAGAGTCGCCAAAGCGAATTGCACTTCTACACTGTGTGGGTTCCCGCGATGAGAAGGTCAATCAAAGGCACTGCTCAAAGGTATGCTGCATAACAGGTGTAAAACAAGCTATTGAGCTCAAAGAGCTCTATCCAGAGTGTGAAATATTCAACTTTTATATGGATATTCGCATGTTTGGGTTGGGCTTCGAGCAACTCTATAGAGATGCTCAAGTAAATCATAATGTACACTTCATTCGAGGTAGAATCTCGGAGGCTAGCGAGACATTCGATGGACGTATTCAAATCAAGTCGGAAGATACACTCATTGGTAGACCTTTGAGGATGACTGTCGACAAGTTAATTCTGCTGGTTGGCATGTGCTCCCAGAGTGAGAATGTTGAACTTGCTCAAAACCCATCAATAGAGTTTGGTCGAGGTGGATTCCTAGAGCCAAAAGATCTATTTAATAATAGCTGCAATTCAAAGTGCGAAAGTATATTTTATGCTGGTACTGCCACCTCACCCAAGACTGTTGGTGAGAGCTTAGCCGAAGGCAATAGAGCGGCAATGCAGGTAGCTAAATTTTTGAGATAATGATTCAATGGGGATACAATATATCTGTGCCTAGGGCAATAGATATGGATAAAAACGATATGAGCATCTCGGAGCAGATACTCCGCGAGATGCCCGAATTACAGAGCTGCATTGCATGTGGTGCCTGTACTGCGACATGTACCGCTGGGGCAATCACCGATTTCAACTTTCGCAAAGTTCACACCATGGTTCGTCGTGGCGAATATAAGGAGGTGAGTCAGATGTTGAGCAACTGCATGCTCTGCGGAAAATGTCGTTTAGTTTGTCCTCGCGGAATAAACACTAGAGCTGTCGTATTACTTATAAAACAAAAATTAGCAGAGTGCAAATAATGATTTACTACTCCCACTTTATAATACCATTTACGTTAGGTGTAATTGTACTATTCACAATAGTTATCTTTAACTATTGCAAATGGTTGTATATGCTCCCCAAAGAGCAAAAGCAGCTTATATACAAGAGTATATTCTCAAAAAAGAGCTTTGGCGCCATTAGAGAGGTCTTTATGGAGTCTCTGCTACATAGAAGAATTTTTAAGACTAATCCACTCTTAGGCTATATGCACATGAGTCTAGCCTTTGGCTGGTTTCTATTAATTGCCGTGGGTTGGATTGAAACCACGGCATACCTTGGTGGTGAGATGGTGCCACCACATATTCATGTGTTTTTTAAATATTTCTCTAAAGGAATAGATCACAGTAGCGTAGCAATAAATTTTGGATTCATTATGGATCTACTGCTGCTTATGGTCCTTTCGGGAGTTGCCTTAGCTTGGTTTAAACGACTACGTTCCAGATCACTAGGAATGAAAAAGACAACTAAACATTCTCTTGGTGATAAGATTGCACTGTCGGCCCTATGGTTTATATTTCCGCTACGATTGATAGCCGAGAGCACAACTTCTGCTATATGCTCAAATGGTAGTTTCTTGACGGGTAGCTTAGGTTCATTACTATCAAAGATGATGGGCCCAGATGGTTTACTACAGCTAGAAAGTCTCTCATGGTGGGCTTACTCAATTGCACTTGGGCTCTTCTTTGTATCAATGCCTTTCTCGCGTTATATGCATATCTTTACGGAGATACCACTAATTTTCTTACGTCATTATGGCATTAAGAGTGAAGATAAAAAGAGTAGTTTCGATAATTTTCAACTTCAAGCTTGCTCTCGTTGTGGCATTTGCATTGACCCATGTCAATTGAGCAGAGATGCCATGATTAACAATGTTCAGAGTGTATACTTTATTCGAGATAGACGTTATGGCAACCTTAAAGCAGAGATCGTTGATAATTGCCTAATGTGTGGACGATGTGCCGTAGCATGTCCAGTAAATATTGATGTCAACACCCTAAGATTAAATTCACGAGCAGAGTTACGAGACAATCAAGACGAACCTAGGTTCAACTACCTTCAAGATGTTGACACATCATCGGGAGAGGGTAAAGTTGGTTACTTTGCAGGCTGCATGACACAACTCACGCCAACAATACTAAAATCTATGGCTACAATATTCGACTCTGTGGGTGAGGATGTATGGTGGGCCGATCGTAATGGAGGAGCATGCTGTGGTCGACCTCTGAAGCTCTCAGGAGAGATTGCAGCAGCTCGAAAGCTCATGGATTTCAACAAAGGGCTCTTCTCAAAGCATGGTATAACCACGCTAATCACCTCTTGTCCAATCTGTTTAAAGGTGTTTAAGGAAGAGTATAACCTCGAAGGCATAGAGGTGTTACACCACTCTGAATACCTCGAAAGATTAATCTCCGAAAAGCGTCTCAACCTCCCTAAATCTGAGATGAAATATACATATCATGACCCATGTGAGCTAGGTCGAGGCAGTGGCATATACGATCAACCACGCCAAGTAATATCCAAGGTGGGTAACATTGTAGAGTTAAATGAGAATCAAGAGATGGGATATTGCTGTGGATCAAGCTTAGCCAATTTAAAAATATCAGACGAGCAGCAATTGATGATTAGCACGGCTCTATCCGAGAGAATCACAGAAACGCAGGCAGATGCTGTGGTTAGCGCCTGCCCGCTATGTAAAAAAGCTATTGCACGTAGCTCGAAGGTCCCTGTATATGATATTTCAGAGGTTGTAGCCTCAGCTCTATAGTTGCGATAACTACAACATATCGCGAAGCATCTTCATCAATACTGTCTGAGCTGATACCACCCTATTGGCAGCCTCTTCGATAACAATTGATTTAGGTGAGTCGATAACTTCGTCTGACACAATCATATTACGACGAACTGGTAGGCAGTGCATAAAATATGCATCATTGGTTAGTGCCATTTTAGCAGAGTCAACACACCATGACATATCTTGAGAGATGACCTTACCATAGTTCTCATCAGCAAAAGGAGACCAATTTTTAGCATAAATAAAGTCTGCACCGGCAAAAGCCTCCTCTTGGTTATGTGTTACTGTCGCTCCCTTTGTGAACTCCTCGCTAAGCTCATATCCCTCTGGGTGAGCAATTACAAACTCATAATCGAGAGCTGACATCCACTCTGCAAAAGAGTTGGCTACAGCTTGAGGAAGTGATCGCGGATGTGGAGCCCATGTTAATACAACTTTTGGGCGTGGCTTAGTGCGATATTGTTCAATTGTTATCACATCAGCAAAAGATTGCAAAGGATGACGCGTTGCAGCCTCCATACTTACTACTGGTTTACCTGAATATGTAATAAATTGATTTAAAATCTTCTCTGCATAATCGTCTGCTTTGTTGGTAAGAGATGCAAAGCTTCTAACAGCAATGATGTCACAATATGACCCCATAACGGGAATTGCCTCCAACAAGTGCTCCGGTTTATCACCATCCATGACCACACCTAATTCAGTCTCTAGCTTCCATGCACCTTGGTTCACATCAAGCACCATAACATTCATGCCTAGGTTCATCGCAGCCTTTTGAGTCGATAAGCGAGTACGTAGCGAGGAGTTAAAGAAGATCATAAGCAACGTTTTATTGCGACCCAAAGTATCATAGATAAATGGACTCTCCTTAATGCTCTTTGCATCAACTAACCAATCTTGTAGAGAGTCTACATCGTATAGAGATTCAAACTTTTTCATATCCTTTTTTTCTTAATTATTTATTAACTGCTCTTCTGCGTCTCTCTGTTTCTCGAAGTTAAATTCAGCTATTACAGAGTTAAAGAGTGTGGTTATTTGTTCCGTGCAGAGGTTTCCAACGCTACCAGCATGTGTGTGATTAACCTCTCTATTGGGGCTATAGGCGCCGGCCTCAATATCGAGACCAACTTTGCGATATGCCTCACGGAATGGAACACCCTCCAACACAAGAGCATTTACACTCTCAACGCTAAAGATATAATCATAACGTTTATCATCTATAACACCCTCATTTACAATAATCTCACGCAACATTACATTGGCCATATGGAGGATGCTCTTCATTTCAAAAATGGATGGGAACAGCTGCTCCTTAAGTAGTTGCATATCACGGTTGTACCCTATAGGTAGATTTGTTGTCAACATAGATATTGCGCTTGGAAGAGCGCGGATGATATTACATTTTCCACGTATCAACTCCCACACATCTGGGTTTTTTTTATGAGGCATAATGCTTGACCCCGTAGTATAGTTGTCTGGATATGAGATAAAACCAAAGTTCTGACTCATAAACATACAATTATCCATTGCAAATCGAGACAAAGTTGAAGCAAGAGAGGACAAAGCTACCGCCACACTCTGCTCACATTTAGCACGACTCATCTGCGCATATATAGAGTTATAATTAAGCGTGTCGAAACCTAATAGTCGAGTGGTCATCTCGCGATCCAGCGGAAACGAAGAGCCATAACCGGCAGCCGAACCAAGAGGATTCTTATTACATAGCTTATATGCTGCTAGAATAGATTGACAATCATCAATGAGGCTCTCTGCATATGCTCCCAACCACAAACCAAAGGATGATGGCATCGCAATTTGCAGGTGAGTATAACCCGGCATCAAGATACCCTTGTAACGCTCCGAGAGTTCAGTTAGTGTCTTAAAGAGCTCACTACAAAGTTCGACTATTTCACCTATTTCAGAGCGCAAAAAGAGTTTCAAATCGACTAGCACTTGGTCATTGCGCGACCTTCCGCTATGAATCTTACCTCCAGTTGGACCGATCATCTCTGTGAGTTGCAACTCTACTTGTGAGTGGATATCTTCTACCCCATCCTCAATTACAAAGCTACCATCTTCTACACTTTTAAATATCTCTTTAAGCCCCTTCTGCACTAAAGCTAACTCCTCAGAGCTGAGAAGTCCAACGCTCTCCAACATCTTTGTGTGAGCTAGGGAGCCCAATATATCTGCCTTAGCAAGATTTATATCCATCTCACGATCTCGACCAACAGTAAATTGATCGACCAATGAATCTACCTCTACACTTTTCTGCCACAATTTCATACTATAATAAATAATCTGTTAATATCTTAATATATCTATCAATGCCCTCTTCTATTTCGTTAACATATACAAATTCATCCGCCGTATGTGAACGATGAGTATCGCCAACACCAATTTTAACACTCTTGCAACTAACCAAAGCTTGATCTGAAAGAGTTGAAGAGCCAAATATCTGAGAGCCGTGACGTGTGCAGCACTCAACAAAAGGGTGCGTTGCATCTATCGACGAGGCCGCAAGACGTGTAGATCGAGCTGTAACACTACAACTCACATGCTGCTTTACAGCCTCTAGAATCTCAAGATTTGTGTAACAACCATTATTTCGTACATCCACCGTAAAGTTACACTTTCCGGGAACAACATTGTGCGATGTTCCTGCCGAAATTACCGTTACACTCATCTTAACATCACCTAACACATCGGAACGTTTTTCAAAACGATAATCATTAAACCATCGTATATCATCGAGCGACTCTATAATTGGATTGACCGTATTATCATGTGCTGCGTGGCCAGAGACGCCAACTGTTTCACAATCTAGAACCATCAACCCTCGCTCCGCTATCGCAACATCCATCGAGGTCGGCTCTCCAACGATCACTAGCGATGGGTTAACGATTTTCTCATACATTATACCCATGCCCTTATGCCCTGAGCTCTCCTCCTCGGCTGTTAACAAGAGACATAAGTTACAATGAGGCAGCTTCATCGAATAGAAATGAGTGAAGCAGGCAAGGAGCGAGACTAAGCTTGCTCCAGCATCATTGCTTCCCAGACCATATAATTTACCCCCTTCAAGAGTTGGAGCAAATGGGTCGCGCGTATAATTTTCATTAGGACGAACAGTGTCGTGATGAGAGCATAACACAACTGTAGGCAGTTCAGCCGAGAAGTGACGATTGTAAACAATTAAATTATTCTCAATCCTCTGTGGCTCAAAACCTAACTTTACCATCTCTGCATAGAGTAGATCAGCACTATCATGCTCACTACGAGTAAGCGAAGGTGTTGCGATTAATCGACTAAGCAGATTTATGGCCTCAGCACTATTCATTATATTATCTATTTATTAGCTATTAATGTTCCCGATTCTGTTTCGAGTGTATTGCAAATTCTAACTGCTGTCACACCATTGTCCACCGCAAATAGAGCATTGTCAATTTTTGGAATCATACCATCGAAGATCTTACCAGAGCTTTTCAACTCAGGATAATTCTCACTTGAGATTAGCTTTATTACGCTACCCTCATCCGCAATATCGGCCAATACTCCCGGCTTCTCGAATAGATAAATTAGCTCTACATCATAGTAGTTACTCATAGCAACAGCCACGCTTTGCGCAATTGTATCTGCATTTGTGTTAAGGAGTTGACCCTCAGCACTCACAGTTATAGGCGCCACAACAACGCTATACCCGGCACCTAGAAGCATATCAAAAGCCTTGTAGTTAATTTGATCGGTGAGCACATCTCCCACATAACCATAATCAATCTCTTTGACTGGTCGTTTAACGGCAGGAATAAGTTGAGCATCAGCACCGCAAACGCCCCATGCTGCAACGCCTCTCTTTTGTAACTTAGCAACGATTCCTTTGTTGATGCCTCCAGCATAGACCATTGTAACAACCTCAACTGTAGCGGCATCCGTAACTCTTCTGCCCTCAATCATTTTTGCCTCAATACCTAGGGCAGCAGAGATCTTCGTTGCGACCTTACCACCACCATGCACCAGAATTTTATCACCTTCGAGCGAAGCAAATTCATCGAGCAATTTGTCGAGTGCCTCTGATGAATCTACAACATGTCCGCCAATCTTAACTACTTTTAATCTGCTTTTATTCATCCTTCAAACAACTTTTTAACGCCTCAATTAATCTATCACACTCCTCCTTGCCTATGGTCAACGATGGTAATATTCTAATAATTCTAGCATCTGAGGCGCTACCTACAAATATTTTGTGAGTGTGTAAAAGCTTAGCTCTTAGAGCCTTTGAGTCACTCTCCATAACTACTCCAATCATCAAACCTTTGCCACGAAGCTCCACTATACGCTTATCATCAATGGCCGAGAGCTGCTCCATGAGATAGTGCCCCATAGCCTCAGCATTCTCAATCAAGCCCTTTTGCTCGATATCCTCTGCTACAGCCAATGCCGCAGCACAAGCCAAGTGATTACCCCCAAAAGTGGTTCCCAAAAGACCATATGAGGCTGTGAATTTTGGCGATATCATTATGCCTCCAACAGGGAAGCCATTACCAATTCCCTTTGCCATGGAGTAGATATCAGCCTTCACCCCCGAATAATCAAGAGCGAAGTATCTTCCTGAGCGACCACATCCACACTGCACGCAATCTGCAATCATCACAGCATTATGCTCATCGCACAACTCTCTGATAGCGATCAAGAACTCATCTGTAGCAACCTTTACTCCACCAACACCTTGAATAGCCTCAACGATAACCGATGATACCTCACCCTTAGCGAACTCAGCGCGAAGAGCATCAATATTGTTATACTCAACAAATGTTATATTATCAGTCTGATTTACAGGTGCTACAATCTTAGGATTATCCGTTGCAGCTACAGCAAGCGATGTGCGTCCATGAAATGCAGTAGAGAATGCAATAACACGACGGCGAGAGTTATAGAACGATGCGAGCTTCAGCGCATTTTCATTTGCCTCAGCACCACTATTACAGAGGAATAGTGAATATTCATCTTTTCCTGAGAGCGAGCCTAAAGCACTTGCTAGCTTAGCTTGAAGGGGAATACGAATTGAATTTGAGTAGAAACCAATATTGGCAAGCTGCTCATTGATGTTATTTACATATCTCTCAGCGCTATGACCAATAGATATTACCGCATGTCCACCATACATATCAAGATATTCACATCCTGCATCATCCCAAAGCTTCGAGCCTGAAGCCTTTACTATATTTATATCATTTATTGGATATACATCAAAACACTTCATAATAAATTTCCATTAAAAGGCAGAAGCCTTAAGTTTTAATCCTGCATCAAGTGGCAAGCTAAATATTCTATTCATATTCTCTATTGCTTGACCTGCTGCACCACGTAAAAGATTGTCAATTACAGATGTAATTAACAGATAATCACCATGTTTCTCAATATGTAGCAATGAACGGTTTGTATTAACCACCTGCTTTAAGTTGATTGGTTTTGGGGAGACAAATGTGAATGGAGAATCACCATAGTAAGAGTTAAAGATAGAGACGACCTCCTCTAGGCTCAGTGCACATTTTGTGTGAATAGTAGCGATAATTCCGCGAGGGAAATCACCACGATAAGGCACAAAATTGATTGACCCCTCGAATGATGGCTGTAGTCGACTTACACTCTCACCGATCTCACCTAGGTGTTGATGCGAAAATGTCTTATATGTCGATAGGTTATTTGCACGCCACGAGAAGTGAGTCGTAGCAGATGGCGATTGACCTGCCCCTGTAGAGCCTGTAATAGCTGTAACATGCACGTCGTCAGAGAGTAGTGACTTCGCCGCTAGAGGCAATATCGCAAGTTGAATTGCCGTTGCAAAACAACCGGGATTAGCCACATTGCGACACTGTGTAACATCATCTCCAAAAAAGTCCGAAAGCCCATAAGCAAACTTACGACCCGCACTACATGAGTCCTTCTGAAGACGAAAATCATTACCTAAATCTATAACAACACACTCCTTGGGGAGCTCCGTTCCCTCTAAGAATTTTAATGATTTACCATGACCTGAGCATAAAAAGACAACATCAACAGTGCTATCTACACCTTCACTGAAACACATATCCGTTGCTCCGAAGAGATCCTCATGAACACTATATAGAGGCTCACCTGCGCTACTAGAGCTCTGAGCAAAAATAAAATCTACCGAAGGGTGAATAAGCAAGAGTCGGCAGATTTCACCACCGACATATCCTGCTGCACCTACAACTCCAACTTTTATCATTACTCTATATTATTAATAGTGTTGAAGATCTTTGAACTAAGAGAGAATATCTTACCAAAGCCCTTAGCATCATCACCTGTGAAAGCTCTATTCATCTCTCCATATGAACCAAATGCATCACACATCAAATCGCTACTTGACTCAATACCAATAACCTCAAAACGATAAGGCTGCAACTTAACGAATACATCGCCCGAAACAAACTCTTGACTTTGAGTCAACATCGCCTCGATGTCGCGCATTACGGGATCGTAGTATAGACCCTCGTGAAGATTGTTGCAATAGAATGTAGAAATTTGCTCTTTCCAGAAGAGTTGCCACTTAGAGAGTGTGTGCTTCTCTAACATATGGTGCGCCTTGATGATAACCATTGGTGCAGCCGCCTCAAAACCTACACGTCCTTTAATACCAATTACAGTATCACCCACGTGCATGCCGCGACCTACCGCAAACTCACCTGCCTTTTGTGCTATTGCTGTGATTGCTGCAACACCACTTAGCGCAACACCATCAACTGCTACAACCTCACCTTTCTCAAAGGTAATAGTCATATCCGCAGCCTCGCTCTCGCCCTTAACACACTTTGTTGGGAAAGCCTCTTCGGGCAATCCTAGCTTTGAACTTAGAGTCTCCTTACCACCAATTGAAGTTCCCCAAAGACCCTTATTGATTGAATATTCAGCCTTCTTGAAGTCCATATTGATGCCATGCTCCTTTAGGAAAGCAATCTCCTGCTCACGAGAGAGTTGTTGCTCACGGATAAGGGCAATAACCTCTATTTCTGGAGCTATAATTCCGAAGATTGAATCGAAACGAATTTGGTCATTGCCAGCACCTGTACTACCATGACACAAGAAATCAGCACCCTCAGCCTTTGCATATTTAGCAATTGCTAGCGCTTGAATGATACGCTCAGAACTTACCGAGATTGGATATGAACCATTCTTAAGCATATTGCCATAGACCATATATTTAATTGTAAGGTCATAATAGTCATCTGCAACATCAAGATTAGTAAAGCTCACGCAACCAATTTCATATGCACGCTTTTCAACTAGCTCAATATCCTCGGCAGTAAAACCACCTGTATTTGCCAATACTGCATGAACTTCATAACCCATGTTTTGTGTTAGATAGACACCGCAATAGGAAGTGTCAAGACCTCCGCTGTAGGCCAAAATTACCTTCTTTTTCATAATTTATGTGGTTTTAAATTTATTTTTTTACTTGTGGTAGTTCGTACTCATTTGTCGCTAGAACTTTGTCAAGGTCAAATTTAAGTTCATCTTTAGATGAGTCAAAGACCATTGCTGTACATAGACAATTGCTACGATTTTTTGCAACTAAAATATTGTAGTTAACACAACTTTTACATCCCTCCCAAAACTTATTATCATGTGTTAGATAACTAAATGTAACTGGATGATACCCCAATTGGTCATTTATCTTCATCACGGCAAAACCGGTAGTGAGTCCAAAAAGGATAGCTCCGGGGAACTTCTTGATGGATAGCGCAAATGCCTTACGCTTAATAATCTTAGCCAATCCAATTTCGCGATACTTAGGGTTGATGATAAGACCAGAGTTGGCCACATATTTCTCACCTTCCCATGATTCAATATAGGTGAATCCTGCCCAACGATCTTCGCCGCAAAAAGCTATAATAGCTTTGCCCTCAATCATCTTTTGAGATATATACTCCGTAGATCTTTTAGCTATACCTGTTCCACGCTTAGCAGCAGATGACGACATCTCGTCGCATATCTCTTCTGCATATTTTACATGTGAGGCATTAGCTACGACAACAGTGAAATTACTGACAATCATAGTTTAATACAAATAATATTGTAAATGGGTTAATATAAAAGTTACGATGGATAGTTGCCTTCAAAGACCCTCTGATATGGCAACGAGATATATACATACGACTAACGTCGTCGTCGCAATTGTAATAGACTTAGAGACACAACAAAACCATCAACACTACGTGCCGATGTTAAAGAGTTGTATGTAGTATCACCAAGAAACATTGCTTACTTTTAAAAAGGACAGTGCAAATATAGTGATTAGTTTTTAATATGCAAATTTTTTAATAATATTTTAATCATTTATCAACTCAATTGCCTTTTCATACTCCTCTTTACGTATAATTAGCTGCGATGAAATGGCCATAGGATAGATTGCAGACATATATTCATTATTTATTGTTGTCCAAATGCCATAACTATCCAATACTGATTTTATGATCTCCGCCTCATTTATAGAAGAGAATGTACGAAAAACTACAAACTCCTCACTTACCTCTTTTTGCTTTATCTCGCTCATAGAAAAATAGTTTTATTATACAAATATAATATACATATATAATAGTTACAAATATGCAACCAGAAAAAGCAGTTGTAATAAAGAAAAAGTTTGTATATTTGTTGTCAAATATTTATATAAGATGCAAAATTTCGTACACCTTCACGTCCATACCCAATACTCCATCCTTGATGGTCAAGCCAATATATCAAAATTGATAGATAAGGCTATAGGTGATGGTATGCCCGGACTTGCGGTCACGGACCATGGTGTAATGTTTGGCATCAAAGAGTTCATCAACACTCTAAGTAAAAAGAAAAAGGGATGGAAGGGCGATATTGCGAAATTAAAAAAGCAGAATGTCGCCTTTGAAGAGGGTACCGAAGTGGTCGAGGGAGAAGATCCTAAAATCTCAATCGAGAAGAACAACGAAAAGATATATCTGTTAGAAGAGAGACTTAAGTTCAAACCCATTATTGGTTGCGAAGTATATGTAGCTCGTCGAGGGCTCCACATAAAAGAGCAAAAGAGCGACCAGAGTGGATATCACTTGATCCTACTTGCAAAAAATATTACAGGCTATCACAATCTTATCAAGATTGTATCTAAGGGTTGGACCGATGGTTTCTACTCTCGCCCCCGCACAGACCATAACGAGCTACAGAAGTATCATGAAGGGTTAATCTGCTGCTCGGCATGTATTGGTGGAGAGGTACCTCAAAAGATACTAAAAGAGGATTTAGAGTCCGCTGAAGCATCTATGCTATGGCATAAAAATCTATTTGGTGATGATTACTACGTTGAATTGCAACGTCATATAGCTACTGTAGATCGTGCAAATCATGAGGTATACCCCATGCAAGTAAAAGTTAATGAGGCTTTAATTGAGTTGGCTCACAAACACGACATTAAGCTTATCTGCTCCAATGATGTTCACTTCGTTGATGAGGATAATGCCGAAGCACACGATCGCTTAATATGTCTAAGTACCAGTCGTGATTTGGACGATCCTAAACGTATGGTATACTCGAAGCAGGAGTGGTTTAAGAGTCGTGACGAGATGGCAAAGCTATTTCAGGATATTCCAGAGGCTCTTGAAAACACTCTTGAGGTGTGCAATAAAGTTGAGGTATACTCTATTGATAATCAACCCATTATGCCAACCTTTGATATACCAGAGGATTTTGGAACTGAAGAGGGTTATCGCGCTAAATATTCAGATAAAGAGCTCTTTGAGGAGTTCACACGCGACGAGCTAGGTAATGTTGTACTTAGCCCAGAGGCAGCCGAAAAGAAGATTCAAAGTATTGGTGGCTACGACAAATTATATCGCATCAAGCTAGAGGCTGATTATCTCGCCAAAATCACACTTGAGGGTGCAAAGAAAAAGTATGGTGATCCACTCTCTGAAGAGGTGCTAGAGCGTCTCAACTTTGAGTTATATATAATGAAGACGATGGGTTTTCCGGGATACTTCCTTATTGTGCAGGACTTTATACGTGCTGCTCGCGAGGAGTTAAATGTCTCCGTAGGACCGGGACGTGGATCGGCAGCAGGGTCGGCAGCTGCCTACTGCCTTGGTATAACGATGATAGATCCTATTAAATATGATCTTCTTTTCGAGCGTTTCCTAAATCCTGATCGTATATCACTACCCGATATAGATGTTGACTTCGATGATGATGGTCGTGGCAGAGTCCTTAACTGGGTAACTCAAAAATATGGCAAAGAGAAAGTAGCTCACATCATTACTTATGGAACTATGGCAACAAAGAGCTCCATAAAAGATGTGGCGCGTGTTCAGAAGCTACCTCTACCGGAGTCTGATAGATTATGTAAACTCATCCCTGATCGCCTACCCAACGACAAGAAGATGAATCTCACAAATGCTATATCTGAGATTCCAGAGCTCAAAGAGGCTGAATCCTCTGATAATTCCACATTGAGAGATACCATCCGCTACGCAAAGATGTTGGAGGGTAACGTTCGTAACACAGGAGTACATGCCTGTGGAACAATTATCTGTCGTGACAACATCACAGATTGGGTTCCTGTGAGTACTGCCGACGATAAGGAGACCGGTGAGAAGATGCTAGTAACCCAATATGAGGGCTCAGTAATTGAAGATACAGGTCTTATCAAAATGGACTTCTTGGGGCTTAAGACTCTATCTATCATCAAAGATGCTCTCTCTAATATTAAGCAGCGTCAAAATATTGTAATAGATATAGATAATATACCAATAGACGATCTAAGGACATATGAGCTTTATAGCGCTGGTCGCACCGTGGGAACATTCCAGTTTGAGTCTGCCGGCATGCAGAAATATCTACGTGATCTACAGCCCTCAACATTTGAGGACCTTATCGCCATGAATGCCCTCTATCGTCCCGGACCGATGGATTACATACCTGATTTTGTCGACCGTAAACATGGTCGCAAACCTATCGAGTATGATATTCCTATCATGGAGACATACCTTAAGGACACCTATGGCATTACGGTCTATCAGGAGCAAGTCATGTTACTCTCGCGCTTATTGGCTAACTTTACTCGCGGCGAGTCAGACTCTCTTCGCAAGGCGATGGGTAAAAAGCTTAAAGATAAGCTAGATGAGCTCAAGCCTCAATTTATTAGTGGTGGTCAAAGCAATGGACATGATCCAAAAGTCCTAGAGAAGATCTGGGCCGACTGGGAGAAATTTGCCTCATATGCCTTCAACAAGTCGCATGCTACATGCTACTCGTGGATTGCATACCAGACCGCATATCTAAAAGCGAACTTCCCTTCGGAGTATATGGCCGCTCTTCTAAGTCGAAATCTAGCAGATATTAAGACGCTAAGTTTCTACATGAACGAGTGTACCCGCATGAAGATAAAGGTTCTAGTACCCGACATCAATGAGTCCATGGAGCGCTTTGCAGCAAATGACGCTGGCGATATTCGTTTTGGATTAGTTGCGATAAAAGGTGTTGGAGAGGCCGCCGTGCGATCTATTATTGATGAACGTCAAAAGAATGGACGTTTCACCGATATATATGATCTATTTAAGCGCCTTAACTACTCAACAGTAAATAGAAAATCTATCGAGAATATAGCTTTGGCAGGTGGCTTAGATGAAATCTCTCAATTCCACCGCTGTAGATTCTTCGAAATTAGCACCAATAATCTAACATTTATTGAGCTACTCATACGCTATGGGCAGCGATGTCAACAGGAGCAACAAAATGCACAACAGAGCCTCTTCGGTGGAGAGGGTGGCGTAGTCGATATTGAGAAGCCAACAGCCCCCATATCTGAAGAATGGAGTCAAGTAGAGACCCTTAAGCGCGAGCGTGAGATCATTGGGCTATTTCTCTCGGCACATCCACTTGACGAATATAGCATTATTATAGATAACTTCTGCAATGCACAGGTATCGGAGCTATCGATGCTTGAAAGTTTCCGCGATAAGGATGTAACAGTTGCAGGTATGGTTATAGACGAGCAGCATATGATGTCGAAAGGGGGTAAGCCATTTGGTAAATTCACACTCGAAGATTACGAAGGCTCCCACGAGTTTATGCTCTTTGGAAAGGATTACGAGAACTTCCGTAAATATCTATATAAGGATTACTTCCTTTTTGTAAAAGGTCGAGTTGAGCCACGACGCTACAATGAGAACATGCTTAACTTTAACATCAAATCCATCATGCAACTCTCAGAGTATCGCGACAAGATGATAAAGAGCATAACATTTGAGGTAGATATAAACCATATCAACGATCAATTTATCAAGTATATGGAGGAGCTCACTCTTCACAAAAGGGGGACACCTAAAGGTTCTATCGCTGTTAAATTTAGAATCTATGACTCTAAAAGTGGTGTTGCAATAGATATGGTATCGCGCGATAAAACAATCACTCTCAATAAAGAGTTAATTGATAAGTTAAACACAGATAATATAGAGTATAAAATTTCTTAAAAACAAAAAAAATTATGGCACTTACAATCACAAAAGAGAATTTTGAGGAGCTTATCGCAGGTGATAAGCTTGTAGTAATTGATTTCTGGGCAGAGTGGTGTGGCCCCTGCCGCACTATCGCTCCAATCATTGAGGAGCTTGCAACCGAGTACGAAGGTCGCGCCATCATTGGCAAATGCGATGTTGAAGACAACGACGAGATCGTTGGCAAGTATGGCGTTCGCAACATCCCCACAGTAATTTTCCTTAAAGGTGGCGAGCTTGTTGACAAACAAGTTGGAGCTGCATCAAAGGAGGCATTCAAAGCTAAGATTGAGAAATCACTATAGCGTATTTACAACATAGCGTATTAGACGAATTAGTGCTAATACGCTATGTTTTTTAAGTTTTTAACCTAACTACCCGACAAAAATGGCACATAAATGCCTAACCAATTGATAATCAGTAATTAAACACCTGTAAATATTTGCAAAAGTCCCTAATTTTCAGTATCGGCAATGTGGACAGAAATGGTTGGTAGAATCGCCATAACGCATTGATATACAAAAGGATTAATTACCTTAATTGAAACGTGTTTCAATTAAGGTAATTTTTTATGGTAAAACGAGAGAGGAAAACGCGCTGTTGGGTGTGTTCAAGTTTAGATGTTCAGAAGTGGGGAAAACGTAACGGACATCAAAGATTGAAGTGTAATAACTGCGGCATCTACTTCACATCAGAGAATAAAGGAGTAGCCAAATCTAACGAGCAAGTATGGTTTCGCAAATGGGTTATAGAGCGCCAAACTCTGCCGCTGTTATCTCGTGATAGCGGACTTTCAGTTCGCACACTGCAACGCAAATTTTATGAGCATTTAAAAGAGTATCCAACGTGGAAGATACCCGAATGCCGAGTCGTTCATCTTGTAATCGACGGTACATATTTCGCGAACAAAATTTGTTTGTTCGTATATCGCGAAAATGATATTCAAGAGACACTTTTGTATCGCACGACAACAGGAGAGTATGCTAACGAAATCTATGAAGATTTGGTTAATATAATGAAACCCACATGACCTACAGTCACCCAGAATGATGAAAATGCCCTACGATGTATTATCTTTGTGTATTCACACACACATTATTATCTATGGGGTCAATATCATTCGATCAAGTAG
>JBCQWG010000026.1:0-32874 GCA_047172325.1 Rikenellaceae bacterium | reverse complement strand
TTTTGATTTAACTTTGAGGTCAGATAAACGCTTCAATTTAGGATGTTACGGGTTCTTATCCTAAATTTTGGAGTGAAAAAGCAATTTTTAGAACCCACCTATAATCAATTGTTTGCGACTTTGGTATGGCGAGTGTATCAATTTGTGTCAAAAACTAGAAATAAACATTAGATTATGAAAAAGCTATCACTACTATCCGCATTGATCTTGCTATGTGCAACAGCCCTCAATGCCCAAACAATCAAAGGTCGAGTAATTAACAGCGAAAGTGAACCTATTGGCTATGCAAATGTAATTCTTTATGAGCTGCCCGACACAAGCTATGTGATAGGTGTGGCAACTAATGAACGAGGTGAATTTGCCTTTGAGCAGAGTCAGAGCGCAAAATATGCCATAGAGATTGCATCTCTTGGTTATCAAACGGTTAGCGTGCCATGTAGAGTAGAGAATTTTGAGGAGATAACATTGACGGAGAGTAGCCAAAATATGGATGAGGTTACTGTGCTTATTCGTAGAACTGAGTATGATGCCTCTGGATATAGCGTAAATTTGCGCTCTTCGGCTATAACGAAAGGAAAGCAGTCGGCTGAGGCTTTAGCCTTTTTGCCCGGTATTAGCAGGGAGGAGGGGAGCTATAAAATCAATGGACTTTCTGTCTCTAAGATATATGTTGATGGTGTTGAGTTGCCCAATGTTGGGGAGTTGAATAATATTCCTGCTGATATGATTGACAACGTTAAGGTTGATTACCTTGCGGGAAGTCGACACAACGCCTCAATGTCGGGTGGAGTCATAAATATTACACTCCGTAAGCCATCTGAGGATGGTTACTATGGTTCTTTAAATGGAGGTGCAACATATCACTCAAAGTATGGTTTCAGTGGTGAGAATTTTGGTGGGATGATCTACTATCGCAACAAAAAATTGAGTTTATATAACAATCTCTCAACGTCGTGGAATCAGGTTGAAGAGAGTGCTGAGCAATCTATCTTTGACTCTTCGACATCATTGCATCTCAATGCTCTTGAAAGTATAAAGAGTGATGGTTTTAATATCAATAATCGCTTAAGTCTTGTCTATCAATTAAATGAGAAGAGTAAATTGGGAGTTAGTTACTACATCTCCTCGGATGCCCTTGATACCTATACGTCATCTATCTTGGAGAGTGCAACAAGCGATGAGTCGATAATTGATAATGATGCTGAGTACGTTGAGCAGCAAGCAACGGTGAAATACTCATCTATGCTCAATGCAAAAGGTGCCTCTATGGATATTGTAGCGGACTACTACAATCGACAATCATCAACGACCACTTCCTACATTTATGATACCTCAACAGAGTCTCTATCTCTTTTTCAAAATAGCCTTGACCTTGCAAAACTTGCGATAGATTTTAAAAATCCATGTAGTGAGAGACTTGTTCTGAGCTATGGTGCCTCGATGCAATATATATCGTCTGCATACACTCCTACAGTAGATTATAACGACACAAATCGTTTCGTAGTAAGTACGAATGCAACCCAAACAGATGGCTTCACGCCAATAGCCTACCTACAAGCAATGGGGCAGTTGGGCAGGGTGATGTATAGCGCAGGTGTCAATGGGCAGTTAAATCATATCGGCTATGAGGAGCTTGGCGTGAGAAGTGAAAATAACGCATGGGGAGTTAATCCAACTCTGCAATTGATGATGCCGTTAGGCAAAAGTGGAAAGCATATGTTCATGCTTAACTACAAGAGAATGCTCGAAGATATCCCATACTCTGCAATATCATCAACCATAACATGGCTTGACGCATATAATTATCAAGTGGGTAACCCCAATCTAGTAGCTCCAACTACAGATATGGCGCTTGCTGCTACCTCACTATGGGGTAATAAGCTGAATCTAAGTGCTTTGTATGCGCACTCGAAGAGTGCTATTTATTGGGAGACGCTCCAAAGTGACGAGGCAGCAGGGAGTTTCTATACAACACCGATTAATCTGCCAGCATCTCAGTTTGGAGGGTTTGGAGCAGAGTTAAACCTAACACCGCTCAAGTGGTGGAGCGCAAAGTTATCCGGACGTTTAGAGATTCACCCCGAAGATGTGACGCTTGGAGGTGTCGTATACGATGATACTCACATGCGACAATACTACGCTCTATACAACTCGTTTAGCTTCTCAAAGGGGTGGGGTGGTATGCTTAATGTCATATATGAACCAACATTCACAACCTACGACCGCACATATTACACAATCTACAACCTTGGAGGGCAACTCTACAAAAAGATGTGTCATGACACACTTCAGTTATCCATGACCTTCAATCTTCTAGGTGATCGCCGCCGTTACGATAGTTCCACGAGTGGATACACCATTACATATGACACCACAACCCCAGTCCAAAATGTCGGATTATCATTAGTATGGCGCTTCAAAGGTGGTAAACAGGTGAATGTTGACTCCGTGCAGGGTGCTCAAAGCTATAAGGTGATTAAGGATGTTAGGTAGAATATATATAGTAGAAGAGTAAAAAACATCTGTTTTGATGCAGTATTTTTACTACTTAGGCATTTAGTATATAGTGTAATCTACAAATGGTGAATCTTGATATAAGTTTAGTGTTTATGAGATATTAATCACAATTAAAATAGAGAAAGAAATGAAGAAAACTGCTACAATCTTTTCGCTGTTCCTGCTGTTAGGCACTATCTTTTCAGCATCTGCACAACAAAATGAATCATGGAGGGATAGATCTCCTTACGAAGTTACTATAGGTACAAATTTGGCACCAGATATTTCGCCTATGATGAATACTCGTTTGGCAGCGAGAATAGTAATCTTATGACGACTAACACTCTGCAAACACCATCTGTAAATCTAGGTTTTACTTATAAACTAAATAAACGTATAACGTTAGGAGCTATAGCTACTTACGCTCAATCAGACTTTGTTAAAACAACTATCTATGACAACTCAATTGTTAATAGTGATAGATGTGGTTATATGAGTATTGCACCTCGAATACGTTTTGATTGGCTTAATTGTAAAAATGTAACTCTCTATTCAAGTTTCGCTTTAGGTGTTGGACTTGCTTCAGAGCGAGATCTTATAAATGGTGGTTTGTCGCTATCTACTACGGGATATGTTGAGGCTACATATATAGGAATCAAGGTGGGGCGCGCGCTATTTGGCTTTGCGGATTTATCTAGCTCTTCGACTGGTGCTATGCGAATAGGAATAGGTTATAATTTAAAATCTAAAAAATAGACTATTGTTATGAGAATGTTTAAATGTATAGTATTACTATCTTTTCTTGCCTTCACGCTTTCGTGTAAAGAGGCTCTTCCAGAGGATCAATCTGATAGATTTGCAGCTATGGTTGTTTACGACCTCTATGAAAATTCACTTCAATTACCCTTGAGCGATATCTCGACAATCCATAAGGCGAGCACATGGCTTGATAACATTGATAATGAGAGTGCTCGATATGAGATCGAGAATCTATATTTTTCAAAAATAGCACCTCGCGCTAAAAATAATATAGTTACGGTAATTACCTCAAATAGTGGCGCTGAGATCTCTGTTGAGCACAATAATATATCGATAGTTGAAGCGGGAGCAATATGGTCGATCTCGGCTGATGGTAGCGCATCAAAGAAGAAGATTACAATTAGTAATATTGACGGTGAACAGTGGCTTTGCACTCAAGAAGAGCCTAATGGTGATATCTCGCTACGTTTGACTATTGCGTGGAGCGCTATCGACAACTATACTTTTACAATGGATGGCAATAGCACTATAGTCTATGCAAATAGCCCTGTTACAGCTCAAAATTTTGTTAGCACCTCTATTTTGGCGGCAAAAACGCTCTGCACAACTCCTTACCCGATTGGAACGTCTCTCACCATTATAGATGGTTCGTTTACAATTGAGCTTTTGGATGAAGTGTCGAATGTAATTGAGGCTGACGATATTGATGTGACATTCCTCGTAAATAGTGTGGTGTCACCCGATTATGTCTACTACGATAATATGTTTAACCCTCTTATTGGATTTAGAGGTAATATCTTTTATTATAGCGATTTATACAGTCGTTATTATTGGTAAACTACCTCAATATAGAATTTTCAATATTCTTGATAATGTCCCAGATGGAATCTTCGGGGATCTCGCCTCGGCTCTTCATCTCCTTGACAGTTGTGATTATATATCGAGCTAAATCGGCGTGGAGAGCTCTGAAGAGGGGGCATTTCGTGTAGTTTTCGTTGTCTAGAAGCACATCTTTGATCGAACGCAAAGAGTTGGTGTAGTTATTTATCTCATTCTTAAAGGCGGTGCCTCTCTTCGAAGAGTTTATTATCCTTGCAGTGGATAGCTGACGGAGTTTCTCGCATACGGCATTAAGAGCCACCATCACTACGCTGTCCATAAGTGTGTGGCCGTGCATATATAAATATGTGGTTTCGGGGGTTACTCCTCGATGGATTATTATCTTCTCAAACTCTTTGATGTTGATCGCCATTTGAGGATGCTTTGTGCTGAGTTCTAATATTTTGCGATGAACATTCCTTTTGACCCAAGCCACAGTATTAGCTCCATTGTTGGTGATATCTAGGAAGTTTATTCGTACTGTATTTTTGAAATCAGCAAGTATAAAGATACTCTCTGAGGAGAGTTGTGCCGAGTAGCAATACCATAAAAAAGCGGGATATATCGCTTTGGAATACTCCTCCATAAAGAGTTCGAAATCGAATATTCGAGTATCGTTCTTTGTCGCCTTGACGCAAACGTTATGAAGCGATGGGGCATAGCATAGGTAGTTTTCTGTGGCGTAGGTGTATGTGTGAAATAGAAATTGTGCACCATTAACATCTCTTGCTTGAGAGGTTGAGTCGTGAAAAATATAGTCGAAATCGGAGTCGACACAAAGAATTAACTCTTGTGACGACTCTGGAATCATATTCAAAAGGATCTTTTTGCCTTTGGGTAGATCTTCGCGTGGAGGTACCGAGATCTCGAACCTCAAATATGGGTTTGCGAAGTGGTCAAAGATACCTCGCCAAAATGCTACATCCTCATATCCCTCAACATAGACCCTTACTAATTTTTGGTTGGGGTTGGGAGGAAGAGGGCGTGGAAGTTCACCTCTTTGCGATTTTGGGGCAACGAGGTTCATGCGTTTAATCTTTTGAGTTATTGACGGCTCCATGCTGTTTAGTTAAAAATGCGTGTATAAAGATACTACTTTTTGTATGATTTACAATGTAAAAAATTATATGGAGGTGAAAGTAGGGTCTATATTTATAGAAAATTGTAAATTTATTTGGTCTGATAACATAAAAATATTAATTTGTAACGAACGTGTACGTGTAAAGGAGTAGCAGAAAGGTGCTTGATATCGCATAAGTCCGAGGGTTACAGCTGAGTAAGAAGACAAAAAAAGAGGTAGTTAAGTTTAACTACCTCTTTTTGCGTCTCTCTTGATTTGAGCCATTTGGCGGAAGAAGGGGGATTCGAACCCCCGGTACAGTTACCCGTACGTCAGTTTAGCAAACTGGTGGTTTCAGCCACTCACCCATCCTTCCTGACTTCCTTGAAAGCGAGTGCAAATATATGTGTTTTTATTGAATTGTGCAACTTTTGAGGAGGAAAAAGTTGAAAAAAGATTTTGCTATTTACTTAATTTTCTCAAATTCATCTGTTTTGCTTGGTTTTTGTCGTTGGGGTTGTTTTGCAACTTGGGGGATAGATACTATTTCTAAGTTTTAATTGGCACCTATATCATTTTCATTTCCATATATGGCTAAAAATTTATATCTTTGCAAGGTTACACGAGAAATTAAAATATAATGTCTGCACAAAACGATAAAAGTATTATAGAAGATATTAGTAATGAAACGTATAAATATGGTTTTGTTACCGATGTCGAAACTGAGATAATAGAGAAGGGCCTTTCCGAAGATGTGGTTAGGCTTATTTCAAAAAAGAAAGAGGAGCCTGAGTGGATGACCGAGAGTCGTCTAGAGGCATATCGTTACTTTCTTACTTTAGAGCACCCTAAATGGGCTCACCTTAATATACCTGAGATCGATCTTCAGGCAATTAGCTATTATGCTGCTCCAAAATCTGTGACGAAGCTTAACTCTATGGATGAGGTAGATCCAGAGTTGAAACAGACCTTCGATAAGCTGGGTATTCCTCTTGAGGAGCAGATGGCTTTAGCGGGGGTTGCGGTGGATGCTGTAATGGATTCTGTCTCTGTAAAGACTACCTTTAGGGAGACTTTAGCGGAGAAAGGTATTATTTTCTGTTCAATATCTGAGGCTATTAAGGAGTATCCCGATTTGGTGAAGAGGTATTTAGGTAGTGTCGTGCCATATACTGATAACTACTATGCAGCCCTTAATGCGGCTGTTTTTTCAGATGGATCATTTTGTTATATTCCCAAGGGCGTGCGCTGTCCGATGGAGTTGTCGACCTACTTCCGTATTAATGCTATGGGCACAGGGCAGTTTGAGAGAACGTTGATTGTGGCCGACGAGGGCTCTTATGTGAGCTATTTAGAGGGTTGTACAGCACCTCAGCGTGACGAAAATCAGTTGCATGCAGCGGTGGTGGAGATTGTGGTATGTAAGGATGCTGATGTGAAATATTCTACAGTTCAGAACTGGTATCCCGGTGATAAGGATGGAAAAGGTGGTATTTACAACTTTGTCACTAAGCGTGGTTTATGTCATCAAGGTGCTAAGTTGTCGTGGACTCAGATTGAAACGGGTTCTGCGATAACATGGAAGTATCCAAGTTGTGTGCTTCTTGGGGATAATTCGGTGGGCGAATTTTATTCAGTTGCAATGACAAACAATCATCAGGAGGCTGATACCGGCACCAAGATGATCCATATAGGTCGCAATACACGTAGTAGAATTGTATCGAAGGGTATATCGGCAGGTTTTAGCCAAAACTCGTATCGTGGTTTGGTGAAGGTGGCTAAGGGTGCAGATAGTGCAAGGAATTATTCGCAGTGTGATTCGCTTCTTATAGGTGATATGTGCGGTGCTCATACCTTCCCTGTGATTGATAATTATAATAGGAGTGCCATTGTGGAGCATGAGGCGACTACATCTAAGATATCTGAGGATCAATTGTTTTATTGTAATCAGCGAGGTATTGCAACGGAGGAGGCTGTGGGCCTAATCGTTAATGGGTATGCCAAGGAGGTGTTGGCGAAGTTGCCAATGGAGTTTGCTGTAGAGGCTCAAAAGTTACTCTCTCTTAGTTTAGAGGGTAGTGTAGGTTAGGAAGAAAAATAAAAATATATATGTTAAAGATTACAAATTTGCATGCCAACGTTGGCGACAAAGAGATTTTAAAGGGAATTAACCTTGAGGTGAAAGCAGGCGAGGTTCATGCAATTATGGGTCCTAATGGATCTGGAAAAAGTACATTGGCTTCGGTGCTTGCAGGAAATGAGAAGTTTACAGTGACACAAGGTGAGGTTATCTTTGATGGGGGGAATCTTTTTGACCTTCCAATTGAAGATCGTGCACGTGCAGGTTTCTTCTTGGGATTTCAATATCCGGTTGAGATCCCCGGAGTCTCTATGGCAAACTTCATGAAGATTGCAGTCAATGAGAAACTTAAGTATGAGGGCAAGGAGCCATTGACAGCTGGTCAGTTCCTAAAGCTCATGCGTGAGAAGAGTGCTATTGTTGAGCTCGACTCAAAGTTGACTTCACGTTCGGTGAATGAGGGTTTCTCTGGTGGTGAGAAGAAGAAGAATGAGATATTCCAGATGGCGATGCTCTCTCCGAAGTTAGCAGTGCTTGATGAGACAGATAGTGGTTTGGATATTGATGCTCTCCGCATTGTGGCAACGGGTGTAACGAAGTTAAAGAGTGATGATAATGCCACAGTGGTTATTACACACTACCAGCGTCTCCTTGATTACATTGTGCCAGATTTTGTACATGTTCTATATAAAGGACGAATTATCCATTCGGGGGATAAGTCTCTTGCTCTGAAATTAGAGGAGGAGGGTTACGATTGGCTTATTAATGATATTAAAGAGTAGGTGTATGCAACAAGTATTGCAAGCGATAAATAATTTAGATGTCACTCAAAGGTTACAGGATATTAATAGTGTTCCCGCCAATGAGTTGATGCGGCTATCGGCGATCAATCCATCTACATGTTCATTTGAAGTTGGGGAGGGTGCTACCTTAGACCTTATTTTACTTCATGGAGACGCTGAGGGAGTGTCGATTAATATAGAGCTTAAGCGTCATGCAACATTGCGCTTAACGCAACTTTGCAGTGGAGTCGCTCCGGTGAGGATAGATGTAGATCATCAGCAGGGAGCAACATCAAAGATTGTTGCTGTTGTGTTGAATCATGCTGCGGTTGATTTTAATTTGGAGCTAAATGATACCAACGGTTGTAGTGAGTTAAATACACTTCAGCTAGGTGTAGATAAAGATAATAATTCACTTAAAATTAATATGAGACACCTTGCAGCAGCTTGCGCAAGTCGATCACTCTCGAAGTGTGTAGCTTCGGGGGAGTCAAATTTGATCTTTGATGGATTGGTCTATGTGGCTCAAGGTGCACAGCAGACTGCCGCAGAGCAGAATTGTCGTTGTGTGGAGCTAAGTGACAAATCTCATATCGTGGCACATCCCCAGTTGGAGATATATGCAGATGATGTGAAGTGCTCTCACGGTGCCACTATGGGTATGGTGGATAGTGATGCAATTTTCTATATGCGTCAACGAGGCCTTAGTGAGGCTCAAGCGCGAAGAGTTCAAATTGAAGGGTTCGTAACAGATGTTGTAGATCATTGCGAAGTTGTAGAGGTTAGAGACGCTATAAAGGAGTTGATAAAGGAGACATTAGAAAATATGTAGATTATGTTTAATGTGAATGATATACGTGGTGACTTCCCAATCCTTAATACTAAGGTGTATGGCAAGCCTCTTATCTATCTAGATAGTGGTGCTACCGCTCAGAAGCCACAGGTGGTGATAGATAAAATTAACTATCTTCACACCTCTATGAATGCTAATATTCATAGAGGTGTGCACCATATCTCCGAGGAGGTTACGGCGCTATATGAGGCTGCACGTGAGCGCGTTAGGAGTTTTGTTGGGGCTGAACTCAGAGAGGAGATTGTCTTCACGGCGGGAGCTACCGCCTCAATAAATTTGGTTGCATATGCGTGGGGTGTTAAATATCTTTCGCAGGGCGATAATATAATCATCTCTGAGATGGAGCATCACTCCAATATTGTTCCATGGCAGGCCGTGGCAGAGCGTTGTGGCGCTGAGATCAGAGTTCTTCCAATTGATGATAGTGGTCGTCTGCGCGTTGAGCTACTAGAGGAGCTACTAGATAATAATACAAAGATGGTTGCCGTGACTCAGGCATCTAACACTTTGGGCACGCGCCCCTGCTTGAAGCCAATTATAGATATGGCACATAGATATGGCGCATTAGTGTTGGTTGATGGTTGTCAAGGGGTTGTTCATGGTGGTGTTGATGTGAAGGATCTTGGATGTGACTTTTATGTTTTTTCGGGACATAAGCTATATGGTCCAACGGGAATTGGTGTTTTGTATGGTCGTAAAGAGGTGCTAGAGTCGATGCCCCCATTTATGTATGGAGGAGATATGGTCGATAAGGTCTCTTTCGCTAAAACCACTTATGCACCTCTCCCTTTGAAGTTTGAGGCAGGTACCGCAAATTATATTGGGGCAATAGCATTGGCTGAGGCAATCGAGTATGTAATGCAGTTCGATCCATTGGAGGTTGAAGCTCATGAAAAAGAGCTATTGAAGATCGCAACTGAAGGGTTGAGTAAGATCGAGGGGCTGAGGATATATGGGGAAGATAGCTCGAAGAGTGCTATAATCTCCTTTAATGTAGATGGAGTGCATCATCTGGATCTCGGCATGATACTCGATAAATTAGGTGTTGCAATTCGTACAGGAATGCACTGCGCTGAGCCAACGATGCAACATTTCGGAGTTACAGGTATGTGTAGAGCATCGTTTGCAATGTACAATAATGAGGATGACGTGAAAGCACTTATAAAAGGTGTTGAGCGTGCAGTGACAATGTTAAGATAAAAAATATGTTTATAGTACTTGAAGGATTAGATGGTGCGGGAAAGTCAACGCAGTTTAAATTGCTCCGTGATATGTTTGCAGAGCAGGGTGCCAAGTGTGAGTATCTACACTTCCCTCGTTTTGATGCACCAGTCTATGGTGATCTCATTGCTCGCTTCTTGCGAGGAGATTTAGGCTCTTTGGAGTCTGTTAATCCATATTTAGTTGCATTGTTGTATGCTGGAGATCGAGCAGATGCCGCAGCTCAGATTAATGAATGGCTCTCTGAGGATAAGATCGTTATAGTCGATAGATATGTCTATTCGAATATTGGTTATCAGTGTGCCAAGATTGAGGATGTAGCGCAACGAGAGGAGCTTAAAGCATGGATCCTAGAGACTGAGTATAATCATTTCAAGATACCACAACCCGATATATCTCTTTTTCTAGATGTGCCATTCTCATTTACTAAGGTGCGACTAAGTGAGCAGCGAGAGGGCGATGATCGTAGTTACCTTAAAGGAGGATCTGATATCCACGAATCATCGCTTACGCTTCAAGAGTCTGTGCGAAGAGTCTATCTTGAAGCAGCTGTTACCGACAGTAACCTAAAAGTGGTTGATTGTGCAACTCAAGATGGCGAAATGGCACAACCACAACAGATTTTTGAGCGTATATACCAAGAAATTAAAGAGCTACTCTAACCCACCACGATGAAAAGAGCTAACCAATATAACCCAATCTTAAAAAAGACTACTCATATTTTTTGTGCCATTATAGGTGTAACATTTTTCATTTCTGGATTTACTAAGGCGGTGGATCCATGGGGCACGGCCATTAAATTTGAGGAGTACTTTAGTGTCTATGGGTTTGATTTTCTGACTCCTTTGTCGAGGGTGTTAGCTGTGTGGCTGTGTGGAGCTGAGATGATGATGGGGTGTATGATCTTTTGTAGGGTTCGTCTGCGTCTTATATCCATTTTTGCACTTATCTCAATGACGATTTTCACCATCGTTACGATACTTAGTATAAATTATCTTCCAGTGGATGATTGCGGCTGTTTTGGCGATGCTTTTCATCTAACACCTTGGCAGACTCTTATCAAGAACCTTATAATTTTACCTATGGTTATTACGATATGGTGGCGTTATCGTCCAGATAAGATTCTTGTTTATAAGCCGCGTGAGGTTATTCTAGCTACAATCTTTTGCATCGTAACGATGGGCTTTTCGACCTATAATTTTTTACATCTTCCCCTCATTGATTTTTTGCCATATAAGGTTGGGGTGGATCTCCTCTCAGAGGTAGAGTCCACAACGGCTGATCTTCAATACTCTGTTGTGTTGATATATCGTAATATTGCATCGGGGGAGCTTCGAGAGTTCACAATTGATGATACCGCGTGGCAAGATTCTGAGCAGTGGGAGTGGGTTGAGACTAAGACGAGGGTCGCCGAGAGAGGTATTCTTCATACGGTAGCAGACTTCTCTCTCTCTTCGTTTAATGGCGATGTGGCGACTATAGATATTCTCTCGCAGGCAGGACGATTAAATATTGTGTCGATTGCAGACTTAAGCAAGTTGAAACCTCGTTGTCAAGCACGTGTTGAAAAATATATAGGGCAGGCGGAGGCTCTAGGTATCCGTACAATAATTGCAACTCCCAATGAGTTTTCAAGTAAATATGTTAAGATAGGAGATAGCATTGTTGAGTGCTTTCATATTGATAAGAGTGTATCTAATAGTATGATGCGTGCATCGGTTGGAGTCGTGGAGCTTTCAGATGCTATTATAACATCTAAACGTAGCTGTATAGATCTATAGTGCTTTTGGTATGAAAGTTGATTTTAGGGGACTAAAATCAACTTTCGTATGAAGCAATTATTAATATTATTTGCCTTTATTTTTTCTGTGTCGTGTGGCCAAGCTACCTCAACTAAGAGTGTAGAGGTGCGACCTGTAAAGAGTGTTGTTGCACAGCGTGCTGAGTTTATCGACAAGGATTTTGTGGGGATGGCTACCCCCGATAATGCTGTGAATCTAGCCTTTAAGGTGGCTGGTCAAATTCTGGATGTCCCTGTCTCTAAGGGACAGAGCGTCTCAAAAGGAGAGCTCTTAGCTGAGCTTGATCCTCGTGATTTTGAGCTCTCGGTAGCGGCAGACCTCTCTGCATTTAATCAAGCTTCATCTCGTTTAACTCGTGCAGAACGACTTCTGGAGCGTGAAGCGATCTCGCGTCAAGAGTATGAAGATGCCCTTTCCTCATTTGCGCGAGCCAAATCCACTTACGAAAATTCCAAAGAGATTCTAGATCAAACGAATCTTAGGGCACCCTTTGCAGCTGTCGTCGAACGTATCGACGTTGATAATTATGAGCGTGTTCAGAGTGGTCAAACAATTTTGAGGATCGTTGAACCTACCACAACCAGCGTTGATTTTACAATTCCAGAGAGCTCACTATCACTCTTGACTGCCCCCACGACTGAATTTTATGTCATCTTCGATAATTATAGAGATGTTCTATTTCGAGCTACTCTCGATGAGTATGCCGTTACAACCTCAGATGCTGCTGGATTCCCTGTTGGTCTAACGTTGGATAATCCAGATCCTGTGATATATCCTATAGCGCCCGGTTTTTCATGTACGGTAACCGTAAAGAGTGAAGATCCCGCAAAGGGAGCTATATCGCTTCCTCTTTCGGCAATATATGCACCTGCCGTGGGTGGAACCTATGTTTGGGTGGTGGTAGATGGTGATAGAGTTGAGTCGCGCAAGGTTGATCTAGGTGAGCTCTACTCTTCCAATAGAGTGATCGTCACTAAGGGTGTGCATAGTGGTGAGAGGGTAGTGGTAGCTGGTGTATATCAGCTTCAAGAGGGATCAAAGGTGAGATTAATAGATTAATGAGGATTTAAAAAATAGAGCTATGTCGATATCGTCATTATCAATTAAAAATAAGAACCTAACATGGTTCATCCTTGCAATGTTCCTGTTTGGAGGGGTTGTTGGATTTATAAATCTTGGCAAGAAGGAGGATTCTACCTTTATCATCAAGAGTGCCGCTGTGATCTGTTATTATGCCGGAGCAACCCCAGTTGAGGTAGAGCAGTTTATCACAGAGCCTATCGAGCGTGAGATTCAATCAATGCGTGGAATATATAAGGTGACTTCGGAGTCAACTTATGGAATGTCGGAGATATTGGTGGAGCTGGATCCCGCCACCCCGCCACAAGATATACCTCAATTGTGGGATGAGCTGCGTCGCAAGTGTAGCGATGTGGCAATGCGATTGCCGTCGGGTGCCTCCGATGTGATTGTGAGTGATGACTTTGGCGATGTATATGGTATCTACTATGCATTGTCGGCAGATGAAGGTATAACCTTTACCGAGTTGCGAGATTGGGCGCAGAGATTAAAAACAGAGATTATTACTGCGGATGGCGTGCAGAAAGTCTATCTTTATGCTGAGCAGAAGCCAGTTGTAAATTTGTATGTTTCGCTCTCTACATTAGCCAATTTTTCTATTTTACCTGCCGATATTATCTCTACTATTAGTCGACAAAATAGTATCGTAAATAGTGGTACAAAGCAGGCTGGAGAGTTGGAATTGACAATTTTAGAGAGTGGTAGTTATCAGAGTATCAGCGATATTGAGAACCAATTGATACTGTCAAAAACAGGTCAGAGCTATAGGCTAGGTGATATTGCAAAGGTTGAGCGAGGTTACGCCTCTCCACCAACAGCATTGATGCGAGTAAATGGTAAGCGAGCTATTGGAATTGGAATCTCGACAGAGGGGGATAAAGACGTAGTTAAAAGTGGTCGTAATATTGAGCAGATTACATCGAATCTTGTTGCGCAGATGCCTATTGGTATTAACTTCGAGGTGCTGTACCCGGAAGATAGAATTGCTGCTGAGGCTACAAACACCTTTCTTTTGAATTTGGTAACTTCGGTAGCAATTGTGATTGTGATAATAATGTTAGTGATGGGCCTTCGTGCAGGCATGCTCATTGGTTCGTCATTGGTCTTCTCTATTGGAGGTACGCTGCTTATAATGCAGTTTGTCGGTGAGGGGCTTAATCGAACCTCTCTGGCGGGATTTATCATAGCAATGGGCATGCTTGTCGATAATGCAATTGTTGTTACAGATAATGCTCAGAATGCTATTTTGAGAGGTTCAAAACGTCGAGATGCTGTGATTGCAGGTGCAAATGCTCCTAGGTGGAGCCTGCTGGGTGCTACACTTATTGCAATCTTCTCGTTTCTACCTTTGTACCTTGCACCCTCATCGGTTGCGGAGATTGTAAAACCTCTTTTTGTCGTGCTCTCAATTTCGTTATTGCTAAGTTGGATCTTGGCATTGACTCAAACACCTCTTTTCGGAGATTTTTTATTGCCATCTAAGGTTGAGGTGAGAGATCCTTATGACTCAGTTTTTTATCGTTACTTTGATAAGATGTTGCATACGTTGTTAAGGTGGCGATATGGCGTGGTGGCGGCAACGGTTTTGCTCTTTTTTGGGTCGTTATATGTGATGGGTCGTTTACCGCAAAACTTCTTTCCATCGCTCGATAAACCATATTTCCGTGCTGACGTAATCTTGCCGGAGGGGTATAATATTGCCTCTACTGAGGGCGAGATGATAGAGATTGAGAGGTGGCTGCTAGAGCAGGAGGAGGTCAAAAATGTCTCAATCACAGTGGGAGGAACACCCCCTAGATACTATTTGGCAAGTAGCTCTCAGTCGTTGATGCCAAACTTTGCAAATGTGTTGGTGGAGCTCTATGATAAGGGTGATACGGAGATGGTGGAGGAGCGTTTCGATGAATATGTTAGAGGGCTATATCCTAATATTTGGCTTCGGTCATCTCTCTTTAAACTCTCTCCAGTTCCAGATTCATCTATAGAATTTGGTTTTATTGGTCCTAATATCGACACGTTGCTTCATCTATCTCAAGAGGCTGAAGCTATCATGTGGAGAGATGATAATGCTACTAATATCCGTAATAGCTGGGGTAATCGCATACCTACATGGCAGCCTGAATACTCTCAGTTAAGAGGGCAGAGTGTAGGCATATCGCGTAGTGACCTATCTAGTGGGTTGACTGTAGCAACCGATGGCTATAGGATGGGTGAATATCGTGAGGGGGATCAGATCATGAGTATTTTGTTAAAGGATGCTAATATCAAAGATTATAACCTTACTAATCTTCAATCGTTGCCTCTCTTCTCACCTACCGGAGGTGTCTACTCTGTCGAGCAGGTGGCTACAGGTTTTAGTTTTGATTATAGCCTACCTGTTATCAAGCGATTCAATCGTCAACGGGTGGTTAAGGCACAATGTGACCCTAAGCGCGATGTAAATACAGCTGCACTATTCTCAGTATTATACGATGAGATAACATCCTCTATTACTTTGCCTCAAGGCTATTCATTTAAAGTATTTGGAGAGGTTGAAAGTCAAACTGAATCTAATGATGCATTGGCGAAATTCTTTCCTTTAACGATGGTGCTAATATTTATTACACTATTGCTGTTATTTGGAAATTATAGAGATCCAATAATGACACTTCTAATGATTCCGCTAATATTTATTGGTGTTGTGCTAGGGTTGGTTGTAACGGGAAAGATATTTAACTTCTTTGCATTGTTGGGTCTGTTAGGCTTAATAGGGATGAATGTTAAGAATGGGGTGGTGTTAATCTCTCAAATCTCAGATCTTAGGAGCTCTGGCGTGGAGCCTTTTGAAGCGGTGGTGGAGGCTACTCGAAGTAGAGTAGTACCTGTTGTAATGGCCTCTGGAACAACTATTTTAGGTATGTTGCCTCTGCTCTTTGATTCGCTTTTTGGAGCAATGGCGGCAACGATCATGGGTGGTTTGTTTGTGGCTACTCTATTGACTATATGTGTGTTACCTGTTACCTATGCTATATTTTATAATATTAAGCCTAAAAAAATATGAAAAAGATATTACTTTTCATTATATTTTCACCCTCGTTACTCTGCGCACAGATAGATGTAGATGAATATCGTCAACGTGTTGTAGATTATAGCTATACCCTAAAAAAAGCTTCGGCCGAGGTGGAGTACGCCAATCATATATATGGAGTGAAGAGGAGTGGGAGTTACCCATCGTTAACCCTGTCGGGGGAGTTTAGTGAGCTGCTGCGCAATATTGAGGGGCAAGAGAGTTGGAACTTTGCTCTTCAGCCGCAGATTAGCCAAACAGTATACGGTGGAGGTTCGGTGCGAGCAGAGAAGCAGAGTGCTGCATTAGGTGTTGAGGTTGCTGAGTTGGATGCTGAGTATGATCTGTTGGAGGTTTGCTATACGGCTGATTATAATTTTTATAATCTTGTGGCAATGAGCTCCTTTCGTGATGCCGTTGCTCGTTATGTTGAGATAATAACCTCTTTAAAGGAGGTTGTCGAGCTTCGTTATGAAGAGGGTTATATCGCTAAGGGGGACCTGCTTATGATTGAAACTAGACTTAGTGAAGCTCTCTATGAGCAGATCTCGTTCAATGAAGATTATATGATTGCACTACAGAAGTTTAATATATTGATGGGGTGTGATACGGATCAACCGGCAGTTCAGAAACCGGTTAATATAGAGGGTGTTAAGATGCCGGTGAGGGCCTCTCTTGATGATCTATTATTGAACCGGCCAGATCTCCTTGCGCAAAAGGCAATAGAGCAGCAGGCTGAACAATCTGTAAACATCGCTAGGGCTGCCTATAATCCTACATTGAGTGTCGGCGTGTCGGGTCTTTGGAGGCCATCAACACCAAATATCAATGGCTCTACAACCATGGATGGCTCTCTTTTTGTCAAGCTCTCAGCATCCATTTTTCACTTTGGAGAGCGTAGAAGGGCTGTTGCTGCTGCGCAATCGCTCCAAAATAGTAGTGCTATTTCAACACTCTCTCTAATTGATGATATTCGATTGGAAGAGAGCAATATGTGGGCTACGATCGTCGATAGCCACGCGCAATTAGAGGCTGCAAGGCGAGCATTAGACATAGGTAGTGAGAATCTTGAGATTAGCACATTTGCTTATAGCGAGGGGTTAACTACAATCCTTGATGTTATGCAGGCGCAAATTAGCTGGTTGCAACTATACACCAATTCCATTTGGTCTGAGTTTAACTATTTAATCTCAATTTCGGCATATAGGCGTATCACAGCTGGATTAAAATAGAGTTTACTTTTGTAATTAAGCATGATGTAAATTAGCTTTCCAGAGATATTTTTAGTATCTTTGGGGCAATTTATTGATTGATTATGCGAAGAGTTAAAATATCTATAATGGCACTTTTAGCAATTTGTGTTAGCAGTGCTTTTGCCGTTCCACCGCAGGCGTTGAAGCGTGGAATAGAGCTATATAATGATGGACGATGGATTGATTCCCGTCTCAGCCTGCTTGAAGCTAAAGATGAGGTAAAGCCATATAACTATGATGATATAGAGGAGATTGATCTATATCTAGTAATGTGTGCTATTGAGCTAGATGATCCGGAGGCAGAGGAGTTTCTGTTAAATTTTGAGGAGCGATATCCATCTTCAACTCATCTCAATAGAGTGCGATTTGCTAAGGCTATGCTCTACTGTTCGAATGAGCAGTATGATAAGGCTCGCGAAGAGTTTAAGAGGGTGAATTATACATCTCTCAATAGTTTGGAGCGTGAGGAGTATAATATTCGTATGGGCTATATCGAATTTCTAAATCGTGATTACAATGAGGCTAAAGGCTATTTAATGGCGATAGATGAAAAGAGTGATGTCTATCACCATGCCCTATATTATAACTCGTATGTAGATTATGTTCAAGGAGATAATAGTTCTGCGCGAGATGGATTTACCACCCTTCTTAGCAGTAGCGCTTATGCTGATGTTGCACCCTTCTATCTTATTCAGATAGATTTCAATGATGGAAAATATTCAGATGTTTTATCTGATGGTGAGTCGCTTTATAGCAAGGCTACGGAGGTTCGTCAACGTGAGTTGGTTCGCTCCATGGCGGAAGCGGCATTTAGATTGGAGGAGTTTGATAAGGCTATAGATTATATAGAGATGTATCGTGATCTGGATGGTGTGATGAAGCGCGAGGAGAGCTATATTCTTGGATTTTCACTCTATCGCACAGTACGTTATGGCGAGGCTCTTACATATTTAAGGGCTGCTTGTGGAGCGGATGATGCCCTTACTCAGAATGCATCTTATCACTTGGCTGATTGTTACTTGCGAGCAGGCGATAAGAGCTCTGCTTCAAAGTCTTTTGCAATGGCTGCAAATGAGTCATTCAGTGCAGAAATAGCTGAGGATGCGCTATTTAACTATGCTAAGCTACAATATGAATTAGGTAATGATCGCTTCAATGAGACCATAAATTCTCTTACGCGTTACATCAATCGTTACCCATCTTCAGGAAGCCGCTACAATCAAATAAAAGAGTTGTTGATTGCTGTATATTACAATTCTCGTAATTATGATGCTGCTTATCAATCGATCAAAGAGTTGAAAAACCCTGATGCAGATATACGTTTAGCATTGCAGCGAATTTCACTCTACAGAGGTTTGCAGAGCTACAATAGTGGAGATTATGATATGGCAAAATCTCAGATAAATGAGTCGCTGGCGGTGAATATCAGTCCTAAGTATAGCTCAATTGCACGTTTCTACTTAGGTGAAATTGATTTTATTGATAAAGATTACGAATCAGCACTCAAGAATTATAACTCTTATGTTGTGTCAGCTCCAAAGGATGATGCAAACTATTCAATGGCTCTGTACAATATAGCCTACTCTAAGTTAATGTTAGAGAATGAGAGTGAGGCACTAGGTTATTATCAGCGCTTTATTGAGTCTGAGGGCGATGATAGCTACTATAGAGCGGATGCCTTGAATCGTGTGGGCGATATCTTTTATGGCAAGCGTCAGTTCGATGCGGCTCGTGAAAACTATAAACGTGCTACATGGTCAATGTTTGAGCCTCGTCAATATGCTCTATATCAAACTGCAATAATAGAGGGAATTTCGGGCGAATATGATGCAAAGGTGAAGCGTCTTCGTGGTATTGTAGCTGCGGATGAGGGCGATTATGTGGAGTCAGCTCTCTATGAACTTGGTCGTAGTTATATCGCTGCGAGTGATTATAAGAGTGGCGTGAAGAGTCATGAGAAATTTATATTGCTCTATCCTTCGTCAGATAGATATGCGCAAGCATTATCAGATTTAGGCCTTGCATACCTAAACCTAGGTGATAGCAAAACATCGTTAAACTATTATGATAAAGCTATTAAGGCGGCTCCACAGTCCGCTGTTGCAAAAGATGCCTTGCAAGGAGTTCGTGAAATATATATCAACGATGGTAATGCGAATGGGTATTTTAAGTATGCCTCCTCTATAGGTCATAGTGGTGATCTTGATAATATGATGAGAGACTCTTTAACTTTTGCGTCAGCGCAGCGACTATATATAAATAGTGAGGGGCGTAGCCAAGCGGCAGTAAACTCGTTGACAGACTATATTAATAGTTATCCTCAAGGTTATTATACTCTTGATGCTCTATTTTATCTTAGTGATAGCTATGAAAAACTCAATAAGAGTAGCGATGCCATAGCGACGCTTATACAATTGACGAAGAGAGGTTCTAATCAATATAGTGAGCGTGTTTATGATCGTCTCGCAGCCCTAACATTCTCAGAGAAGCTATATTCGCAATCGGCAAATGCATACTTGGAACTATATAAAATGAGTAGTAAGACTGATGTGAAGCGTAGGGCAATTACAGGTTATGTTGAGGCTACTATTATTGATAACAATGAGAAGTCTGTAGTTAAGATGGCTGATTATGTATCATCTCAGAATGGAGTTGATGCTCAACTAATAGTTAAGGCAAAGCATGCTAAAGCAGTGATACTCTTCGATAATAATAAGAAAGATTCGGCGCTTGCAATATTTAGAGAGTTGTGTTCTGATCCTCATTCAGTGCAGGGTGCAGAGTCGATGTATAGAGTGATCGAGTCGGAGTTCAGTAAGGGTAATATAGATACAGCAGAACAGATGGTCTTCGATTTTGCACAGAGTGACACCCCTCATTCATATTTCTTGGCGCGTGCATTCATTATTTTGGGTGATATATATGTGTCGCGTGGCGATAACTTCCAAGCAAGAGCTACATATCAGAGTATCATTGATGGTTACGGAGGTGAGGATGATGACAATGTGGTTAAAGATGCTCGATCAAAGATTAATAAACTACCATAAGCTATGAAGAAATATATTATATTATTTGCTATGATCTTGTCATTTAGTTCATTGCAAGCGCAAGTTAATAAAGAAGTTGAGGTGACAAAGGCCTATATTCCAACAGTCTCCAAGGCTGTTAAGCCGGTTCTGGAGGCTCAGATTGTAGATACTGCATATATCAATCCCGATGTAGATTATAGCATTACGCCGCTATCAATATCAACACAGTTGCAGACACAGCCAATTAAGCCTGCGACGGTGACCTATTGGGAGTTCAATAAGCCCGCGATGGCTCAAGTGAAGGTTGGAGCTGGTTATCCACTTAATTCGTTGCTGCAAGCATATTGCTCTACTCACAATGCTTCGGTTGGATATTTGGCAGCCAAAGTGGATCATTTTGGATATTATTCTGATATTAAGAATGTATATGGCAGTTCAATTGACGCAACTCAAATATCTAATAATGTGGCAGTTGCAGCTGGGTTATATATTGCAGGTCGTACACTGTCGACCGATGTATGTTATTCAGGCAATATTTATCATAATTATGCATTTGAGCAGACACTATCTTCGTTTATAAATAATCAGAGTATTGGTGCTTCGGTCGGTTATGGCGATAATTTTGTTGATCTAAGTCGCTTTAATTATCGTGTGAATCTTGATTATTCACACTTCTATAACTCTCGTTCAAATATTGATGATGGGGTAGAGATAGATGCTTTATTTGGTCAAGAAATAGGTTTAGGTAAACTGTTATTCAGTCTTGGCTATGAGAGTATTAGTAGCGATAATATGTATCAAAATAATAATGCCTCATTTGCTTTTTCAATTGACAATAATATCTCTGGTTGGGTGCTTAGTGTTGGTGGTCAATATTATTTCGATCAAACCTCTACAGAGTTTGATGATACCCCTCATCACTATGTTATACCTAAGTTATCTATAAAGCGTGCAGATGCAAGTTCTCTATCGCTCTTTGCAGATATAGGTGGTTCAATAGAGCAGAATAGCTACTCTAAGTTAGCGGCAATAAATCCATATATTGGAGATGGTGTAGCTAACCAAAGCAGTGTGGAGTATAATTTCATTGGTGGCGTTGAGGGGCAATTAGCCTCGTCGAGTTTAAATTATAGACTCTATTGTAATTATGCTATATGGGTTAATAATAGATATTGGGCTTTGAGGGTGATTGATGAGCCAAGCGACGTTGATAATGGGATTTATTATAGCTCTTTTGATCTAAGTTTGGCTAATTTGAATACTATGTCATTTAACTTAGATCTAAACTATAAGCCATTTAGCAATCTAGCGTTAGCTGCTGATGTTCACTACTACTCCTATAATGAATCTAGCTCAATAGAGTATATCAACTCTAATCCTGATTTTGAGATCTCTTTAGGTGCCGATTACACTCTTCGCAAACTTAAAGTTGGTGTTAATGGGCATATTCTAGGTGAGCGTCGTTTTACTGTGCTTAATTTCTCGGACTCATCGAATCTGACCTCTACCACCTCGACAATGACGCTTAAATCATCGTTTGATCTTAGCGCCTATGCACAATGGCAGGCAAGTGATTCACTCTCGGTATTTATTGAAGGAGGTAACCTATGTAGTGCAAACCTCTATCCATGGCCCTATTATAGAGGTTTTGGTGCGCAGATCACGGCTGGTGTAAAGATAAATTTTAAGTAGGGAAGAGTATAGGCACAAAAAAAGGGTAAGCTACTTATATCGCACCGCTCGACCGCTTACCCTTGCTTAATCACTTACCTGGGGGAGTTGCAGGAGCTGGTCGTATAAGACTTACCCGGCACAAAAGTATAAAAATTATTTGAATTGACAAATTATGATAAAGAGTTTTTTTAGGGTGATGATCTTTTTAGCTGTTTTAGCTATGGCAATATCAATATGGCTCTATAATCAATTTAAAGGGGATGCAGTGCAAGAATCTTTCACGCTAACCGTTAGTAGTGAGATCGTTGGTGCAGATCTCAAGGAGTATCTTTCGGACTCTATCGTGCCACATATTGAGCATGATTTTGCATTTAATTACTATGCAAAATATCTTGATCTTTATTCGACAATTAAGGCTGGACACTATCGTTTTGATCCGGGAATGAGTGTAATTCGTATTGTTAGAATGTTGAAGTTGGGGGAGCAGCAGGCGGTGAATGTCACCTTCAATAATGTCAGAACTCTTCCAGAATTGTCGGGGCGAATAAGTGGTCAGCTAGATATAGACTCATTGCAGCTTCTGCAACATCTTCAAGATGAGTCTGTCGCAAAGGGATATGGCTTGACCCCTACAACTATTATCTCTATGTTTATTCCAAATACATATCAGCTCTATTGGAGCACGTCGCCTCAAAAGTTAACAGATCGAATCTACTCGGAATATAATAAGTTTTGGAGTAGTGATAGGGTATCTAAAGCGGAGCAACTAGGCTTGACGCAGTTGGAGGTGATGACCCTAGCCTCAATTGTATATGAGGAGACAAAGCAGACAAGTGAGATGGCAAGAGTTGCAGGAGTTTACCTTAATCGTCTTCGCATAGGTATGCCGTTGCAAGCTGATCCCACGGTGAAGTATGCTTTGCAAGATTTCTCCATTAAGCGAGTTCTCAATAAACACCTTGAGTATGATTCTCCATATAACACATACAAGTATCGAGGTCTGCCCCCATCTCCTATTGCGATGCCAAGTATAGCAGCAATTGATGCTGTGCTCACCCCTGAGCGACACTCATACCTCTATTTCTGTGCGCGACCTACATTTGATGGATATCATAATTTTGCAAAGACTCTCTCGGAGCATAATGCAAATGCACGAGCATATATTAATGAGTTGAATCGTCTTAAAATCAAATAAATTTATTAACTTTGTTCTGCCATGATACAGAAATTATATAGCAAAAACACATCAGAGAGAGATCTTGCTCGTATTTGCGAGTGCTTGGAGTCGGGAGGGGTGGTCATCTATCCTACTGATAGTGTGTATGCTTTTGGAGCATCCATTCACTCGGCGAAGGCTATAGAGCGCCTTAAGGAGTTGTGTGGAAAGAGCCTCGATGAGCTCACTATTGTTTGCTCCTCGATAAGTCAGATGGCGGAATATTGCAGAATTGATAATGCGGAATTTAAAATTCTGAAGCGAAATCTGCCCGGTGCAATAACATTTATTCTGAAGGCTTCGCAGAAAATCCCTGAGAAGGCTATAGGGAAGCGTAAAGCGATAGGTGTTCGTATTCCGGATAATGATATCACTCTAGCACTTATTGAGCGGCTAGGTGTTCCAATGGTGACAGCATCTGTTAAATCAAATGGAGAAGAGGAGTATACGACTGATCCAGAGCTTATAGATGAGATGTGGGGCGATAAGGTGGCTATGGTCATTGATGGAGGTATAGGTTCAATTATTCCAACAACTGTTGTCGAGATGGTTGATGGAGAGGTAAATATTATTCGTGAGGGCGCGAAAGAGTTAATTTAAAGTTATATTTTTATGGATAGAAGATCTTTTTGGAATGAAGTTTCCAAGTATGGTGTGCTGCTAGGTATATCTATGGGTGCCTCAAAGGTATTTGAGCAGTCTCTTATACTTGGAGCAGGTATTGGTTATGCAGGTTGGATTTTGTTGGAGTGGGTTCTTTTCGCTGCTCTGTTTTTCGCAATCCTTTATAAAGCTACTAAGAAGAGAGCATTATCGTTAGATCCTGCTTTAGGCTTTTCGTTTATTCAGGCCTTGAATTATATGATTCTCATCTCGATTTTGGCAGCTATCCCTGTAGCTTGTATCAACTATGTTTATATCAACTCGATTGTGGGATACGGTAATTATGTTGATAGCCTTATAGCAGTTGTTGTGAATGCCGCCGAGTCTCAGCCACTCGATTCATCGTCAGCAGATATGATAGAGATGGTTATAGATCAATTAAGAGCTCAGCCTCAATCTACAATCTTCTCAATGCTCTTTGGCACAATTGTACAATATGCCTTCGCGGGGCTCTTCGCAGGTTTGATTCTTGCAGGTTTTGTTTCACGTAAGCCAGAAATCTTTAAGCAGCAAGATGAGCAATAAGATTGATATATCTATTGTAGTTCCCCTCTATAATGAGGAGGAGTCTCTTCCGGAGTTGACATCTTGGGTCGATAGGGTAGCTGTGGCTAACTCTTTGAGCTACGAGTTGATCTTCGTGGATGATGGCTCTTCAGACTCTTCTTGGAGTGTCGTTGAGCAGCTGCGCAAGGAGTACTCTTCAATTAGGGCCATTAGCTTTGCTCGTAACTATGGAAAGTCGGCAGCTCTCTACTGTGGTTTTGTCGCATCTAAAGGAGAGGTGGTTATTACAATGGATGCAGATTTGCAGGACTCTCCCGACGAGATTGTTGAACTTAGGCGAATGATTGTCGAGGAGGGCTATGATGTGGTCTCTGGATGGAAGAGAAGACGCCATGATCCATTGAGTAAGCGTTTGCCAAGTAAGTTTTTTAACTTTACGGCACGTGTTGTGTCAGGCATTAAACTCAACGATTTTAACTGTGGCCTTAAGGCCTATCGACGTAAGGTTGTTAAAGCTATTGAGGTATATGGGGAGATGCATCGCTATATCCCTATTTTAGCTAAAAATGCAGGCTTCAAGAGGATTGGAGAGAAGATTGTGGAGCATTATCCGCGTAAATATGGAGAGTCTAAATTTGGTGTAGAGCGTATGATTAAGGGGTACCTTGATCTAATTACAGTTACCTTTATGTCCCATTTTGGACGCTCTCCAATGTATTTTTTTGGTGGTCTAGGCACTATTATGTTTTTGTGTGGCGGTGCTACAACTATTTGGGTTATAGTCGATAAGTTGTATAAACAGGCTAACTCACTTCCGCTAAGAGCTGTCACAGATCAGCCCCTATTTTACATCTCGATTCTTTGTGTGGCACTTGGCGTCCAGCTCTTTTTGGCGGGTTTCATCGGGGAGCTTTCAAATCGTAATTCGAGTGATCGAAATAGATATTTAATTGATAAAACTTTAGAATAAATTATGTTACAACGAGTTCAAACCCTCTATCTATTAGGTGCAACAGCGCTTATGGCAATCTTCTTTTTAAATCCGATGGCAATATTTAGTAATTCGGATGGTATATTTACACTGTCGGCAGTTGGCGTTAAGGATTCAGAAGGCACCTTAGTTTATAGTGCGATATACTCTATTATTATGCTCTCTTTGGCTACATTGTTGCCATTTGTCAATCTATTCCTTTTCAAGCGTCGCATGCTTCAGGTCCGTCTGTGTGTCGTTCAGATGGTTCTTACTTTAGGTGCTTTGATAGTCTCTGGAGTTTACTTCTATCTTGGAAATCGCTTTTTTGGCGCTGATACTTCGGATATTAGCATATCTTCAATTCGTATTGTCTGCATCCTGCCACTTTTCGCTATTTTCTTGGATTATATGGCCCTCAAAGCTATCCTCAGAGATGAATTGCTAATCAAATCAATTGATAGAATTAGATAGGCTCTATCTCGGATTCTCGTCGGAGATAATTTGTTTTCTGTACTCTAGAGGTGTGCAACCAACGTATTTGCGGAATATGCGATTGAAGTATGATGCGTCGTTGAAGCCAACAGCATAGGCAATATCTTTTATATGCATATCCTTAACCATCAACAATAGCTGTGCGCGTTGAATACGTTTTGTTTGTATATATTTGATAGGAGGCTCTCCTATTTGACTTGTAAATTTACGTGTGAAATACTCTACACTCACACAACTCAGCTTGGCTAATTCTGTCACCTCGATGGGATTAGCCAAGTTGCTTCTTATATATAATAATGTTTTAGCGATACGATCATCCAGCCGGTCGTTTTTAGGCTTTGCATACTTTACAAAGTGACTAATTAATATCTTTAATATACTCTCTGTCTCCATCTGCATGTGAGGGGCCTCATGTGTTGTGACAGATATATCGCCAATAAAAGTGGAGTGATTATTATATAGTTTAGGGTTGTAGCTACGTAGACTCTTGTTTGGGTTGCACTCTAATAGATGCTTTACTAATATGTTGTCTATTTGAGTAGCTGGTATTTTATGCTCAAAATTGTAATTTTCGCCGATGCTTAGATGGTTATCCTCCTCTTCGTATAGATGGATATAGTATAGCGAGAAGTCTCCATCGCACTCATAGTGGTGCATGCAGTATGCAGGTATGATATATAAGTAGCCTGCCTCCACATCATAACTGCCACTGGGTAGATGCACCTTGGCCCGGCCTGCAATAGGTAGATATATACGCGTGAAGGGGCTAACCACCTCTTTGTAGTTCCAATCTGCATGATGTTCGGCAAACCCAATATTGATTAAGATAAATTTAATTGCACGCTCCATATCACAGATTTAGGTTCTATTCGACCATTTTGCCTTTGTTGATACCTCTCCACTGCACAGGTGGCATGCCCTCGGCTTTAGTGAATATCTTGATAAAGGCATTTGGGGAGTATCCAACCATAACAGCTATCGTGGCAGAGGGTAACTCTTCGCTCTGCAATAGTAGCTTCTTGGAGTATGCAAGGCGCTGTGAAGCTATATAGCCTCTAAAAGTGAGGTGATATACAGTATTGATGTATGAAGATATATAGGTTCTATTTGTATTTAGCTCTAGTGCTAAATCGTCTAGTGTCAATCCATGTTTGGTAAACCCTTTACCCTCTATCCACTTATCTAACTTTTGCTTAACAGCCTTGCTCTCTCGACTCTCTATCTCAATGGTCTCACTCTTGGGTAGTTCTGAACTGTCCGATGTTGTATTGCTCTGTTCGCTGGTCAATAGTAGCATCTTCATCTTTGCAATATTAATCATATAATTTTGGAGCGAGATGAAGACATATGTAAATAGTGATAGTCCAAAAAAGAGATCTAGTGAGATGAAAGATATATTCGATGCAACGGATAGAATTGCGGTGATGAGCACCAACAAGATTATTGCATATATGGTCGTCGGTATCCACTTCAACATATTACCAACGTTCTCGGAGTAGTAGTTATCAGCCCTATTGACCGTTTCGCGATAAACCTTAAAAAATCGCATAGTTAATCTCACCGTAATGACTACAAAAAATAGAGAGACAGCTATAAGCGTGAAATATTGTACTCTTTGAGGAATAAAGAGATAATTAATAGCAAGCACCACAACCAAATAGATGGTAAAACGCGCAATCTCCATAAGCCTTCTTCGGAAAGGATACTCACCTTGAATCAAGGAGGTGAATATCACCGATAGAATCATAGTTCCAATGGTGGTATATACCAAACATAGCGATGATGCCAACAGCGGATCATGCCCTCTCAAATTGAAAAACCAGTGTGCGAGTAAGCTCGATGCCACCAGAAACATATATGACCCGAATATTTTTCGTGCGACTCTATAACTATGATACTCTTTGCCCTTTGGGGAGATGGTAATGAAAGAGAATAGGCCATAGGCATACATCACAAGTGATGATGCAAATAGCATGTTTTTAAGTAAAAATTGCTCCATATTTATCTAATGTTGCACAAAGTTAACAAAAATCAACAATAAAAAAACTATCCAAACAACAAAAGAGCTATCCAAACGTAAAATAATGCTCTATAAGAGTAAAAAAGGTGAAGTTGAGCCTATTGATATTTGGAAAAATATTATCTTTGTGGGAATAATTATCTCGGAAAACAGTTAAATTTAAATAATATATGAAAAGATTACTTGCAATTTTTACCCTCCTGCTGCTCTTGGTGAGTTGCTCAAAGGAGGCAGGCGTTTCGCTTGAGGGCGAGATGTCGAGCGAGAGAGTCTCGTTCACCGCTTCGGTGGTGGATATGAGTGGGACTCGTGCCACGCTCATAAATTCGTGGTCGGGTGGCGAGGAGGTTGCGCTCTTCGAAGGAGAGACCCTCTACCTCTACACGATTGCCGCAGATGGCACAATGTCGGGCGATGATGTTATTGTAGATCGTGAGCAGAGTATCACCTACACCGCTTTCTACCCCTACGATTCTGCCCTCTCAACCATTGAGGAGTATGAGGCAGCATGCACCGCAGGCGAGGTGGACTATATGAGCGCCACTACCACAACTTCGGGCTCAGCGGTTGAGCTACAATTTGAGCATCAGATGGTGGCACTTACGTTCACAGTTTGGATCGAGGATGCAATTACCTCTCCTGCTATCTCGCTCACTTTGGATGGCAATTTTAGCAGTGCGGTAGCCCTTGAGGTCGATGCAACTATTGGCTATGTTGCTTCAAGATTTGTGGCAAACTACTTTGTCGAAGATGATACAGATCTTAGCTCGGCAATGATTAAGGTGGAGCAGAGCGGCTCGGTAACGATCCTCTCAATCAAGCTAGATGACTCCAATATCCTTAAGGCAGGTGAGCAATATTCATTCTTATATACTATCGGCGATGTCTCAATGGATTCAACTCTTGGTTTTGGTACAGAGGACAACCCTTATATCATATCTTCAGCCGACGATATGCGCAAGGTGGGTTCAAGTATCGATAATTGGGATTTGAGTTCACATTACATCTTAGTGTGTGATATTAATCTTGAAGGAATTGAGTTTACACCTATTGGCACATCAGATAATATGTTTACAGGTTCACTTGATGGTGATGGATACTCTATCACAGGCTCTGAGAAGGGTCAGGGACTATTTAAATATGTTTCTGGTGCAACAATCAAAAATTTGAAAGTTGGCGGAACTGTTACAAATAGTAGTGGTGATGCAGCGGGATTAATTATAGGTTATGCAAAGAATAGTACATTAGTAACTAATTGTGAGACCTTAGAGGGCTCTTCCGTAACGAACTCTGGAGAGAATTATACCGCAGGTATTGTGGCTCATAATGATGGAGCAACAATCACTAATTGCATTAATCGAGCATCAATTTCAGGAACACGATATACAAGTGGTATCGTGGCATATAATGATGGTGGCACAGTCTCCAATTGCTACAATACGGGTTCAGTCGAGGTAGGAACCTCTTATTATACCGCTGGTGTCGTGGCATATAATAATGATGGCACAGTTTCTAACTGCTACAATACGGGGTCGATCAAAGGAGGATATTATTATACTGGCGGCGTTGTGGGACACAGTTCTGGTTATTCTAGCGTTGTCTCTTACTGCTATAACACGGGTTCGATTTCGTATTCGTATGCTGGCAGCGTCGGTGGCGTTGTGGGAGGTTCTCGTTATTCTACGATAAGCTACTGCTACTACGATAGCGATGTGGTGACTGGCGTTAGTGGTGCAGTCGATAATAACGATAGTGGCACTACCTACTGTGGTCTTTCGACAGAGATGATGAAGGGTGATGCCGAGACCAATGGCACACTACTATACTACTTCACTCAAGGTGGTACTAGCGAGTGGACAGCCGACACCGAGGGGATCAACAACGGCTACCCAGTTTTAAAGACTAAGACCGATAATGATTAATGATTAATGATTAATGATTAATGATTTAAAAAAATGATTATGAAAAAAATACTATATATAATATGTATGGCAGTGGTGACGACATTCTCCTCGTGCCAGAAGGATGCCGATGTGGAGACCTCGCCCAATGGCAATGGGGCAGTTGCATTTAGCGCAGAGTCGATCGCGCCACTTACTCGTGTGAGTGGTACGAGCTGGGAAGAGGGCGATGCAATCGGAATAGTCGCAATTAGCCAAGAGGGTTGCGACTACGATAATGTGAAGTACACCGCTGCAACAGGTGGCACAACAGTTTCGTTTAATCCCGACTCTGAGGTGATCTACTACAGAGAAGATGGTGCTGCATTAACGTTTCGTGCTTACCATCCCTACCAAGAGGAGTGGAGCTATGAGGCTGGTAATATGACCTTTGATCTTTCAATTCAAGATGGCACGGCAGAGGCGCAGAGCAGAGTCGACCTTTTGGAGTGTGCCATATATGATGAGACTGAGGGCGAGCAGCTCTTTCACTTCCATCATGCGCTAAGCAAGGTGCAGATCACAGTGAGCAACTACGACGATGTTTCGATATTTGAAGATCTTAGCTCCCTTTCATCTACCCTCTACACAAACAGGACGCACTACGATATGCTAACAGCCAAAGCTGTGTTGAGCGACGAGATCATCCCTATAAAGATGGTTGAGAGTTCAAATGATGGCCAAACAGCTGTTTTCACTATTATCATCGCACCGGATGAGGTGAGCGACGAGATAATCTTCTCCGATGGCACCTCTCACTACAGTGCAACCCTCACAATTGAGGATGCATATGAGGGCAAGCAGTACAACTTCACCGCAACGGTGGGCGATCAAGGCCTAACCCTTGTGGAGCTTACAGGAGATGGCGTAACCGACTGGGAGCCGCAAACAGATGTGACTCTGGGTTCGGGAATCGAGGCCGTAGATGGCATCTATCAAATATCTACTGCCGATGAGCTAACATTCTTTGCTCAACTGGTAAATCTCGGAAACAACTCAATCAATGGTAAACTCACGACCAACATCAACCTCGAAGGATCAGAGGAGAGTCAGTGGAGACCAATAGGAGATGATTCAAATGCGTATGCAGGTACATTTGATGGCGGTGGCTTCGAGGTATCGGGGCTATATATTGATAGTGCATCATCATATCAAGGTCTATTCGGTGCCACCAACGGCGCAACTATCGCCAATATTGGTGTTAGTGGTACTATATCAGGAAAAGAGAATGTTGGCGGCATTGTAGGTTACTCTACTAATACCTCTAAGGTGTCTAATTGTTATAGCGATGTTGACATAACAGCAGGAAAGAACGTCGGTGGTATTGTGGGATGGAATGAGGCTACGGTAGAGAACTGTTATAACAAGGGAAGTATTGGTGGAATGCAAATTATTGGTGGTATCGTAGGATATAATTATATTTCAAATTACGCTTTTTCTGTTACGGTAGAGAACTGTTATAACGTAGGTAAGGTCCATTATAGCTACTACTACGATTCTTCATATAGTTCTTCGTCATCATCTAGATGTGGTGTTGTGGGATCGAACGCATCGGGATCTACAACTACCAACAGCTACTATGATTCGTCGATAGAGGGTACTACTAGCGTTGTTATTTTTGGTACCGGTGATACAACAAATGTATCTGGCATGACAACTGATGAGATGACCAACGGAACATTCGCCGCAACACTTGGCGATGCATTCACCGAGGATACCAATGATATCAACGGTGGCTACCCAATTCTAACATGGCAAGCAACAGAATAACACACTTTTAAAACTATATATTATGAAAACAAATTATGAAGCGCCTCAAATTGAGGTAATTGAGATTGAGGTAGAGAGCGTATTATGTGAAAGCTTCGGTGCAACAACTCCCGGCATAACTAATGGCAATATGTAATAAGCTATCTTCCCGCAGCAGGGTGAAATCCTGCTGCGGGTATCAAAAAAAAGTGTTATTTTGAAAAAAACAGTAAAATAATGAATAGATTTTTAATATTGGTATCAATGCTCCTTGTTGCATCGTCGTGTAGCAAAGAGCCCTCTGGTGAGATAGAGGCGCCAAGTGCCGGAAATTCGATCTCGCTCGCAGCTCAGCTCCCCAACGTAGAGACTCGATTGGGCTCTAGCACAGACAGCGACGAAGGCTGGTCTTTCTCGTGGGAGAATGGCGACGCCATGGGTAATTGGCACACAGGCTGCACCACACTACAGAAATTCACAAATAATAAAGCCACTGGCGAGGTAGCCTCTTTTAGCGGAGATCTGGGCGAGGGTGAATACCACCGTTTCATCTACCCTTATGAGGAGGATGCAACCGTTGATGGCACCATCTACTCGATAGATATTTCATCGCAAGATGGAGCTCTCGACAATACATTTTTTGTCACCCAAGAGATCTACACTAGAACGCAGCTCAAAGATGGCTCCATCACAACTCTCCCTATGGAGCATGTTGGAGGCTTTATTGCCGTCAATGCCTACCTAGAGAACTATGTTGATGGCTACACCTACACTCTAAAAAAGGTTGAGTATAAGGGGCTCCCCGTTACGGCAAAGATCCATCTGGAGGAGAGTTACGATAGTGAAGCTCTTCACGAAGTTGCAGAGGAGGATTATGGCACTATTACAGCAACTCTCGCAGAGCCCTTCGCGGCGGCAACCTATAATGGTGTCGACTACCTGAAGGCTACAGCAAAGCTCAATGTAATACCCTTTGAGGTTGCTCAAAACGAGGAGCTAACCGTGGGCCTCACCGTTGAGATCAACACAGGAACGATTACAGAGGAGATAACCTCATACATCACATCTGCAAACAATAGCGGCGAGGTGCAATCATTCGCTCGCGCCACCCATAACTTCACCAACCTCAAAGTAGACGCCTCATACGGAATCACAATCACAGGCGCAACAATCAATGGCTGGGGCGAGGAGGTCGAGAGGGGCGACTTGACGCTGGAGGATGGATGCTCATACGTCGAGTTCAAGAAGAGCGAGAGCAACTCCGCCAATATGACAAAGATGGATGATACAGGCGCAATCG
>JBCQWG010000025.1:0-35458 GCA_047172325.1 Rikenellaceae bacterium | reverse complement strand
TCGATTCAAGAACTCAAAACGATAGGGCGTGGCTATCGAAAAGTCGAGAATTTCAGAGTCGCAATATTGTTCTTTCACGGAAATTTAGAGATGTTTCCACACAAAACCCAGTAGAACCAAAATTCAAACAGAGATGAAAACAACAATCTACAATTTGGTTATTTTGGATGCAAGTGGCTCAATGAGCAGCATCAAGCGTCAAGCAATTAATGGTTTCAACGAGACAGTGCAAACTATCAAGGCAGCACAGACAAAGTTCGAGGAGCAAGATCATCGTGTGTCACTGGTGGTATTCAATAGTAGTGAGACAAAAACTGTTTACGATCATGTCTCAGCAAGTGAGGTAAAGGAGCTGGATGATAATAGCTATATCCCAGACTGCTGCACGCCACTATACGATGCAATCGGTAACGCCACCGCACACCTCCGCAAGAGCGTGAGAATTGACGACAAGGTTCTCGTAACAATCATCACCGATGGTGAGGAGAACTCATCAAGGGAGTACAATGGCAAGGCTATCAAGGCTATCATCGACGACTTAAAGGTCAAAGGTTGGGTATTCACCTACATCGGTGCAAACCAAGATGTCGAGCAGGTCGCAGCATCAATGGGAATCCACAACACAATGGCATTCCAATCAGATGAGCAAGGTACTCAGATGATGTTTGCAAAGGAACGTTCAAGTCGTATGTCGTGGTGTACACGAGTTTCGGATGGTGAATGTGATGCCGCATTGCAGGAGAACTTTTTCGAGGAGGAAATTTAATCGCACTTATGACTATGAAAAGATTAATTATATCTATGCTCTTTTGTGGAGCTGTCTGTAGCTGTACTCAAGAAGACCTCAGTTTAGCTCAAACAACAACGTTTGATGAGACAACTACCACACGAAGTGAAATATCAGAAGCCGAAATAGATTACGCCATTGCGCAGATAGTAGAGGATAAACTGTCGCAGTATCAGAGCGAGGATTACATGAATGCATATTGGGGTACGGTAGTCATTATGGATGTGGAGAGTGGCTACACTCGCATTATCAACTGTTGTGCTAACGATGATAAAATCGGAGATGCAGATATAAACTATGCCGAGCAACCTCTCTATCAAGGTTCAGCGTTCCTGCCTATTCCATTTCTGTCACTTCTCGATGAGGGTGGCATGAAGCCTACAGATCCCGTAGATATAAACTATTCTCGAAAACGAATTGGCGGAATATTGGTTGCTGATTCACATATTATGGATGCAACAACATTTAGCGAAGCATTTATACAGGGCTCAAATATGGCAATCGTGCAGGGCTGTTATGACAACTTGAACCTGTCAGGAGACGATCTTTATAGAGCAATGGGCTATGATGAGGAACTGTCACCAGTGAAGATGCTCCGAGCATACAATATGATCGCAAATGGTGGAAAATATGTCGATATAAAGTATGATCGAGATGAACCGACAATAGTTTTAGAGGAGGCGATGTTCTCGCAGGATGCGATAGCTGAATGTAAACGATGTATGGTGCAGCACGCATTGGATCGCAAGTTAGAGAGAGTCGCAACATATAATGGAGTAGCACTAGTACCCGATGAGCAAGGTCGTTGGAACACATGGTTATATACTATGACTAATGTTGGATTCTTTCCAATCGATAACCCTAAATATACTGTACTTGTCTCTTTTAGGACAAGATACATCAATTGGGCTCTTTCAGTCCATGTACTACCTGCGATTATTGAAGAACTAAGCAAAGAAGATTAGCTATGAATTTGATACTAAATTACAAAGAGATCTGCCAGTTGAATGGAGTTACATATTAAGAAGTTATTGGGCTGCCTCATAGTGTTATTACTGTTGACTTTCTCAGCGCAAGCAGCCTCAATAGATAGTCTATACGAAGTGTCGCATGTGAGTAAATACATCACCTACAGGCAGTTCTGCAAAGCATCCGAAAGGTATGAGGAGTTAGAACCAACAAACAAGATTCTAACCCTCATAGACTTCTCCTTAGCCTCGACTCAGAAGCGAATGTACGTTGTAGATATGCAAAGTGGAGAGCTACTATACCATTGCCACGTAGCACACGGTCAAGGTAGCGGAGGTAACTATGCAACCAAATTCTCCAACAAGGAGGGTTCGCACCAAAGTTCTTTAGGATTCTATCGCACACTCGATACTTACACAGGACACAATGGCTACTCCCTAAGATTAGAGGGCTTAGATAAAGGCATTAACGATAACGCCTATAAACGAGCAATTGTAATTCACGGAGCTGAGTATGCAAACCCTGAAAACATTTCTCGGTATGGTGGAAGATTGGGAAGAAGTTGGGGTTGCCCTGCGCTACCCACAGCTATTGCAAAAGAGATCATTAATACGATCAAGAACGGATCTATAATTTATATATTTGCAGAATAAATAATCATTACAAACCAAATTCACAGCTATGAAAATAAAATATACGCTACCATTGATAGCATTATTAGTATGCTCGAATATTCAAAGCTACGCCCAAAATAACGACAAGTCAGCCTCGCCAGTCGTAAATCACACTCAGCGACCAATAACAGATGATACAGTCATGCCAAAAGGTACAACTATAACTACAACAATCCATGCGGCTACACAATCTGTCGTAGATAGTCTCCTTCGTCAAAGTATGGAAAAGTTTGATGCTGTTAGTGGCACGGCTATGGTTATCAAGACTCAAACGGGAGAGATAGTCGCTATGTCGAATTTAGGCAAGAACAGAGATGGCGATTACGATGAAGATTTCAACTATGCTATTGCCGACAATGTTGAGCAAGGGCAATTATTCACCCTTGTGCCACTCATTACACTGCTCGAAAATAATACTATTAGTTTAGATACAATAATAGATGCAAAGGGAGGAATAGTAAATATAAATGGAGTTCGAGTAAGTGACGCACATATAGGCACATATAGTGGCATCTCGCTTAGAGAGTGCTTTGCATACTCTTCCAATGTAGGATTTGCTTCTTTCGTTGACAAATACTATCGTGACAGCCCTGAAGAGTTTATAGCCTCGATCCAAAAATTGGGGATAACTGATGCATCAGGATTTCAGTTAAAGGGTGATCGTGAGCCATTTATAAAGAACACTACTGATAAGAATTGGAGTAAAGCCGATTTAGTTACAATGTCGTATGGGTATGGAGTTGAATTGACAGCATTGCGTATCCTGATGCTATATAATGCAGTGGCGAATAACGGTAAGTTAATTACTCCATATATTTTAAAAGAGATACGAGACGATAAGGGAGACCTTATGATGAGTTTCAATGCAAATGTTCTTAACGAAAAAATGTGCTCGGATAACACCCTGAGCCAACTAAAAATAGCTCTTGAAGATATTAAATATAATGAGACAATAAAAGATTTATTCAAAGATAGAGACTATACCATTGCTGGAAAGATGGGTACCGCTATGGTAAGTGTAGACGGTCAATATGTATCAGATGCAGGTCGACAATATCTAGCTTCATTTGTAGGGTATTTCCCTGCCGACAATCCAAAATACAGTTGTATCGTTCAGATTAAAACATTCAAACCAAACAGTGAAATTAAACCGTATCAAGGAGGGCTATTAGCTGCTCCCGTTTTTAGAGATATTGCCGATTATATGACAAATAGTCAAGTACACTAATATGATGTCAAATACAAAAGACGACTTCACCCACACAAAAGTTTAATACGTGTGAGTGAAGTCGCTTTTTTTGCGTATTAGCCTAACACTAACACCCCAATGCCCGCTGCATCTTAGCATCAACCTCCTTCTGATCGACATTTTTGTAATAATGCTTATAGATGGTCTGAGGACTATTACCAGCCATTGCTGCAACATCAATCGGGTGAATATCCGAGGCAATCATCTCTGAGATGAATGTACCACGTGCCGAATACCAAGTTATTTTCTCGTCATATTTTATAATCTGGCAAATTTTTCTCAATAAGAGATTCACACATCGCCCCACCCTTTTAAGTCTCCAATCGTGCTGCAACTCCGTTTGGTGCTTGTGTGTAAATATCGGAAGAACATAATTCCCGAAACACTTATCCTGATGCATGTCAATGATCTCCTGAGCCTTAGAGTTTAGCTTTATCTTTGCACTCTTCGTATATTTCATACGCTCGTAGTTTATATATCCCTCTTTATCTACGCAGTCCCATGTTAGGTGAGCTACATCTGTACCTGCCATACCTCCAGTGTAGTAACTGAATAGAAATAGATCAAGATAGAACTTCTCGACACGAGTAAGTAAAGTCCTGTCGATAGACTCAATCTTTGCCATCGTTTCACGAGAAATAGATCTCGGTTCATACTTCTTAGACCTGCTATGCTGACGAGTACTTTCAAAAACAGTCAAATCAACATCTGGTACATTAAGTTTGATAGCTCGCTGACAAATACCATATAGTGCCCTGAGGATGGTCGAAATATCACCGCTCGTACCTTTGGTGATTGCAAGTTTCTTACGATACACCACAAAATCCTCTATAAACTGTTGGGTAACGTCCGTAAAGTAGTAACTCTCTAGTTTGCGACCATACTTATCATTAACGAAATTAGCAAGTGCTCGTTTTAAGCACTGATATCTGCGACCTGTATTTGCCGATGAGACAATCTTACCATTTTTGATTCGCTCGTTATTGAATTTGTGCTCTATCATATCATCGCACACAGCCATTACTGAGAGCACCTTCTTTTTGGCTTTCTCCCTTTTTGTTACATCAAAGCAGTGAGACCATTGAACTGGTGACCAATCTTTATCTTCTGCTTCCCACTCCTCCGCAACTTTAAGATATGACGACTTTATCTCTAATAGTCGTTTGTTGCGCTCAGTAAATTCCACTCCTCGACCTGAGAATTGTTGTTTCTTGGCATCCCACTCTTTTAATGGGCCTACAATAGCAATGACTTTTGATACTCGTGGGTATCCAGTTTTGAAAAGCACCATTTCGAGTTTTACCAGCTCTGGAGTTTTAGGGTTCTCCTTACCCTTAATGTTAATTGAAAACATAGCGTATTAGCATTATTCTGTTAAACTTCTTTTTCGGTGAAAACTCGCCCTAAAACAAGGCTACATTTCTACCTACATAAGAGTAGGGCTTTTTACCAAAAAGGGGGCAATCATGCCAATATTTCTCAGATTATAGAGAAACCCCGTCAACAAAATATTTTCTAATACGCTATGTTATATATACTTACAGATGTTTTTACTGTCAACTACAAAAAACGCTGAATCCGCAGGTTGGTTTCAGCAGATTAAAGAGGTGATTGATGCTTATCAGCCAGATCAAATTTGGTTTGATTTCGATATTCGAGTGATTGATGATAAGATGAAAAACAAATTTGCGACATACTACTACTCAAAGGAAAAGGAGTGGGGTAAAGAGCTGATAATCACCCGTAAATTTGAGCTTCTTCCCAAAGGTGTTGGCGTATTGGATATTGAACGAGGAAATTTGGGTGAGGCAAATGAAGAGTTGTGGCAGACAGATGATGCAATAGCCGTTAATTCATGGTGCTGGGTTCAAAATATTCAACTTAAACCAACCGAGGAACTCGTTCATAATCTGATAGATATAGTCAGTAAAAATGGAGTGCTTCTTCTCAATCCATGTCCAAAAGCAGATGGTACAATCCCTGAAGATCAACAAGAGATTCTTCTTGAGATAGGTCATTTCTTGAAGGTCAACGGTGAGGCAATCTATTCGACACGACCATTTAGAACATATGGCGAGGGCCCAAATTTGGTGAGCACTGGTCGTGGCAAGAATAGTGATAGTGCAGCTAATAAATTTGCAGTTCAATTTGGATGTGACGATATACGATACACACGCTCTAAGGATGGTAAAACAATCTATGCAATAGCTCTAGGGTGGCCCGAAGATACTCTAACTCTAAGAGCTCTTGATAAAGAGGTGGAAGATGGTGCAATTAAAAAGATCTCGCTTCTAGGTAGTCGCAGCAAGGTTAAGTGGAGTGAGGATGGTGCGCAGCTAAATATCAATACTGCTGGTGCTAAATCTCCTGTAGATCAATATGCATATGTGTGGAAGATAGAGTTGAAATAAAATAGGAGTGGGTAGATAGTTATTACAAGCTATCTACCCACATCTATAACTCTACTTCTCAATAAGAGAGATGCTGCGTTGGATAAAATCTGAGAGTTTTTTACCCTTAAGCATACCATTTGAGAGGAGAGCAAGGTCAATTATTTGACGAACAAGTTTATTCTCGCCTCCAATAACCTTCAAGCGCTCGTTACGTTCGTTTAGGAGTGCTTCAACTTTAGAAGAGAGCTCTGTTATCATACTCTTCTCCTCTTCGCTTAGCTCTTCGGCCTTCTTATCTTTTACCACCTCCTCGAAGCGACTCTGCTCAGATGTTGCTGCGTCGATCTTCTTGGTGATGCTCTTTAGCTTGTCGCCATAAGCGCTCTCGACATCGCCGAGAATATCAATTACGATCGGGTGATTACCGTTGATAGCAATATTGTAGTTATCAGGCATTTGGCCATAGAATTGGCTCATGCCACCGCCACCCATCTCTGCCATCTCCTTCATGCGGCGCATAAATTCGTTTTGGGTGATTATAACTGGAGCGTCGTCCGGTTGCATTGCCTCGAATGAGATCTGGTATTGTATCTTCTCATCTTGTGGCATTTGGCTCTCGAATACAGGACGCATTAACTCCTGTTGCTCACCGCTAAGAGAGATTGAGAGATCAATATCTTTCTTGATGAGATTCTCTATAACATCGCTGTCAACTCTCACGAAACGACACTCCGTATTTTTCGACTCGAAGTAGTTGATATAGTGACTGTCGAGCTGACTGTCCATCACAAGTACATCATAATCTTTAGCCTTAGCAGCCTCGATAAATGAATGTTTCTCAACAACATTATCGGTGTATAGTATAATTGTATTACCCTCTTTATCAGTTTGAGTAGGCTTTACCAAATCAATATATTCAGCAAAAGTGAAGTATTTATCATTGATATTCTTACATAGAGTGAATGCACCAGCCTTGTCAGCAAACTTCTCGTCGGTAAGAGTTCCATATTGTATAAATACCTTAAGGTCATCCCACTTCTGCTCATACTCCTCACGCATAGTGTTGAAAAGCTCCAACAGACGATCGGCAACTTTACGTGTGATGTAGTTCGCAATCTTTTTAACATTTGAATCGCTCTGTAGGTAGCTGCGCGAAACATTGAGAGGGATATCTGGAGAGTCAATCACACCATGTAGTAGCGTTAGATACTCTGGTACGATGCCCTCGACTTGATCTGTGACGTACACTTGATTGCAGTAGAGTTGAATCTTATTCTTCTGCACCTCAAATTTATTGCTGATCTTTGGGAAATATAAGATTCCTGTAAGGTTGAAAGGGTAGTCTATATTAAGGTGAATGGAGAATAGAGGTTCGTCGCTGGTAGGGTATAGCTCACGATAGAACTCTTTGTATTGCTCTTCTGTTATTTCATTTGGCTTGCGTGTCCAAAGAGGTTCTACACTATTGACAATATTTACCTTATCTGTGTCAACATATGCGCCATCTTTCCACTCCTTGACCATTCCAAAAGCAATTGGAATAGGTAGGAAACGACAATATTTCTTAAGGAGCTCTTCGACTTTGCTCTGCTCACCATACTCTAAAGCATCTTCAGAGAGGTGCAAAACAATAGATGTTCCACGGTCCCTGCTCTCGTCAAGCTCGGTCATCTCAAACTCAGGAGATCCTGTACAGCTCCAGTGAACAGCTTTTGCACCCTCCTTATATGATTGTGTGAATAGCTCAACACGGTCAGCAACCATAAAAGAGGAGTAGAAACCTAATCCGAAGTGACCAATAATTGATTGATCTTTATACTTCTCCATAAACTCCTCAGCGCCAGAGAAGGCAATCTGATTGATATACTTGTCAACCTCATCGGCTGTCATACCTAGACCGCGATCAGTTATTGTTAATCTCTTAGCATCTTTGTCGACAGATACCTGCACTGTGAGATCTCCCATCTCGCCTTTAGCCTCTCCAATGGAGGATAGAGTCTTTAGCTTTTGTGTAGCATCTACAGCGTTAGAGACTAACTCACGAAGAAAGATCTCGTGGTCAGAGTATAAGAATTTTTTAATTACAGGGAAAATGTTCTCGGAGGTAACACCAATTTTTCCGTTTTTCATAAATTTATATTTTTGATATTGTTTATAGTTTATGCATTTAAAATATCAAACTGTATGCCAATTAAAGTTAACTGACAAATTGTCAGTATTTGCTGCCAAAATAGAGATGGGAGCACCTAAGCACTCCCATCTCTATTTTGAACCTTATTACCTTTTTTCTAAGTAAATTCCTATTGTTTCATCTGGTTGAATAGGTCGTTGTACTTGTTGTACTTGTCCATGATGCCCTCCTCATCGCGAAGACGGAAACATAGAGACTTCAAATATTCAACTGTAGATAGGTCCTCTGGGTTAATCTCGTGCGCACTCTCCAAAATTGGAATTGCAGCAGCGTAGATTGCGTTAACTTGCTCAAGGTCCTTAGCATATTCAGCATTTTCAGTATATGTCTTGTTGCTGATCTCGTCGTTGAGTGCATCACCTTTGTAGATGTAGAATAGACCTAGATAGTAGTGACCATCAAATAGATCTGGTGATAGGCGAGTAAGCTCAGTGAATGACTCAATAGAGTTGTCGTAATCCTCTAGAGAGAAGAATACGCGACCACGAGCAAACCACAAATCTGGGTTTGATGGGTCCGCTGCAATTGCTGCATCAATCATGCTTACTAGCTCAGCTGGGTCACCAACACCCTCTTCAATTGTGTAAAGTTGAGTGATTGCATCAAGAATACGAAGGTTCTTTGGGAATGTCTCAACACCTTTAACCAATATCTCTTTTGCTTTCTGGATATTTGCAGCATCTGCATCTTTCTGGCCATAGTAGCAGTGGTATAGGTAGTAGTAGATATTACCTTTGTCTGAATCCTCAGTCTCAGTATCTTTCAACTCTTTCTCTACGTATCCAGCTTCAAGAGCTTGGTTAAGAGAGGTTATACCAAGTGGGAAGAGTGATGGATCCTCATTAGCACCGATTGTGTACATATAACCTGAGTAGTACAACATAGTTGGATCAGCCTCGTTATAAGCCTCATGACTTTTGATATCATAAACAGCTTTGTAAGACTCGCCACCTAATTTATAGTCAGAAAGAGTGTTTGAGATATCACCTGCTTGAGCATGGTAGTTAGCTAGTTTAGTCATGCCAGCTTTAACCTTATCTGCTTGTTTTGCATCTAACTCATAAGCTTTAGCGTAAGAGTCGAAAGCAATCTTAGCAGCATCTTTATTGATGTGCTTAGTTATTTTCCATCCTACTACTTTGCCGTTAATTGCATAAGCGGTGAAGTAAGGGTATGTAAGGGTTTCGAAAGTGTTGCCCTTAATCTCCTCTGTACCTGTTGATTTTGGTTCGCCACAAGTAAGCTTAAGCATAGCTGTCTCCATAGCCGTAAATAGGCTTTCTGTTGGAGCCTGCAATGCCTCTAGGTAAGCATCACCACGTGCAATCCATGTAGCAGCTTTGGCTGCCTTCTTCTCATTTGCTATGGCCTCATCGCTCTTATCCATCTTTGCTTGATAGGATTCTGCTTTGATTTTTTGAGCCATTGTAGCAGGCGCTGACAACATCAACACGGCTGCTACCATCATAATAATCTTTTTCATATTAAATAGAATTAAAAATTGCAGTTTATTTACTCTTTTGTTTGTGTAGTCTCTTCTATAGTTGTTACAACCTCCTCTTCCTCGCTCTTAGGAACAGCCATCACAGAAGCAATTGCATCTCCCTCGCGAAGATTGATGATACGAACACCCTGTGTAGCACGACCAGCAACACGAATTTGATCCACCGAAGTGCGGATTGTAAGCCCTGAACGATTGATAATCATCAAATCATTCTCGTCAGTTACCGCTTGAATAGAGATCAAATCTCCGGTCTTCTCAGTAATGTTGATCGTCTTCACACCTTTACCACCACGATTTGTGACGCGGTATTCGCCGAGGTCAGTACGCTTGCCGTATCCATTTTCACTTAGCACCAATACATCTTGGGCTGAATCTGGCTCGATGCATATCATGCCGACAACCTCGTCACCCTCCTCAAGTGAGATTCCTCTTACTCCAGCACCCACGCGACCAATTGCACGTACAGTGTTTTCGTTGAAGCGTATCGCCTTACCACCACGTGCTGCAATCATCACCTCAGCTGAGCCAGAGGTGAGTGTAGCCTCGATAAGTTCATCTCCCTCGCGAATTACAATTGCATTGACTCCACTTTGACGTGGGCGAGAGTATGCCTCCAGCTTAGTCTTCTTAATGGTGCCATCCTTAGTACACATTATAATATAGTTGGAGTTGATATACTCTTCGTCTGTAAGCTTCTTTACATTGATATATGCACGGATCTTATCGTTTGGTTCGATCTGAATTACATTCTGTATTGCGCGACCCTTTGAGGAGCGTGTTCCCTCTGGAATTTCATAAACCTTTAACCAGTAGCAACGACCCTTCTCGGTGAAGAATAACATTGTGTTATGCATTGTAGCTACGTAGATATGTTCAATGAAATCCTCGTTGCGTGTAGCACTTCCCTTTGCTCCAACACCACCGCGGTTCTGTGTGCGATACTCCGCAAGAGGTGTACGTTTAATGTATCCCATATGTGAAATGGTTATAACCATGTCATCATTAGCGTAGAAATCCTCTGGGTTGAACTCCTCAGAAGAGTATACAATCTCCGAGCGACGCTCATCACCATACTTGTCGCGGATGTCAATTAATTCATCTTTAATTATCGACATCTGTAGATCTCTATTTGCAAGAACATCGTTGAAATATGCTATCTGACGAGCTAGCTCATCGTGCTCCGCTGTGAGTTTATCATGCTCAAGGCCTGTTAGAGCGCGCAGACGCATCTCAATGATGGCCGCAGCTTGTAACTCACTTAGAGCAAAGCGCTCGATGAGCGAATTGCGAGCCTCCTCTGGATTCTTTGCAGCACGTATTAGGCGAATAACCTCGTCAATATTATCTTGTGCAATAAGTAGACCCTTAACAATGTGTATTCTCTCTTCAGCTTTGCGAAGATCAAAACGTGTGCGACGAACAATGACGTCGTGACGGTGCTCGATAAAGTGGTGAATCATATCACGCAGGTTGAGCATCTTAGGACGTCCATTAACCAAAGCGATATTATTTACTGCGAACGAAGTCTGCAATTGAGAATTTTTGAATAGAGTGTTTAGTACAACGCTCGAAACGGCATCAGACTTTAGGATTACCACAATGCGCATACCGCTGCGATCACTCTCATCATTTATATATGAGATACCCTCGATCTTCTTCTCATTAATCATGTCGGCGATCTTTTTAATCATATCCGCCTTATTGACCATGTATGGAATCTCCGTGATTACGATGCACTCGCGACCCGATGCAGTGTGTTCAATCTCAGTTTTAGCGCGCATTACTACACGTCCACGACCTGTGAGCAGCGCCTCTTTAACACCCTCATATCCATAGATAAGACCACCCGTAGGGAAGTCTGGAGCCTTAACGAAATGTAGAAGCTCTTCACACTCAATCTCTGGGTTGTCGATGTATGCACAACATGCATTGATAACCTCCGTTAGATTGTGTGGAGCCATGTTTGTAGCCATACCAACTGCGATACCACTCGCACCATTTACAAGTAGTAATGGCACCTTAGTAGGAAGTACGGTTGGCTCTTGGATGGTGTCATCAAAGTTGAGCGTCCAATCTATTGTCTCTTTGTCGATGTCGGCAAGAACCTCGTCTGTTATCTTCTGCATGCGAGCCTCCGTGTAACGCATTGCTGCCGGAGAGTCACCATCCATTGATCCAAAGTTACCTTGACCATCTACGAGAGGGTAGCGCATAGACCAATCTTGGGCCATACGTACCATAGCATCATATACGGAGCTATCACCATGTGGGTGAAACTTACCAAGTACATCTCCGACGATACGAGCCGACTTACGGTGTGGTTTATCAGAGTATAGGTTCAACTCTGAGTTCATATCGAAAAGTATACGGCGGTGCACAGGCTTGAGACCATCTCGCACGTCCGGCAGAGCGCGTGAAACAATAACCGACATCGAGTAGTCGATGTAAGCCGCTTTCATCTGCTCTTCAATGTTGATAGGGATTATGCGTCCCTTCAACTCTTCATTCTTTTGCTCTTCAGTTAGCATCTTTCTTTATTACATTATTAACGAACAAATGTAGCCATTTTTTTTGATAAAAACTATTTTTAACAAATTTATTTTAAAATGTTTTTTCAAAATTTGGCTGTAATGGCTGTTTTTAGGCGATTTAAACGATTTTATTTTTTCTCACGTATAGGGTACGGATCTTTTTAATGAAAAACTATAGAAATAAGTTGCATAACTAAAAAATATAGTTTACATTTGCATTGTAAATATTAAAAATTATCAGGTAATGAAAAAAGAGATAATCAAATTAACGGTAAAAGAAGAGGAGGTAATGTTGCATTTTTGGCAAAGAGGAGATCTATTTGTGCGAGAATTGCTTGAGTTTTACGACGACCCCAAGCCTCATTTCAATACTCTCTCTACAGTGGTGCGAGGGCTCGAAGAGAAGGGTTGTTTATCGCATCGTGTATATGGTAACACTTATCAATATTATGCCTCGATTTCGCATGAAGAGTTTTGTGCACAGTCACTAAAGGGGCTAATTGGTAAATATTACAACAACTCGATTTTCTCAGCAGTATCAGCACTCGTTGACACGAAGGCTATTGATGCTGAGGAGTTGCGCGAATTATTAAATCTTGTAGAAAATATCGAATAGCATATGACAGTTGGCACTATTGGAGTCTATCTACTCGAAGTGAGTATACTCCTAATATTACTATATATTTTCAATAAGCAGCTATTGGGTCGTGAGACGCTTCATCGCCTGAATCGTTATCTATGGTTGTTTGTGGTTGTATTATCGTTTATATTACCTTTTAGTGTGCCACTGTTTGTTGTATCACCTAAGATTGGATCTTCTATATCAATGCCTGTTACATATGATCTTGTTGCTGAGAATATAGTGCTCTCTGAGGCTGTAGAGTTGAATGATAGCAGTGATCTTTTGAGTGGTTTACTATCTATTTTGACAGCGATATATTGCATTGGTGTTGCGGTGGTTTTAGTGCAAAACATCATTAGTCATTGCATGTTGCTGCAAATGGTTTTAAAAAGAGGTTTTCGTTTAGATTGTTCTAAGGATATTGCAGATATCGAATTATTATCTAAATTTAGAGAGTATGAGTCGCAACTTGGTGTGAGAAGTAAGGTGCGTTACGTGGTTCATGAGGATGATATTGCCCCATTTAGCTGGTTTAATTATGTGGTGATTTCGCGATCGGACACTATTAATAATGGTCGTGACATTATCTATCATGAGTTATCGCACGTTGCGCAGCATCACTCATTTGATGTGCTACTACTTAATATAGTCACAATCGTTTTATGGTTTAACCCTGCGTCGTGGCTCACTAAGCGAGCTGTGCAACAGGTTCATGAATATTGCGCCGATGAGTCGGTTCTATCGCTAGGTATAAATGCTAAAGAGTATCAACTATTATTAATAAGAAAGGCCGTTGGAACGCGCCACTACACGATTTCCAACAGCCTTAATCACAGTAACCTTAAAAACAGAATCACTATGATGTTAAAGAAAAAATCCCCCAAGAGGGTAGCAGCAAAATGCCTCTATGCTATTCCTGTAGCGATCTCGATGATCGTATTATTCTCTTCGCCAGCGCTTGCTAAAACAGCAAACACAATCACGAAGGCCAAAGTTACAAATTATTTTGCTGAAAGCAAAATCGAAACTACAAAAGTCCTTATTTCTGAGAGGGAAGAGAGGGAGCCTAGCGCGGACTCTACAAAGGTCGTTTTGAAATATGCAAACAGCGTTGTCGAGATATCGTCAGATAGTAGCGGCAAACACTCATATCTCACCGAGAAGCACACCACCGATGATGTGGGCGAGTCTGTATCCTACTATATTGGTGACGATCAAGTTGATGAAGAGACCTTCGAGGCACTTAATCCGGAGCGCTTCAAAGTCATTCAAGAACTAAGATCTAAAATTGAGGATTCTAAAATGGGTTCGTCCACACCAGAAGAGAGACCATTTCTCCTCTCTCAAGTGATGCCGACATTCCAAGGCGGTGACCTGCTAAGTTTTCGTGATTGGGTTATGTCGAAGTTGCAATATCCAGAGCAGGATGCTAAGAGTGGAGTTCAAGGTACAGTAAATATCTCATTCGTTATAGAGAAAGATGGTTCTATAAACGAAGTAGATCTCCTTAAATCACCTAGCGATGAGATGTTTGAAGAGGTTAAGCGAGTTGTTTTAAGCTCTTCGAAGATGTGGACCCCAGCAGAGAACGAGGGGGAGAAAGTTAGAGTGAAGTATGTTTTACCTGTAATATTTGCGCTCAATACGTCGGAATAATATTCATGCCGCTATCTCTTTTTGTGGGAAGAGATAGCGGTACGTATTACGGGAAATTGAAGCACAAACATTGCTGCAATGATAATAGTAATACCAAGTAATGTACCCCACGTTGGATACTCATTGGGCAGTAGCAGCCAACTAAGTGTCACTCCAGTGATTGGAATTATAAATTTAAATACGTTAAGCTCCGACACCTTCACGCCGGGTAGCGAGAGCAGATAGTACCAGATAGAGAATCCAGCGGCTGGAATTATAGCGAGCCACAAAAGAGCTAAATAGAACTCTAGAGGTAGGGCGTGATGTAGCACCTCGGTGGGTTCAACAAATAGAGAGGTTAAAAACAACATAACTCCACCTGAAAGATTTGAGGCCATTGTAAGCATTGTTGAGGTGAGCCCTGCGCCATGTTTCACAACCATTATATTTGTATAAGAGCCTATAAGATTGCTTATTATAAGTAGCGCAACACCTAGATAAAAGTGTTCACTTGTAGCAATTTGCTCCCCAGTAAGGCTTATTGAGACAACTCCTGCTAGACCCAAGAGCACAGCAAAGATGGTTCGACTATTGAGTTTGTCGTTTTTTAATGTTAGATGAGCCATCACGGTAACAAATAGAGGTCCCGAACCAACGATAATAGCAGATATAGCGCCCGGCACTAGGTTGAGACCCATATAGAAGATGCCATATTGCAAGAAACTTTGAATAAAACCAAAGAGGAGCATAAAGCGCCAATGAGCTTTAATCTCTCCACGCCAATCTATTCGTGTAGCAAAGATCATTGGAATGAGCATTAATCCAGCCAAAGAGAAGCGCACACCCGACAACATCATAGGTGGCATATATTCAAATCCAATTTTTGCCCCAGCGAAAGCCGATCCCCACAAAAATGTAGCGATGAAAGCAAGGAGATAATATCCCCAACTATTTTTTGAAATATTCATTTTCTATTTTATTCTCTAAAATCGCCACGCTAAAATCCTGCTGCGCTTATTCCCTTGGTACATGTCAATCACTCTATACTCTTTAACTTGTATGGTTCGTAATGCCGCCTTTAGTGGCTTGAGGTTATCTTCCGATGATACAAGTGAGGAGAACCACCCACATTGAGATGCGAAATGTTTACTTTCATTTATCATCTGCTCGATGAACCCACGCTCTCCACCTTCGCACCAAAGTTCACTACTCTGCCCGGCGAAGTTAAGTGTCACTTTATCTTGTCGCACACCTTTACCCCCTTTAAGCCCTCTAAGTTTGCGCAGAGAACCCTTTGTGGCACTCTCCGCAGAGGTGTGAAATGGTGGGTTGCAGATCGTTATGTCAAACTTGTCATCCGCTCTAATTATACCATTAAAAATTTTAGAACTCTCATTCTGTAAACGTAGATCCACATGTCCACGGAGCACCTCATTCTTCCCCACAATCTTTTCAGCATTCGTGAGAGACTCCTTCGAGATGTCGCTCCCAACAAAGTCCCATCCATATTTAGCACGTCCAATAATTGGATAGATGCAGTTAGCGCCTACTCCAATATCTAGGCAGCGGGCAGCTTTGGAGCCGACAAGATCTGCTGCATAGTGGATGTAATCCGCTCTTCCGGGAATGGGTGGCGTCAATGCAGATGCAGGAATATCCCACCATTGAATGTTATAATATAGAGCTAATAATGCAGCATTAAGAGCCTTAACAGCATCAGGATTAAAGAAATTGATTGAGTGCACACCATACTTATTTGGCTTAACAAAAGCTTTCAATGGTGCATAAGCATCTATCAAAGCCTCAAAATCATAACTATCACGATGATCGTTACGAGGGTGAAGTTCTACTTTAGTTGTCATTTCTCTTCTTGAGTGGTGAAACTCTCTTTGAGGCATTGGTAGTTCGCTCCAAAATTTATTAAATCTACACCTGCCAATGGATAACTTTTGACTGGTAATATTGGAATAACTTCAATCTCTGGATATTGTGTCGCACGATAACGCTTAAAGCAGATCTCACGGAAAGGCTTAGCGTTAACAGGTTGGTAGTATGGATTGTATGAGTTTAATCCTACTCTGCGAGGTTCTGCTCCGCGAATAAATGACTCGGTAAGTTCGCCACACGAGTAGAAACCAAATTTTTGAAGATAGTAGTTAGATTGCAGCCCCATAATAAAGATATATTTGATAGTAGGGTAGCGCCTAATAACATCATTGATATGACCTAACCCCTCACGAGCAGCCTCTTCTGGCACCAAAAGGTGTTTGCCACGAGGTGGTCGCGCTAGAATATCATTTGAGAGTAAAGTACCATGTACCTGCTCGGCACGACATACGCCATTGGTCATGTCATCAAGAGATTCAAATATTGTTCTTGCTTCACTATAGCGGCTTCTTTCGCCTAGGTCATATGGTGGATGATTAAAGTAGTAATCAAGGAACATGGCATGCTCCAGAACCTCATCTTTCCATTGAAGAGTTGAGTTTTCACCAATCAATAGCACCTGAGTGTTAACCACTGAAGGCCAATCTGCTGTTTTCATCATTGAAGTATAATCAAATTTTTGCCAAAGATAGTGATAATAATATTACCTTTGTACAATAAAGTAAAATATTCGATAATGAAAGTAATTATTATAGGTGGTGGTGCCGCAGGTTTTTTCGCCGCAATAAATATTAAAATGATGACACCTCAAGTTGATGTCACAATATTAGAGGCTGCAACCGCTCCTCTCGCTAAGGTTAAGGTGTCGGGTGGTGGTCGCTGCAACCTTACAAACTCATTTGATGCAGATGTTCCATTAATAAAGCGCTATCCACGTGGAGAGAAGGTTATGCGCAACTGCTTTAAGTTCTTCGATCATAGCGATGCTTACGACTGGTTCGAGCAGCAAGGAGTATCGCTTGTGACTCAAAGCGACAATTGTGTATTTCCAAAATCGCAAGATTCAATGGAGATCATCAACACCTTTCTGCGATTGGTAAAGGAGCATGATATAGCATTGAAATGTCGCCACAAAGTGAGTAGAGTAACTAAAGTGGAAGAGAGATTCAATATTGAGGTTGAGGGAGTAGCAGAGATATTCGAGTGTGATGTAGTGGTGGCAGCAACGGGTGGCGCTCCGACGCAAGCGCTAAACTCTCTATACTCGGATATCGCGATTCGCTTCGTGGACCCCGTTCCATCACTCTTTAGCTTTAATATCCCCAACAATCCAATAACCGAATTGATGGGAACCGTTGTGGAGAGTGCCGTAGTGACACTAAAGGGTAGTCGCATGGCTGGCTCAGGCGCTCTTCTTGTAACGCATTGGGGCATTAGTGGCCCTGCTGTTTTGAAGTTATCATCGTATGCTGCACGCAGGTTAAATGAATCAAAATATAGAGCTCAAATACTTATCAACTGGTGCGGGGGAGCCTCACAGGAGGAGGTTCTTAGAGTATTGTTAAGCCACAAAGCAGAACACGGTAAGAAGCTAGTTGGCTCAGCACCGCCATTCTCACTCACTGCACGCACATGGTCACATATCCTGCATCGTGCAAACATCTCTGAGGAACGTCGCTACGTGGAGCTAGGCTCGAAAGGTATAAACCGCATTGTAGCCTCGCTCGCTGCCGATGAGTATAGAATTGACGGTCGCTCACTACATAAAGAGGAGTTTGTGACATGCGGAGGCGTGGCTGTAGGCTGCATAAACCCCGCAACCATGGAGTCACGAGATTGCCCCAATTTCTTTGTTGCAGGTGAAGTTGTCGACGTCGATGCAATAACTGGAGGCTTCAATCTTCAAGCCGCATGGAGCATGGCATATGTCGCAGCCCAGACTATTCGGGATATTGCAAATAGCTAAAATTTTAATCTCTTTTGCTATAATGCTATTTTTTAAAAATTTTTATGTATGTTTGTGGCATCCTATAAATAAAAGAAGAAGTATTATGAAAGTAAAAAGTTTTGCCATTGCAGTTGCACTCTGCATTGGATTTAGCATGCCTCTATTTGCTCAGAAAGCAGCAATAGAGAAGATCATTGAGATGGGCGAAAACGACAATCAAGTAATGCACCAACTCGACATTTTAACAAACCGTTTTGGTGGTCGACTTGTAGGCTCTGACGCTTATGAGAATGCTGCTGAGTGGATGCTTCATGAGTATGCTAAGTGGGGTATTGAGGCTCATTTAGAGGAGGCAGGAGAGGTTCCGGTAGGCTTCAATAGAGGTCATTGGAGTGGTAAGCTGCTCAGTGAGGATGGAATGGTATTGCACTTTGCGACGCCATCATACACGTCGGGAACTCATGGTAAGCAACGTGGAGTAGCTCTCTTGGAGCCTCGTTCACAAGCAGAGTTTGATGGAATGAAGCATGCCCTTAAGGGTGCATGGGTTCTAGTTACTGGTAGTAATACTGGTTGGCCTATAGATACTTCAGAGAAGGGAGATTCTATTCGAAAGGTGACAATTGCCAAAAATGCTGAAATTGAGTTGCAAAACCGCGAAATACACATGTCTAATCGTAAGAATGGTGAAGATAAAGAGCTTATACCTACGATTGATAATGTACCATGCCTATTTTATAGAGAGATGATCGAGGCGGGTGTTTTGGGATTCATTCAAAAGGCGTCAACGCCAATACGAGCATTGTACGACAGACCAATGTTAAATAACCCTGAGACAACCTTTGATAATCTCCCCACGGTTCCAGACATTAAACTCGATGAGCACCAATATGCAAAGATTGAGCAGATGGTGAAAGAGCGTCGAGAGCCAATTTTGGAATTTGATATCCGCAACCATTTTAAGTTAGGCCCAATTAAATATCACAATGTGGTAGCTACCATCAAAGGGGAGAAGTATCCCGACGAATATGTAATTGTAAGTGGTCATCTCGATGCATTCGATGTTGCAACAGGTGGTATTGATTGCGGAACAGGTATCGGTCCTATGATGGAGGTTGCTCGCATGATTGCGATGTCTGGAGCTAAACCAAAGCGTTCAATCGTGTTTGTTGCATTTGCAGCTGAGGAGTTTGGTCTTTTGGGAGCAAAGGCCTATTGTGAGACACATAAGGATGAGCTCGATAAGATCTCATACCTCTTCAATCGTGATGGTGGCCCACTGCCTCCAACTGGCATTGATGTTCCAGAGGCGATGTATGATGATTTTGTGAAAGTATGTGAGCCTCTAAAGAAGATTAATTCAGATATTCCTTTTGAGATAACCATCGCCAAGCCGGGCAAGAAGCCAATGTCAATGGGTGGCACAGATGCAACAGTATTTGGAGTGGCAGGAGTACCATATATCACATTTAAAAATAAAGATGTTAAAGGTTACAACTTTACATATGGTGAGATCTGGCACACGGAGAATGATCTTTACAATAAGAACATTCCTGAATACCAAGAGCACACTGCGACAGTTACAGCAATTGTAACACTTGGAATAGCAAACTTAGATCACCAGCTATCACGTGAAGGAATGTATATTGACTAAGGAGATGACATTGTAAAAAAAATGCGAATTAGGGCACCTCCTTAATTCGCATTTTTTATTATTATCTTGAGTAACTGCGCTGAGCAAGCGCCTTAACCCATACAACAAAGCCTCCAGTTAAGACAAGGTTTAGAACTAACGTTAGGGCTGATACTATAAGTGCCGTTCCCCCTAAACCATAGCTAATAGCGATAAAGATAACACCTGCGCCAACCTCTCCACGAGTAAACATACCCACAGAGACAGCTAAACGCTCAGTGAAACGATGATCGCGGTAGAAGAAGATAGGCATCAATTTACCAATGTTTGAGAGCAGCGTTACGACAAGAACATGTATAGCAATTTCACCCCAATGCATAGCGGGTACCGCGAGAGCAATCGTGGATTCAGTCTCTGGATGGTGATGTGCCGCAGCCCCTATAACCAATGGCATACTTAGACCAACGAGAAGCATAAATAGATAAGATATTGCAGATTCGACACGTGCCTCAATGCGGCTCTCGATAGGCTTATGCTTAATAATCATACCTACAACAAAGGCGGGCAGCAGCACCTCGATATGGATGCCGTTATGCTCTCCGGGGATAAAATATTCCGATGTAATATATAGAATATGAGTTGCAGCAAAGGTTATAACAGCATATGAAAGAATAGCCTTCCAATCTTGACGAATATCATAACAATCAAGTCTCTTCCAGCCTAATACAAGTAGGATGACAACTATAAATACTACAGCGAAGAGCTGCCACTGCATACCTATCATCATGATCTGAAGAGGGATCATAAGTATAATTGTGTCTAAATCATCGAAGATAGCTAACACCTGTATTTTTTTGTATATCCAACTAGATTTCAAATTAAGAGTAGCTAGCATCGCAAAGAGTATTCCCGCAGAGGTGGGAGCGGCAAAACGGCTGAGGAGTAGTGTCTCACGCCAAGCAGCGCCATTACCCCAAAACTCTTGAGGCATTAATATAAATATATAATACAGCGCAACGAGCAACCATGGAAGAGCAGCTGTTGCCATCGCAATAAAATAGTCTTGTGTATATGAACGCCAATGAGACTTATCAATTTCGAACTCACGACCGACATTAATCATGATAAAGGCCAAACAGATATAGAGTAGAGGTGTTAGGCCATAGCTTTTAATAGCTGAAAAACTCTCACCTAGAATACCCGGTAGTAGCTGCGAGGCAATAAGACCACAGAGTAGAAAGAGGGAGAAAGAGAGGACTTTCTTCATAGTATTGGTTTAGGATTGGTAGATTAGAGAAATGGCAGTGGTGGAGACCCCCTCTTCGCGACCCTCAAAGCCTAGCTTTTCGGTGGTTGTAGCTTTTATCGAGATGCAGTCAATGTCAATTGACATTACCTCAGAGAGACAACTACGCATGGAATCAATATGGGGACGAAGCTTAGGACGCTGCATGCTTATTGTGCAATCCACATTTCCAATCTGATACCCCTTATTGTGGAGTAGTTCAACCGTGCGACGCAACAGGATCTTTGAATCAATACCTTTGAAGTCGGATGAGGTGTCGGGGAAATGGAGACCAATATCACCCAATGCTGCTGCTCCCAGAAGAGAGTCGCATATAGCGTGAATTACTACATCGCCGTCTGAGTGAGCTACACAACCCTTGGTGTGTTCAAGCTCAATTCCACCCATTATTAGTGGTAGCCCCTCGGCAAGGGCGTGCACATCGAAGCCGTGTCCTATTCTAAATTTCATAACCACAAAGATACAAATATTAGCGAGAAAAGCTACACTTTCGTAAAAAAAATGTATATTTGCCATATTAAATCAATATGTTACGATAATATGTTAGAAATTTCATCTCTTGAACCCCGTTTAGTATGGGAGCAGTTCGATGCAATAACAAAGATACCACGTCCCTCAAAACGAGAGGAGAAAATTATATCATGGTTAATAGATTTTGCCAAACAACATAATCTCGAATATCAACGCGATAAAATTGGCAATGTAGTAATTCGTGCAGCTGCAACACCCTCGTATGAGGATCGTCCTACCATCATTCTTCAATCTCACGTTGATATGGTTTGTGAAAAGAACTCAGATGTTGAGTTTGATTTCGACAAAGATCCAATTCGTACACGCATTGTTGATGGATGGGTCAAGGCGGATGGCACGACACTAGGTGCCGATTGCGGTATTGGAATGGCTGCGGCATTGGCCGTGTTGATTGATCCTACAGTAGAGCATGGACCAATAGAGGCTCTTTTTACTGTCGATGAGGAGACAGGGCTCACAGGAGCTTTCGAGCTAGAGGATGGCATGCTTAAGGGTAAACATCTTATAAATCTTGATTCGGAGGATGAGGGTGAGTTGTTCATTGGTTGTGCCGGAGGTATAGATACTGTTGCGACATTCCATTATCAAGATGCAACATCTCCTTTAAGCTACTGCTTCTTCCGTGTTGATGTATCCGACCTACAGGGTGGTCATTCGGGTGACGATATTAATAAGGGACGAGCAAACTCTAACAAGTGTGTCGCTCGTCTACTTTGGGAGGGTATGAACAGCTTTGATCTACGTCTATGTTATTTCGATGGAGGAAATCTTCGCAATGCAATACCCCGTGAGGCATATGCAATATTTGGAGTTCCTAAAACTCTTCGAGACTCATTCTTGGAGAGCTATCATCTCTTCGAATCAGATATGCATAGTGAGTTCAGGTTACGTGAACCCAATTTTAAGATCTCTTTAAATGAGATGCCACATATTGACTACATGATAGACCTTAATTGTCAAACGGCACTTATTAATGCACTTGTTGGACTACCTAATGGAGTCATTGCAATGTCGGCAGCGGTTGAGGGATTGGTTGAGACCTCTACGAACTTAGCTTCGGTAAAGTTTGAGGGTAAGGGTAAAATTGTTGTGACAACCTCTCAGCGTTCATCTGTTGAGAGTGCTAAAACATATGCTATGCAGATGGTTGAATCGGTCTTCACTCTAGCGGGGGCAGATGTCACACACTCGGATGGCTATCCCGGCTGGGCCCCTAATCCAAACTCTGAGTTATTGCGATTGACATCAGAGAGTTACCTTTCGCTCTTTGGGCAGGAGCCCCTCGTTAAAGCGATACATGCGGGATTGGAGTGCGGTCTGTTCTTGGAGAAATATCCAGAGCTAGATATGATCTCCTTTGGTCCCACTTTGCGTGGTGTGCACTCTCCAGATGAGAGGCTAGAGATAGCTACCGTTGATAAGTTCTGGCGACTTCTTTGTGACACCCTTAAACGAATTTAGATGAGATGGTGGGTGGTCATATTAATAGCTTCAATGAGTCTCATATCCACCATGTCAGTGGCTCAGGAGCGTACAGACAACCAACTATTCATCTTTGAGGTGCCAGAAGAGAAGAGCGGGATGATAGAGGTTGATACCACTCTCTTCAGGCTTCCCATAACTCATTCGCTGGATCCATATTCTCAGGCAACACAATACTACGGGGTGCAGGGGTCATCTCGAAGAAGAGGGCTCTACTATACTACCGCTCAGCAGATTGTTGAGCCCGCGAAGAGCTATCTACTTGCACTAGATGAGCCTATCGAGCAGACGCAGGTCACTCTCTATAGTGTTCAAAGTCGTTACCGAATAGCTCTTAGAGCTAATCATGCGCAAAGCATCTTTTCAAATTGGATACTTAGCGCCTCTTTATGGATGCAAACGGGTAGGGATATGTTTGTTGAGGGTCTATTTAGCAATACAATATCTCCAGAAATTCAACTGAGTAAGAGCTTCGATTATAACCATTTTCTAAAGATAAACTTCGCAAGTAGACACTCCATGCAAGGGCTTCAGTATGGCTCTACGCCAGAGGCATTCGAGCTTATTGGATCTAATTACTACAATCCATCGTGGGGCTTTTATAATGGAGAGGTGCGTAATTCGCGGGTGCGTCGTGATGCTACACCATCGCTTGAGCTGCATTATCAGCAACCTATTTCACCTATATCTACTTTTGTTGTTGAGGGTGAGGCCTCCTACTCTAGACGTGCGAATAGCTCATTGGGTTGGTATAACGCAACCACGCCTTCACCAGATTATTATCGCAAGATGCCAAGCTACATGCCGGCAGGAGAGGTGCAGGACTACGTTCGTGAATTGTGGCTACTCAATAATAGCGACTATACTCAGATTAATTGGGATGAAATGGTGATGTTGAACTCCGTCTCTGCGGATGGAAATGCATTCTATGTCGTGGAGGATCGGGTAAATAGAACTATTGAGGGGAAAGCTACTGCGGTGATCCGCACAACGGTTCAAGAGAGGCTAACATTAACCTATGGTGTAGAGTCTCAATGGAGCACAACGCGAAACTTTAAGGAGATGAAAGATCTGCTAGGTGCCTCCTACCTTATTGACTACGACACCTTTATGGGTGATAATTACAATAAGACTATGCCTCTTCAAAACGACCTACTCAATCCAGATAGGAAAATATATGAAGGGGATAGATTTGGCTATGATTACTCAATTGTCAACTCCAAGATGAGCGGTATTCTTAGAGCCCAGTATAGAGCTAGCAGATTAGACTTTGACCTTGAAGCTACAATCAGCGAAGAGAGCCTCTATCGCACGGGGCACTACGAGAAGGAGCGTTTCGATGGTGCTGCATCTCTTGGAAACTCCTCTGTTATTAATGAGGCTCCATATATTATTCGTGCAACAGTCGGCTATGCAGTTCAGGCGAATAAATATTTTGCGCTGAAATTAGTATCTAGCAGGCTCTCTCCGCTCTCTAGCAATCTATTTCTTAATGAGACCGTTGCAAACTACCTATCGAATAGCACGTCGGGAGAGATGATAAATTCTGCCTCTTTAGCATTTCGTTTTAACTATCCATCTATAACGTTGTCAGGTGAGCTGTACGCTCTTCGCTCGCGTGATGGTAGCTCCGTGTACTCACTCTATGATGATCTCACCTCGACCATGTGTCGTGCCTCAATAACGGGGGTTGGATATTGCTCATATGGCACAGAGGTAGTTGCAGATATTCGATTGCACCACGATTTGCGACTCTCTGCAACAGTTGCTGCCGGACGATATCTTTATGATATCGATCCGTATGTGGAGCTTTTAGATGATTTTGACCTTACTACAATTAGCTCTCCTACATCTTCGAGAATGAGTGGCGTGAATATTGGCAATACACCACAAGTGAGCACCACGCTCTCTGCCTCATATTTTGGATTTAGTCGTGTAATTCTCAACTTTTCAACCTCTTATGCCGCTCTCCGCTATGAGCAACCATCAATCGTTCGTCGCTCCGAGAGGCTGCTATCTCAAGCATTCCTAAACGCAGAGAGTGCCGAGAGTGCACTCGTGCAACAACGATTGGGTGACATCTTCGATATTGAGATTAGCGCCTCTCGCTTCTTCTGGCTTGAGCAGGGTGGTCGCATTTCGGTTCGTGCCTCGATCAAAAATCTTTTAGGCGATAACGATAGAGTTTATTACGCTAAGGAGTCTGATCGCATAATGCTACAAAGCATTGATGGTTACTTCGCAGGAGCCACCATGCGTGAAGGCATATATCAATATGGTACACCTCGCACAATGTCATTATCTGTATCATACTTGTTTTAATTGACAGGGCAAACGCACGAAAAAAGTTTCGTATGCCTCCGGCGGGCGGTGATAGCACCACCGCGGGTGCATATTACTCTTGCGTATTGGGCTTATAGCTGTGCTATGAAATTAAAGGTGTCAAAATGTTATCACGAATAAATTCGCATAACATTTGACACCTTTAATTTTTTAAATGCCTAAAGGCATTTAAACCCAATCCAAGCTTAAGCTTGGTGCCGCGCGGCATGAGCGCGATGAGAGAGTATACTCATCAAAGTTTGTCTTGTTTTAATTGATAATATATTTTGAGGTTTAACAAATATTTCCTAACTTGTAGGACCAAAAAACCTTAAAACTATAATATTATGATTATCGGAGTACCTAAAGAGATCAAAAACAATGAAAATCGAGTTGCCCTAACACCCGCAGGTGCACAGGAGTTGATTAAACGTGGTCATAAAGTCTACATTCAACATTGCGCAGGTTATAATAGTGGCTTTAATGATGATGCTTATATCTCTGTTGGAGCGGAGGTGTTATCAACAATTGAGGAGATCTATGCTATTGCAGAGATGATTATCAAAGTTAAGGAGCCTATAGAGCCAGAGTATAAACTTATCAAGCGAGGGCAGCTGCTATTTACATATTTTCATTTTGCTAGTAGTGAGCAGCTTACGGTGGCTATGATTGAGCGAGGAGCAGTTTGTTGCGCTTATGAGACAGTGGAGCGTGTAGATAGATCGCTGCCCTTGTTAGTGCCTATGTCGGAGGTTGCAGGACGCATGGCAACACAAGAGGGAGCCTATTATCTTGAGCGTCCACGCGGCGGAAAGGGAGTACTTCTGGGAGGTGTCCCCGGTGTGAAACCAGCAAAGGTATTTGTAATTGGTGCGGGAGTGGTTGGAACAGCTGCTGCACGTATGGCCGCAGGATTGGGTGCTGATGTGACCATTGCTGATATCTCGCTTCATCGCTTGGCATACCTTGCTGATGTGATGCCTGCAAATGTGCGAACATTAATGTCTAATGAATATAATATTCGAGAGGAGCTTAAAAGTGCCGATCTGGTAATTGGTTCAGTGTTGATTCCGGGTGCTAAAGCTCCTAAGTTAGTTACTAAGGAGATGATTGGCACCATGCAGCAAGGTGCCGTGATGGTTGATGTTGCTATTGACCAAGGGGGCTGCTTTGAAACTTCGCATCCGACAACACATCAAGAGCCAACCTATGAGGTGGATGGCATTGTTCATTATGCCGTTGCAAATATCCCCGGTGCTGTTCCATATACCTCTACCTTAGCCTTGACAAATGCTACATTGCCATACGCGATAGCACTTGCCGATAAAGGGTGGCGCAAGGCATGCAAAGAGAGCTCAGAGTTGCGCTTAGGGCTCAATATCATTGAGGGTGATGTAGTGTATCGTGGTGTGAGCGATGCTTGGGGATTACCATACAAAGATGTGATTTTGTATCTGTAATTTTAGGATAAATTGTTAAATGTCAGATTTGTCCTATAAATTGTTAAGTTTGATTTACTATTTATAGGACTTATTTGTGAAATTTGTACAACTTAAAACCACAATCTAAAACTTCACAATGAAAACTAACCAAAAATTAGTCACTAAAGAGTACTTGGTGCCATTTATCTTGGTCACAACTCTCTTTGCTGCATGGGGCTTTGCTAACGACATCACTAACCCGATGGTTGCAGCATTTAAAACTGTAATGGAGATATCAACAGCAAAAGCCTCATTGGTGCAATTTGCATTTTATGGGGGATATGCTACTATGGCTATTCCTGCTGCTCTCTTTATTCAGAAATATAGTTATAAGAGCGGTATCTTGTTAGGCCTTGGCCTCTATGCATTTGGAGCTTTGCTCTTTTGGCCGGCAGCGCATTTTCAGCAATTTGAGATGTTTCTAGTCTCTCTTTATATTCTTACCTTTGGGTTAGCATTTTTGGAGACTACAGCTAACCCTTACATCTTATCTATGGGTAGCTCCGAGACCGCTACGCGTCGCTTGAATCTAGCTCAGACATTTAACCCTATTGGCTCACTTATGGGAATGTTTGTGGCGTCTCAATTGATTCTTGCAAATCTTCAATCCGATAAGCAGGGGGTTCTATTTGGTACTTTGCCAGAGGCTGTTAAGGAGCAGATAAGAGTTGAAGATTTGATGATTATTCGTAATCCATATGTAATTTTAGGAATCTGCGTAATCGTAATCTTCGTAGTTATTCTTTGTGCAAAGATGCCCAATACAGTTGGAGACTCTAAAATAAGCTTTAAAGAGTCATTTAATGCTCTTATTGCAAATAAGATCTATTGTGGAGGAGTTGTAGCACAAGTCTTCTACGTTGGAGCACAGATTATGTGTTGGACATTTATCATTCAATATGCAGGTCGCTTGGGCATTGCAAAGGCAGATGCTCAGATGTATAATATCGTTGCTATGTGCTTCTTCCTTGCAGGTCGATTTATTGCAACTATGCTTATGAAATTCGTCAATTCGAGAATGATGCTGTTCGTTTTTGCCATTGGCGCAATGGTAACTACGGCTGGAGCTATCTTGATTGATGGCATGGGAGGATTATATTGCCTTATGGCAACATCAATATTTATGTCGTTAATGTTCCCAACGATTTACGGAATTGCACTTGAGGGTGTTGGGAAATACGCCACTCTTGGTGCAGCAGGTTTGGTTATGGCTATCGTGGGAGGTTCTATCATGCCACCGCTTCAAGGTCTTATCATCGACCAAAAGGAGGTTTGTGGTATGGCAGCTGAGAACTTCTCCTTTATAATTCCATTTGTCTGCTTTGTATTCATTGCCATGTATGGTTATAGATCATATAAATCACTAAAAAATAATAGATAATAACAATGGAAATTAAATCAATTAATCCCAATTTGGTGCCAAAGCGCACGTTGAGCAATGGCGCTATAGTGCCAGCTGTAGGCATTGGAACGTTTGGCTCTGATAACTATGATAATGACACAATTGCTGAGGCTGTTAAAGTGGCAATCCGTAATGGCTATCGTCATATTGATTGTGCGGCAGTATATGGTAATGAGAAAGAGATTGGTGCTGCAATAAAAGAGCTTATTGAAGAGGGTTCTGTAACAAGAGAGGAGCTTTGGATCACCTCGAAACTTTGGAACGATCAACATAATAATGTCGCTGGTGCTTTTCGTCAAACATTAGAGGATCTGCAACTAGATTACCTTGATTTGTATCTTGTTCACTGGCCATTTCCAAATTTTCATGCAAAGGGAGTCTCTGTAGAGAGCCGTGACCCCAATGCAGTACCATATATTCATGAAAACTTTATGCGCACTTGGGGCGAGATGGAGAAGCTCTACGATGCAGATCTGGTGAAGAATATAGGAACCTCAAATGTAACTCAGGCTAAGATGGAGCTTATCTTGAAGGATTGCCGCATAAAGCCTGTTATCAACGAGATGGAGATTCATCCTCATTTCCAACAACCTGCGCTCTATGACTATATGGTAGCTAATAGTATTCAGCCTATTGGCTTTTGTCCAATCGGCTCGCCTAATCGTCCTGAGCGAGATAAGACAGAGACTGACACCGTGCCGATAGAGGATCCAGCTATCGTTGCAATAGCTAAGGCTCATGGTGTTCATCCAGCTGTTGTCTGCTTAAAGTGGGCTGTTCAGCGTGGTGAGATCATTATTCCGTTCTCGGTGAAGCCTGAGAAGTTTATGGCTAACTTGGAGTGTGCAATCGTTGATCCGTTGACCGATGAAGAGATGGCAGTAATTAAATCTCTTGATAAGCAGAATCGTTTTATCAAGGGTCAAGTTTTTTGCTGGGAAGGCTCTACATGGGAGGATTTGTGGGATCTAGATGGTGTAATCAAACAATAATTAAATAAAAATAAAACAATGAGTAACAAAATGAAAGCGGCATATTTGCCCGGAAATAGTACAGTTGAGTTGAAGGATGTTAATATTCCAACACCCGGACACGGAGAGGTTCTTATCAAGATGAAGTCATCTACAATTTGCGGTTCCGACATTCGTTGCATCTATCGCGAGCATGTGGGTGAGGGCCCCGAAGGATATCAAAATAAGGTGTGCGGTCATGAGCCATGTGGTCAAATTGTGGAGTGTGGTCCCGGCCTTCGTCGCTTCAAGAAGGGCGATCGCGTGATAGTTTATCACATCTCTGGTTGTGGCGTTTGTAATGATTGTCGTCGTGGATTTATGATTAGTTGCACTTCGGAGTATCGCCGTGCTTATGGTTGGCAGCGTGATGGAGGTATGGCCGAGTATATGTTGGCTGAGGAGAAAGATCTAGTGGCTCTTCCAGACTCATTAACTTATACCGACGGTGCACAGGTAGCGTGTGGTTTCGGAACAACGTATGAGGGGTTGGAGAAGATTGGCATAAGTGGAAATGATGCTGTCTTGGTTGTAGGTCTTGGCCCAGTTGGTTTAGCAACAGCCATGCTTGCTAAGGCTATGGGCGCAGAGAAGGTTATCGGTGTTGACACGGTGCAATCGCGTATGGATATCGCCCTTGAAAAGGGTCTTTGTGATGCTGTATTGTTGTCTGATAAAGATGCTGAGGCTAAAATCAAGGAGCTTACAGGTGGTCACGGAGTAGAAAAAGCTATCGACTGCTCAGGTAATACATATGGACGTCAACTTGCGATCCGCGCAACTCGCAAGTGGGGTAAGATCGCATTTGTAGGTGAGGGTGGCACCGTGGAGTTTAATCCAAGTGAGGATATTCTACACGATCAGAAGACTATATATGGTTCATGGGTAACCTCTATCTGGAAGATGGAGGAGGTCGTAGAGCGTATCGTGCGTTGGGGAATCCATCCAGAGGATCTAGTGACTGATCGTTTCACTCTCGATGAGGCATCGGAGGCTTATGCACTTATGGCAGATGGAAAGTGTGGTAAGGTAGCTATAGTTTTTGATGAAGAGGTAAAATAGTCGACATATGTGGAAAGCAGAATTTGAGCAGGTGTTACCACTTTTAGGGCACCGCAATTGGATTCTGGTTGTTGATAAGGCATACCCGTTGCAGAGCGCAGCGGGTATGACCTATATCAATAGCGCAGAGCCAATCGAGGATGTATTAAGCTATGTCATGGAGAGTATCGACTCCGCAACTCATATAAAACCAGTAGTCTATACAGATAAGGAGCTCTCAGCATTAGAAAGTTTTGGGTGGAAAGAGGCTGAGATGGTCAAAAAGATTGAGAAAGCTCTCATGGGTCGCAGTGTGCAGTCGATTCTTCACGATGATATCTTCACGAAGCTTGATGCAGCATCTAAACTTTTTAATGTTGTTGTCATCAAGACAGAATCTACTGTTGCATATAGCTCAGTCTTTATAGAGCTTGATTGTGGTTACTGGACAGCAGAGAAAGAGTCAAAATTAAGATCTATGTTGTAATATGAATCCAATTATAAATAGTTTGAGAAGAAAATTCCTCTTCTCTTTTATCGTATCTATATCACTTGTCACATTGTGGGGATGTGTAAATGAGGCTGATAACAAGGTAAGTAGCGAACCTACATGGAAAAGAGAGTTTGAGCAGGTGTTACCACTTTTAGGACACCGCAATTGGATTCTAATTGTCGATAAGGCATATCCATTGCAGAGCGCCGCGGGCATGACCTATATCAATAGTGCAGAACCTATTGAAGATGTATTAAATTATGTTGTAGAGAGTATTGATTGTGCAACACACATAAAACCAATCATATATACCGATAAGGAGTTCTCTATCTTGAAGGATTTTGGTGGGGCAGAGGCAGATATGGTTGCAACAATTGAGGGTGCGCTTGCAGGTCGTGAGGTGCAGTCGATTCTTCACGATGATATCTTCACAAAGCTTGATGCAGCCTCCAAACTTTTTAATGTTGTTGTCATCAAGACAGAATCTACTGTTGCATATAGCTCAGTCTTTATTGAGCTTGATTGTGGCTATTGGACAGCAGAGAAAGAGGCGCAACTAAGATCAAAACTTTAATTAAAAAATCAGATGAAAAATATTGAAATATACACTCTGAAGAGTGGTGAGATAGAGATGGTTGTAACCAACCTAGGCGGACGCGTTATGAAGTTGTTTACACCTGATGCGCAGGGTAATATGAGAGATATCGTGCTAGGGTATAACACAATTGAAGAGTATTTAGATAACAGAGGTGAACGTTTTCTAGGTGCTGTGTGTGGAAGATTTGCTAATCGCATTGGGAATGGTTGTTTTACAATTGATGGAGAGCATTATAACCTGCCAAAAAATAATAATGGGCAAACACTTCATGGAGGCCTTAAGGGTTTAGATATGGTTGTGTGGAGTGTTATCGAGGCTACGGATTCGAGTATCCTGTTTCGATATATCTCGCCTGATGGAGAGGAGGGCTTCCCCGGAGAGTTGTCGATAGATATGCTCTATAAGCTGACTGAAGATAATGAGTTTGTTATTGAATACTCTGCCGTTACGGATAAAAAGAGCCCAGTTAGTATTACGCATCACTCATTTTTTAATCTTCGAGGAGAGGGTAATGGCTCAATTAATGACCATATAATGCAGATAAATGCATCTCATTATCTTCCAATAGATGAGTTCTATATCCCTACAGGCGAGATTGCACCGGTGGAGAATACACCACTCGATTTCCTTTCGCCAACGCCAATTGGAGAGCGTTTGGAGTGTGGAGATCATCAATTAGCTATGGGTACAGGATACGATCACTGCTTTGTTATTGATGGCGAGGGTTTCCGTCTGGCGGCAACTGTTATAGATAAGTATAGTGGCCGTAAAATGGAGGTCTACTCCGATCAACCCGGCATGCAATTCTATGGCGGTAACTTCTTCGATGGTAGCACAATCTCTAAAGATGGCGCTGGTAGCTATATCCATAGAGGTACATTTGCTTTGGAGACTCAGCACTTTCCAGATGCTCCCAACAAACCATCGTTCCCCGATTCAATGCTTCTTCCCGGAGAGGTTTATACACACAAATGTATCTATAAGTTTCTCGTCTGTTAGAAATTAGCAGTAGTAGAGATATTTTTATCTATTTTTATTTGGTTTATAATATAAACTTATTTATATTTGCAGTGTGTTAATATAATAAACTAAAACTACTAAAAATGGAAGATCGTAAATTAAATGAGAAAGAGAGCTTAGAGCTTATCACTCGCATGATGCAGAACACAAAGATGAATCTTGAGGTAGGGTCTGGAAATGGACTTATTATCTGGGGAGTATCCATATTGATGACCAATATAATAGTATTTCTGCTATTGTATTTCACGCAAAGCCCTATGAGCTATTGGGCATGGATGACATTACCAATAATTGGAATGGTATGGACAAAAATTGCGGAGGATGGTAGACCAAAAGTTACCACAAAAGTTGACAAAATGGTGACTAGCTTATCCAATATCATTCTAGTTATGACGGTGATGCTACCATTTGCATTTTGGATTTTAGCTACTCAAATGGAACAGAGCATATTACTACTTCCGGGCTATAAACTAATGTCGCTTATACCTTTTGCGGAGATGCTTATAGTAAGTATAGGCCTGATAGCTAATGCAATAATTATAGACTTTAAGCCACTCAAAATTGGCGGTGCAGTTGGTGCAATGTTGTCTCTACTGCTTCTATGCGCTACAACCTCCACCCAAGCATATATATTTTGCACGTGGGCAATCGCCTCGATGGTTATTCCGGGCATCAAACTAAATAGTTATATTAAATCTAAGAAAAATGTTTAAAGAACTTGATCCATTACTACACTCTGAACTAAGATTGGGAATTATCTCGATCTTAGTTAGTGTTGAGCAAGCAGACTTCACCTACCTCAAGGAGCAGTGCGGCGCAACATCTGGCAATTTGAGTGTGCAACTCGAAAAACTCAAAAAGGCAGGATATATCGAGACGAGTAAGGAGTTTGTCGGCAAACGCCCCCGCACCACCTGTTCAATAACCAATGCTGGACGTGCTGCATTCAAGAACTATGTTGAAAATTTAAAGATTTATCTACATTTATAACTTTTACTATGACCAATATTAAATCAGCCCTTACGATAGCATGCTTCATCTTAAGCATAACAAATATATTTGCTCAGAGCCTAAACTTTAGCCCTGATGTAGAATTTAGCCAAGAGGAGAGTGTGGTGCAAATCAAAGATTTATGGCAAAGTTATGTCACATCCCAAGTGGATAATGCTAATGCCGCACTTGAATTTCAACGAATTTATAGCCACTTTACCGACTCTCTGCATACCATAGAGCGTGAACAGCAAGTGCGACAAGTTGAGATGCAGTATCATCAAAAGAGCGAGGAGCAACTTCGCCTTACCCGCACCCGCTATCAACTATATCTTTGGGCTTTAGGGTTTATATTGCTCGCTGGTACAACTCTTTGGGCGGTTAATAGTTACAGGCGAAAATTGCGTGAGAGAGGTAGGCTGATTGATGAGTATTTAGCCGTAATCGAAAATTATAAACTATCTACTGGAGGCTTTGCCGAGAGACTGCGAGAGAGCGATGAGCGTGAGCGCACAATCAAAGAGTATCTGACAACACGTAGGGATATGGTGCGCCAAATTGCATCTACTTTCTACACCTATGGCCAGAGTCACCGCTTTGCCGAGAAGATGAAAGAGTTGGCACTAAGCGAGGAGATGCTACTCGATATTGTCAGAGTAACCGATTTGTATAGTGGTGGTGCAGTTAGCAGACTTCGAGCTACTTTCACTACTTGGACAGAGAAAAACTACAACTTCGCAGCACTCATTATAGCAGGTTTCTCAGCACAAGAGATTAGCGTTATGCTCGGTATGACCTTGGGAGGTATCTACACACTTAAATCAAAACTCAAACGCAAGATTATGGACTCAGCCGACGGTGAGGTAAGCGAGTTTGTTGCATATTTTGAATAGAGTAAGATTTATATTTTGCAAATAGCTAATAATCAACAATTAACCAAATAAAAAGTAAGGCGTAAAAATTAGGAGTAAGACCTCTTTATTGCTAATTTTGCGATAAATATTTAACCCGAAAAACTATGAAAAAAGTACTCCTTTTTCTACTTCTCCTTAGTGCTTCACTCAAAGTGATGGCGCAAGATATATCAATCACTGGCAGGGTGATTGATGGCGACTCAGCACCTATTGATGGTGTAGTAGTAGTGATGCTTGCTGCCGATTCCACCCATTTAGCTACGGCTGTAACACCTGAGGATGGCAACTTCTCATTACCCATCTCAGAGAGTCCATTTACTTTGATTTTTGAACATTTAGCATTTGAGAGTCTAAGTAAAGAGTGCGACAAGACAATGCTATTAGGCGATATTACACTAACAAGAAGATCCATTGCGGTAGACGAAGTAACAGTCAAAGGCTACCGACCAATAGTCAAAGCCGAGAATGGGAAATTGAGCTACGACCTATCACAGCTCAGCGAGCAGACCACCGCAGCGAACATCTACGAGGCACTCAGTTATCTGCCCGGTATATATGAAGATGATGGTGAGCTATCTTTAGCAGGTGCAGGCTCTGCAACGGTAATTATCAACGGCAAACCATCGACGATGAGCTCCGCACAACTCGAAACATTTTTGCGATCTATGCCCGTTGAGCGAATCGAGAGTGCTGAGGTGATGTATAGCACGCCACCACAATATGGAGTGCGTGGAGCCTCTATCAACTTGTAACTACTCAGCCCCTACAGTCCAGCAACAGCGAGTAAAGCCACGAGCGGATCTTGATTGCATTTTTTGGCTGTCTGCACGATGGATTGAAGCGTC
>JBCQWG010000024.1:0-40612 GCA_047172325.1 Rikenellaceae bacterium | reverse complement strand
CGAGGAAATTGTATATCACCACAGAGAAATCTGCTTAGTAGATATGCTGCATATTGTCTAGCAGCTTGCGCCCCTGTTCGGGACGAATAATCTTGTCGAAACTCATATTGTAGCTGCGGCCACTACTCTGGATGTTGCGTCGTAGGAACTCCTCTTCATATTGGTTTTTGGCCCCTTCGTCGCTGTCGTTAAGCCACTTGTCGGGCATAAGCTTCGATATGCCAAGTGGCATCAATCCCGCGAAAATGGAGTTGCGCGCATATTGAGTTGCTGTTGGCAGGATAGCGCAGTATAGCTCATCGAGGGCTACATCGAAGTAGCCGCGTAGGTAGGGGCCTATTGCCCTCCACTGATCGTATCTAAAGTTGTCAATTAGGAGAAGTGTGGTTTTGCTACTCTTGTCAACCACCGGGAAGACCGAATTTCGCATCACTGTATGAGACATCGTTGGAGTCTCCTCGGAGCGATTGTTAATCCAGTTGTAGTAGTTGCGACGGACAAACTTGGAGAACTCTTGGTCGGCCTCACTCTTTTGGTAGCTTAGCACCTCGCGGATGCTCTGGTCGTCACTCTCGGCAAGCTCCAGCTCCCACGACACTAATCGCTTATAGAGGCTGCACCAATCCGAGAAGTTTGTCGCCATCTGTAGCGATGAGCTGATGCGGCCAAACTCAGAACGGTAGTCGGCTGTGCTCTGCTCCGTTACGAGCTGTTGCGAATGAACACTCTTTTTGATTGAGAGTAGCACTTGGTTGGGGTTCACCGGCTTGATGATGTAATCAGCTATCTTTGAGCCAATGGCCTTATCCATGATATTCTCCTCCTCGCTCTTAGTCACCATAATCACAGGGGTGTCGGGACGTACCTCCTTAATTTTGGGAAGCGTCTCCAAGCCGGTCATACCGGGCATCATCTCATCGAGGATGATAAGGTCGTAGCTCGACTCGTAGGCCATGTCAATGGCATCATATCCGTTGTTGCATGTCTCAACATCGTACCCCTTACCTTTGAGGAATAATACGTGAGGCTTTAATAAATCTATTTCGTCATCCACCCAAAGAATCTTTACCATATCGTAGTATTTAAATTACTATTGTTTCACTTACAACAAAGATAAAGCAAAAAACTATATCTTCATCATCTATCTTTATAATATAATGTAAATAGTAACGTTTTATTGTTTAATCTCCCAAAAATGTGTAATTTTGTGGCGAAATAATTTATATATTCACCGTTTACTATGAAGAGAATTACTATCGACACCCTCTCGCAGCTTCCTGCTGTGGCTCAGGCAATTTTGGATGAGCTCTCAGGACGCAACATTGTTCTATTTCGTGCTGAGATGGGTGCAGGCAAGACCACCCTTATTCGCGAGATCCTAGCCCTGAAGGGCTCCAGCGATGATGTGAGTAGCCCCACATTTGCCATCGTTAATGAGTATCGTGACCATTGTGACATGCCTATCTTCCACTTCGATATGTATCGCATAAATAAAATTGAGGAGGCTCTAGACTTCGGATGTGAGGAGTACCTCTCGTCGGGTCATCTCTGCCTAATTGAGTGGCCAGAGCAGATCGAGGAGCTTCTCCCCGCAGATGTTATGACCGTAGAGATCATCGTAGATAGTGCCAAGCAACGTACATTTATAATTGACTAATAGCCATGAAAAGATATGAATCCAAGCAGCACCAACTGCTGCTCCCCGCAGAGCAAATTTTTGCTATCATAAGTAACTTTGAGAACCTTACACCAGCCGTTGCCGACAAGGTGGAGGAGTGGCAAGCAACACCCATAAGCTGCTCTTTCAAGGCTAAGGGCTTCACCGTGAAGCTTCGCTTCGACGATGTTGTAGAGCCCAAGCATGTTAAAATTGTCTCAGCGGAGGATAGCGCAGTGCCGATAGATTTCGCCTTCTGGATTCAGCTGCACTCGGTCTCAGCCTACGACACACGCTTCCGCCTCGTCCTCGATGTGGAGCTCAACACCATGATGAAGATGATGGTAGGCAACAAAATCGAAAAAGGAATCGAGCAAGCCGCAGAGAGTATCGCCGCCGCCTTTGCTCAAGCACAGAATCAATATAGCTAACGATACTTATTTGAGATAAGTGTCATAAACTCCTCTCGTGTGCGGGGATCAGAGAGGAAGATGCCAGTAAATGCGGAGGTTGTTGTGGCTGAGGATTGTTTCTCTATGCCACGCATCTGCATGCACATGTGGCTCGCTTCGACAACCACGGCAACGCCCATTGGGTTGAGTGCCTCTTGGATGGAGTCACGTATCTGCACTGTGAGGCGCTCTTGGACCTGCATGCGGCGCGCGAAGCACTCTACGACGCGAGCAATCTTCGAGAGGCCTGTTATGTATCCATTGGGGATGTAGGCTACATGCACCTTACCGTAGAAGGGTAGTATATGGTGCTCGCAGAGTGAGTAGAGCTCGATATCTTTCACCAAAACCATCTGCTTATACTCCTCGCGGAACATTGCCGAGCGGAGAATCTCTAGAGGATCCTGCAAGTAACCCTTATTGAGGAATGACATTGCTTTGGCCACTCGCATGGGGGTCTTCACGAGACCTTCTCGCGTGGGGTCTTCTCCTAGGAGCTTAAGTATCTCAGTGTAATGATATTGCAGCTGCTCTAGCTTTGCTTCATTGTAGAGCTCCTCCTTTGCATATAATAGTTGATCGTCCATCGAATAAAAGTTTATTTTTTTGTAGTTAGGTGATTCACTAATTTTTTCACTGCTCTTCCGCGGTGTGAAATAGCATTCTTCTCCTCGGCACCCATCTGCGCGAAGGTTAGCTCGCTGCCCTCTGGCGAGAAGATGGGATCATAGCCAAATCCCTTATCTCCTGAATGGTGCAAGGTGATATGGCCCTCTACGATACCCTCGAAGAGATGCTCCTCTGCGCCTTGCAGCAGTGCAATAACTGTGCGGAAACGTGCGCGACGATTCTCCACCCCCTCTAAGTTTTGTAGCAAAAGGCGGTTGTTAGCCTCGAAGTCGTGACCATCTGTTGCATAGCGCGCCGAGCGCACTCCGGGAGCTCCTCCAAGTGCCTCTACCTCCAAACCGGTGTCGTCGGCGAAACAATCTAGGCCTGTCTTCTCACGTAGGTAACGAGCCTTCTGGAGGGCATTCCCCTCTAGTGTTTCAGCGGTCTCAGGAATATCTTCTGTTATGCCACAATCGCGTGGAGTTATTAATTCATATTCAGAACCCAATAGCGCTGACACCTCGGAGAGCTTATGTGGGTTGTTGGTAGCAAATATTATCTTCATATCTATACTCTTTCTAAAAGTTTTAATCTGTGGTCGGTCTCAATCTTATCTATTATCATCTTGACTAACATATCTATAGGTTCACCCTCGGAGTAGTTCGCGGGGCAGACATGGTTTACTCTATTGTCGCGTATTAGGGACTCCATGCCGCTGGGGATGCTCTCTGAGGGGTTGTAGACGGCGATGGAGCGCCCTCCGAAGTTCTTCACTAGACGCATGCAGGGAATATCGGTGGTGCCATCGCCAATATATATCATATGCTTAAAGGGTACCGGGCGGTCGCTCTCCTCAATAAAGCGATTCACTTCGGTGCTGTCGTAGACCGACTCCACACCCTTGTTTATCTTAAATATAAATTGCGTTTTGTTGGTGTAGTTCACCGCGGCAGCAGGCCAATAGGCCTCTCCCTCCTCGTTATATAGAAATGAGCAGGCGTAGATCTTACGAAACTCGTGAGCAATAGCAGTCCCCTCGATCATCTCGGTGAGGCCCGACGAATTGATGTAGTGTAACACCTTGATACCCTTTTGTGCGCCATAAGCATTAATGCGCGAGAACCACTGCTCGACACCCTCGAAGAGAGTCACCTTGGCGCCAGATGCTTGAAACATCTCACGTTTGAGCGACATCCCTTTTGTGCGTGCCGCCTCAATCATTGCAGCCATATATGTGAGGATGCCATCGGCATCCTGCTTCTCAGCTATGGCATTGGCCTCGCTCCAGAACTCCTTGTTGCTCTTGCCTACAGCTGGGATAAAATCATGCTCCTGCATATTTCCCGGTGAGAGAGTTCCATCGAAGTCATATATCAGTGCAACTGTAACTTTGCTCTTCATTTCTCTTCTTTTATATTATAATTGTCAAAAGTAGTGAATTTTCACTATATTTGCACATATTGAATAAAAATATTAGCAATGGAATTAAAAGATATACTCTCGTCACGACGCAGCGTCCGTAAATTTAACGACACGATAGTTGAGCAAAGCACAATCGACGAGCTTGTCGCAGCAACTCTCACCGCACCCTCATCACGTAACTCTCACTCCACACACCTTATGGTCATTCGAGATCGTGCCATCATCGAGCAGATGGCAACAATGCGCGACTATGGTTCAGCCTTTATCAAGGGTGCCCCCATCTTTATCTTGGTGATGGGTGATAGGGAGGCAACCGACCTGTGGGAGGTAAATTGCTCTATATCTGCCTCTTATATGCAGATTGCAGCAACAGACCTTGGGCTAAGCTCCTGCTGGGTGCATATCGACGGTCGCCCCCACCTTAAGGATGATCCTGCTGGGCTCTCCGCAGAGGACGTAGTGCGTGGATTGGTTGAGATCCCATCAACATATGGGGTTCTATGCGGCATAGCATTGGGCTACTCCGACTTCCATCCAGCTGCACTTCCCCCCTTTGATGCATTGTCTCGTGTAACTGTCATAGGTGAGTAGGTTTGTTCTTGGTTCTATTTTTGCTATTTTTGACCAAATAAAAAGATAGAATGAGAAGAACCCTATTAACATTAATATGCACATTGTTAATTAGTGCAGTTGCATTTGGTCAGAATCAACGATATAATGTTCGTGGAGAGGTCTACGATCACCTCTCGCGGCAGTCTATCCCCTATGCTACAATTGTAGTTGAGGGGTTGCCCTCTTTTGGGGGGTCGGCTGACTCTCTGGGTCGCTTCGAGATTGTGGGTTTGCCTGCGGGCATCTATCGCTTTGAGGCCTATTCGCTTGGTCATGAGCCCGCCATATCTGCCGAGTATATCATCTCTGCGAAGAGCTCACCCATTGAGATCGCAATGGAGGAGAGTGCGCGCAAGGTCGATTCGGTGGTTGTTGTGCGCTCCTTGCTCAGTAGGGTTGCTCAGAGCCCTGTTAGCATGCGCCAGATAGGATTGCAGCTGCTCGAACGCACGGCAGGAGCCAATCGCGATCTCTCGAAAGTTGTTCAGAGCTTTCCGGGGGTGGCATTCTCGCCAGCCTCCTACCGCAATGACCTTATCGTGCGAGGTGGTTCTCCCTCTGAGAATCGTTTCTATGTGGATGGCTTCGAGCTACCTAATATAAATCACTTCTCGACTCAAGGGGCTTCGGGTGGTCCCGTAGGGTTGATTAATGCTGACCTAGTGCGACAAATTGATCTCTACTCAGGTGCATTCCCCGTGAATACCGATGGTGCGCTCAGCTCTGTTCTCGATATCGAGTTGCGAGATGGAGATAAAGAGCAACAGAAGTTTAAAGCTACGCTGGGTGCCTCCGAGGTGGGTCTAAGTGGAAGCGGCCATTTCGATGATAAGAGCACCTATATCTTCTCTGCGCGTCGCTCCTATCTTCAGCTGCTCTTCTCAGCATTGGGGCTTCCCTTTCTTCCTGACTACATTGATGCTCAGTTCAAAAGCCGAACTAAACTTTCGAATAGGGATGAGATAACATTTCTCTTTGTGGGTGCTCTCGACGATATGACACTCAACGAGAATGCAACAACCTCCACTGCTGAATATCTCTTGGGGTACCTCCCCACAATTAAGCAAAATACACTCACCGTGGGTGCTAGCTATCGCCACTTCGATGGCTCCAACTCCTATGCTTTATACCTGAGCCACTCCTATGTGTATAATAGTAATATTAAATATGCCTCTAATGATGACTCCTCCGCGGAGAATCTAACCTTAAAGCTTAAGTCGAGTGAGCAGTGGACAACGCTACGCAACGAAAATCGTAGTTATCTAGGCGATTGGACACTTCGCTATGGCGCTAAAGTGGGCTACAATGGCTACTCTGTAGACTCCTTCACCCCATACAACAGTTACGAATCATCGCTAGGATATGGCGTGTGGGGAGTATATGCCGGAGGTGAATATATCGACCCCGATGAGCGCTTTACCTCCTCCCTTGGGGTGCGTGCAGATGGCTCCTCCTACTCCTCTCGTACGGCACAGCTGTGGAGATACCTCTCTCCTCGTGGAGCACTCTCGGTAGCCTTAAACAAAGAGATGTCGCTAAATCTTAGCAGTGGACTCTACTTCCAGCTTCCTGAGTTTACGTCACTATCATATGCCGAGCAGGGAGAGTATGTAAATTCCGATTTGAGCTATTGTCGAGTTTGGGAGTCGACACTTGGAGTAGATTACCGCCCGCAACAATCCCTCAAGATGAGCCTTGAGGCCTTCTATAAGGATTATGGCAACTTGCTGCTCTCGGTGGAGGATAACATACCTCTGTCGGATAAGGGTGACGATTTTGGGACTGTTGGAAATGAACTCCTCTCGCAGAGTGTTGACGGCCGCGCCTATGGTGTAGAGCTTATGGCACGCTGGCAGATTCCATCGAAGCTCTCCGCGGTAGCCTCCCTCACGCTCTTTCGGAGTGAATATCGCACCGACCAAGAGAGTGGGTATCGACCCTCCGCATGGGATAATCAATTTATCCTCAATGCCTCATGCACCTATAATATGCCCCGCAACTGGTCCGTCGCAGCTAAGGTGGGAGCAGTCGGAGGAGCCCCCTATACCCCCTACGACATTGACCAAACATCCCTTGTTGAGGTGTGGGATAGCTCCGGCACACCCCAGAGAGATTACACCCTCCACCACACAATGCGCCAAAATAACTATTGGCAAGTTGACCTAAGAGTAGATAAAAACTACTACTACGAACGCTGGAGCATGGGTTTTTATATAGATATACAAAATCTATTTGTGGAGAAATTTGTGTCGGCCGATATCCCTATCTCAACAGGGGAGATTATTAATCCTACGGCCGAAGTCTCAGAGCAGAGATACTCTCTAAAATATCTAAAATCCGAAAGCGGTGTTCTGCTACCAACCCTTGGAATATTTATCGAGTTCTAAAAAGGATAAATGTGTTAACCTCGCTGATGGGATGATGACAACCGTAGGTTGACATAGATAGATGCATTATAAAGAGCGTTGAAAATTTATTTTCATAAGATCTTTATAATGCATCTATCGTAGGGCAAAGCCCTCATCACATCAGCGCAACACAAAGGTCAAAAACGATAGTTTTTGGATCCAAGCTAAGCTTGGTGCCGCGCGGCATGAGCGCGATGAGAGAGTTGTTTTTTAGTTTTAACTCAAGCTATTTAATAATCACACTATTTACGATTCTCACCTTTGATATGCGGTTGATCTCCTCTTTGAGACCTTCGCGTTGCATGAAGAGTTCGTGGCGGATGATGCTTGATTCAACCTTTGCGAAGAGGATATGTTTTTCGAGGCGTAGTTCGGAGGTCATGTTGGCAACATGCTCGCCAACTATTATGCGCCATGTATCGGCAATTTTACTCTCGGCGATGCGTGCTGCGATGTAGGGGCGTGAGAAAAACTCTTCGAGCACCTCTCCCATTAACATAGTTTTAGTTCGTCTCATTGTTGCTTTGTTATTGAGCCTCCCTCAACATGGTAAAGAGAGTAGGGGGTGGCGGATGTTGAAAGGATCGATTCAAGGCGTGTAGGGTTGCAGTCTGTTATGAAGATCTGTCCGAAGTGAGGGGAGGAGACAATTTCGATGAGTCGCGTTACGCGATGGCGATCGAGTTTGTCGAAGAGGTCATCGAGGAGGAGTATGGGGCGCTCGGCACGTCGCTGGCTCACGATGCGATATTGTGCTAGTTTGAGAGCTATGAGGAGAGATTTCTGTTGTCCCTGTGACCCATATTTACGTAGTGGCAGCCCTCCAATCTTAAGCTCTATATCGTCGCGGTGCACCCCTACGGAGGTGTGTTCGAGTGCTCTGTCGCGTTGTCGCGAGGCGAGTAGCAGCTCGGTGAGGGGAGCCTCTTGGAGCTGCGAGATGTAGTTTATGGAGATAGCTTCTCGATCGTTGGATAGTAGCTTGTAGTACTCCTCCACGAGTGGTTGCATCTCTGAGATGATCTCATGGCGCTTCGAGTGTATTATTGAGGCGCTGAGTGAGAGCTGCTCATCATATATTAGGAGCATTGATTCATCCCCGCGCTGCTTAAGAAGCATGTTGCGCTGTGAGAGTGTTGCGTTATAGCGTATTAGCTCTCTTAGGTAGATGGGGTCAAGCTGCGAGATGAAGCTATTTATAAATCTGCGTCGCTCCTCGGCACCATCATAAACCAAGGCTATATCTTGCGGCGTGACCACCACCACGGGCACCATGCCTACATGGTCCGAAAGTCTCTCATACTCTTTGCCATTACGCTTAAGGCTCTTTGTGCCTTTGGTCTGCTGACGAGAGAAGCTGCATACCACGCCCTGAGTTGATCCCTCATCCGAGCTGAAGGTGCCATCCACAACGAAGAAGGGCTCCTCATGGCGGATGCTCTGACGGTCGGTCATCGTCATCATGCTTTTTGCCATGGCCAGAAAGTGAATTGCATCAATCACATTGGTCTTGCCCGCGCCATTGTCACCCACCAAAGCATTTATCGATGGTGTGAAGTCGAGACGAGCCTCAGCGACGTTTTTAAAATTTATCAGAGATAGCGTTTTTAGCTCCATGAAATATTATTTTAGAGATACAAAATTACTACTTTTATTCAAACTATCCTCTATAAAAGTTGTATTTTATGGATAAAAATATTAACTTTGTAACCAATATTTGGATTAGTAATAACTTTTATATAACGAAAAACAGACTAAAAATGAAAAGATTTTATCTATTGGTGGTTGCAGTACTAGGTTTTGCAGCTACTGCATCGGCTCAAACATTCGATGTTGGAACTCAGAACATTACAGCAACTCTAGGATTTGGTAGCGGCAACACAATACCTCTTGCAATCTCTTATGAGCAAGGTATATACGACTTTGGCGGTGACCACAAACTAGGTCTTGGTGGCTACATCGGTTTTGTTAACTCTATGATCTATCCTGCTGTTGAGTGTAACTATCACTTTGTAGGTGTTAACAAGCTTGATCTTTATGGTGGTGTGCGTCTAGGTTATGGACTCTCTACAGAGACAAACTATGGCGACTTCTTCAACTCTTTTGATATAGGTGCAAACTACTATCTTAACTCAAGCTGGGCAATCAACGCTGAGGTTGGTTCAGGTTTGGGTAATTTGAATCTTGGTGTGACTCACAGATTCTAATCCCTGCGATATAGATATAAGAAAACCGCTGCTTGATTCAAGCAGCGGTTTTTGTGTAGAGTGAAGTATATACTGAATTATTCAGCAGCAACCTCTTCTGTAGCCTCCTCAGCAACCTCAGCGGTAGCAGCGGCAGCAGCCTCTTCAGCCTTCTTCTCTGCGATAGCTTTTGCACGATCCTCGTTAACCTTAGCCTCAGCTGCTTTGCGCGCTTTAGCCTCAGCTACTGCATCAGCAGCTAGCTTAGATGTTTTGTCAGAGATGATACCACTCTTAGCCTCCAACCATTGGTTGAATTTAGCCTCAGCGTCGCTCTCGGTGAAAGCACCTTTCTTCACACCACCCTGAAGGTGTTTCATGAAAAGTACACCCTTGTACGAAAGAATCGCACGTGCAGTGTCTGTTGGTTGAGCACCTTTGTTCAACCAATTAAGAGCACTCTCGAAATTAAGGTCGATTGTTGCAGGGTTTGTGTTTGGGTTGTATGTACCCAACTTCTCGATGAAACGTCCGTCACGTGGTGCGCGAGCATCAGCAACAACGATGTGATAGAATGCGTAGCCCTTTTTACCGTGGCGAGCCAAACGAATTTTAACAGCCATTTGCTTTAAAATTTAATGATTAATAATGAGAGAGTTCGCGACCCTCCTTGTTATGCCTTTCCCATCGCGTGGGATATGCGGTGCAAAGATATAAATAATTATTCTCACTTTATACTTTTTTTAGATTTTTTTGCATCAAAATTGCTCTCTGTCAATTTATTCAATCTAAAAAAATACTTTATCATGAGAAAACTTTTTACCATTGCTCTATTTGCAACTCTTGGCATGATAGCAACTTCATGCTCCGACAACGATGATGCCTTCTATGTCTCGACAAGTGGCGAGGGGTCAATTGTTGTCAACAGCGATTTCCCCACATACCTCTACCGCATGGTGCTTTTCTCAAATGAGACAGAGCAAGAGATCTACTTGATGGGAAACTCCGCCTATGTAGACTCCAATGGCGATTTCATCGGTCGTGGAGGCGTCGTGAAGATCTCCGTGCCTAACGAAGGGGATAACTACCAACTTCTAGAGCAGACATTCGATATAGGTAGCTCCGAATACTCCGTGAGCTACTCTCCATACGTCAACTACTCGTCGGACGATGGTAGCTACGACTTTGTTACAATCGAATCAGGCACAGTCCTCATTCGCCGCTCCGGAAACTACTACGACATACGACTATTGGGTAGCGACACCGACTCGGATAACCTTATCATCACCTACCGTGGATATGTATACCGATGGTTCTATGATGACTCGGAGAGTGATACTCGTTCATTAGATTAGAGCCGTTTAATATCTCCATTCCAAAGATATTTATCTGTCTCGTTTGCTATGACCTTATGTAGGCATAGTAGCGAGACGATATTTGGGATGGCCATAAGAGCGTTCATTGCGTCGGCAGCATTCCAGACTAGTGTTAGTTGCGATATTGCACCGAAGTAGCAAACGACGATGTTCACTGCGCGGAAGCCGATGATCCACGACTTTCTATTGCTAAGGTAGAGAATAGTCTTCTCGCCATAGATGTACCATGCTATAAGTGTGGTGAAGCTAAATGCAACAAGGCCCACTGTTAGAACTGGGGTTCCGATATATGGTATCTGGGCAAATGCCTCTTTGGTGAGTAGTGCTCCATCGTTGATGTTGATCGCGGGGTTTGCAACGATGCTGCTCACGATGACCATGCCGGTGAGTGCACATATAATTACAGTATCCCAGAATGTACCCGACCCAGAGACCAATGCTTGGTGCACGGGGTTATTTGTCTTTGCTGCGGCTGCGAGGATGGGGGCAGAGCCCAGACCCGCCTCATTGCTGAAGAGGCCTCGCGCAATACCGTAGCGTGCAGCCATCATTGCGGCACCTCCCAGCATGCCGCCACCTACGGCCTTGAAATTAAGTGCGCTCTCCATAATCATTGAGAGGGCGTCACCAAGAAATGCTCTATTGATAAATAGTATGTAGAGGCATCCCGCAATATATAGAATTGCCATAAAGGGGAGTAGCACCATAGAGGCTTTCGCAACTCCCTTAACGCCAAAGCAGATCACAAGAGCCATCGCGAGAGTAACTATTGCACCACTGATATAGGGTGAGATACCTGTAGTCTCATAGAGGATTGTAGTGATGGTATTCGACTGCACCGTATTTCCAATTCCAAATGTGGCAAGCACCGTGAAGATGGCAAATGCCACCGCGAGCCACTTCATGCCAAGACCCGTTTCGAGGGCGCACATAGGGCCGCCTAGCATCTCTCCGTCGGCACCCTTCCTGCGATATTTAATTGCGAGAACACCCTCGCTATATTTTGTTGCAAAGCCGAAGACTCCCGTAAGCCAACACCAAAAAACCGCTCCGGGACCTCCCAGCGACACCGCTGTCGCAACACCAATGATGTTGCCCGATCCAATCGTTGCGGCCAACGATGAGAAGAGAGCTGCCAGAGGAGAGATGTCACCCTGCGCGCGACCCTCCTTAGCAAAGGAGAGACGAATCGCTGTAAGCAACTTGCGCTGTGGCACCTTAAGTCTAAATGTGAGAAAAATGTGTGTTCCAAATAGCAAAATAATCATCGGAACACCCCAAAGGTATTCGTTGATCGTAATAAAGAAGTCGTTTAATAGTGTTCCCATAATATTTGTTTGGTTAAAATTATATTAACATTCCTCACGTTCTTTTTTTTATGTGCTCCGCAGGGCCTCAATAAATTGGGGGTTGTTGTCCCAAAGGCTCTCCGTCTTGAGCCATAGTTCACGTGCCTGTGCTGCCACCGATGGTCTCTCGCTCTCGATATCCTCCAAGTAGCTTTGATCCGCGGCATGGCTTGCAGCGACAAACTCAGCGTAGTAGGGGGTAAACCGCAGCTTGAAGTTGCGCACCTCCCCCTCTGGGAGTCTCCCATCGCGTAGGTGGGAGGACCATAGTAGCAGCACTACTCGACTAGCGTTCTTGTCAGAGATGTCATTTATGACCTCATCGAAGAGCTCATACTCCTCCGTTGCGAGGTAGCAGAAGGCTAGAAGGTTAGAGGACTCTAGGTGGTCTTCACCATCAATCTCAAGCGAGAGTTCCAAGAGAGCCATGGCAATTTCGTAATCACCTATCAGGAAGTGGTCGACTGCCGATAGGTTCACGAGTTCGATTGCCGCCTGCGTATTGGGGTGTTCCCATTCGAGTGCAACCTCCTCATCGTCGGGAAGCAGCTCTTGCAGGTTCTGAATTGCTCGAAAGCGCATGTTGCACGCCTCGGCAATATCACCTTGCAGCTGAAGGTCATGCGCCTTGGCTAAAATTGTTCTAAAGTTGTAGGCGGGATCACCTCCTGCCACAATCTCAAATGTCTGTTCTCTGGTCGGATTAAGATAAGCTTCGGCCATTCTGTTTAACTCTAAATAACATATATACTAAAATACCAATTGTGATAACTCCCGCAAGAGCGTAAGCTGCCATGCGACTACTCATGCACATCATAAGTGGAGAGATAAATATATAGCTAACACAAACATAGGTCATGATAAGTGCCGGGATCAAAGAGATGACTATTGGGCGACGACGTTCGGCAAGGTAGGCAACAATCGACCATAGAGTGATCGTTGCAAGGGTCTGATTGGTCCACGCAAAGTAGCTCCATATAGAGCCAAAGGGGAGTCCAAAGATAATAAAGAGGGCACCTGCGAAGAGAGGTAGCGAGATAAGGATGCGGGCAAGGAGCCTCTCTTGGCTTAGCCCCAACATGTCGGAGACAATAAGGCGAGCCGAGCGGAATGCAGTATCCCCCGAAGTGATGGCACATGCAATAACTCCCACAAGGACAATGGCAGAGACCACAGAGCCCAACGTCTGCGAGGTGATTATATCAATGAGCTTTGCCGCAGAGCCACCATTCGCCGCTATCGCCTCGTTGAGACCCTCTATGCCACCCCAAAAGGCCATAGCTATTGCCGCCCAGATAAGCGCAATGATACTCTCGGTAATCATCGCCCCATAGAATACAAATCGCGTCTCCCCCTCCGACTCAATGCATCGAGCCATCATGGGTGATTGTGTCGCGTGGAAGCCCGAAATAGCACCACATGCAATCGTGGTAAATAACATAGGTATAATGGGGAACTTCTCCGCATTGGCTATGCCATTTTTCAAAGAGGTCAACTCCGGAATATGATACATATCACTTTGAAAGATCAAAACACCAAATATACCCAAAGCCATAATCAACAGCGCGCCTCCAAAAATAGGGTAGAAGCGACCAATGATCTTATCTATGGGGAGAACCGTCGCCAATATATAGTAGAAAAGGATTACACCAAGCACAATGAGCAGCTCCCATGAAGTCTTACCAAAGGCTACACCCTGCACAGGAATATCTACATGTGCGGCAATCAACTCCGCAGGCTGCGACATAAAGACTGCACCCACCAAGACCATTAAGAGCACAGAAAAGATACGCATAAATTGTCGCGCATTATTTCCCAGATAGTATCCAATAACCTCCGGTAGGCTCTGCCCATTGCGTCGCAGAGACATCGTTGCAGAGATGAAATCATGCATCGCACCCATAAAGACACCTCCTAGGGTGATCCATAAAAATGCAACAGGCCCATAAGCAGCACCCAAGATAGCACCAAATATAGGACCCAACCCCGCTATGTTAAGAAGCTGAATAAGAAAAGTTTTCCAACGAGGAAGTGGCATGAAGTCCACTCCGTCATACGATTTTTTGGAGGGGACAGTAGCCGAGGCATCAATGCCGCAAACCCTCTCCAGATACCTGCCATAGGTGAAGTAGGCACCCACTAATAGAGTCAAGCAAATTAAAAATGTAATCATATAGAGTTTTAGTTTTAAGTTTTCTTCGTGTAGAAGGCGATAAACAGAGCAAAGTTACAAAAAATATATGACAATAAGTTGATATAATCCAAAAAAGAGAAAAGGTTGATTAACAATCATGCTAATCAACCTTTGGGTGGAAAAAGGGTCTCGAACCCTCGACCTTCGGAACCACAATCCGACGCTCTAACCAACTGAGCTACTTCCACCATAATAGAAACTCCTTGGTTTCGGAGTGCAAATATATGTCATAAATTCGTATTCTCCAAAACTTTTTTGCGAAAAATTTCAAAAATGACAAAATGTCAGTTAATATTTTGTAGTTTTGTCAAAATATATGACACTTGGCCTTTGGCATATCAATTGTTGAAATAGAGGTGTGAACAACAAAAAACTATAAAATAACAGAAAATTATGAATGTAAAACCATTATCAGATCGCGTATTGGTCCTTCCCAACGTTGCGGAGGAGAAAACAGCAGGAGGTCTATTTATTCCAGACACAGCTAAAGAGAAGCCCCTATCGGGAAAAGTTGTAGCAGCTGGCCCCGGCACAAAGGAGGTTACGATGGAGGTTGCGGTAGGTGACCAAGTGCTCTATGGCAAGTATGCAGGGCAGGAGCTTAACATTGATGGTGTTGACTATCTCATCATGAAGCAGAGTGATATTTTAGCAATTATCTAATCTTAAACATAAAATGGCAAAAGATATTAAATATAATGTAGAGGCGCGTGAGCTTCTAAAGGTTGGCGTTGACGCATTGAGCAATGCTGTAAAGGTTACACTTGGCCCCAAGGGTCGTAACGTCATCATCGACAAGAAGTTTGGTGCGCCTCAGATAACAAAGGATGGTGTCACCGTAGCAAAGGAGATTGAGCTTGAGGACTCATTCGCAAATATGGGTGCTCAGATGGTAAAGGAGGTTGCCTCAAAGACCAATGACGATGCGGGAGATGGTACAACCACTGCAACAGTTCTAGCTCAAGCGATCATCGGTGTGGGTATCAAGAATGTTACAGCTGGAGCAAATCCAATGGACCTTAAGCGAGGTATCGACAGTGCGGTTGCTGCAATCGTAGCCTCTCTTCGTGCTCAGAGCCAAGAGGTAGGAAGCGATTTTGCTAAGATCGAGCAGGTTGCAACCATCTCAGCTAACAATGACGAGGCTATAGGAAAGCTTATCGCTGAGGCTATGGCTAAGGTCAACCGCGAAGGTGTAATCACCGTAGAGGAGGCTAAAGGCACCGAGACATATGTAGATGTAGTTGAGGGAATGCAGTTTGATCGCGGTTATATCTCATCATACTTTATCACCGACACCGAGAAGATGGAGGCGCAGCTAGAGAAGCCATATATCCTTATCACAGATAAGAAGATCTCAACAATGAAGGAGCTTATGGGCGTCTTGGAGCCTGTGGCTCAAAGTGGAAGACCTCTTCTCATCATTGCGGAGGATGTCGACGGTGAGGCGCTCTCAGCGTTGGTCGTAAACAAGCTTCGCGGCGCCCTTAAGGTCGCTGCATGTAAGGCTCCGGGCTTCGGTGATCGTCGCAAGGAGATGTTGGAGGATATCGCAGTTCTCACCGGTGCTACAGTGATCTCTACAGATAAGGGAATGCGCATTGAGGATGCAAACATCACTATGCTGGGAGCTGCCGAGAAGGTTACTCTCAACAAGGAGTCTACAACTATTGTCGATGGTATCGGTGAGAAAGCTCTTATCGAGGAGCGTGTAGCGCAGATCAAAGCGGGCATCGAGACCTCTACATCAGACTACGACAAGGAGAAGCTCGCCGAGCGCCTAGCTAAGTTGGCAGGTGGCGTCGCAGTTCTCTACGTAGGTGCCGCAACTGAGGTTGAGATGAAGGAGAAGAAGGATCGCGTAGATGACGCCTTGGCCGCAACACGTGCCGCAGTAGAGGAGGGTATCGTTCCCGGAGGTGGCGTAGCCTATATTCGCGCAACAGCTGCTCTCGATGGTCTCAAAGGTGATAATGAGGATCAGACCACAGGAATCCAGATCGTGAAGCGCGCCGTAGAGGAGCCACTTCGCCAAATCGTATTTAATGCCGGTGGCGAGGGCTCAGTTGTGGTAAACAAGGTTCGCGAGAGCGAAGGTGCAGTAGGCTACAACGCACGCGATGACCGCTATGAGGATCTACTCGCAGCAGGTATCATCGACCCAACAAAGGTGTCACGTGTAGCACTAGAGAATGCAGCATCCATCGCTGCGATGTTCCTCACAACAGAGTGCGTCCTAGTAGAGCAAAAAAGCGCAGAGCCAGCAATGCCCCCAATGCCCGGTGGTGGAATGGGCGGCATGATGTAGTCGCAGAGGTTAATCCATGCAAATATAGCTCTCTCATCGCGCTCATGCCGCGCGGCACCAAGCTCAGCTTGGATCCAAAAACTATCGTTTTTGACCTTTGTGTTGCGCTGATATGATGAGGGCTTTGCCCTACGATAGATGCATTATAAAGATCTTTTGAAAATAAATTTTCAACGCTCTTTATAATGCATCTATCTATATCAACCTCCGGTTGCCATCATCCCATCAGCGAGGTTAACCTCGGATTGGGTTTAAATGCCTCTAGGCATTTAAAAAATTAAAGGTGTTAAAATAGTTATGCGAATTTATTCGTGATAACTATTTTAACACCTTTAATTTCATAGCGCCAGCTATAAGCCCAATACGCAGGAGATAATATGCACCCGCGGTGGTGCTATCACCGCCCGCCGGAGGCGATGAGAAGCTATATATATGTTACAACTCTTCGAGATCCTCTTCGTGGCTCATTACAAGCTGGTAGGTTGTGTAGTAACCTGTTGAGCTTAGGTATTGAGTGAGGATTGCTGTGAGGTTGATCTTGCTGCCGTCGGATGGGATCTGACGATCTTTGAAGCGAGCGTAACCACTTAGGCGGACGATGAATTGTGCTGTGTGGCTGCTTGAGTTGCGGTTGTAGGTGAACCATGATGAGCCATAGTAGTAGTACGACGAGCTGCTTCCTGTAGCGGGGTTCTTACCTTTGTATGCTAGTGGGGGATTTACCCAGAAGTCATCCTCCTCGCCTAGCTCTGGGCTCCAGTCGAACATTCCATCGGTGCTATTTTCGGAGAAGTAGCTAGGGTATGTGTATGAGGTCCATAAGGCTGCTCCATACTCTGTGAAGGCGCTTTCAAGCCCCTCGAAACGCACTAAGCAGGCTAGGTAGTTCTCCGAAGCGTCGGTGTAGAGAGAGGAGTAGTTGGATGCATCTACCACATAGATATCATCCTCGGTTATCTCGCCGCTTTCACCTAGGAAGATATGCTCAGAGAGCATTATCTTACCCTCTATTGTGGTGTGAATATAGTCGGTGTCTGTTGCCGAGTATGAGTGTGCTCCTACGGAGATCATTCCGCGGTAGTCTCCAATGGAGAGTCCTTTGAGCTTTACATAGACGGTTGAGCCTTCGGGGTAGTTTACATAGTTACTTGCGAAGAGGCGTAGCTCGATTGCCGCGCGTGTACCCTCGTCGATATCTCCATCTTGGATGTAGAGTGATTTGTAGACGTTACCCGATTCGTCGCTTGAGATGACTTTACCGCGAACAACCCAATTTTCGGTGATTATCTCACTGTCGTTATACTCTGTTGAGGAGTCGGTGCTAGCTCCAACGAGGTAGCTATAATGCTCTTTAAACTCCTTTATTGAGATAATTTCGCAATCAGCAAAATCTGCATCGGTATATGCCGGGGTCTCCTCTGGAATACCGTAGTTGTTGTAGCAAGATTGAACTGCAACAGCAATCAGTGCGAAGAGTGTTATATGGATTAACTTTTTCATAGTTGTAAATTTAAACATATTCTTAGAAACGTAAGTAGAGATTGAGATAGTAGGTACGTCCCAACATATAGAAGTATTTAGAGTCGAAACGAGTATATATTCCAAGGTCTGTATCCTCATTTAGGCGCATCTGCTCATATCCACCAGTCTTAATATCTTGGTTGTTAAGGATGTTTTTGATCTCGAAACTTACACCAAGGTTATACTCACGGTTGATGTACCAGCTCTTACCAATACTTGCATTGAGTGTATATGCGCTGTCGAACTTCTCTTGGTAGCGCATTGCTGCAACGAGGGTTTCATCCTTAAGCATGTTTGCAGTTAGTGCATTGTCGGTGCGGTAGAATGGGTTCATCGAGAGGTAGTTATTGTCGTAGAAGTTGAGATCTAGCGCTAGGAATAGGTAATCTGGGCTGCGGTAGCCAAGACCGATGTTGAACGCTGTTTGAGGAGTGCTCTCCACCTTGAATCCATCCCAATAGACGGTACCCTCCGAGAGGACCTCAGCGCTGTTGTCGGCCATCTCCACGTAGTAGGGGTTCGAGTCGTAGATATATTCACCTAGGCTCAAAGCAGAGTTGAAAGATATACCAGCGATGATAGGTACAGAGAGAGCTGCCTCGATACCCATGTAGCGTTTGTCGATGCCACTCATTGCGAAGTTATCGTATGATGAATGAACATCGCTATAGAATGAGATAAGCTTAGTTTGATCTTTAATTGTTGTGTAGTATCCAGCCAAGCTGAACTTAGCATCTCCTACGCGAGCACTCACTGAGGCGTCAGCACCAAAGATCTTCTCAGTGTCGATATTTGGTGTTACGGTGTTACGCGTGCGTGGCGAGACGAATGCAGAGGAGAATGTCGGTGCATTGTTTGAGTATGCTACGTTCGCAGTAACTGTGAAGATGCGGTTAATATTATATGTCGTATTAAACTTCGCTTTGTATGTTAGGTAGTTTAGCTTCTCGCTATTGCCATAAGAGTCGTCGGGGAAGAGTCCCTTCTGCCATAAACCATCGCGCCACATTGAGGTGAAGCCAAGCTCACCAGAGAGTGTTGTAGATAGGTTTGGAGCAAAGCCAAATAGATATTTGTAGCTTCCCCAAAGTGCTCCTGAGATGACATTAGCATAGTAGTCGTAGCTATATTTGTCACCCTCTGTAACAGCCTCAGCTTGACCATACTCATTGTAGTATGCTAAGTTGTTTTGGTATGCAGACTCATCGCTTCCGAAGTCACGCTCAGCGAATTTATCAACATCTAGCCAGTAGTCACCACCCAATAGATCTTTCACCGTGCTGTAGTACTCCGTGCGGTTGCGACGTGCATTGGCACCCATATAGACGACAGAGCCATCTTTGAGAGTGTGCTTTAGTTGTGCTGCGATATTGGCATCACGTTGATCCGTGTGACGCTCCTCGATCATGTAGTATGAGCGGTGGCCATCACCATATGTTAGATCGACAGCGCTATTGCGGTTGATGTCGTAGAGGGCATCAAGATCTATGTAGCTGATATTGTTGTAATCACTCCTCCACTGCTCGGCTAGCTCTCCCGGATTTGGACAACGGTCGTAGCTAGGTAGGTAGCGGTAGTAGTCGGGACGAGGATCGCTACCAGAGGCCCATGTGAGCGTAGAGTAGCCATTTTGACCAAAACGATACGATGCAGCCACATTGAGTTGAGTGCGTGTGTCGATGTCGAAACGGTAGTTGAGCATCGCTATAGGCTCGTGATATTCGCGCACACGAGTGTTGCGGATCTCTCCATTTTGAATACCGACATTAGGGTTGTAGTAGTTGTTGTCGAGAAGGTCGTATGCCTCCTGAGTAGATGCCTGTTGCGCTCCACGCTCGGTGGGTGAACCAAGTATTGTGAAGGAGAGGAGTTGACGCTCGTCGAGCTCCTTCTCAACTGAGGCGTAGTAGCCAAAAGTGTTGTAGTATACACCCTCCACATAGTCGTTACCACCTTGACGCGTAGAGATCGAGAAGGCGTAAGCCCAGCCATTATCCTGCATTCCAGAGGCGTAGGTTGCCATAGCGCGGAAGCGATACATATTGTTCGCGGTAACCAAACTTGTGGACCAGCCTTGACGAATATGTGAGGCGCGAGCTAAGATGTGAGTGGTGCCATTGAGCCCACCTAGACCTTGGTCGCTACTTGTTAGACCTACTGTAGACTCTTGGTTGCGGGTAGCCTCATTGAGACCACTCCAAAGAGACCATGGTGAGTAGCCGGTGAGTGCATCATTCATATTGATGCCATTGAGGTATACATCAGCATATTGAGAGTCGTATCCACGTTGAGCAAATCGCATTTCGCTAAATTTATATGATGCGACGCTGCCAAAGAGATCTTTCGATGCGGAGAGAGTTGCGGGGGATGACATTCCATCGCTAGACATCTCTGTGTCGAACTCTGCAAATATTGAGTCGTCGATGATTGTCGTCTCTATCTCAGGCGCCATGACCAAAGTGTATAGATCTTTCATGCTGCTGCGCTCTACGCGAACCACAACCGTTAGTGGCTCGAAGCCCGGAGCAGATAGCTCTAGCATATATTCACCTGCGTCAACAGCGTCGATTGTGAATTGACCATCGTTGTTGGTTATATCGGAGAAGGTCTCCGGAGTAGTTTTAACACTCACACCCCCAATTGGAGCACGCCCCAAGCGAGAGACTACGCGGCCAGTGATGCCACCCATCTGCGCAAAGGCGTTGAGTGAGAAGACCGATAGTAGAATAATTAATAGTGATTTAATTCTCATATGAAATAAATTTGATTGTTAGTCAATGTTGATAAATACTGGTAGGTGGTCGCTATATCCACCAACCCAAGCGCCACCGCTAAATGAGCGGAATGGATACCCCTTGTACTTGCCCTCTTGTTGAATTAGATATGAGGGTTTGAATATATTGCCGTAGAACTTAGCGTTGTAGATAGATTTTTGTAGCTCTAACTCACCTTTAGGGGCATTTACTAGATTCTCGCTGACAACGATATTGTCGAAGATGTTCCAAGCGTCACCATATGCGAGTGTTCCATACCCTGCCATAAGCATTGAGTAGAATGGTGTGTAGAGGTCACCCTCTTCAAGCTTCTTGATATTGCCTTTAGCTCCTAGGGCCTCTGCAACGCTTTTGTCATTGGGGTCGTCGTTGAAGTCACCCATCAATACAAATTTGGTCTGCGGGCGGATGTTGCGAACCGAGTCGGCTATGCGGCGCATTTGGGTTCCATTAGCTACGCGTAGGAACTCAGATTGATCTTTACCACCCCAGCGTGAAGACCAGTGAGCAACCATAAAGAAGAACTCTTGCTCCTCGATTGTGCCCCACATGGTGAGGATATCACGTGTGCGGAAGTCTGGACGGCCGGGGATCACAGCGCGCTCAGGGAAGCTGCCCTCCAGCTTAAATTGGTCGGGACGATAGAAGAATGCTACATCCACACCGCGGCTCTCTGGAGAGTCATAGTGAACTATGCGATAGTTGGCAGGAGCCAGCTTAGGTGTCGAGGCGATATCCTCCAACACCGAACGCACCTCAACCTCAGAGACTCCGATAACTGTAGGAAAGTTAGTGTTGGTTCTCGCAATATCGAAGAACACCTGCTCCATATTTGCGAGCTTCTGATAATATTTTGTACCATTCCAGTTGTTTTTGCCCTCTGGAGTGAACTCCTCATCGTTGATGTCGGGATCGTTGATTGTGTCGAAGAAGTTCTCTATATTATAGAAGACTATGGTGTGTGGTTTTTGTGCAAAAAGTGCAACTACGAAGATTGCCATTAATGCTGTTACAAGTAGTCGTTTTTTCATATTATAATAGTTTTTGCGTTAGAATGACCAATCAGTTGATTTGAATGTTGCCTTCACCTCTTCGGGGATATTTGGGAAGAAGGTGAAACCGGTCTTCTCTTCGATCTCCTTGACCGATACGGGGTCAGGTACCGCTGAGTAGTATTTATGGTCGAACCAGAAGCCTATCGCTTGAAGCTCGTCGGCAGAACACTCGCTAATGGCTTTACCCGTGTTACCTAGTCGGGTGCGAAGAAGCACTTTGTAGTAGGCCCCCGGAAGAGGGCAGACCTTGCCATCTTTGTCTGTTGTTGTGCCAATGGTCGTTGTGAAGTCCGCTCCGGTAACTACGAAAAGGGTGTCGGAGCATACTTGGTTGCGCACTTGAGACTCAACTGTAGCCCACTTCTGTTGGTTGAGGGTATTTAGCTGAGGTGTCATATTCGAGAAGTAGAATGTTTGACGATTCATCTCGGAGGTGGCTTGACGATCGCCCGATGCCACTTGATGGCCACGATCATAATCTCCATAGTATGAGCTATTTAGATTTGGCTGATATTGTGCATCAATCTTTGGGTCGTAGGTCCAATCCTCCACTCTGCCGACATTGCCATCATATGCAGTGTGGTAGGGGTATGCCACCCATGCAGCAGCGTAGTTCTCCTTATCGAAACATAGCGAGAAGTTACGCACCTCAGCGCCATTAAGGGTTACGCTGTGAGAGACGTAGATGTACTCTTCGTCGTCAACCATAGCGGGGATCTCGTTCCATCGAGGAGAGTAATCACTCTTGTAGGGGTAGCTCGAAGATGTTGTCGAGAGCTGTGTGAGTGTAAGTTCTATTGGCTCTGAACCATCGAATGTGAATGATATTGTCGCTTGACGATCCTCCGAAAAATCATTTTGGTCATAGTAGAAGAATAGGGTATTGCTCACCGCTGAGATGGCTGCCCCCTGCTTTGTTGGGAGTGATTCAAAGAGTGAGAATGAGACAAAGTCGCCTCCCTCAGTCACCTCGGCACTCCACTCCACGCCGATGTCGGCCGTATATATAATTTTGCCGGTGCCGCTTGTGTCGCTTACATCGCTTGTGTCCAATATTGCTGATTGTTCTACTGGGTCAATAATCTCTTCTTCATTGTTTTCTGAACAAGACGTTATCGTTAGAGATAGTAGAAGCATAATCTTCATCATGAGAAGAGATGTCTGTTTGAGGTAGAGTGTCATTATCGTTAGTCTGGTGTAAATTGGGTATGTTTTAAAAACGTGATTAACAGCAGAGTCTTATGTCTCCACTGTTAATCATGTTCTGTTTTTGTATCTTTTGTTAAACCTATTCGTGAGTTACAGTGATGCTCTTAGGTTTGGTTGTAGCTGTGAAGTTGTATACCTTCTTTGTAGATGTGCTACTCTCCTCGTCGAGAGAATATCCAGATGTAACATCGAATGCAATCTCAGAGATATTCTTAGTTGACTCAATGGTTAGGATATTGCCTTTGTAGAAGCGGAACTCTAGGGTGCCACTAGCATTCCAAAGACGCATATAGTCTGAAGTGCCTTTGTCGAAGCTTACTGTGATATCACCCTCAATATATTGCAAGCCATCAAGAGCGAACTCAGAGCTAGCCTCAGTTAGAGAAGATGTAGCCTCTAGAGCCTCAGCAACCTCAGTTACGTTGATTACACCATCGTTAACGATTACAGAGCCGCCCTCGTCGTCACTACCAAACTCAGCAGTCTCACCAAGAGAGTCATAATAAAGGTAGTAAGCAGTACCGTAAGCACCATATGTAGAGGAGTTGCCAATCTTGAAGTATTTGCTACCTGCTGGAATCTCATAGATATAGTAGTCGCCATCCTTTGTGTAGTCAACCACCTCAGATGGGTTAACATCTGTGCCTGCATAAACAGTGTAGTTGTAGAAAGAACCATCCTCCTCGATAACAAGCTTAGTGAAGCCCTCTAGAGCAGTTAGGTTATATAGATAACCGCCACTGCTGATAGTGTAGTTGCCATAATAGTCGCTGTATTCAATTGCATTTGCTACGAATGAAGCACCATCTAAAGTACATACAGTATCGCTACCAGAAGCAGCATAGAAATCTGCTGCGGCATCAATAGTCATGGTTGGAGTCTCTGTAGTGGTGTCGTCATCTGATCCAGAACCATCTCCATCAACAACAGTGATACTTTTAGGCTTAGTTGTAGCTGTGAAGTTGTATACCTTCTTTGTAGATGTGCTACTCTCCTCGTCGAGAGAATATCCAGATGTTACATCGAATACGATCTCTGAGATCTCTTTAGTTGACTCAATAGTTAGGATATTGCCACTGTAGAAGCGGAACTCTAGAGTGCCACTAGCATTCCAAATACGCATATAGCTTGAAGTACCTTTGTCGAAGCTTACTGTGATGTCACCCTCAGTATATTGCAAGCCATCAAGAGCGAACTCAGAGCTAGCCTCAGTTAGAGAAGATGTAGCCTCTAGAGCCTCAGCAACCTCAGTTACGTTGATTACGCCATCGTTAACGATTACAGAGCCACCCTCGCCCTCGTCACCACCTTCGGGTGCTGTGAAGTCAGCAGTCTCGCCAAGAGAGTCGAAGTAGAAGTCAATTGCGTCAGCCGATGCAGAGTATGTTGAGTTGTTTGCAATTGTGATATACTTGCTACCTGTAGGTATAGTATAAATGTAGTAGTTGCCCTCCTTGGTATATGAAACCTCAGTTGTAGGATTAACCTCAGTACCAGCGTATAGTGCAAGGTTATAGTATGTGTAGTCCTCAGTTATAATAACTTGTGTAAGACCCTCAAATGCAGTGAGGTTATAGATCGAACCGCTGCCATAAGCTGTAGAGAAGCTATTGTATGAAGTGTTCAAGTAGATGTTGTTGACAACGAATGAAGCGTTATCGGTAACATAAAGCGCGTCTATATCAGATGCAGAAGATGGGAAGTCTGAGATAGTTGCATCGAGAGTGAGGTCACCCGCGGTGAACTCGTAAGAGTCGCCCTCATCTGGATTCAATGTAGGGATGTCGGTGTCGGCAGTCTCGCCAAGAGAGTCGAAGTAGAAGTCTACAACATCACCATACGCAGTGTATGTTGAGTTGTTGATAAGTGTGATATACTTGCAACCATCTGGGATAGTGTATGTGTAGTAGTCGCCACTCTTCGTGTAGCTGATCTCAGTTGTAGGATTAGGTTCAGTGCCTGCACAAAGTGAGTAGTTGTAGTATGTGTAATCCTCAGTTACAACAACTTTAGTGAGCCCCTCAAATGCTGTTATATTATAAAGGTAACCACCAGTACTGGAAGAGAGACTACCATAGCTGCTAATATAAGTTTTGTTGATAACAAATGAAGCACCACCTGTGATGACAACTGCATCCTCAGAAGAAGAAGATGTTGGAATATCGGTGTTACTTGCACCATCAATTGTCAATTGACCAGCTACGTAAGCCTCTTCATCATCCTCGCTATATTCGTAGTCGCCTGCTGTGCTCTGGTCGTCACCGCAAAGAAACTCGATTTGGAATGCGTAAGAAGCAAAGTCAGAGGTATTGTATATTGAGACATATGTAGTGCCCTCTGGAATAGTGTATGTTGCAATGTCGCCATCTTGAGATACCTCAACCTCAGTTGCAGTAGGATTCATCTCAGAGCCAGCATAAACAGTGAAGTTGTTGAATGTGGTTGACTTTGGAGCCATCAAAATTACAATGCTCTTAAGGTCACCAAATGGAGTTTGGTTGTAGATATAAGAGCTGTTCTTCATGAACTGGATAGGTCCGCTTGTGTTGTATAGCGATGAGAAGTTCGCAACAAGGTTTACAGTGAAGGCTGCATCACCTACAGTGATCGTTGCATTGTCGGGATAAGATGTAGTGAGCTCTGAGCCATCAAATGTAGCTGAGCCAGCAGTGACATCAGTGCTGCCGTCAGATCCCGCTTGGGTTACTACGATTGTCTCCTCTAGGATGTAGCCACTATCGTTGTATAACTTAACTGCTACATTTGCATTACGTGCAATTTGAGTAGCTGAGGCAGAGAATGTGATAGTGCCATTGCCGCTACCGCTCTCAACGTCAACTGTAAGCCAATCTTTAGATGATGGTATCTCAACGATCCAATCACGATTTGAAGTTATGGTCACCTGACCATTGCTGCCATCGGTTGCTGCGCCGTCAGCATCGAAGGTAAGCCCACTGGTTGAGAGAACAAGCGAAGGTGAGCCCGTCTCCTCAACATCTGCATTATCACAACTTGTCATAAAAGATAATGAGAAGAGTGCCATAGCAGATAAGAGCATGCTGAATAAAAGATTCTTTTTCATTTGAATAATAATTATTAATGAGGTTATTAGTTTTTCTTTAACATTGTATAGTAGCTTGTCAATATATCACAAAAGTAGTAAAAATATTTTAAATTACAATGCAAAACGGTAAAATAATAGTTCTATAATAAGTTATTCTTCTAAAGAAGATCTATATCTAAATCGTCTTTTGTTGTTGCGCTTTGAGGAAGAAGGAGCTCTTTCGGGTATTTTATCCATATCTATAGAGATCTGTTCGAGGGCTGCTTGAAGAGTCTCAAGCGCGGAGCTTGACCGTTTATTGAGGGAGCCTTGGAGGAGGTTGTTTTGCTCTGTTGGATCTTTTTGCGTGTCGTATAGCTCTTGTTGGCCATTTTTTGTTGTTATAAGTTTGTAGCGACCATCGCTTATTGCATTCATATATCCTTGGTGTTGATTCAATATTTCGGAGAAATTAAACTCTCGCTCGCTCTCTCCTCCATGCATGATTGAGGCGAAGCTGTAACCATCTTCGTATTGTTGCATCTCCACGCCTGCTATCTCCATCACAGTGGGGAATATGTCGGGGGCGCTAACTAGAGCATCACTTCTCTTGCCATCTCTTTGAGATAGTGGGCTATATACAATTAAGGGGATGGCGACACCACTTTCGTAGAGGGAACCTTTGCCATGGCGCGATGAGTAGGGGGCTTGTAGAAGGCTCTTTTCGGTGCCATTGTCTCCTATGAGGATGATTGTCGTTGAGCTATCGACACTATCTAGAAGTCGACCAATCTCATAATCTAAGCTCTCCACCATTGCTAGGAAGTAGGGGAGTGGGTTTTGTTCAATATCTTTGGCATCTCCTGATAGCTCTTTATGTGTATGCATCTCACCGGAGGGCAGGTGTAGAGGGGTGTGCGGTGCGTTGTAGGCAACCCAGCAGAACCAAGGTTCGTCTTGCGTCTCTATCCATGCAGTGGCTTCATCGGTGATTTTGGTCGTAGAGTACTCATTTATGAGTGACGATTCTCCATTTTTTGTAAAGCGCCACTCGTTGTAGTTGCGCACGCCACCGCCAGAGGCTATACCTGCGAAGAGGTCAATGCCATAATCTGGAGCAAAGTCTTCGTAGTCGGAGAGGTGCCACTTGCCAAATAGAGCATTCGAGTAGCCGTCTGGGAGGGCTTCGAATAGCGTCTGCTCGGATAGCGGTAGCGAGATGTTGAGCGCTAGGATTCCGGTGTTGTGGCCATGCCGCCCTGTGAGCATGGCTGCTCTTACGGGAGCGCTGAGGGGATAACCCCACACTTGATCGAAAACGATGCCTCGTTGTGCTAGTTTATTAATGTTGGGGGTGTTTGCTTTCTGAATGGTTTGAGTATCATATATTGATAAGATCTCCTTGCCAAGATCGTCGACTACAATGACTAAGATGTTGTTTTGTTGGGCATGTGCCGTGATGACTCCTCCTAGAAGATAGAGTGTTGTTGTAAGTTCTCTTTTCATGTTATTTTGAGGTTAATTCTTATTATAGATATGTTTTATTGTCAAAAGTTGGGTTTTCCTGTTTTTTTAATATGAAAAAACAATTATATTCTAATCTAAATTGTCTATCTTTGCAGAATAAGAAGAACAAACAAACAAATATAAAGAGTATGAAATTTTTAAAGAAGAATTGGCTAAAACATCTTCTTCAATGGGGTGTTGTATTGACTATAGCTGGCTTCGTGCTTAAGCTATTTGGGAATGATGCCGTCGATCCAGAGGCATATTGTCCTTTTGGTGGATTGCAAACATTGGTGACCTACCTTGAGAGGGGCTCGATGGCGTGTAGTATGACCGCTACTCAGATTATGGTGGGTATAGTATTGGCACTTGGCGTGATGCTCTTTAGTAAACTCTTCTGCGGTTATCTCTGTCCTCTAGGGCTTGGTAATGAGCTTCTGGGAAGGGTGAGAGGTAAGTTGAAGATAAATGCTATCGAGATCCCTTATGGCTCCATCGCAGATAAAGCTTTGCGCTCGATTAAGTATATTCTTCTCTTCTGGATATTCTACATGACGGTGACTAGCTCAGAGCTCTTCTGTAAGAATTTTGATCCTTACTACGCTTTTGCAACTGGCTTCAAAGGTGAGATCACCGCATGGATGGCGTCGATCTCGATTGTGATCTTCATCGTTTGTAGCTTCTTTGTGAAGATGTTTTGGTGTAAATATATCTGTCCGCTGGGAGGTATTAGCAATATCTTTAAATTTGCGTTGAGCTTTGCTGCTGTTGTGGCTATCTATGTGGCTCTTAATGCTGTTGGCGCTGATATCCCTTGGGTGGCTCTGCTCGCTGCTATTTGCATAGTTGGTTATGCGGGAGAGCTGTTCTGCGGTAATCCTAAGATCTTCCCCCTACTTAAGATCGTTAAGGATGAGAGCACATGTAATAGTTGCGGTTTGTGTAGCAAGAGATGTCCTTATGGCATTGATGTAGCGAACCTTAAGAGTGTTAAGCATGTTGATTGTACTCTTTGTGGGGAGTGTATCGCCTCATGTAATAAGCAGTCGCTTACCGTTTCTGGTTCAAGCAAGTTGCGTTGGGTTCCGGGTATCTTGACCGTTGTCTTGTTCTTTGTGGCTATAGGTCTAGGAAATAAGTTTGAGATTCCAACCATAGATGAGATTTGGGGAGATGAGGCTAACCACACGGAGCTATCCGAGGTTCGTGTAGATGGCCTACGCTCTGTTAAGTGTTATGGTAGCTCGATGGCCTTCGCTGCGAAGTTGCAGAAGATTCAGGGTGTGTATGGCGTTGAGACCTATGTGAAACACTCTTACGTGGTTATCAAGTACAACCCTGCGCAGACCACGGAGGATGTGATCCTAAGAAGTATCTATGAGCCATCTAAGTTTAAGATCAACCACCCTGAGAAGGATGTAGATTTGATAAAGGTTATCACCATCCGCACGGAGAATATGCACGATAAGATGGATCCTAACTATCTTGGTCTTCAGATTAGAAATAGTGAGAGAAAATATTATGGTCTTGAGACAGAGTACGATTGTCCGATCATCGTAAAGCTTTATGCTGATTTGAGTGAGCCTATCGACGAGGAGTACTACAAGTCGATGGTTGAGATGAAGGTGTTGGAGATGCCACAGCATGGCGGTGGTGTGAAGCCTATAGAGGTTGATTATGAGTATGTTCACATGGAGCCTACAATTGATACTATCACACGTCTAGAGTTCCTTCGTCGTCAATTTACAAATTACGATCAAACATATAAGAAGAATCGAGAGAGCTGGGATGGCGAATCGAAGGTTGTAACCTATGAGGTGCCTTATGAGACGCTCGACAAACCTATTGTCACTCGCTATGTGCCATATCTATCAAGTTATATGTCTCTCACAGAGGGTGTTCTAGCCTTTAGAACAATGGTTAACGATAATGGTGATTATGTGATGCAGTTTGATATTGTTGAGGATACAATCAATGCCGATCAGCTTTGGGCAGCTCTAATTGCTCCAAAGTGGCAGGTGTGGATGATAAAGGAGAATGCCGCAGTTGAGATTGATGCAGCACTTTCGTTTGCCGACAAAGGGGCTGGATATTTACTAGAATAGATAGATTGTTATGAGAAGAGGGTTACCTCTGTTGCTACTATTGCTCTTTGTTGTACCGTTGCAATCAAGAGCCGATGAGGGAATGTGGCTTGTGAATCTGCTAAATGGGCAACTATATAAGCAGATGCAGGCGGCAGGGCTCCATCTTGATGCATCACAGATATATAACGAAGATGAACTCTCGATAAAGGATGCCATCGTGATGATAGACAATGGTCAGTGTAGTGGTAGTATAATATCCGAAAATGGATTGATGATTACCAATCATCACTGTGCATATAGTGATATTCATGCTAATTCGACTCTCGAAAACAACTATTTGGAGAGTGGTTTCTGGGCACAATCCTACACTGAGGAGATTCCAATTAAGGGTAAGACGGTGGCACTTCTTAAAAAGGTGGAGGATGTAACCGAGAGGGTTGAGATGATTGCCGATAGCCTTGATAAGATCGCACCGCGTGGCCCTCGTTTCCTAGGTAAGGTTGAGATTGCGCTCAAAAAGATGATTGATACCCCCTATGAAATTTGGCTCCACTCGATGTGGAAAGGGCAGAAATATTATCTCTACTACTATGAGATCTATCAAGATGTTAGACTCGTGGGGGCTCCTCCAGTTTCGATTGGGGCCTATGGTGGAGAGCAGGATAATTGGGGTTGGCCTCAGCATAAGGGTGATTTCACACTCTATAGAATCTACACTGCTGCCGATGGCTCTCCCGCTGAATACTCAGAGCAGAATGTGCCGTTGAAGGCTCAAAAATATCTTAAGGTATCATCAGAGGGGTATAAGGAGGGCGATTACACCATGATATTGGGCTATCCGGGAAGGACCAATCGTTATATCCCCTCGGCTGAGCTTATCGAGAAGTTCGAGATATTAAATCCAATTATCAGCACCGTTCGTCGCGCTAAGCTTGATGTGTGGAAAGAGTATATGGATGCCTCACCGGAGGTGCGATTGAAATATGCGGATAAATATTTTAGTGTAAGCAACTATTGTGATTTTGCAAAGTGGGAGAATCTCTGTATTGAGCGCTATGACATCGTAGCAGAGCGTAAGAAGCAGGAGGCGGAGCTAACAGAGTGGATTGAGCAGGATGCCTCTCGCAAGGAGCAGTATGGAACATTGCTCTCAGATCTTGATAATCTATATAAGGTTAGGGCCGATCTAGTTGCTGCAAAGGAGTATATTCGTGAGACTTTGGTTATGGGAGCCGATATAACGCTTTTGGCTCAAAGACTCAAGTCACTTAGGACACACTTCAAGAGTGTGCATTGCATAGATTGCAAAAAGCATCAGGCGATACAGAGCTTCTGTCAAGCAAATCTTAAGACGACGTTCGACGATGGTGACAAGGCAACCGATAGGGAGCTCTTCACAGTTATGGTTGAGCACCTTGTTGAGAACGTTGACTCTAAATATCTTGGTGAGGATCTCGCAGTGCTTCTAGCAAGGTTTGATTACGATGCAGAGAGATTTGTGGAGTATATCTACGACACAAGTGTCATTGCCGACCGCACACGATTTGAGAAGTTCCTCAATGGAGAGATCACTAAAAGTGATATTGAGAATGACCCAATGTTTATTGTTGCAGATGGCATCAATATAATTGAGCTTAATGCGATGGAGGCTGAGTTGAGCGAAGAGGTGGGCTATAGTGAGACAGATCTTAAAAATAGATATACCGAGGCGTTCTACAAGATGCAGATTGAGAAGGGGCAGAGTATCTATCCCGATGCCAACTCAACGATGCGATTTACATATGGTACCGTTGGGTCGCTCTCTCCGCGAGATGGCGTATACTACCATTGGCAGACAACCTCTAAGGGTATCTTAGAGAAGTATGATCCAGAGGATTATGAGTTTAACCTACTCGACGATTATAAATCGCTGCTCGAAGTGGGCGACTGGGGCAAGTGGGGCGAGAATGGAGATATGTGTGTTGATTTCTTGACGAATAATGATATTACTGGCGGCAATTCTGGTAGTGCTGTGCTCAATGCCGATGGAGAGCTCATTGGTTTAGCCTTTGATGGAAATCGCGAGTCGATGGGTGCAAGTGTCTATTTTCATGATGAGTATGCTAAGTGTGTATGTGTTGATATAAGATATATCTTATGGGTGGTAGAACATTATGGCGCAGCAGAGAGTATAATAAAAGAGTTAGAGTAATGCGAATAAATGTAAAATCGATTTGGGTCACATTGTTATCACTTGTGGTAATGATGAGCTCCGCTGTAGCTACGGCGCAGGGTCAAGATCGATTTAAGATCTCAGGTACCGTGATGGAGCGTGAGACAAAGGAGCCTATTCCCTATGCGGCAGTTGTGATAGAGGATCTCAACTTGTGGTGTACAACGGATGGTGAGGGTAGCTTCACCCTTCAAGGGATTATTCCCGGTACATATAATATGGTGGCTTCGTCGTTGGGTTATAAGAGTGAGACATATTCGGTGAAGATAACCAAGGATGTGTTGCAGTTTAATGTATATATAAGTGAGGAGACGCTCTCTCTAAGCGAGGTTGTAGTAACGGCGACGACGGGAACGAGTCTCAACTCATCCTCGAAGGTTGACCGCCAAGCGATCGACCACTTGCAGACATCCTCCATATCTGATATTATGCAGCTTGTGCCGGGCGCGATCACCGTGAACTCGGATCTCTCGGATGTGAACAATGTGACTATTCGTAGTATCACCTCAAATACAACAGATGCCTATGGCGTAGGTTTTATGATAAATGGCTCGAAGGTCTCCTCCGATGCAAGTATGCTGTCGTCGGATGGCTCAACGGGAATGGTTACCCCCTCGATAGATTTTAGAAACTATTCGACAAATAATATCGAGTCGGTAGAGGTGCTCAAGGGTGTTGTCTCGGCTGAGTATGGAGATATTAGCTCAGGTCAGGTCATAGTAACCACGAAGGCGGGTCAATCCCCTTATGAGGTGCGCTTTAAGACCACCCCCAATAGTCAAGAGTTTTCACTCTCGAAGGGTTTTCGCATAAGCGATAAGGGGGGTAATATCAACTTCGATATAGATCATGCCAAGGCCTTCTCGGAGAGAATCTCACCGGTGGATATCTTCGATAGAAATACATTTGCTCTGACCTACTCTAACACCTTCAATCGAGATTACTCACCCTTTAAATTCAATATCCGTTTGAGTGGATATCAATCTGGAAACTCGGAGACCTCCGATCCCGATGTATCGAGCCTCAACTATTCAATTGCGGATGAGTCGAATGTAGCTCTCTCGATATATGGTGATTGGATGTTGAATAGATCATGGATCACATCCCTTAAATATAATCTATCTGGTAACTACACCAAGAAGAGTATTGAAGAGTATAGCGTAACATCCTCTTCGAAGGTCGCTACGACTAACTCTACGGAGGAGGGCGAGAGCGTTGGTTACTATGTGAGTGCATACAATGAGTTTGACTTTAGAGTTGAGGATGTCCCAATATATCTCAATGCTAAGATCTCAGGATCGTTGAATAAAAATATTGGTGGCACCCTTATTAAGACGTTGCTGGGAGTGGAACTCAGCTCGAAGGGAAATATCGGTATTGGAGAGTGGTATATAGGCTCTATGCCTCAATACTATAGGCCCGTCGATTATAGCGATACCCCATTTGTGACCGATCTGAGTGCATTCCTAGAGGAGACCATCAAGATTCCTACATGGGGTCGTGGCCATATAAATCTCAACCTTGGTGTGCGTGCCAATCAGATGATTGCGGAGGGGTACGATTATGCTCCGACGTTAGATCCTCGCTTCAATGTGAAAGTTGATCTGATCTCACCGAAGCGCAGTGGCATTATGCGCGAGTTGAAGTTGCGCGCAGGATGGGGTATTATGCACCGTATGCCTTCGATATCGCAGCTCTACCCAACGGATGATTATGTAGATTTCATCAGCTTCAATGCTGCTTCATCGGGTGTTTCACTCATCACGACCTATATTAGGGATCGTCAAGTGGATCAGATCGAGCCAAGTAGCACCTATAGCATGGAGACAGGCTTCGATTTCAATATTGCAGGGGCGGATGGCTCGATAACATATTATAATGAGAAGACCGATAATGCCATTACGCGTAACTATGTATATGAGTATATCACATATAATAAATATGCTAACTACACGGGAGACCTCACGCCAGAGTATAAAGATGGTGCCATGTGGGTAGGTGAGGAGAAGCTAGAGTCGTATAAGCGTGGTGAGTATCTCGATTATGACTACTACTCCAATACGGGAGTCAATAGGAAGTGGGGTATAGAGTATGATGTAAACCTCGGTAAGATAGAGCCAATAAGCACCTCGATAATATTTAATGGAGCCTATATCAATCAGACCTCTACCTCGAATGGAGATGTTCAAAATAGACCTGTGGTAAACGATATTGTGGGTAATAAGGATGAGGGTGGTAACACAGTTACCTATCCTTATATTGCTGTTTATGAGAAGAGTGCCTCCTCACTATCGTTTGGTAGTGCTCGTGATCGCCTCAATACAAATGTAAATTTCGTCACCAACATCCCTGCGATAAGCATGGTTGTCTCGATGACCTTGCAGTGTGTGTGGATGGACCGCTCGTGGAATATCTATCCAGAGGGGTTGATCTATAGCGAGGATGAGAATGGAAATGCTATCTATGGTGACTACAACAATAAGGATAATGGAACCTTGACTCTCTATCGTGATCCGCTCTACTATATTGATAGTGATGGAGTTGTTCACCCCTTCTCGGATTATCATACCACAACGGATGCTACCCTCAAGCAGGATCTAGCAGCTCTTCGCATAAGCTCAAATGTAAACTACTACTTTATGAAGTATAGCTATGCTCCATACTTTATGGGTAACATTAGGGTGACAAAGGAGATCGGTGATTTGGCAGCAATCTCGTTATATGTGAATAACTTTACCAATTCGAATCCTGTTTTAACAACATCGGCACGCCCCAATGCGCTGGGAACAGTAAAAAATTCGAGTATATTCTTTGGAGCAGAATTAAAACTAACATTCTAACAACTATATATTATTAACTAATTAAAAACAATGTAATTATGAAAAAAGTAAGCATGCGTTTGTCGATGTTACTATCGATGTTATTTATTTTTGGAACTTTTGTCGCTTGTACCGATAATGGTGATTTGGACGAGGAGAAGACCAGCACCGAAGTTACGGTTCAACTTGTGATGGATAGTGATGAGTATGAGGATATCTCACTTGCAGATTTGACTATCACACTTACCGATAGTGATTATGGTACATCGCAATCAGCTACTACAGATGCTACAGGTCTGGCTACATTTGAGGTTGCTTTTGGTACCTATATCGCTTATGCGGACTACACCATTGACCTTGGTGCAGGTACTGTGTTGATCCTCAATGGCTCTACAGAGCAGATCAAAGCCTCTAAGACAGATTCCTCAAATGTAAACGCTGAGTTGACCCTTAAGGCATCTACAAGTGGTAGTGTGATTATCTCTGAGGTCTATATCTCTGGAACTTATTATGATGATGCGTCATCTATCAAATCTTACAACGACCAATATATCAAGCTTTACAACAATACTAACATCACAACATATCTTGATGGCATCTGTATTGGTACTGCATACCCTTATACATCGGCTGCAACAAACAAGTGGGTTGATGATAGTGGTAATATCTTGGATGGTGTTGCAATTGGTCAATCTGGTTGGATGTTCCCCGGTGATGGTGACGACTACCCAATCGCTCCCGGTGAGGAGGTTGTCGTATGTCGTAACGCTATTGACCTCTCTGCTGATATGACAGATGCTTATGTAGTGAAGCCAATTAACCTCTCAACAGCTGGTTGGGCAATCTATAGCGATACATATACCACTAGCCACTCAGCGCCATCGGCAGGTGTAAATAGCTTAGATTGCTTTGTGCAGATTACATCAATGGCTCTCTATATGATTACCCCTATTAGCCCTGCGATCTTCCTTTACCACACTGATGGAATGGATACAGAGACCTTCGTTTCAACATATCGTACTAACTATCCCGGTTCGACAAATGCTATTCTTGATTGTCTATTTATCCCTTCGGAGCTTGTGTTGGATGGTGTTGAGATGATGGGCGATGCTGCTAATACAAAGCGTGTTGTGTCTTCAATTGATAATGGTTATATCTTGGCTGGTGGTATGTATTCTCACACTGCATATGGCCGTGTTGTAGATTACACAACTGAGGATGGACGTATCGTTTATAAAGATACTAATAACTCTACAAACGACTTCTACCAACTCGACAAACCATCGTTGGAGGAGTAAAAGAGACTTTAATTTAAAGTTATGAGCATAAATAATATAAGAATTGGTAATTTGCTCTGCTTGATTTTGATCTTCAGCGGCTTCAGACTCCATGCACAGGAGTCTGAGGCCTTGAGGGTCTATAACTCGTTTGAGAATATCGAGTTTAAGCAGGCGTGGACACAATCAGATAATGCTGCGGGTATGGTCTTCAATAAATCTGAGGAGCACTCAACGTTTAATGCATTCTATGATTATCAGCAGGGGGAGTATAAAAACTATAATGTTGCCCCTAAGATAGATGCATATGGCCTAAATACCGAGTCTTATAAAAGTGTTAATAACTTCTATTTATATGGTAATATAACCTATAAGTATGGTACCGACTATGATCAAGCTTGGAGAGGTACGGTCGACCCGGAGAGTGTGATAACTCCCGTTGTTGATTCAATTCCGGGTAGGGTAGTTGGTGACTATTACGATATTCAAACAAAGGTAGGCTATCGAGCAAATGATAGATTCTCTTATGGCGTTGCCTTTGACTACCAACTTCAAAACATAGCAAAGCAGCGAGATGGTCGTAATGAAAATTATAGATCCTACCTCAATGTTGCGCCGGGTGTTGCCTACAATAGTGGGCTTATCACCTTTGGCCTTAATCTCTCCTATAAACGCGATATAGAGCATGTCGATTACGATTTTGTGGGAGACTCATATGGCTATAAACTACATTACTTCGAGGGGTTGTTCTTCTACACCTCTTCGACGATATCCACCTCGACGATGGATCAAAGGTGGTACTTCAAGAACTATTATGGAGGTGCGGCACAAGTAGAGCTAAAGCTCTCTTCCTTCAGCTTCCTTAATGAACTCTCATACGATATGATGAAGCAAAATAGCTATCAGGATAATAATCGTGGAAATCGCTTCAATTGTGTTGATGGCTTCACCTATGACTATACGGGAACCATGCTTTTGAGGGGTGATGCGATAGATAATAGAGTTATCTTGAAGGTTGTTAGCGATAAGCAAAATAGTTATAACGTATACTCAATATATGAGGCTGTCGAGGGGGAGAACAATACATATCACTACTATGAATATGGTGAGACCCTTCAATATATTGAGTCATCTACCTACTATGGCATCGACTATAGAGGTGCACTTAAACGAGATAGATATAGTAATTTATGGGGACTCAATGCCGGGTTCAACTATCTCTCTACATATAAAAGATATAAGTATCACCCAACTGACGTGTGGCAGGATTGCAACCAAAGCCAACTCTATGTGGGGGTTGATAAAAATTGCCGCATTGGTGATCGTAGCGTCGTTGATGTGAAGCTCACCTATATAAATAGCTGTGGCGATGGAGTCATGATAGATGGTGATAACTACCATACCGAGGGGTCACTAATTCAAAATCAATCTCTCTTGGAGCAGGATTTCGCCTATAAGACAGCTAAGACAAACTCAATTGCCGCCTCACTGAAATATACCTTTATCACCTCACCTCAGAGGGCTGAATCAGCCTATATCAAGATTGATGCAACATATACCAAGGTGTCAGACCCCAATATAGTTTGTCAATATTTTAGTGGATACGACAACACCCACCGCGGATTGGTCTGCTGCACTCTGGGTCTAAATTTCTAGATAATATGAAGAAGAGAGTTTTAGTTACATACAACATGTTTCGAGAGGGATATGCAGAGCTTGTTGAGCGCTATGATGTCACCTTCCCTCCAGAGGGAGTCGAGTCATTTAGTTATGAGCAGACTCTGGAGATGATATCCGAGTATGACGCCCTCCAGTCAATGTTTAACTTTCGTGTGGATCGTGCACTTATGGATCGTGCACCGCGGTTGAAGATCATCTCGAACTATGCAGTAGGGTATGATAATATTAATGTTGATTATGCAACACAATGCGGCATTCAGGTTACCAATACGCCCGATCCCGTTACAGAGCCAACAGCCGACCAAGCAATGGGTCTCATCCTATCCGCGTCGCGCCGCATCACAGAGATAGATCGCAGGATGAGAGCAGGAGGTGTTACCGTAGGACTCTTGGAGAATCTAGGCCACTCGCTCTATGGCGCAACCCTTGGCATCGTTGGTATGGGGCGCATAGGTCAAGCGCTAGCACGTCGTGCAGTAGCAGCAGGCATGAAGATCGTATATTGCAATCGTCATCCGCTCACCCCCGATATAGAAGCTCGATATGGAGCTACGAGGCTCTCCCTAGAGGAGCTATTGCGCTGCGCAGATGTGGTATCAATCAATGCCCCACTGACCCCTGAGACATATCATATAATAGGTGAGAAGGAGCTGCAACAGATGAAGTCCACTTCGATCCTAGTTAATACGGCACGAGGTCCCCTCGTTGATGAACATGCCCTCGTAAAGGCTCTTAAGGGAGATGAGATTTGGGGCGCTGCACTAGATGTATTCGAATTTGGAGACTATCCTCTCGACGATCTACTCACCATGGATAATGCCATCCTAGTGCCACACCTAGGCACCCAAACATACGAAACCCGTAACGAGATGGCTGCCGCCGTCTCCCAAAACATAATCAACTTCTTTGAAGGAGGAGCTATCTATCGAGTGAATAGGGTCTAGGTGTATGCCAGAGCTATAAAAGTATTACCACAGCCGAGGCAAGTGTGATCCAGATCACTAAGTGGCGGTAGATATTTTCGGGGAGGCTCTTCACGAGGGTTACACCTAGCCATGAGCCAAGGGCGATAAATGGGATCATTAGCGCTCCAGCTAGGAGTGAGTCGAGGTGTATGTTGTCCCATACCCATATTTGAAGTGGTAGCTTCGTGTAGTTAAGTAGCATGAAGAACCAAGCGCTAGTTCCCACGAAGAGCATCTTTGGCATCTTTATTGAGAGTAGGTAGACCGACATAATGGGGCCGGCGGCGTTGCCCACCATCGTTGCGAAGCCTCCTATTACACCGTACAGAGCTAAGACCCACCCTTTTTGAGGTGTCTCCTCTTTGCTCTTGCGTAATTCGCCTAGTAGCAACACAACTACGCTTATCATAATCGAGAAGGCGATTAGGTATTTGAACATTGATAGGGGTACAAAGTGGTCGATCACGATTCCGACGAAGAGTCCTAGAATGGCCCATATAAGTAGTTTGAAGACATGGTGCCAGCTGCAATTTCTTCTGTAATAGATGATTGCACCAAGGTCGGCAATGCATAAGAGAGGTAGGAGCAGTCCCGTAGATGGGCGAGCGCCAAATGCTAAGGCCATAATTGGCACGACAGCAGTTCCGACAACGGTAATACCAGTTTTGCAAAATCCAACAAGGATGGAGCAGCCAATGAGAACCCACCATAAACGGGGGTCAGGTAGTAGATTTATTATTATTTCAAACATCTTTTGATAAAATATTACATATCTTTGTGGCCACAATATATAAAAAAAGATACTATGACACAGATTCACGCACACGAGATCCTCAGAATGATGGAGGGTAACACCTATACAACGGCTTCGCTCAAAGATGCTATCATTGCCAAGTTTGGTCTCGAAGCACGTTTTAACACCTGCTCAGCAGAGGGGATGGATGCTGATGCCATCATTGACTTCTTGGCTGGCAAAGGAAAGTTCAAACCCGCAGAGAGTGGTTTCACAATGGATATAAATAAGGTTTGTAAGGAGTATTAAAAGATCAAGGAGTTGTGCAAGTTACTGCATCAACTCCTTGATCTTTTAATATACTAATATTTGTTGAAGTGTACTTTAGATTCAACATATTTGTCTTTTGGCGTAGGTGTGCCATCAGCGTAACCTACAGCTATAACAGAGAGTGGCATGATACCCTCTGGGAGAGATAGGGTCTCCTTTAGCAGTGTCTCAAACTTCTCATTCCCATAAGCACCTGTCCAGACAGTGCCTAAACCCATTGAGGTTGCTGCAAGTAGGATATTCTCTGTCGCAGCTGAGCAATCCAACACCCATGAGCTACTCTTAGAGCTGTCTCCCAAAACCACAATCGCAGCTGGCGCCTTTCCCACGGGAGGCTTAATCTCGCCAATCTTTGCAAGGATATCTTTATCTTGGATGATGATAAACTCCCATGGCTGCTTGTTCATAGCTGTGGGTGCAGCCATTCCCGCCTTTGCAAGCTCCACCAAAGCCTCTTTCTCAACGGGCTCAGATGTGTATGACCTGACGCTAGACCTTTCGTAAATACTCTTTAGTGTGGGGTTTGTATAACTCTGAGCCGATGCACTTAGGCAACCTACGCAGAGGATAGCCAAGATTGATAAGAATGTTCTTTTTTTCATAATTATACTATTCATTATGGTTAATATGCTACAAATATAGTAAACTTTACTCAAAATTACTATCTTTTTTCCTTTTTGCAAAACTATATGCCTCCGGCGGGCAGGGTGCTCCCATGGGTGGTCGGAAGAATTTAATCAATATTAACACATTGATTATCAACATATTAATTTGCATAATTCAGTTATTTTTACTATCTTTACAGGGTAAAAATAACTGAATTAT
>JBCQWG010000023.1:0-41364 GCA_047172325.1 Rikenellaceae bacterium | reverse complement strand
TTGATATACAAGAAGGAGAATGATATAGGCTACAAAACCGCAAAGCGCAGATTTGCAATGGAAATACGCAACTTGGCAATCGAAATTATCATCATTGCAAGTGGGGGTGATCCTAAACTATTTTTTAGAAACTGATCTTCCGACCACCCATGGGAGCACCCTGCCCGCCGGAGGCATATGAGAAACATTTCCATGCGTAAAAAAATCGTAAACTTTGAACTTTGGCATTTTTTTTATATCTTTGTAAAAATAGTATTATAATGGGGTGGGTCTCTTTATACAATAGAGGATAGGGGGAATACGTTATAAATATGAGTTATAAATTAAAAAAGTTAAACTTTAAAACGACAGCAATATGAAAACTTTCAGGTTAATATCGTTCATGACAATGGTCATATTTGTTGCCAGTAGTTGTACTTCAGCATTTTACCAATCTTCAACGGGGTGGGGTGATGATCTTTATGGAGTTCACAATCAAACAGCAATATATCAAAAACAGATAGCTGAGGCAGAGGCGCGTCAGGCGGAAGCTGCGGCGCGTCAGGCGGAGGCGAATGCTCTTCGTGCCGAGTGGGAGGCGCTTTCAGCAATTAACAGCGGCTCTTCGGGTGCTACGAGCTACTCTAAATCGGACTTCGACACGAAATATTCGAGTCTACTTAGTAAGTTCGATAATGATGTTTATGTTCTGCCCGGATCATATTATGATTTGAAATATTCGGGTGATGTGGTCTACTCAGGTGCGTATGACCCTGCATCAACCACAGTCATTATCGCCAATGATGTCTATGTCTCACCTATCTACACTTCGTCGATGTTTGGATATTGGGGTCCAACCTCATATTTTGACTATGCGTTCTACTCTCCTCGTTGGCGCTCGTCATGGTATCGCAATCCCTTCTACTACTCCTATTATGGATACTACAACTATTCATGGAACTATTGGAATTGGAACTATTGCTACCGCCCATATTATGATCCATGGTACTATCCAAGCTATAGACCTTATCACCACTATGGATACTCGAATAAGTATAGCAACCGTGATTACTATCGCACGAATAGAGGCAGCTCCTCTACTCGCAGCAGTAGCTATATCCCCGGTCGCACAAGCTCCTCTTCGTCGGTTACCTCTCGTGGTTCGATCTCGTCGAGTGGCTCCACCTCAGCTTCGAGCTATGTTAGCCCCTCTTCGTCGAGCTCTTATAGCCGTAGTGGTAGTGGTCTAGTGTCGTCAGGGAGCTATGATCGTGGTCAATTAACCACTACTGGTACTACAAGCATCTCTTCATCTACACGTGGTGCAACAACATCCTCTACGTCAAGCGGCACAACGACATATAGTAGAAAGGTATCTACCTCTACTTCAGCCTCTAACGCTGCTACCTCGTCAAGTGCCACTACAACGACACCAAGCAGAAGCACAACCACGACGAGCGGTTATAGCAGATCGGGAAATAGTAGCTCTAGCTCTAGCAGCAGCTCTAACTCTAGTAGCTCTTATAATCGCGGTAGCTCCTCCTCTTCGAGCAGCTCTTCGAGCAGTCGTAGCTCTTCAAGCTCTTCAAGCTCTTCAAGCAGCTCGCGTAGCTCCTCTTCGAGTAGTTATTCACGTGGACGCTAAAGTATAACATTTAGGTTGTAGCCCACACTTTGGAATCCAATTTGTGGGCTATTTTGCTAACTTTAATGAATAAATAAGAATATGAAACGTAGATTTTTAGCAGCCCTCATCATAGTAGCAGGTGTTGCACTTACCACGGTTGAATCATATGCCCAGAGTTATGGTGGTGCTGTTCTTGACCACGATATAATGATGCCGGCAGATTTTGCATCTCTCTCTCAGACACAGGTCTTTGGCTCATCTCGCTCCATGGCGATGGGTGGTGCCTTCACCTCGCTAGGTGCCGATATCTCCTCTGTAGGGATCAATCCTGCGGGCTTGGGTATGTACTCCCATGACTTGATTTCGTTTACTCCGATGGTCTCCGTGGCGAACTCTGAGACTACGGGTACTCCATCGTGGGTGGGTAACTCCAAAACGATGTTCTCGTTTGCGAATATGGGTGCGGTGTGTAATATTCTGGAGAGCTCGTCGGGATCGCTCATTTCGTTGAATGTCGCCTTCACCTATAATCGTCTCGCCGACTACAACACTAAGATGTCGTTTTCATCGCAGAGTGAGTATAACTCAACAACAAACGACTTGATACCAACAATAGTTGATGTTTTCGGCATGCAGCTAGGTGGCGCTGGTATCTACCCAACATCTACAGGCTCCATGGAGTATGAGAATGACCCCTACTTCTGGCCTGCACAATCGGCATATAAGACATATTTGCTTGACCCCACATCGGGCAATAGCAGCTGGACGACAAATACCATTGGCCACAATGCCTCAGTGATTAGCTCCTATAGCGTCGAGCAGAGCGGTCGCACGGATGAGTACAGCTTTGCCTTTGGTGGAAATATAGCAAATGTGATCTATTTCGGTGCTACAATAGGGCTTCAGGAGATTAATCAAACCACGCAGTATGTATACCAAGAGGAGTATAGATACTACACAGATGAGGGCTATGCATTTGGCTCAAGTGAAGATATATACCCCCTTGACTACCAAGCTGATTACTCAAACCTATGGCAGGAGACAAAGTTAAGCGGCACAGGTGTAAACCTTAAATTAGGCCTTACGGCACGTCCAACACGTGCCTTGCGCATAGGTGTTGCATACCACTCTCCAACATACTACTCTGTGGCTCGCACCTACCAGACATCGACCGAGACATTGATTCTAGGTAACTATAGTGATCTTGTTGCCTCCGAGAGATTTACAGCAACATCGCCCCTATTTATTGACAACTATGAGTATTGCTGGCGCTTTAGAACCCCCTCCAAACTCCTAGCGGGAGCCTCCTTGCAGGTGGGTAGCTTTGGATTGTTGGCAGTCGATTATGAGCGTCAATGGTACAACTGGACACGCGTAACAAACTCGCCGGGAGGATTATCAACATATGATTATAAGCTCTCATTCGAGAATAGCTATAAGCCAACCAACACCCTGCGTGTAGGTCTTGAGGTGAAGCCAATACCTACCGTTGCACTACGCGTGGGAGGTGGCGCAAGCAGCTCCATGATTAAGGATGAGTCTCAATTCTACAGCTCACCTGTAGCAACAGATAGTCACTACATAACCTGTGGCGTGGGTCTATTCCTCACTCCAACAACAACCCTCGATATAGCATATCAATATAACCACCAGAACTACACTCCTTATAGATTATTCTACGCAGAAGATAGTGAAGGCTTTATTGTTTCGAGCAACCTCTTCGAGAGTTCACTTAATCGCAGCTTTATTAGCGCTACGTTGACCTTTAGAATCTAAAGTTTCTTATCGCCTCCGGCGGGCAGGGTGCTCCCTGCGGAGCTACTCTTTTGTTGCGTATTGGGCTTATAGCTAACGCTATGAAATTAAATAGGTAAAATGTTATCACGAATAAATTCGCATAACATTTTACCTATTTAATTTTTTAAATGCCTGAAGGCATTTAAACCCAATCCGAGGTTAACCCCGCTGTTAGGGCAGTGAGCAAGAGGTGTAATCTCTATTTTTTACGCGTTAGTCCCTCCAGCTTTTTTGTTGTAGAGGAATCGTTTGATCTTATGTGTTGGAGTCTTTATGAACTCCTCTTTTTGTTCTACGACCTCTGATATGCGTGAGAAGCGGTTTACTTTTGAGTTTACGTAGTCGCGGATATCTTTCATGATGTTCTCTTTGCGCTCTTCCCACTCTTGCATCTTGCTCTCCCACTCTTCGTGGAACTCTTGGCGCCACTCTTTGAATTGAGCCTCTATCTCGTCGGCATTGAAATGAACGAGTGCTACGAGGCGTCCCTCTTGCTCCGTTACAACGGAGTCGGAGATATATACGTGGGAGTTAAGAACGCTTTCGATCTCTTCGGGGTAGATGTTCTCACCGCTGGGGCCCAATATCATATTCTTAAGGCGACCCTTAATATAGAGAAATCCATCTTTGTCGATCTCACCTAGGTCTCCTGTGCGGAACCAGCCATCCTCTGTGAATACTGCTTTGGTAGCCTCCTCATTTTTGTAGTAGCCTCTCATGGCGCAAGGTGTCAACACTACAACTTCGCCTTGGTTGGTCTCAGGGTTGATATTTTCGAGGCGCACCTTAAGGCCGTCAGCCATATGTCCAGTAGAGCCTAGTCGAGTCTTGCCGGGAACGGCTCCTGCCAACACTGGCGCGGTCTCTGTAAGGCCATATCCAATGGCGTATGGGAATTTGGCAATCGAGAGAAACTCTTCAGTGTCGAAGCTAAGCTTCGCTCCTCCAATTCCGAGGAAGCGTATGCGACCTCCGAAGACACTCATAAGACGCTTTCCTGCGGTATTGTAGAGGATGTTGCGGATGAATTTAGCTTTGCAGAGTGTACGTAGCACGGGGCTAGAGTTGAACTTTGCTTGAACCTGCGAGCAGAAGATCTTCTCGATGAGAAGAGGTACAATTAGCATAATTGTGGGGCGCACTCGGCTTAGTGCAGGCATAAGAACAGTTGCGGTGGGTGGTCTATCGAGGTATACAGATTGAGCTCCTAGCGAGAATGGTAGAATCATACCTAGAGAGCACTCATATGTGTGAGATAGAGGTAGCACTGAGAGACATACATCCTCATCATTCATCAAGAAGAGAGAGCTGCACACACCGACCTGCTTTACGAGGTTGTAGTGTGATAGCATCACTCCTTTTGGCTTTGAGGTGGTGCCTGAAGTGTATATTATTGCTGCGATGTCATCGGGGGCGGGATCGGTAAATGAGCCAACCTCTTTAACTTTTTGAGCAATTACACTAAGGTTTTTTGTGCGAATTATTACATTTAGCTTCGATATAGCCTCTTTGGGTAGGCGGGTGTAGAGCTTATCTGAGACCAATAGAGCTTTAGCCTCTGAGTGTTCAAGGATCATCCCTAACTCGCTACTTGAGAAGTCGGGTAGGATCGGCACTACGGTGAGACCAGCTGAAACAACTGCAAAATAAGATACGCTCCAGTTGGGCATGTTGCTACTCAGAAGAGCAACTTTGTCGCCCGATTTGAGTCCCGCATTTTTGAGAAGATCTTGTACCGCAGCCATGCGCTGACCAAATTCAGCGAAGGTTACCTGTTCGCCATTGAGCATTGAGAAGGCAACTTTATTGCTATATTTCTCCACGCTTGCAAGCGCAAGATCTTTTAAGGTATTGATAACCATAAATTTTTTTTTAAGTTTTATCCCGTTGATTAAACGAAAAATGAAACGAAATATTGGACAAATATAGTAATTTTAATTGAAAAATAACTAATTTTGGGCAAATTTATAATTTATGCTATGCAATAATCGTATTAAGGAGTATGCTAATATTGAGGGCTTTGATCTGGTTGGTGTCACCTTTCCACGAGAGTTTGAGCTCAATCGCGCTGCAATCGAGAGATGGATCGAGCAGGGCAATGCCGATTCATTGAGCTACATGAAGCGATATATGGATGTTCGATTCAATCCAGCGAACCTACTTGAGGGGAGTCGTAGTGTGGTGGTGTGTGCGATAAACTATAAGAGCGATTTTAGCATGGGGCAGTGTGACCCCGCAACGCCAAAGATCGCTTCGTATGCACTTGCCGCAGATTACCATAAGGTTATACGCAAGCAGCTAAAGGCTCTATTGCGTCGCTTGCAGCTGCTTGACCCATCTATCGAGGGGCGTTGCTGTGTGGATACAGCCCCTCTTTTGGAGAAGCAGTTAGCAGTAGAGGCGGGGTTAGGGTGGATTGGTCGTCAGTCGCTATTAATCACCCCGCAGTTTGGGTCGTTCGTAGTGTTGGGGGTGTTGCTGCTCAATGTGGAGGTCGACATATACGATGAGCCGCTATCAACGGTGGGGTGTGGGGAGTGTCGTCGCTGCATTGATATATGTCCTAATGGTGCAATATTGGAGGAGAGAATGATAGATAGTCGATTGTGCATCTCTGCATTAACTGTGGAGTGTGATAATCCAGATGGCAGGGAGCTCCATGGGTGGTTGTTTGGCTGTGATATGTGTCAGAGTTGTTGCCCCTATAATCGTAATACACCTTTGGGAACCAATGTTGCGATGCAGCCAATAGTCTCACCCATTGCACACTCCGAGTGGAGGGCGATGGGTGAAGAAGAATTTAGCTGTAAATTTGCGAAGACGCCTCTCAAAAGAGCTGGCTTAGAGCGTTTAAAGAGGGTTAAATAGACGTGAGGTAGCGTCGCTAGGCATTCTCCAATCTCCACGTGGGGAGAGAGAGACGCTTCCCACCTTGGGGCCATCGGGCATTGCTGAGCGCTTGAATTGTTGATTGAAGAATCTTCGAATGAAGATAGATAACCACTTCTCGATGGTCTCGGTGTCGTACTCCCCAACAAAGGCGCGTGCCGCTAGGTCATAGATCTTGCTCGATGAGAAGTTCATGCGCACGAAGTTATAGAGGAAGAAGTCGTGTAGCTCGTAGGGGCCTACCAGATCTTCGGTCTTTTGTGCAATTTGGTCGTTCTCGTCGGATGGTAGCAGCTCTGGACTGATTGGGGTGTCGGCAATATCGCGGAGGATATCTGCTGTCGAGGTGCCATCAATGGTGTCGGCATACCACTCAACGAGATATCGGATAAGGGTCTTTGGCACGGAGGCGTTCACCCCATACATCGACATGTGATCTCCATTATATGTGGCCCATCCCAAGGCTATTTCACTTAGGTCACCTGTGCCAATTACGATGCCGCCCTCGATGTGGGTTAGGTCCATAAGGATCTGGGTGCGCTCTCGCGCTTGGCTATTTTCGTAGGCCACGGAGCGGTCTGAGGGGTCGAGCCCAATGTCGCTAAAGTGTTGCATGCAAGCCTCCTTGATAGAGATCTCACGGATGGTGACACCGAGTTCATTCATCAAGTTAATAGCGTTGTTGTAGGTGCGTCCCGTTGTGCCGAAGCCGGGCATAGTGACGCCAATTACCCCTTTGCGGTCGAGTCCTAGGCGGTCGAAAGTCTTCACTGTGACAAGTAGAGCTAGAGTTGAGTCAAGCCCACCAGAGATGCCTATAATAGCTTTTTCTGCGCCTATATGGTTGAGGCGTTGAGCCAATCCATTAGTTTGAATCGAGAAGATCTCATTGCAGCGCTCCGAGCGTCGAGCCTTTGATGATGGCACGAAAGGCATCTTGTTGATAGGTCGTAGCAGGTCGATCTGTGCGAGAACCTCTGTGGAGGTACTCTTAATGATATATTGAGCTGCTTCGTGACGATGAAAGGTGGATGTCTGTAGGCGTTTGTTGCGAAGTGCTTCAATGTCGATATCTGCCACTGTCATCTGCTCTTCGAGGGAGAACCTATCGGCAGAGGCTATGATGCGACCATTCTCCGCGATGATGCCATTACCCGCAAAAACAAGGTCGGTGGAGGATTCTCCAAAGCCTGCCGAGCAGTAGACATATCCTGCGAGGCAACGTGCAGATTGTTGCTCAATAAGGGATCGTAGATAGTCATTCTTGCCAACAACTTCCGGGGAGGCAGAGAGGTTGAAGATAACCTCTGCCACTTGGCATAGCTGTGACGAGGGTGGCGCGGGGACCCATAGATCCTCACAAATCTCAATGGCGCACTTCGCCCCATTTATATCGAAGATGAGTTCTGTCGAGATTGTCACCTCCTGCCCACAGAGGGAGACAACACCCTGCTTGATGTTGCTGCCCGATGCAAACCAACGAGCCTCATAGAACTCCGAGTAGTTTGGAATGTGACTCTTGGGGACTATACCTAGGATCTTCCCCTTGGAGATCACCGCAGCGCAGTTGTAGAGTGCTGAGTTGTAGGCGATAGGAAGCCCCACAATTGTTGTTATCTCCACCTCGCAACTCTTCTGCACGATCTTCTCAAGGGCCTCTATAGCTCCCCCTCGCAGCGTAGAGTGTAGGAGCAGATCACCACAGGTGTAACCCGTTAAAGATAACTCCGGCAGGAGAAGTACCTCCGCACCAGCGCTAGCGGCACGTAGCATAGCCACTTCTGCCTGTTCTGCATTGTGTTGAACATCTCCAATGCGAACAAATGGAGTTGCTGTAGCTACTCTAAAATAACAATCTTTTCGCATGAAGTACCTATTTAGCCCACAGTTGAGCAATGTTTATAATAACTTGCATTGCGCGTTGCATGGAGTTGAGCGAGCAATATTCAAATTTACCGTGGAAGTTCATTCCTCCCGCAAAGATATTCGGACATGGAAGACCCATAAAGGAGAGGCGTGCACCATCTGTACCACCACGAATAGGCTTCACAATGGGCTTCACACCAGCCATCTCCATCGCTTGGAAGGCTTTGTCGATGACTTGAGGGTGTGGCACGACCATCTTGCGCATATTGAAGTATTGATCTTTGAGCGTTAGGGTGATTACATCCTTGCCATAGCGCTTTTGAAGTAGATCCACGCAGCTCCACATCCATACCTTCTTCTCTTCGAATTTCTCTGTGTCGTGATCGCGAATGATATAACTTATTTGGGCCTGCTCAACGCTACCGGTGAAGTTCGTGCAGTGGAAGAAGCCCTCATAGCCTGTAGTGTGCTCCGGGCGCTGGGTCGATGGCAGCATCGCATTGAGCTCACATGCAACCTGAATAGCATTAATCATCTTATTCTTTGCATAGCCGGGGTGGACATTGCGCCCTTGGATCGAGATCTTGGCGCCAGCAGCATTGAAATTCTCATACTCCAACTCCCCCTCGACGCTACCATCCATCGTGTAGGCGTAGTCGGCACCGAAGGCTGCTACATCGAAGAAGTCTACACCGCGACCAATCTCCTCATCGGGGGTGAAACCTATGCGGATCTTACCATGCTTAATTTCGGGATGCGCCATGAGGTACTCCGCGGCACTCATAATCTCTGCAACACCCGCCTTGTCGTCGGCACCAAGCAGCGTTGTGCCATCGGTGTGAATGATGGTGTGACCTACAAAGTTACTTAACTCCGGAAAGTCGCTAACCCTCATCGTGAGACTTGAGTTGAGGAGAATATCGCCCCCTTGATAATCCTCGATGATATGTGGCTTAATATCCTTTCCACTCATGTCGGGAGCAGTGTCAACATGCGAAACAAATCCAATCGTTGGAACACTCTCGCACCCCTCGCTCGCAGGGATTGTCCCCATAGTGTAGCCATATTTATCAGTGGTAACATCGGTGAGACCCAACGACTTCATCTCCTCATTGAGGTAGTTGAGAAGTACGAGTTGCTTCTCGGTGGATGGATACGTCTGACTATCTTCACAGCTTTGAGTGTCGAATGACACATATTTCAAGAATCTCTCTTTTAGTTCCATGGCTTTATATTTTTTAGTTTAAATTCAATAAAGCAAAGTTAATTATTTTTTTACAATTTTTCTCGCTATTATTTAAATTTATTCATGGCATGTTGGTGAAAATATTGTTTCTTATGCCTCCGGCGGGCGGGGATAGCACCCCCGCGAGTGCATATTATCTCTTGCGGATTGGGCTTATAGCTCCGCTATGAAATTAGATAGATTAAAAAATGTATCACGAATAAATTCGCATACATTTTTTAATCTATCTAATTTTTTAAATGCCTAAAGGCATTTAAACCCAATCCGAGGTTAATAAGTGTTATTTATGCTATTGCACTACACACCAAGAAAGTAGCAGCAACGGTTAGGATTGCGTATAGCTCAGGGAATGCAGCCAAGATAAAGGTTTTACCCATTACGTCGTGGCCATTTCCGATTGCGGCGATACCGTTTGCGCACACTTTACCTTGGAAGATGGATGATGCTAGGTTTGCCATACCCACTAGAAGGCCGATACCGAATATTGCAGCACCTTGCAATATTGTGATCTCTGGGGTGATGATGTTGTAGATTTGAGTAACCATAAAGAAGCATACGAAGCCGTAGAGACCCTGTGATCCGGGAAGTGCTGAGAGCATCATATAGCTACCGAAGGCTCCATCATTTTTCTTCATAGCACCTACCGCTGCTTGGCCGCAAATTGCTGTACCTACAGCAGATGCAATACCTGCTAAACCTACCATTAGGGCTACGCCTACATAGGCCAAAATAATTGCTGTTGAATTCATAATTGAAAAGTTGTTTTAATTATTATTATTTATCTGTTTTTATTTTAATGGGTTGAACTTGCGTGTAGCCATCTCGAAGCCCGCATTTTTGAAGAACTCCACGAAGGTGAGTCGCATAGGGTGTACGAATGACGATATGGTCGACATAAATAGGTTCACGCCATGGCCAATAAGAAGTATTATTACAGCGCCAATAATCTGGAAAATCAGACTGCCTATGGGTTGTCCCTCGATGCCTCCATCGAGACCAGTCATACCTATTGCAAGGCTGTTGAATACTAGCGCTAGGACACCTCCCGACAGGCCAATTGCGAAGAGTCGAATGTAGCTCAATACGTCGCTCAAGAGTCCTGTGATATTGTTGTATGTGTTCCACAATCCGGCGCCAAAATTGGCAAATATATTCTTGTCGGGGGAGTTAAAGAAGAACATTAGTATAAGAGCTATTGCAACCATCACGTAGAATGGTATTGACGAGAATGAGAAGAGGGTAATCCCCATTGCCGAGAGTGCAGCTGAGAGGGATGCCGAGAGGATCAGAAGGAACCATCCTAACGAGCCCAAGGCGTGCTTAAACCCAAATATACGAGAGCTAACAACAATATTGATCGCCATACCTAATAATATCTGGAATACTCCAATTATCATCGAGATGGAGAAGAAATCTTGTTGGAAGTTGATGAATCTAAACTCCTTGAATAGTGGTACTGAGGAGATGGAGATTCCGAAGAATGAGTTAGCTAGGAATCCAAAGATGATGGCCGCAGCTCCGCATAGGAGTGATAGCCATGATGCTTGACGCATACTCTCGCCACCCTTGAAGTAGAGCCCCAATCCCGCTGCAAAGATCACCGCACCGTAGCCAGCGTCGCATAAGCAAATTGCGAAGAAGAGCATGTAGAAGGGTGCGAAGAGTGGTGTGAGATCGAGAGTGCCATACTTCGGAAGGGCGTATAGATTTCCGATAAGCTCGAAGATATGAGGGAACCACTTGTTATTAAGCTTTACAGGGGTGTTATCCTCTGGCGTGGGGTCACTCTTGATGTAGATCACTCCGGGGTAATCTTCAAGTAGAGCATCAACCTTTGAGGAGGTCTCCTCCTCGGCCCAGCCGCTCATAATGAGGAGGGAGCCATCTGCTGCCACCTCTGCTGTTGAACGAACCTTAGAGCTTTGCAATTGCTCTAATAGGGCTGTGTTCTCATCCTCTATGGCTTGAACTGCCTTGGCGCATGATGAGAGCTGAGCGTCGAGAGCTTTATACTCTGCACGAGCTGTGTCGGCCATGGCGAAAGCCTCCTTGGAGGTGATTGATGGTCGCTTGATGATTTGAGCATCAACCATTATATCGTCACCCTCAGAGCCGATTATCACAAAGAATGAGTTCCCATCAACACTATTGATAAGTTCAATTGCATACTCAGAGCTCCACTGCTCGACGATCTTCTCATACGCTGAGTCGTTAGCGACGAAGAAGTGAAGCTTAACGCCTTGCGCCTCCAATTTATCGAGGATTGAGGCAGAGAACTCGCCCCATGCACGACTCTCCTCACCACTCTTTTGGAGTGTGGTGATTTCGTTTTGAAGCTGTGCACGCTTAGCTTGTGTTGCGAGGTATAGCGGGTAGACTTCGCTCGCCCCAACTACTTGAGCATCTGGGGCGTAGTCTTCGCTCTTCGCAAACTCCCTTAGAGCAGCTTCAGCCTTTGTGTGGGCCTCCATATCAAGGATTATGTCGCGCTCCTCATCGGAGCTCTCCCATCCCGTAGTGGTGAGATCGAGTAGACCCAATGCGCGAATCTTATCAATAAAATCTTGATACTCACGAGTGTAGAGCACAAAGTCATATTTTGACATCTTAGCGATCATAGCATTGCGCCCTCCTCTGCTGCCTGTTGTTTAGTTTTTACAATTTTTTGAGCCGACTTGGAGAGGTTCTCTTCATCCTCCATAAATCGTTTAATCTTGCGCATAGCATCCTCATAGCCGGGGATCTGCACCTTCTCATAGAGGTTCACTTTTTGAGTAGTCTTGCGACGTGCGTAGTCCAGAAGCTCCATTTTAAGGTTATAGAGCTCAAACTCTAGGCTCAAACGCGCCATGCGTTTTAGTAGGTCAACACCCGAAGCGAACCAAACAGGCGAGGAGAAGAGGTCGTATGGCTTCTGCTCATAGATGACATTCTCAAGAAGTGGGGTGCGTACACCGGCGATCTTCTGCGTGGTTAGCTCAACATCGGAGATGCGAATAAGGTCGGGATCGAACTCGCCCCATAGCGCGACCATATAGTCGTACTGTGAGGTGAGAGCATCGAGCTGCTCGCGGAAGTTGCGCGCAGTCTCCTTAGCTCGCTTAACCTCAGAGCGGAGAGCAGACTCCTTGCTTTTGATGGTCGGCAAAGCCTTGCGACGCATCTTGAGCTGTTTGTCGAGATCTCCGAGAGAGGTTTTGTTATATTGAAATTTGATTGCCATAAGCCTTAAACTATGCTTTCCAATAAGTATCTATTAGGGATTGCTTGATTGTAACCTCCTCACGTGAGAAGTACTCCGCAAAGAGGCTCCAAGCGGTATCCAACATCTCGTCAATGTCGATATTTACGTCGATTGAGAGAAGCTTCTCGGAGTATGCGCGAGCAAATTTTAGTGAGCGCTCATCATAATCAGAGAGGTCGAATCCATTCTCCAACTTGGTCTTTGAGTTAGCTGCATCTGCAAATAGACGAACGCAAGCATTCATCACTTGGGGGTGATCCTCACGCGTCTTCTTTCCAATAACTAGCTGCTTGAGTCGAGATAGTGAGCGGAATGGATCGACAATAACTTTACCCGTGTCGGTGTCGTTACGTAGGAAGAGCTGACCCTCGGTGATGTAACCCGTATTATCTGGGATCGCATGGGTGATATCGCCTCCCGAAAGGGTTGTAACGGCGATAATTGTGATAGAGCCTCCATTTGGAAGTTGTACCGCTTTCTCGTAGATCTTAGCTAGATCTGAGTATAGAGAGCCCGGCATGGAGTCCTTAGATGGAATCTGGTCCATACGATTCGATACGATGGCAAGAGCATCTGCATAGAGGGTCATATCGGTTAAGAGAACCAATACCTTTTCACCCTTATCCACAGCGAAATACTCGGCTGCCGTAAGTGCCATATCGGGGACCAAGAGGCGCTCAACGGGAGGATTCTCAGTGGTGTTAACAAATGATACAATGCGGTCTAGGGCACCAGCATTCTCGAAGACGCTCTTGAAATATAAGAAGTCATCGTTGGTCAATCCCATACCTCCCAAGATGATCTTGTCGGCCTTGGCGCGAAGAGCCACATTTGCCATTACAGCGTTGTATGGCTGATCTGGATCGGCAAAGAATGGGATCTTTTGGCCCGATACGATTGTGTTGTTAAGGTCGATACCCGCGATACCTGTTGCTATTAGCTCGGATGGTTGAATGCGGCGGAAGGGATTCACCGTTGGTCCGCCAATCTCGCGCTCCTCACCCTCGATTGGTTCTCCACCCTCCAGTGGCTCGCCATAGGCGTTAAAGAAGCGTCCTGCCAAGTTGTCCGATACACGTAGCTTTGGGGGTTCTCCTTGGAATATCACCTCTGAGTTTGTTGCCAAACCTTCGGTTCCTGCAAAGACCTGTAGGGTGACATTCTCACCCATGATCTTTACTACCTGCGCCAACTCTCCACCAACTGTTGCTAGCTCCTCATTGCCGACTCCTGTCGCTTTGAGGGTTACTGTTGCTTTGGTGATATTGTCGATCTTGGTATATACTTTTTGAAATGCACTCTTAGTCATAACTATCTCTTTTTTAATTAAGAAATTTTCTCTTTGATAAACTCCTCTACCTGTTTGTTATACCTCTCAAACTCCTCTGACTGCCATGCTGAGTAGTTCATCTGGCGTAAGATGTTGATAAGACTCTTAAAGAATTGCGAACACTCGTTGAAATCGGCAAAATTAAACTCCATATGACAGAGGTCGAGCACTAGGTTGTACATGTAGCGTTGGCGATCCATAGGGCATGTAGCGTCGATATCGTCGAATGCATCTTGTTGCAAAATAACAAAGTCGATGAGCTCCGACTTCCAGAAGCGCTCATGATACTCAACAGGTACTCCATCATCTCCAAGGATGTTGATCTGGTCGTTCGCCTCTTTACCGCGTTGAACTATAGTCTTTCCCTCGTAGACCTTATCCGTCCAATTCATCTCTACTCTTTGGTCGAGATAGCTCTTTACCTCTGGGTACTCCAAATATTTAGAGTATGAGTCGAGTGGGTCGATAGCGGGGTAGCGCTTAGAGTCTGCACGGCCTTGCGAAAGTGCGTAGAAGCAGCGTGCAGCCTTCTTTGTAGACTCCGTTACAGGCTCTTTGAGGTTACCTCCAGCGGGGGATACCGTTCCAAGGAAAGTTACAGAGCCACTCTTTCCTCCAACGAGTTTAACCAAGCCGGCACGTGAGTAGAAGTTGGAGATAATTGCCGAGAGGTCCATCGGGAATGCATCTTGTCCGGGAAGCTCCTCAAGGCGGTTCGACATCTCGCGGAGTGCTTGCGCCCAGCGTGAAGTGGAGTCGGCCATAACGAGAACCTTAAGCCCCATTGCGCGGTAATACTCACCAATGGTCATACCGGTGTAGACCGATGCTTCACGCGCCGCAACAGGCATATTCGAGGTGTTACATATGATAATGGTACGCTCCATAAGGTTGTGGCCTGTGCGTGGGTCGATAAGTTCGGGGAACTCCGCGAAGATCTCAACAACCTCATTGGCACGCTCACCACATGCCACGATGATAATTACATCGGCCTCAGCCTGCTTCGATATGGCGTGCTGAAGTACAGTCTTACCCGCACCGAAAGGACCGGGGATAAATCCAGTACCACCCTCAGCTATAGGGTTGAAGGTGTCGATTGCGCGCACACCAGTCTCCATCACATTGGAGGGGCGTGGCTTTTCGATATAGTTGCGGATGGCGCGTTTCACCGGCCACTTTTGCACCATTGTTATATTGTGATCTACTCCCGCCTCATCGGTGATGATGGCGACAGTGTCGGTGATCTTGTAGTCACCCTCTGCAACAATTGATTTCACCGTGTAGCCACCCTTCATCACGAAAGGAACCATGATTTTGTGAGATACCCACTGCTCTTTGACCTCTCCTAACCAGCTAGCAGCCTCCACCGTGTCACCAACCTTTGCAATAGGCGAGAATGGCCAACTTTTGTCGAAGTCGACAGCTTCGGTCATCGAGCCACGCTCAATGAAGAGTCCCTCCATCTTCTCAAGGTCATTTTGCAGACCATCATAGTTGCGAGAGAGTATGCCCGGCGCTAGTGTCGCCTCAAGCATATGACCCTCGAACTCAACTTTATCTCCGATTTTTAGACCTCTCGTAGAGTCAAAAACCTGAACGTAGGCTGCATCGCCCACAACTTTGATGACCTCAGCCATCACCTTGGTTTCACCGCAATATACGTAACAGATCTCATTTTGACCAACTGCTCCGTCGGCCTTCACGATTACGATATTGGAGATAATACCATTTACACGTCCCGTAGTCTTCATTATCTATATTTTATTATTTATTTTATCATTTGCACTTAGCTCCTGCATTAATCTTTTGAGCATCTCTCGGCCTCTTGTTGGATCGAGCTCAGCCCAACGAGCTACGATATTTAGCTTAACTAAATATGCCATAACAGCACTAATGGTGAAGTAGTCGAATGTGGAGGCCTCTTCCACCTCTGCCCAACGAATATTGTCGATTTTGTGCTCCTTCTCAACGATGTTGGGTTCGTCATTAATGGCAGTGATGAGAGTGTCGATATATGGTAACTCGCCACGTAGACCAAAGTCAGCAGCAGAGGAGCGACGCAGAGAGTCGGCGATCTCACCCTCACCTACAACAACTTGATCTATAGCTGTATCTGTGAGACGAGCGGTGATTGCAGCCGAGATGTTGCGCAAGTTGCGATCAATCTCACTCCACTCCTTAAGGAATCGAGAGGAGCTCGATGCACACTCTCTGTAGTAGGCCTCGAAGAGAGCTCGTTCGAATGAGGTTGTGATGTCGATATCTTCAGCCTCTTGGCTCTCGCTGGAGGCAAAAGCTCTAATGACCTTGGCGATGGAGGGAGGCGTGAGAGAGGGCTCTTCAAGCTCAGCCTCGATCTGCTCACGGTCGAGGTTTCCTAGAGGGTTGTGGCGTTGGCGGCCGGCACGTGCTGCGGCAAGATTCTCGCAGTCGTAGTAGGTGTAGAGGAGCTTAACGCCTTTAGCATCGCGTGGCGATAGCTCGTCGAGAATCTCGTTGATAATCGACTTAGGCTCAAAACCTTTATTCTCGGCATCGAGCGTAAGTTCCTTTAGGCCGGCAACTAAGCAGTAATATTGTGACTCAAACATAGTAGCTATGCCTTAAATAGAATTGAGGCGAGCTTCTCGCGGATATAGCCGCGCATAAGAGCATCGAAATCGTCATTGGAGAATGAGATGTAGTAGCCTCCGCCCTTCTCTCCGATCTTAAAACCACTAGAGACTTGCTTTGAGTATCCAACTTCGATACCAGCCTTAAGAAGTGCTGCTGCGCTCTTCGCGATTGCTGCATCCAGCTGCGCCTTATTTGCCTCTGGGAGAAGTGCTTGCAACTCAACTTTAGAGGAGCTACTGCCACTCCACGAAGCAGCCACAGCGAGCAGCATCTCCTTGATGAAGGAGGCATCTATCGTCGTCTCCTTGATTGACTCCGAGGTGATCTTAGTGACGATGATATTCTCTATCTCGCTCTTAATCTTAGCGATAGCCTGCTTACCCGCAAGTGTAATTTCGGTCATAGAGTTCTTCTGTGTATCTTCGGCTGCGCCCTGAGCTTTTTTAAGAATTGCTTCTGCCTCTGCTCTAGCCTCTTCAATAATTTTGGCAGCTTTAGCTGTAGCCTCACTAACCAAAAGATCAGCCTCTTGGCGACCCTTCTCTAGACCCTCATCATAGAGTTTTTGTGTTAAAATCTGGAGTTTGTTTTCCATAATAGATTATATTTTTTATATATTTTTTTTCACAGTTACAGCAAAGGTAGTAAATTATATTCAAACTTGGTTCGATTTAATCAATTATTTTCGAATGCGTAGCAACATAATTTAATTAGTGTTACAAAGGTATGAAATTATGAAATCTTGGGATATAGACAATTTACGGAATCTGCTCTGTTGTGTAACACTTATTACGGATCTAATATTACTCTTGAACTCGCATTAATCAACGTGAGGTGCAGTTAATAATTGATTAAAACGCTCCTCGATTAGATCTCTATTCTCAATAGCATGGATATAAAAATTGCTATCTGATCCGACAATTACAAACTTCGTGACAGCCTCTTTTGCGAAGGAGTACCATATAGGAATATTGATTGCATTGGGAGAACCGGAGTATGCGGCAACCTTTGCAATGTTTCCAGTAGCGGCAACCGAATATGCAGTCATTAATAGGTTGTGTCTCTTTCGGTTGCTCATTATTCGGTGATACTCTTTCTCGAATAGAATCTCACTCTCTATCTTGGTGGTGTCGCTTATGAAGAATAGGTAGATTCTTATCACCAGCTCAATAGCAGCATTCGATGTAGAGGCTGTTAGTAGGTGCCTCGCGTCATATCCTGATAGATACATATACTCTGCAATTTGGCCAATTGTCCTCTCCTTTTCTCCGAAGGAGCCTACTTGCAATAGTCGTAGAATGGAGTTGCCGGGGATCGGAAGACCAGCTTTAGTGAAGATATCCGAAAAGATGTGTCCTAACCAGAGGATGGGTGCAAACATCTTTTGTTGGAGTGTAGTATCCGCTGTTTTAACAATGCGCAGTACGCCATCTTTGTCGATAAAAGAGGAGGTGTTGCAGATGAGATCTTTGATGCCCCAAATAAGCCCCATTATGCTAGGCTCATGACCAAGACTATAGGCTCTATGGTTTTTGGGGAACATCCCTTTGATGCCATCCAGATAGGATTGATCGTAGTTAACTTTAAACCATTTTTCAAGAGACCTTATCCATTTAGCCTCTTTGTTATTCTCGCTCATGCCAAACCTCTTCAGATAAGCTGTCAAGGAGCTTCCGGAGATAATTTTAGACTCATCCCCGGCTCCTAATTTCACACTCTTAGGTGTTTTAACAACGATAAAATCAATGATGACAGCTAAGCCTCCGGCTAAGCATGCGACGAGCACGTCGGCTCTATTCATCTCGTAAGCCCTATCAGCGTCGGTTTTGTCAGCGTTCAGAGGGTGGATTCTCTCCTTTGTGGTGGCGTGATAGGGAGCCTCCTCGCTCCAATCAATTTCATGACCCGCTCCAATAGTGTGCATGATAGCATTAACCCTATCTTTTAGCGCCTCAAGGCTATTGGTGCTAGACTCCTCTTGAGAGGTTAGGGCGTTCAATGTATCATTTATAGACTCTTGTTGGCGGCTAAGCTCTTCTATTGGCTTTGAGAGTTTGTGAAAATCATCCATTTGATTTACTTATATTTAACATTGATTATCTTCTCAAGATAGGAGATAGTTTTTTCTAGATCTTTTATCTTTTTCTTGTTCGCCTCTGCATTAAATTTTAATTTCGCAAGTTCATCTCGTAGCTTGTTGTTTTGCTCTACGATATTCATTATAATACTCTGAAAGTTTTTAGTATCTTTCTGTATCGCTAATATAATCTCCTTTAGAATAGTTTGTAGCTTTGCGGCTTCAATCATAACAACATCAGAGCCAAGATTTGCAATGTTTAATCCTGTGGCTAACCCTGCGCTAGCACCTAGTAGAGTTCCTCCTCCAACTAGTACCGCTATGCCGCCAGCCATTCCTGCGCCACCTACGGCTATTGCGCCACCTCCTAACGCCGCTAATCCAGATGAGATTGCCGCAGCACCCGATACGCCACTCACTGCGAAGTAGGAGAGAATCTCATATTGAAATGTAACAATTGCGGTTATCACTACAGCTATGCCAATGCCAACAGATATTGCAACTTTCTGCCAATATCCAGATATTGATTTGATAGATTTACGATATGATTTTTGGAAGATCTTAACATATTTGCTGTCAATGGATAGTAAAGCGCAGATAGAGTCCAATGAATCATCATTACCTCTCTTATTTAAGGATACGTTTTTATATCTCTTAATCTCCTCCTTATCTTTGCTCAGAGGGTAGTATGGTGCGTATAATGCGCACTCAAATAAAACCATATATTTCCATATTGTTGTCTCTGACGAGGCGTCAATCTCCGCTATTAAGGCCTTTATCTCCTCCTCTGAACGCTTGGTAACAAGCTTTGGCTCAATGCTATTTAAGTAGTTGTTTATCGATACATCCCACTCTGCAAGCCATCTCGCTTTGAGATCATATGAACCATGGGTCGTCAAGGCGGGTAATTTAGCATCTCTAGCGATAGAGCAATCGGCCTTTATAATTAACCTCTGAAGGCTAAATAGGAGTTGCGTTTGTTTGGCCGTTAGACCAAAGATGGAACTTGTATTTGTAGTCATGATAGTTTGTGTTTAGATCTGTAATACAATATTACGAAAAATTGGTAATATTTGCAAATGGTATCAGGACAAATGCATGAAATAAAGTTTCTCTATGCCTCCGGCGGGCGGGGATAGCACCCCCGCGAGTGCATATTATCTCTTGCGGATTGGGCTTATAGCTACGCTAAACCCAATCCGAGGTCACCTCGCTGATGGGATGATGGCAACCGCAGGTTGACGTCACTCTCCAAAAAAACGATAAATTTATGCTCTACAAAGGTTAAAAAGATAGAAATAACAATCTTTTTACTATTTTTGCAAAAACTTTAATAAAATAATAGTGATGAAGATAATGGACAAAAAGCTGTTGGTTGGTACGATGATAGCTGCTGTAACTATTTCATGTATGAATGAGTCTAAAATAAAAGTTGGTCAATATCCTCAAACAGAGCGTGGTAGCGTTGTGGATAGCTACTTTGGTCAAGAGGTGGCGGATCCTTATCGTTGGTTGGAGGATGATAGCTCTGAGGCTACTGCCCAGTGGGTTGTGGCTCAAAATAGGGTTACTAATGATTACCTTTCTCAGATTCCTTATCGCGATCAGGTTCGAGCTCGCCTTATGGAGTTGTGGAACTATGCTAAGGAGGGTGCTCCGGTGAAGCATGGTGATTACTACTACTATAGCTATAATGATGGCTTGCAGAATCAGGCTGTTATCTATCGTAAGGCTTCACTTGATGCGGAGGCGGAGATCTTTATTGATCCTAATAGCCTCTCGGAGGATGGCACTAAGGCGTTGGGTGATATCTCCTTCTCGGAGGATGGTCGCTATTGTGCATACTCGGTTGCGGGTTCTGGTTCCGACTGGGTTGATATCTATGTTGTTGATTGTAGCACGATGGAGCAGATGAGCGATAAGATAGAGTGGGTTAAGTTCTCTGGTGCTATATGGGCACCCGACTCGAAGAGCTTCTACTACTCAGCGTATGATGCACCGAAGGAGGGGGTCTACTCGACTCAGAATCAATATCAAAAGGTATATTACCATAAGATAGGTGAGGAGCAGGGTGATGACAAGTTGATCTTCGAGGATAAGGAGCACCCCTTGCGTTACTTTAGTGCGTGGCCCAGTGATGATGATAAATGGATATTTGTTGAGGGCTCTGAGGGAACTTCGGGTGCGGAGATTCTCTTCAAGAGTCGTACTGCGGCAGCATTCAAGGTGCTTCTGTCAGGCTTCGACTCAGATTATATGATCGTTGATTGCGTTGACGACTATCTATATGTGAAGACAAATAATGGAGCACCCAACTATCGTTTGGCGAAGATCAGCTTGAAGAATCCCGCTTCGGGGTTGCAAGATGTGATTGCGGAGCATCCTCAATTTGTGCTGGAGGGGGTCTCTACGGCAGGGTCGTTCTTTATGGCCTCCTATCTGCAAGATGCACAGAGCAAAGTCTATCAACACTCTTTGGATGGTGCGTTGGTGCGTGAGGTTGAACTGCCGGCGATAGGTAGCGCTACGGGCTTCTCGACAGGTAAGAAGGAGACGAGTGTCTATTATACTCTCTCGAACTATACTACACCTGCGGCAATCTACTCCTACTCGCTGGAGACGGGAGAGTCGACTCTCTACAAATCTCCGGAGGTGGATTTCGATAGTGAGATGTTTGTGACAAAGCAGATATTCTTCGCAAGTAAAGATGGCACTCAGGTTCCAATGTTTGTTTCGCACCGCAAGGATCTAGTGCTTGATGGTGGCAACCCATGTTACCTATATGGTTATGGTGGTTTCCAGATTAATCTTACCCCCTCTTTCAATCCTGCTGCTATCATGTTTATGGAGCAGGGAGGAGTCCACGTTGTTGTGACCCTGCGCGGAGGTTCCGAGTATGGTGAGCAGTGGCATCAAGCGGGAATGTTGGCCAATAAGCAGAATGTATTCGATGACTTCATTGGTGCGGGAGAGCATCTCATAGCTACGGGATACACCTCAAGTGAGAAGCTAGCTATTGCTGGTGGCTCGAATGGTGGTCTGCTGGTTGGTGCCTGTCAGGTGCAGCGTCCCGACCTTTTCGCGGTTGCTCTACCTGCGGTGGGAGTGCTCGATATGTTGCGCTACCATAAGTTCACAATAGGTTGGGGCTGGGCTGTGGAGTATGGCTCAAGCGAAGATGAGGAGCAGTTCAACTATATATATAAGTACTCTCCACTTCACAACATTAAGGATGGTGTCAACTACCCAGCGACGCTCGTTACAACGGGCGATCATGACGACCGTGTGGTTCCGGCTCACTCCTTTAAGTTTGCCGCACAGATGCAACATAGCGATGGTGGAGAGAATCCAATCTTGATACGTATCGAGAGTAATGCGGGTCATGGCGCAGGTAAGCCTACCTCCAAGAAGATTGATGAGTTGACAGATACATATTCATTCCTGTTCTACAATACCGACACAGAGTATAAAGCAGTAAAATAGATAATAATAGAGACAAATGAGAGTTTATAAGTTTGGTGGAGCCTCAGTGCGTAATGCAGATGGGGTGCGCAACCTTCACAAGATTATCAGCGACGAAAACGAATTGTTTATTATCGTTTCGGCGATGGGTAAGACCACTAATGCCCTAGAAGCAGTTTTTGAGGGTCTCCAAAAGGGAGATTCAGATTTCTCAATGAAGCATATCGCCTCCTTGAGAGAGTATCACGCGGAGATTATCAATGATCTCTTCCATAAGAGCACGACCATTGAGAGCGTTGAGGCACTCTTCGCGGAGCTGGAGGTTGTAGCCACCAAGACGGAGTATAAAAGCTCAGATGCAGAGTTGTGGTATGATACCATCGTCGCTTATGGAGAGCTCCTCTCAACCACCATTATCTCGGAGTACCTCAATCAGGTGGGTCTTTCGAATAGATGGATTGATATGCGCACCACATTCCTTACCGAGCAACGACATAAAGATGCTACAATTGATATGGAGGCATCAACGACGCTCCTTAGAGCCAAGATCGCAGAGAGCTCAGATAAAATCTTTGTGGGACAGGGATTTATCGGGTTTGCACCCGATGGCACTACAACAACCCTCGGTCGTGAGGGCTCCGACTATTCAGCAGCCGTTGTTGCCAATATCTTGGATGCAGACTCAATGTCGGTATGGAAAGATGTTGATGGAATCCTCAATGCTGACCCAAAGGCCTTTCCCGATGCAACCCAAATCAAGGAGCTCAACTACTTGGATACCATTGAGTTAGCTTATAGTGGTGCTCAAATCATCCACCCTAAGACAATTAAGCCTCTTCAGAATAAGAATATCCCACTCTACGTGCGTCCCTTTGGTGATAAGCGTAAACCCGGCACGGTGATTCGTGGCACCTCAGCTCCGGTAATAGTGCCTATTATCATCCTTAAAAAGGATCAGGTATTGCTTACGATCCGCTCTCGCGACTTCTCGTTTGCCCTTGAAGAGCGCTTCGCTACGGTCTTCTCAACACTTGAACGCCTGCGCATAAAGACAAATCTTATTCATAACTCAGCGGTAAACCTCAGCCTATGTGTAGATAACTCATGGCATATCGACGAGCTCAAAGAGCTACTTCACAGTGATGGCTTCGATGTGCTGATGAGCCGCGACATGGAGCTGCTGACAATACGTAGCTACAACGATGAACTCTTGCAGCGATATGGTTATACCCCCAACGTCTTTATCCGCCAAGCAACTCAATCAACAATTAGAATCGTTCGTAAGAGAGAGTAGGTTATCATGATCTGCTCTCTCATCGCGCTTATGCCGCGCGGCACCAAGCAGGCTTGGATCCAAAAACTATCGTTTTTGACCTGTGTTGCGCTGATGTGATGGGGCTTTGCCCTACGATAGATGTAATCCCATCAGCGAGGTTGACCTCGGATTTCATAGCGCCAGCTATAAGCCCAATCCGCAAGAGGTAATATGCACCCGCGTGGGTGCTATCCACGCCCGCCGGAGGCGATGAGAAGGTATCTACTTACTCTGCTCTCTCTTATATTTGATATCTTCGGTGAAGTTTTTGATGTTTTGTTCCTCTGCTCTGGGGCAGATCATAATGGCGTCGTCTGTGTCGACTACGATGTAGTCGTTGAGTCCGCTGACCACAACTACCTTCTCTTTGGGGACCGATATAAGGGTGTTGGAGGTGTTGTATAGGTAGCTATGTTCGGATTTGATATTTCCGTTTTTGTCGAGGGGTACATGTTCAAAGAGGGAGCTCCAAGTGCCCACGTCGCTCCATCCGAAGTTACCTATTTTGACATATACGTTGTCGGCTTTCTCCATGATGCCATAATCTATAGAGATAGATTTGCACTCCGAGAAGATTCGATCCACTGCGGCAACCTCCATATCGGTGCGGAATGTGGGGGAGATGGAGCTGAAGTTGGAGTGTAGCTCAGGTAGATATTTGCGGAATGCTTCGATGATGGATTTGGCGCTCCAGATAAATATTCCTGAGTTCCATACAAACTCTCCGCATTGAAGGAGTGTCTCGGCCAGTTGGAGGTTGGGCTTCTCTGTGAAGCATTTAACCTTACTTATGGGCTCTTCGCAGGAGACTTGAATATAGCCATATCCTGTTTCGGGGCGAGTTGGTTTGATGCCCACGGTCATCAATGCATCGTTGTTGCTTGTGAAGTCGACACATTCGGAGATGGTCTCTCGAAAGAGCTCTTCATCGGTGATGTAGTGGTCGGCGGGTGTTATAATCATCTGTGCGGTATGATCCATTGATGCAATCGAGTATGTTGCGTAGGCGATGCATGGCGCTGTGTTGCGACCGATAGGCTCACATAGCACTTGGCTCTCGCGGAGCTCTGGGAGGTGCTCTAGGACTAGCTCTTTGTAGCGGGTGTTGGTCACAACTATGAAGTTGGAGGTGGGTATAAGAGGTAGGAAGCGCTCGAAGGTGTGACGGATAAATGACTTACCAGTTCCGAGGATATCTAGAAACTGCTTAGGCATTGATTGGCGGCTAAGAGGCCAAAATCGGGAGCCTATGCCACCGGCCATTATGACACAATACTTATTGGTACTCATCTGTTTATCTATCTATTTTTAAGATTAATATGCGGTTTTGTTACAAAGATAAAAAATTATTTGTAACTTTGCAGCGCTGCAATGATTAATTATGTGGTATAAAATGAAAATAAAGCTCTTTACGATACCCAATATTCTAACCCTATCCAACCTCTTTTGTGGTTCGGTAGCATTGATCGAGGTCTTCCTCTATCAAAATTTTTTCGCAGCATTCATGCTAATTTTACTCTCCGCTACGTTTGACTTTCTAGATGGTATGTCTGCGCGCCTGCTTGGGCAATATTCAGCCATTGGGCGTGAGTTGGACTCCTTGGCAGATGTTGTCTCCTTTGGGCTTGCTCCAGCTATGGTTATGTTTACCCTCTTTAATTTAGCGGAGAGGAGTATTGAGAATCCCATTTGGGGTAAGTATGGGGCTTTCATACCACTGCTTATTGTCTGCTTCTCGGCACTTCGTTTAGCGAAGTTTAACGTTGATGCGGAGCAGGAGAGCTCTTTTATAGGGCTCCCTACGCCAGCTAATGCGTTGTTTTGCTTCTCGTTAGCGGTGCTCGTTGAGGGTGGGAGGATAGTAGTATCGGCGGAGGTCATTGCTTTAATCTCCGTTGTTATGGCACTATTGTTGATTGCGCCACTCAAATTCTTTGCTCTAAAGTTTAAGAATTTATCATGGCGTGATAATAGGGTGCGTTACATTTTTTTATTGTTGGTGGTGGTTATAGTGGCGCTTTTGCGTGAGTTTGCTATACCTGCAATAATTGTTTTATATATTGTGATGTCGGCAGCAGGTAACTTACTTTGTCGATCTACTTCACAGAATAGAGTTAAGAATGAGTAGATACTCAAAAGAGATACGGAGGCGTGTTGTTAGCCTTGTTGCAATTTTGTCGGTGGTCTTAATCATCGCCAAGCCTCTCTATGCGCAGCAACCACCGAGCGGAGGGGAGCCACCAGAGGGGGGCGCTCCAAACGATAGAATGGAGGCAGACTCCGTGAAGGAGGATAAGATACGCAAGCCTTTGGAGTCCTACTTCTTTAATGATTCCATCCGTGCACTCAATAACTTTGCGTGGAATATCGATAAGGAGTATAATAAGATCTACCCATTAGAGTTGGACACGACCCTTGCTACTTGGCGCATAGATTATCCATTTTACAAGGAGGGTGTTGGGGATATGGCGCTAGGTGGCCTAGGGCAATCTTCGCAGCCTATAAACTACTTCTTGCGTAAGGATTATCGTGATTTCCTCTTCGTGCAGACCTTCGATGCTTACCTCTACGACATGGAGAATGTCTCCTTTACCAATCTCAAGCACCCTTTCACCCAATTTAACTATACGGAGTCTGGGCAGAAGAGCTATCGTGAGGTGAACTTCGGTATTATCCACGCGCATAATATCTCACCGACCACAGGTTTTAAGATTGATTATAAAACGAGGGGCACAAAGGGATTGTACGCTCAGCAAGATACCGAAAATAAGAACCTTGCACTGACCTTCTCTCATACAGGTAAGTTCTACTCTCTGCATGCCGGTTACATCCACAATAAGATGGTCACCGAGGAGAACGGAGGTGTGGTAGGGGCGTGGGCCATTCGCGATACCACCTATGAGATGACTATAGGTATCCCCACGAAGCTGGCCGATGCATCAGCTATGAATACATATCGTAACACCTCGATCTTTGTCGATCAATCCATTGGTCTGGCGTTGGAGCCGGTGACAGATATGGACTTCTCGCTATCTAACCTCTCGACACTCTACCTAGGTCACTCGTTCGAGTATAACCGCTGGTCGAAGCTCTATACAGATGTCTACTCGACATATACCGATGATCGCAGCTATAAAGATGCTGAAGGCAATTACGTTCCCGAACAGAAGGAGTATTACGACAATTGGTATATTAACCCTGTGGCTAGCCGTGACACCCTCTTCGAGCAACGTGTGTCGAATAGAGTCTACGTGCAGGCGCAACCATGGAACCGTGATGGCGTGGTTGGCACAATAAATGGAGGTGTAGGGCTAGATCTTCACACCTACTCTCAGTTTGGTCTCAACTCATATCTGACGGGTGAGACCACGACAGATAAACGAACAAGCTATTTTGCCTATGGCTCATTAGATGGCAAAATAAAACGATATGCAGATTGGGGCGCTGATATAAAATTCTATCCATCGGGCTACCGGGGAGGAGATTATAATGCGTCCGCTCACATCGCTCTAAAGGCTTACGTCAAGGATAAGCCTATGATTCTCTCAGGTGCAATCTCCACTCAGAGTAGCACCCCCAGCTATTGGCAGGAGAATCTATTCTCAAACCACTTTGTGTGGTTTACTCCTCTCGATAAGGAGAATAAGAGCCGCTTAGAGGCTAAGTTTGAGGTTCCCTCGCTCGCACTTGAAGTGAGTGCATGGCAGGAGGTAACCACAAATAAGATCTACTACGACGCCAACAGCATTGTTGCGCAGAGTGGTGATCTGGTTAGTGTCAGCGGCCTGTATGCTCGTAAGGATTTCCGTTATAACGGATTTCACTTAGATCACAGGGTATTGATGCAGTGGAGCACCGATCAACAGGTTGTTCCCCTACCACTTTTCAGCGCTTATCTCTCATACTACTATGAATTTTGGGCGAAAGAGAATATTTTGAGAATGCAGATAGGAGTCGACGGTAGATATACCTCGTCGTACTATATGCCCGGCTACAATCCAGCGCTCTCTACATTCTACAATCAGAGAGAGGTCGAAATTGGAGACTATCCATATGTCGATCTCTACTTAATGGCAAAGTGGAAACGAATGCGAATCTTTCTTAAGTATCAACATGTTAATGATGGTCTGTTTGGAAATGGAAACTACTTCCAAGTGGCTGACTACCCGCTTAATCCGGGCATGTTTAAGATTGGTATCTCGTGGGGATTCTATGATTAAGGACTCTTCTGTGCGGTAGGAGCTGCCCACAAAGAACAACGTAATGTTTAATAAAACTGTAATTGCATTAGCACTTTTTAACCTACTAACACTTACAAACAGAGGTCAATCGACATCACTCACCACAAACGACCTCCTAACTACAGAGAACAGAGAGCTCTTTCCCGTTGAAATTGCCTCAACTGAGATCTCACCCTACGACAGCATCTTTCGCTCGATAAGCGAGCAGGAGGGCACCGACTGGCGACTACTTTGCGCAATGGCGTATCACGAGTCTCGTTTCCTTCCAGATGTCGTATCGCGCTGCGGAGCACGTGGTATCATGCAGGTTATGCCACATGTAGCTCGTCAATTTGATGTTTCGGCAGAGCAGTTAAATAATGTCGAAGATAATATCTATGTCGCAAATCGCGTTATGGTATTAATCGACCAGATGCTTAGATTGCCCGCAACTACCCCCGAAGAGGATCGCTTAAAGATGAGTCTCGCCGCCTACAATTGTGGAATTGGCCGAGTCTTGGATGCTCGCCGCTTAGCAAGAAGCTGTGGCGAGAATGCCGAATCTTGGGAGGTCGTAGCGCAGTGCCTAAGAAGAATGAACAACCCAGAGTATTATCAGATGGATGTAGTGAAGTATGGTCGCTTCACAGGAGCTGGCGAAACATTAGCTTACGTGAGTAACGTAGTTGACCACTATGAAGATTACTGCTTACTTGCAATGCGCTAAAAAAAGATAAAAAATATATAATTTTGTTTGCATATTTTGCATTTTGTATTTTTTTATCTATTTTTACATATAACTAAATACAAAAAAGATATGGCAGAGGAGATGGTACGATACAGCGACGCTGACCTCCAAGAGTTCAAGGAGCTGATTAAGACTAAATTAGTGAATGCCCGCGAGGACTACGAGCTCCTCCGTGCAACAATCACACACACCTCAGATAATGACACTGAGGATACTTCACCAACATTCAAAGTGTTGGAGGAGGGTGCAACAACCCTCTCAAAGGAGGAGAGTGGACGATTAGCAGCCCATCAGATGAAGTTTATACGAAATCTAGAGATGGCATTAATCCGAATTGAGAACAAGACCTATGGCGTTTGTAAAACCACAGGTCGCTTAATTCCCAAAGCACGACTCATGCGCGTGCCACATGCTACAGAGTGCATCGAGGCTAAGGAGGGACGATTGTAGATCTCTATAGTTTCTCATCGCCTCCGGCGGGCAGGGTGCTCCCTGCGGAGCTATTCTGCTCTTGCGGATTGGGCTTATAGCTAGCGCTATGAAATTAAAGGTGTTAAAACCCAATCCGAGGTTAACCTCGCTGATGGGATGATGGCAACCGTAGGTTGACATAGATAGATGCATTATAAAGAGCGTTGAAAATTTATTTTCAAAAGATCTTTATAATGCATCTATCGTAGGGCAAAGCCCCATCACATCAGTGCAACACAGGTCAAAAACGATAGTTTTTGGATCCAAGCTTTGCTTGGCGGCCGCCCGCTGTTAGGGCAGTGAGCAAGTTGTATAACGCTCTCCTCTCGCTATTTCTTAAAGTTGTCGGGATGGATCTCGTAGTCGGTTGGGTTGACCCACTGAGTCTGCTTCCAAGGCTCTTTGAGTTCGCCTGAGAATACTCTCTCGTAGAAGTTCCAACACTTTGTTGCGCTGAAGTTGAATCTATCGAAGTGGTCTCCATCGACACCTAGGCGTGGATCGCGTGTCTCGACAAGTTTTTTGTTGAGGATGTCGGCTAGCTCAGCTTTGATCTCTGCATATGCGGGGTCGTTAGCTAGGTTGTTGACGCAATACTTATCTGTTTTTAGGTCGTATAGCTCGATCTCAGGACGGATACCCATTGAGAGGTGCCATAGTGCCGCTGAGGTGCCATTGCGGTGCTCCTCCAAGATATCTGTTTTGGTTGGTGAGGCATCTACGTCGAGGTATCCAATCTCTGGATTGCCGGCAGGGTAGAGGAATGGCTTGAGGTTGTGGATGTACATTACATCGTCACGCATCACCGCACGAATGGGGTATCCTTGGTTTGCGGGGCGACCGTAGTCATCTCTTTCACGGCCGAAGAAGACTACTTCGCGCGCGCTCGTCTCCTCGTCGCTAACCTTGTTTTTGATGATTGGCATAAGGCTCTTTCCGGTGATTGCCTTCATGCCATCTGCCTGAAGGCCTGCCGCCTCTAGCACGGTTGGGGCAATATCAATGAAGCTAACGTAGTCGGTGACGGTGCGACCACCTCCCTTAAGGCCGTCGGGCCACATGATGGCTAGAGGCATGTGTGTAGCATACTCGTAGTTGTTTGCCTTGCATCGAGGGAATGGCATTCCATTGTCGGAGGTGATTATAACAATGGTGTTATCAAGCTCGCCACGTCTCTCTAGCTCTGTTAGCATCTTTCCAATTTGGGCGTCGAAATATTCGATCTCGTAGGAGTAGTCGAGCATATCTGTGCGCACGGTCTCGTTATCGTTCCAGAATGGAGGCACCTCCTCGATCATATCTACACTCTTACCTCCAAGGCGGATGCCAGATCCATACTCATAGGCGCGGTGAGGCTCAGTTGCACCAAACCAGAAGAACCAAGGGTTTTCACCACTGTTATCATCGAGGAATGCATTGAAGTTACTTGCGTAGTCGATAGGGTTGATATAGGGTGTTGGTGCATCGAGCTTATGTTGTTGATAGGGTTTTCCCACCAAGAGGCGTGGTTCGCCATTGATCTCACCGGGGAAGCCGGGGCTCCATGGTTTGCCGGTATATGCTACGTCGTATCCACCCTCGGTCAAAACCTCAGTGAAGACTTTGGTGTCGATAGGGAAGTTGCAGTTGTGGTTGCCTGCCTCTGCAAGCTGCCATGAGTAGCGTCCCGTAAGCAGAATCGCACGCGAAGGAGCAGACTTAGCATTAGGGGTGTAGCAGGCATCAAAGAAGAGGCCATCGTTTGCTACGCGGTCGAAATTGGGTGTTGTGGTCCAAGAGCATCCAGCCTTGCTGAAGTGGTGGAAGGTGGCATCATCTGCAATGCAGAAGAGGACGTTGGGGCGTTTGTCGGCCGCCATTGAGTATAGAGGTGAGATTGCTGTCACCGCTAAAAGGGATATGTTTAAGGCTTTCATCTGGGTGTTGATTAGTTTAATTTAGAAACAAAGGTAGTAATAATTTTGTTAATATTTAGTAATCTTGAGTAATATATTGCTACCTTTGTGTAGAGTCGCATCGAAAATACTATACTAACCAAATAAAAAAAACTATGAAAATTTTAAGAGTTGTTTTACCTCTACTGCTTCTATGCATTGGAGGTAGGAGCTTAGCTTATTCGCCACAATCGGCCGAGGAGTCGGCACGTGCGAAGATCGTTGAGCTAAAGACCTTAGTGAGTGAAGCGCAAAAGAGGGGTTTCGACACCCAGCGTGAGGAGTGCGTGGTGTGGATGGCCGAGGAGTTCCTAGATTATGCCACTTGGGATGAGCAGAACATCGAGCTTAACACCTATCAATTTAGTACGTGGGATGCCTACAAGGAGAATGCTGCTCAATATGCGGAGGCCCTTCCAGAGTTCGAGCGCACGGAGGTTGTTATAATGCTCGATGATGCTATAGCGCAGATTGAGGCGGTTATGGCAGGAGAGATTACTCGTCGCGCAGTGCCAGAGGTGGATTGGAGCTCTATTAAGTTGGAGGGCGATCAGTTTATGAGTAATGGGGAGGTGGTCTTCCTCAATCACTTTAACCGCCTACCTTCTGAGAAGTATAATCCCTTCTGCGGAATGGTAGATAGGGTTGGTCTCAGCCTAAGCATGTTAGAGAATAGGGAGGGTGATCTAACTAAGGCGGCAGCCTCAGAGGTGAAGCAGAAGGAGAGATACTCCGGAAATGTATTTATTGGTCATGGAGCACCTCCAAAGTGGATGATCGCAGAGGATCCCGACATCATGGAGGGCAAGCGTCACTTCACCTCTTATGATATTGACAATCCATTAGTTCGTGAGATGTGGAGTAAGCTCATGGCGAAGGTTGTCCCTCAATATGCCGGTAAGATCTACACGGATCAAGGCTATATCTTGGCCAATGAGCCTCACTGGGTGACAATAAAGGATACGTGGGCCGCAGGAAACTTCTCTATTCACACAATAAATAAGTTTAGAGAGTGGCTTGAGGAGAGGCATAAAACTATCTCACGACTAAACGAGCTTTGGGGAAGTGACTTCGACTCTTTCGATAGCGTTGAGGTGGAGATACCCTTTGAGGCGGAGTTGCGTGGCACCCCCAAGGGTTACGACATAATGATGTTCAACCAAGATCGTTGCACCGAGTGGTTTGAGTTCTTGGCAGATGGCATCAAGGAGTATGATCCCAATGCGAAGGTGCATGTGAAGGCTGTGCCCAGACTCTTCCGCCAAGATATTAGAGATCATGGCATGGACCTAGAGCGTATCACGGAGCTCTCCGATATCATAGGTAACGACGGTAAGATCACCGGGCGACTTATAGGCAGCAAGACCGCGGAGGAGTGGGAGGCGAACTTCTGCTACAACTGGATGGATGTGGGAATTAGCTTCGACTACCTCTCATCGGTGTCACCCAATAAGGCAAATATCAACTCAGAGTCGCACTACCTCTCTTCATCTGCATATAGAGACCTATATCTAACTAAGGAGTTTACTCGATCTTCATATTGGCTCTCCACGATACAGGGTCAAAGCCTTAGCTATACTTGGTTCTGGGCACGCGACAAGGATGGAGCAATCCAAAGCAACCTCAGAGCAGGTGTAGCACAAAAGGATAATGCAATGGCAAAGGCCTATGTCGGCTCCGTGGTGCAACAACCTCGCGTCACAAATGAGGTTACTCAGACATATATGGATCTTAATGCTTTCAACGATGAGATCGCTATGATTCAACGTCTGCGCCGCCCAATTCGCCTCTTCTACTCCGAGACCTCAGCTATCAACATTGAGGATTATATGGAGAAGATGATTGCGCTATATACACCTCTCTTCTTCGAGGGCAACCCCGTGGGATTTGCTACCGAGAGAATTATAAATAGACAGGATAATGAGCTCTGGGATGTTATCTTAGTTCGAAATAGTAACTTCGCCAAGGAGCAGGAGATCTCCGCATTGCAGTCATATCTCGATAATGGAGGGACAATCATCATTGATAATGTCAGCCTAAAGATGAATGAGTATGGAGAGCCTCACACCCTTAAATTGAGAGAGTCTAAGGGTAAGATCATTCGCCTATCTTCAATCAAGCAGTTTATAAATAGATCAATCGAGATTGTCAAGGAGTGTGGCTCAATGCCAAATATCGTGGTCAAGGAGACAAATAACTGCGCCATGAAGGGTTGCCTCTGGAGAGTGGCTCAGCGTGACGATAACACCTATATACTTAATGTCATCAACATAGGTGCAGGCGCAGCAACAATAGAACTCTCAGCAACAGAGGGCTCCATTAAGAGCGCAACAAACATGCTAAACGGCAAGGCTATAGATACAACAGTTAAGATGGATCCACACGATGTGCTACTTGTCGAGGTGAAGATATAGGTGCTTAAGTATAGCTTCTCATCGCCTCCGGCGGGCAGGGTGCTCCCTGCGGAGCTATTCTTCTTTTGCACTGATGTGATGGGGCTTTGCCCTACGAGAGAGGTACAATATTAAGCTCTTGCAAATAAATTTGCGTCGCTTAACATTGTACCTCTCTCTATGTCAACCGTAGGTTGACATCATCCCATCAGCGAGGTTAACCTCGTGGTTACTCTACAGGGATATCGCTATTTACATTCTTGCTACCAAATAGGGCGTAGTAGAGGACGTAGCAGTATAGGATTACGAGTAGGCTAAAGCTTGCGATATAGCCAAATGAGTCACCTATAGCGCCTTGGATAAGTGGGAGGACGCCACCACCGAATACCATTACCATGAAGATACCGGATGCAAGAGAGGTGTATTTACCCAATCCCTCAACAGCGAGGTTGAAGATACCGCCCCACATAACAGAGGTGCAGAAACCTGTAAGGATAAGGAGCATCACTCCAAGGGGTACCTCAGCTGTGCCAAATCCGAAGGTTGGATCAGAGACGAATGTAGGCATATTTACAGTGACGTCAATAGGGCAGAGGAGAGCCGCAGAGACTAGCACCACACCCAATACCGATACTGCTGCAATCATTTGGCGGCTAGAGAGCTTTGCAGCGACGAAGCCACCACACATACGACCAAGAAGCATACATAGCCAATACATACCGCAGATGGAGCCGGCAACAGTTGCTGCCATGCCTAAACCGCCCGATTGGGGAGATGCGGTCAAGAATAGATTGACGAAGTTGGGAACACCGATCTCAAGACCCATATATACCCAAATTGCAAGGGCACCTAGCTTAAAGTGGCGGAAAGAGAGTGCATTGTGCTTCTCCTTAACCTTGGTCTTGGATGCAGCCTTCTCGTCAACGATGTGAGGCTCAGGGATGTTAACAGATAGGAGGACAACAAATGCTAGTGCGAAGATACCCATAGCGATCCAGAGAGCTGGATTCACATCAGAGATTGTTGCGCTGCCGCTTGCTGCATTTCCAATGAGCATACCTGCCAATACGGGGGTGATTGTGGCACCTGTAGAGTTGATTGTACCTCCCCACATAAGTAGCTGGTTTCCTTTGTTACCACCGCCACCAAGGGTGTTGAGGAGTGGGTTTACAACAGAGTTGAGAAGACACATTGAGAATCCAGAGATGAAAGCACCGATCAAATATACAGCGAAGCTACCAACGACTCCTGAAAGGAATGAGATTCCCACGCCGCAGAAACCAACTGCAATGGCGATAAGGGCTGTCTTCTTGTAACCGATCTTGCTGAGTAGGATACCCGCAGGAAGACCCATGAAGGCGTAGGCGATAAAGTTTGCGGCATTACCAAGCTGCGACATAAAGTTACTTGCTTGGAATTGATCCTTAACGATCACGCCAAATGGGTTCTGAAGTCCTGTTACGAAAGAGATCATAAAGAACAGTGCAAACATCATTGCAATAGGCAATGCATAGTTCTGCTTTGAACTGTTTGTCATAATTTGATTGTTTTTAAATGGTTAGTTGATTGTTATTTTTTTGTATTACATTTTTCTCTTTAAAAGATCCTCTTCTTGGAGGTTGTCACAACAAAATCTTTGAGGTAGAAGGGCTCGAAGTAGGCTATATCCTCAAACTCACCCCTCTTGAACTTCTCGTGAGCCTTGCGCCCCAGTCCAGAGGCGGATGGGGCCACCTCGATATATTGGGCCCATGTGAGCGCCTCCCTGCATTTGGCCGCTCCATTGCCGAAGATCAAAAAGGGATCTCCATTGTTGTACTCGGCGAAAGAGCTCTGGTCGATGATCTCCGCCGCAACCCCATTTAGGGGCTCTCCCTTGCTGCTATATAGCTGGGTGTAGACCTCCATCCTGCGTGCATCAATCATGGGGCAGAGGCGAGCCTTCTCCCAATTGTCAATGTTCAATATCGACGCCTCGTGGTCCACTATGGCCAACTCGGAGAGCATCAAGAGGGACTCAATGGCTATCATAGGCTTGTCTAGGGCGTAGCATAACCCCTTCGCAAAAGAGACCCCTATACGTAGCCCCGTGTAGGAGCCGGGCCCCATGCCTACGGCAATAGCATCAAGATCCTCTCCAGAGATCTCTAGCTCCCCAAAGAGCTCCTCGGCAAAGAGCGCAACTTTAGTGGCATGATCGCGCCCCTCGGAGCTCTCACGCAATGAGATGATCTGACCATCTTTGGCAATTCCCACCGAGCAGATGTCGGTACCAGTCTCTATACAGAGTATTAATGACATGTAATTATATTTTTTGTATCTCTAACTATATCTCTTCATGGCTTTATCCATCTCGCGCTTCGCATCACTCTCCTTGAGGTGCTCGCGCTTGTCGTAGGATTTACGTCCCTTAGCTAGACCAATGACAACCTTTGCTAAGCCCCTCTCGTTGAGGAACATACGTAATCCAACTACGGTGAGACCCTTATCTTGAAGCGCACGCGCCAACTTCGATAGCTCCTTTGCATTGAGCAGCAACTTGCGGTCACGCTTCGGGATATGATTATTGCAACTGCCCCAATGGTACTCGGCAATGTTAACACCCCTAATCCATAACTCACCACGCTCAAAGTAACAGTAACTATCTGTAAGAGAGGCTTTACCCATCCTAATAGACTTTATCTCAGTGCCAACCAGTACTATGCCAGCAACATACTCCTCTATTATGGCAAAATCAAAGGTGGCTCTTCTATTACGAATATTTATATTTCTGAAATCTGACATCTACTATAGATTAAATTACTCTTGCAAAGATACAAATTTTTCACTAATAACAAAATGAGAGAGTGTATACTTTAGGGTAAACGCATGAAAAAAAGTTTCTCATCGCGCTCATGCCGCGCGGCACCAAGCTTAGCTTGGATCCAAAAACTATCGTTTTTGACCTTTGTGTTGCGCTGATGGGATGGGGGCTTTTGCCCTACGATAGATGTATAACACCAAGCTTTTGCAAATTCATTTGCAACGCTTAATCTTATACATCTATCTATGTCAACCTCCGGTTGCCATCATCCCATCAGCGAGGTTACTTTTCATAGAGCCATTGTATTATTATATTTTTTTTATAACTTTGCGTTTAAGCAGATTCTTATATATGTATAAAGTATAAATTAATGGAAAACAGACAACAATTAACATCGCTTCCTGAGAATGCTTATAGGGAGCTTCGTGATGGTGAGGAGTATGCTCCTATGATGCCATCATCGTCATCTCCTACTGAGGTGACGCCATACTCTGTGGGTATGGGTCTTTTGATGACTATTATCTTTTCGGCGGCGGCGGCCTACCTTGGGTTGAAGGTGGGGCAGGTCTTTGAGGCGGCTATACCCATTGCGATCATTGCTGTGGGGATGGGTAATATGTTTGGTAAGAGAGGTATGCTGGGGCAGAATGTGATAATCCAATCTATTGGTGCGTGCTCTGGTGTGGTTGTCGCGGGTGCTATATTCACCCTTCCTGCGCTCTATATCTTAGGGCTGGAGGCGGAGTTCTACCAGATCTTTCTCTCGTCGCTCTTTGGTGGTTTCTTAGGTATAGTTCTTCTTATTCCTTTCCGCAAATATTTTGTTAAGGAGATGCATGGTAAATATCCATTCCCGGAGGCTACCGCTACCACGGAGGTTCTGGTATCTGGGGAGAAGGGTGGCGGTCAGGCTGCGACCCTTGCTATCTCTGGCTTGGTGGGAGGCATATATGATTTTGCTGTTGGCACATTTGGTGCGTGGAGTGAGAGCATCTCCACCACGATGACAACGTGGGGTGCAGTGATCGCCGATAGATATAAGGTTGTCTTTGGTCTTAATACCAGTGCGGCGGTGCTCGGTATGGGTTATATTGTGGGGCTCAAGTATGCTATGATTATCACTGCTGGATCGTGCCTCGTGTGGTTCCTTGTAGTTCCCGTCATTGGCTCCGTCTCACCGGAGATGGCTGCATTGTCGGCGGGCGAGATCTTCACTCAGTTTGGAAAGCCTCTCGGCATTGGAGGTATCGCGATGGCGGGTATGATCGGTATTGTGCGACAGGCAGGCATCATCAAACAGGCTGCGGGGTTGGCCGTGAGTGAGTTCAAGGGGAAGGGTAGTAGCTCTGAGCAGGAGCCTAGAGTGCAGCAGGATGTCAACATGAAGATCATTATGACGATCTTGGTTGCGACACTTCTTTCGCTCTTTATCTTCTTCCACTTTGGGCTGCTTGGAGGTAATTGGGCTCAATCCATCACTGCAATTCTGATCGTCTTCATCATCTCGTTTCTCTTCACTACGGTCGCTGCAAATGCAATCGCCATTGTGGGTTCAAACCCAGTTTCGGGAATGACTCTGATGACACTTATCTTAAGCTCACTTATATTGGTCTCGGTAGGGTTGAAGGGGAGTGCAGGAATGACTGCGGCTCTCATTATTGGTGGTGTGGTCTGCACGGCACTCTCCATGGCGGGAGGATTTGTCACAGACCTTAAGATCGGTTACTGGCTTGGTACAACCCCCCGTAAGCAGGAGGCGTGGAAGTTCCTAGGGACGTTCGTCTCGGCAGCAACCGTTGGAGGTGTCATCATGATCCTCAATAAGACCTACGGCTTTACCGATGGCGCATTGGCGGCACCTCAAGCAAATGCCATGGCCGAGGTGATTCGACCTCTTATGTCGGGCGGTCACACCCCATGGGTATTATACTTCTGTGGAGCTATGCTCTCCCTTATTCTGACGCTGATAGGTGTCCCCGCCTTAGCTTTCGCTCTGGGCATGTTCATCCCAATGGAGCTCAATGCACCACTTGTGGTGGGTGGACTCATTGCATGGTTCGTAAGCACCCGCTCAAAGGATGAGGCACTTAACAAATCACGATTGGATCGAGGCACACTCATAGCATCCGGCTTCATCGCAGGTGGCGCACTGATGGGCGTTGTGAGCGCCGTGATTAAGTTCGCTGGAGCCGACCTGAGCCTCACCTCATGGATGGAGTCAAACGGCTCTCAGATCCTTGCCCTTGTGATGTACATCGCAGTTATTGTATACTTCACTATTCATACAATGAGCTCTAAGCAGGAGTAACTTCACGGAGGGTTTAAGTAGGGTAAAATAATTATTGGTGTGTTTTTAATAGTGCTAATGGAGATGAGATTTAATAGCAATAAATATCGCTCCAAGAGTGCTGTTAAAAATATGGCAATAATTGTTTTACACTACTTAAGTGTACGTGAATTTTGTTTCGTATCGCCTCCGGCGGGCGGGGATAGCACCCCCGCGAGTGCATATTACCTCTTGCGTATTGGGCTTATAGCTGACGCTATGAAATTAAAGGTGTTAAAATAGTTATCACGAATAAATTCGCATAACTATTTTGACACCTTTAATTTTTTAAATGCCTAAAGGCATTTAAACCCAATCCGAGTTAACTTCGCTTAGAAGTTTAATCGGGGATCTGGTTTATGCTCTATTTCGAGCATCATCACCTCGAATGGTTTCATCTCGAATGAGCTTTTGGCTCTCTTGCCAATCATTAGGTCTCTTACTGTGGAGACACCCTCGTTGCTTGACAGTTCAAGTTTTGCATCTGTGCAGCCTATATTGATGAGGCATACGACGGTTGTGTTTTCATCTTTGCGGAATGAGCGCCATGCGCAGCCGGGGCGACCGGTGCCATTTGTCTCGGCTATCTCTATGTCGGGCTTAGAGCCGTTGGCCATCAAGATGGCGTCGGCCTCTGAGAGGAACTGGTCTACATCTTCGCAGGTGATGATCTTACCCTTGGATGGGTTGAGTGTCATGTTGAGGGGGCGGCCATATTGATCCTTTTTTAGGCTCTTGTTGTCGATGATGATTGTACCGCCATTGTCAAGATACTTTTGAACGCTCTTAAATTCATCTACTGTGACAAACTCTGTGTTGCGGATCATTGTCACATCCCACGAGGCGTTATCCTGCGTGTTGATTACGTTGGGTGTAACAAAGCCTACGGCATTCCCCTTGAAGTAGAGAGGGTAGTATAGCTCGTTGATGCTTGCCATATATGTTAGGCAGTTGATGGCAGATGTCTCGGTGTAGAAGATGCGTGCGGGGCGAGCGAGTGATTGAACCGCTACCATCTCCTCGCTGAAGGCGTTGAGATCCATGTAGGTTCTATTGACCTCATTGGCGACGGCTGGTTGCTGCGCCACGGAGCCGGGGTAGGCTTTGCCCGAAGCTCTGGGGTGCTCTATGTCGGTGCGACGGAGGATGTGGGTGGGGCCGCCATCCTTCTCTCTTGGCCAGTACCACGCTTTGCTGACATCCATACCCTGCATCGTCGCCAACCAGTAGGCCGCACGTGTCCACTCTGGGGTCAAGTAGAGATCGCGCCACCCTGCCGATGAGAGGAAGTGCGACTCAGAGTTGTTGTTGGGCATGCCCGGAGCTACCGACTCCATAAAGTCATACGCTATGCCGACCTCATTCCAGCTAAATACATAGTATGGCTCCCACCACTCTGGCCCTTGGCTGCTAAGGAGGCGTCCTTGAATCTTGGAGTCGTTACCAATGATGCCACTCATGGCTGTGATGCGCTCAAAATCTAGACCATGGTCCCTGATGTCGTCGGTGAAGAGGCGTGGGATGAGCTTCACATGGATCAGGGCCTCAGGGTCATGCCTCTTGATATTGTCTGTTAAGAACTCAAACCACTCCGAGACACGATTCTGGTTAAATTTGCACCAGTCGTAGTACATGGGGGTTGTCTTGATCTCTTTGTCGAATGGGATCTCTATTGTAACCTCCTCAAAGCTAGCGAAGTTACTCCCCCACAGTTGGTTCATCGCAGAGATCTCCTTATGTGTCTCTTGAAGCCATGCTCTAAATTTAGCTACAGTATGTTTCGAGATGTTACCCGTTGCCCATACATCTTTCTCCGTGAACCAGTGTGGCTCATTCGATAGGATGTAACCAAAGTCGGTGAAGCTGTAATTCTTAACTTGTGGCACCATCGCCTCAATGACCCTGCTCCAAGAGTCACGTATTGTAGGGTTGTCGATGTCGTATTGAGTGAATACGCGCAATCCATCTTGAGCCTCCGGGTCCCTCTCCATGATATATTTGGGGGGCTGTCCATGTCCCAACATAAACTCACCAGAGTTGCCATTGTAGCGCTTGAACATGCTCTGAGCAGATTTGCTAATCTCGCCTGTCGCATAGTCGATGCTACTTAGGTTCATGCTGCCACTGCTAGTGAGACCACTATATAGACTCTCGTTGAAATCTCCTCGCGAGCAGTAGTCATGCACAAAGACGGGACGTCCATTGCTCTCGAAGTGACCATCTTTCGCCTTGATGTTAGCCCAGTCGATATCTGGGAAGTCACGACGCACAATATCGCCATTGATAACGTCGGTGAGCTCCTCGATAGCTTGATCCAAGAACATTATGATCTGCTCCCTCTCCCAGTCGGGGAGCTCCCTCGCCATCTTAGCAGCATCATCCTTGTATGCATCCCAGCAGCTAAATTGGTACCTGTTATGCTCCACATTCTTGGCATCCCAGTCGGCATAGAACATAAATTCGTTCGCCATCCATATGGCACCCTCCTCGCGATTCACATCAATGTCCGCCTTCTTAGCCTGCTTGATAAGACTCTTCAACTCCTTGATCTTAGCCTTGCAAAGATCAACTTTAGTATTTGCGGCAACATCGGTCAAGGATAATGCAACCACGCTAAATACTAATAAGATTTTTCTAAAATTCATTGGGTATTTTTATTGGTTAGTTTTTGTACCTACAAACTTACATAAAATTTTCCTAATAATAAGCGAGTAAGATAAAAATAAGACCACACCATTGCTAATTAGATTAAAAAATCGTAACTTTATGTTTCACCAAAAACGTTAAAGCTATGAGAAATGTATGTGGTCTTGATGTGCATAAAGATAGTGTATTTATGTGCATTCTCAAAGGAAATGGAAAAAAATGAAATTAAATTTGATGTTCACACACCCAGTTTAGACACTATGTGCGACATCCTTACACACCACGAGGTGCAGGAAGTCGCAATGGAGAGTACGAGTATTTATTGGATTCCAATATGGCGTATTCTTTGCGAATCGTTTGATGTGAAGTTAGTTA
>JBCQWG010000022.1:0-41837 GCA_047172325.1 Rikenellaceae bacterium | reverse complement strand
ACAATCCTCGTTTGCCTGTGCTCTTAAAAATCATAGTGGTCGTGCTTTATATTACACTACAAAGATAGTGATAATTTATTGAATATCAAAACTTTAATTTTTAGAAGTCCCCTTAACACAAAGGTATAAATTATTTTACAAATGCCAAAATGTAAAATATCTTGGTAGTTATCTATTATTTGTCTACCTTTGTAAACTTTAAATATTATTGCAATGAAAGATAGACTAAAAAGTTTTGTTGAGCCAATCTTCTCTTTTGAGTGGTGGCGCTCGATTGCCCTTATGGTTTTGGGTTCGGCTCTTTTGGCCTTTGGATATAACTGTTTTATTTCGCCCTACAACATTGTTCCCGGTGGTGTCTATGGCTTGGGTATTGTTATGCACAATATCTTCCCATCTATTCAGGTGGGAACCTTTGGTTATATGTTTGATATTCCGCTCTTGGTGAGTGCCATTTTGATCTTGGGGCGTCAGTTTGCTGGTCGCACCCTCTTTGCGGCACTTATCACTCCGGGCTTTATGAATCTCTTTGATCGCTTGATATATCCTAGTGAGGAGGCCATGCGGCTCTTGGATCCCTCCCAGCTTCTGGGTGGTAGTATTGATCTGTCGAATGATCTGATCTTGGCAACTATCATGGGCTCCGTACTCATTGGCGTGGGCCAAGGGTTGGTTCTTCGCAATCGAGCTACTACGGGAGGCACAGATATCATCGCCATGTACCTGCAACGTTTCGCCGGCTTTAAGTTCTCCAATGCTATGCTTTTGGCCGATAGCGTTGTTGTGCTGTTGGGTCTCTTTGTGATTGGTTTTGGCTTCCTGCAATCTCCCGAAAAGGCGCTGGAGGTGGGTATGGGTGCTGGCTGGAAGCTGTCGCTCTACTCGCTTGTCACAATCTATATTGGGTCAAGGGTCATTGACTACGTTATTGATGGAGCCTCCTATGATAAGTTGCTCTTCGTGATAAGCAGCCGTGATAGTGTGGAGTTCCGCGACTTCATCATTGAGGATCTGGATCGTAGCGCAACCTATATCAAGGCTAAAGGCATGTACTCGAATGATGATAAGGAGATGATCTTCTTGGTTGTTAGCCGCAAGGAGGTCAATTCGGTGCAATATGCCATAAAGAAGTTCGACCCCAATGCCTTTTGTGTCGTTACGGATGCCTATAACACCTATGGAGAGGGCTTCAAGTCCTTCCCCGACAAGGATGTTGTTCAAGCAGAGTAAATTGTATTATAATTAACATAAATTTATATTTTGAATTTAGATATCAATAAGTTACGCCCATTAACAGGTATGGGCAAACGTCTATTTGTAGAGACTTATGGTTGCCAGATGAATGTTGGCGATAGTGAGATTGTTGTTTCGATCCTTCAGAAGGAGGGATATGTCTATTGCGATAAGATCGAGGAGGCTGATGTAATCCTCATTAACACCTGTTCGATTCGAGATAATGCGGAGCAGCGTATCTGGGGCCGCCTGAATGAGATGCGTCACCTGCGTCGCAAGAAGAGAGGTTTGGTTGTCGGTGTCATCGGCTGCATGGCTGAGCGCCTTAAGGAGAGCCTTTTGGAGGGTGATAAAGGTGTTGATATTGTTGCGGGTCCCGACTCCTACCGTGATCTACCGCAGCTCCTCTCCAATGCGGAGGCGGGCAGCAAGGGTGTAAACACGCTTCTATCAACCGAGGAGACCTATGCTGAGATCTCTCCGGTGCGTCTGGATAAAGCGGGCGTGAGTGCCTTTATCGCGATTATGCGAGGTTGTAATAACTATTGCACCTATTGTGTAGTGCCCTATACACGCGGTAGGGAGCGCAGCCGCGATGCTGAGACAATTGTTGCAGAGGCGCAATCGCTCTTCGAGAATGGCTATAGGGAGGTAACGCTCTTGGGTCAGAATGTAAATTCATATTGCAGTGGTGATGTCAACTTCCCGGAGCTTATGCGCCGTGTTGCAGCCATCTCACCGCGTTTGAGAGTGCGCTTTGCTACATCCCACCCCAAGGATATGAGCGATGAGCTGCTGGAGGTGATTGCAGCTACTCCCAATATCTGTCGTGCAATCCATCTTCCGGCGCAGTCCGGCTCTACGGCGATGCTGGAGCGCATGAATAGAAGATATAGCCGCGAGTGGTACTTGGGGCGTGTTGCCGCTATCCGCAGAATCATTCCTGATTGCGCTATCACAACCGATATTATCGCTGGTTTCTCCTCCGAGAGTGAGGAGGAGCACCAAGAGACGTTATCCCTTATGAGGGAGGTGGGCTACGACTTCGCCTATATGTTTAAATATTCGGAGCGTCCCGGTACGGTAGCCTCCAAGAGTCTTGCTGATAATGTTGATGAGCAGACGAAGACCGCACGCCTCACCGAGATCATCAACCTCCAAAATAGCCTCTCCGCGGAGCGCAATGCGATGGATGTAGGCAAGGAGTTTGAGGTATTGGTAGAGGGTGTTTCCAAGAGAAGTGAGAGCCAGATGTTTGGTCGCACTTCGCAAAATAAGGTGGTTATCTTTGACCGCCATAATATCCAAGTGGGTGATTATGTCTACGTTAAGATTAACTCTTGTTCGTCGGCGACACTCTTTGGAGAGATAATAGAATAGAGATTATGTATTTTGATGAACTAGATTTAGACTACGACCTGCTTGATGCCATCGAGGAGATGGGCTTCGAGGAGATGACCCCCGTGCAGGAGCAGACTATACCCATTATTTTGGAGGGCAGCGACCTTATCGGCTGTGCCCAGACCGGAACCGGAAAGACGGCAGCCTTTGCTCTGCCACTCCTCAATGAGCTTATTGTGGCGCGTCAGGTAGCTGACTACGACGACACCAAGGTGAAAGCTATCATCATGGTGCCCACGCGAGAGCTAGCGATGCAGATCGACACGCAGTTTCAAGGCTTCTCCTACTATCTACCCATCTCTACGACAGTAGTTTATGGTGGTGGTGATGGCAAGACATGGGATGTGCAGCGTCGAGGCATGTGTAGTGGTTCGGATATCGTTATAGCAACCCCCGGCCGCCTCTTGGCGCATATCGAGAGTGGTATGATTGATTTTTCGGGTGTCAAACACTTTATCTTGGATGAGGCTGACAGGATGTTAGATATGGGCTTCTTCGACGATATTATGCGTGTGGTTGGGCAGATCCCCAAGGAGCGTCAGACGATTATGTTCTCGGCGACACTTCCCCCCAAGATCCGCAAGATGGCCAAGGAGCTCTTGACAGAGCCCAAGGAGATCAATATAGCTATCTCGAAGCCAAGCGAATCCATCGACCAAGGGATCTACGTCTGCTACGAGAGTCAGAAGCTAGGGCTCGTAGATCACCTCTTTAGCACTCCTGTGGAGGGGAAATCACTTATCTTCTCCTCCTCTAAGCTTAAGGTGAAGGATCTCTGCCACCAGCTTAAACGCATGAAGCTCAATGTTGGCGCTATGCACTCCGACCTCGATCAAGAGCGTCGCGAGGAGGTTATGTTGAACTATAAAAATGGTAAAATTGATATCTTGGTTGCCACCGACATCGTGGCGCGCGGTATCGACATTGATGATATCGGCACTGTAATTAACTTCGATGTGCCCCACGACCCGGAGGATTATATCCATCGCATCGGCCGCACAGGTAGGGCTAGCGCCACGGGACGCGCCATAACCTTTGTAAGTGAGGCGGAGCAGGGTAAGTTCCACCGTATTGAGGAGTTCATCGAGAGAGATGTAAAACAGTTGGAGATCCCCTCGGAGTTGGGTAAATCCCCCGAATATAACCCCAAGAGACACCCAGAGCGTGGTAGGGGAGGCAGAGGGGGCTTCACGAAGAGTAAGAAGAGAGGCGCCGAAAGCAAATCTGAGGATAAGCCAAAATCAACGAAGAAACGTCGCTACTATAGAAAGCCAAAGCCAAAGAGTGCAGAGTAGATATATAGGGCAAACGCATGAAAAAAAGAGCTAACACTACTTGCTCACTGCCCTAACAGCGGGCGGCCGCCAAGCGAAGCTTGGATCCAAAAACTATCGTTTTTGACCTTTGTGTTGCGCTATTGTGATGGGGCTTTGCCCTACGATAGATGCATAATATTAAGCTCTTGCAAATAAATTTGCGTCGCTTAATCTTATACATCTATCTATGCCAACCTGCGGTTGTCATCATCCCACCAGCGAGGTTAACCTCGGATTAAAAAATTAAAGGTATCAAAGAATTATGCAAATAAATTTGCGGTAATTCTTTGATACCTTTAATTTCATAGCGTAGCTATAATCCCAATCCGCAAGAGTAATATGCACCCGCGGGGGGGCTTTTCCCCGCCCGCCGGAGGCGATACGAAACTATTTTTCATGCGTTTGCCCTAATTATATCCTATATTCCCGATAGGTAAGCAGGCTCTGTAAGGTAGTTCAAGAGACCATAATACTGCTCTTTCGTATATGTTGATGTGTTATACGTGAATGGGAAGTATGTATATCTCGTACCTTGGTATGTTGAACCGGTGTTGCAATAGGTGTCGTTGCGGTTAATCTGCATATACATCGTTGTACTCTCTTGAGCGTCATTATACATCGTCACTGTAAAGTATGCCCTTCCATTTGTTACGGAAGATGATGCATAGTTATTTGTGTAAGCTGCAAATACTACAAGCTCTGGCTCTAGGTCGTCGTATGCCTGAACATTGATATAATTTATTATGTTACTTTGGTCATTAGTATCACTATAGTTATCTGCGGTCCAAGAAAAGTCCCATACCTGAACACCATTTTCATATTCACCGCGTCTATAATTCGCATTGTAGACCGTAAATGCACCAATTGCATTGTGAGTACCTTGAGCACTACTATTAGCATCACCATATACGTTGTCTCCAGAGTAGGTGTTGTCACCATTATAAGCATCAGCCGAGTGTTGACACACCACATAATCATTTGGAGCGCTGGATGAACTCTCCACGGTCAATGTAGGATCCCAGAATGGAAGCGCATACTGGAAGAAGTCAAGTATATACTCTTTGGACTCGCCTGCGGAGTTTCTAAGGGTGATTGTCGTTGTGTTGTCAACGGCTGCGAAACCGCTGTAGTACTCCCAGTCTGAGCCATCCTCTGGCACAGTTTGGTTCGTTAGGATGGGGTATGCCCAAACGCTGAAGTCTTCACCGAAGCTTGCATCGTAGACACTCCTAGAAGAGTAGTCGTAGCCATTATCTCCTGTCGCTACATCAGCCTCATCTTGAGAATCCTCGTCGATTGTGTAGAGGGTATTTCCTGAGCGGAAGCTCTTAACGGGCTTGGTTGTTGCTCCGCTCTCTGTGAGGGTGGTGTTGTATTGATAGTTATCCACCTCGTCCGAGGTTACCATCCGCATCTCATCCGACTGGTCACTTCCTGCGATGTAGAAGACATAAGGGTTGTTGTTGTGATCAGAGCCCGATGTCACGGTGCCATCCACAGAGTACTTGTAGCCTTTGGAGTTGTAGAGCACCGTTAGTGTTGAGCCCACCTCGTAGATAAGTCTGTTTGTTGTAGCTCCAGCGTGCGTACTAGCGCTACCGTAGAGCAGTGCGAAGTCGCTAGCTTGCTTTAGATAGATCTTGGCAATGCCTCGTCCCTCGGTGCGGTATACCTTTGCGCGGCACTCGCGACGCTTGAAGTATCCTCCATTCTCATCCGCAACGTTGGTCTCGACATATCCATCTTCTGTTAGGAACTCACCAAATGTTGCGTTGTCGTTGTCGTAGTCGTAGAGGTCTGTATAAGCTGACTCATACTCTATGGCGTTACTTGCGGTGAATGCCGTAACTCCATTTACCGTGAGGCGAGCACCTGTGTCTGAGTTTGGATATACTGTACTTATGCTACCTGCGCGCACGTAGTCCTCCTCCTCGTAGTATACAGGAATCTCCTTGAAGATGTCACCGCACTGAACCTTGATTACACCTTGTGCCGTCGCTGCGAACTCTATGGTCACCTCAGCTGCGGATGTAGGGGTGTATGTAAGGTAGTTCAGTGGCGTTGCTACCGTGTTGTGGTATGTGCTACCTGTGTAGACGTCGGTGAGCTTCACTCCATCGGTCGTTGTTATGTAGACATCAGGTATGGTGTAGCTGCCCGCCTTAGTCACTGTCTCTAGAGGGTCTAGCTCGTTGAGATCATCGTTGCCAACCACAGTTAGGTTGAATGAGAATGGCTCGTCCACCTCGCTTGATTCATCATTGAGGATGTTACCATATCCCTTTATGAAGATCTCGGTAGCATCTGTCTCGATGTAGAATGTGCCGTTGCTTGTAGCATACTCGTTGCGGTCGTCGCTGCTGTCACCAATCGTGATGTCGTACTTTAGGTCGGATGCGGGAGCCGCTACCGCCTCAGCGAATGTCTTGTAACCAGCGTTTGCCACCGATGTTATTCTCATCTGGAAATAGTTGTGACGCAAGATGTCGTATGTGTACTTCGTTGTGGCATCATCCTCCGCGGTTTCGTACTTTATAGGCACCTTGTAGTACCCCTCCTCGCCACTTGCGGTGAAGGTACCGCGTATGATGAGGTATGTTGGGTTGTAGCCATTTATAGGATCCGAGATGTTTTCACCATCGAACTCCTCTGTGTATACGTGTTGATCTACTCCATCATACCCATTAGGTGCATCACCCTCATTTGGGAAGAAGTAGATAGGGTAGGCCGAAGTTGTGTTGTTTGTCGCGGTCACCTCCGAGAATTGCACTACACCTCCAGAGGGGGTTAGAGTGGGGTCGTAGAGGTTTGTGGGTAGCGGAAGGTCGAAGATAGTTGTTACACCATCATTCTCCAAGACGCTACTACGCATTAGGGCACGCTTCGCGGAGTTGAGCAGCGTCACACCATGTAGGGTGAAATCTGCTGTCGCCTCATTTGTCACATCAATCTTGGATCCTACATGAACCATCTCAACGGCTGTAAGTTCGTTAAGGTCGGTGAGAGTAGTTGCATTTACGCCACTAAGCATCTCAAAACCGGGAGAGGCCATCGGGTATTTCTCCTGCATGTTACCGAGGTTACCACCCTCACCCATTGGATTTGGAGTGCCATGAAGAGCGCCTGTCGACTCATCCACATCAATCTGGTAGTATGCGTCGAGACCCACCGAGAGGTGCTTGTAATCCTCGAATGTAGTTACCTCATCATTCAGATACCAGCTGTTCGCTAGGCCTGAGGCACCTTCTGAGTTGTAGTCACCAAAGATATTATACTTCATACGTACCGACACATAGTCGTTTACCGTCTCCTGCGTGTCGTCGGTGAGGTTCACAATAAAGCGGATGTAGGTTAGGTGCTGGAGCATATCCTCAGCGTTGTTGAAAGTGATACCATCATCCTCACTGCTGTAGATAAGTTGTTCACCCTCTCCCTCTTTGAGTTTTGTGTAGTTGGGGTCCTCCAACATCTCGAAGGTGAGTTTGTTGGTAGTGGCTGTATATTTAGCGGGGTAAGCTGCTCTGAGAGTCTCTACCGCCTCTTTGCTATAGTAGATGTAATCACCCTCGTTGTCAAAATAGTAGTATGTCGAGTAGGTGTAGCCATCACCATCTAAGCCCTCAGCCTCTACCTCTTTCACCCATGGGAATTGGTCGAGTGTGAAGAAGACCTTTCCGTTGGCATTCACGGTGATCTGAGTCTTTTGGACCAGCTTTGAGGAGTGTCCGTAGCCATCTGTGTTGGTCTCGTCGGCCTCATCTGCGGCGCCAAATAGTAGTGCCCAGCCATCCGCTATGACTGTCTCGGTGCCTGTTGCTTCGGTGCGTGTTGCCACGATCTCATTCTCGTAGAACGACTTCACGGGGAGGTCGAATGTCACGGCTAGTCTACCATCTTCGAGCTGTTGTACATTGAGAGACTCTTTGTCCACAGAGAACTCTATGTCAGAGGGCATATACTCCTTGGTGCAACTCACGGTGCAAAGTAGTGCAATTGCTATATATAGGTACTTTTTCATATCGTGGTATATTTTACTTTTTATACTATCTCTAGGGTAAATACCTTGGTTACGGTCATTCCGTTGTGAGGTATATCGACATTTATCGTGATGCTTCCATTGCTAGGCAGGTCGCTAACAGCTATCGTGCATGTGTATACTCCATTCACGGCGCTGCTGCTCTTCGCAACTCCTCCTACGGTGCAGGAGGTGGATGTGGCAGTGATCTCGGTCGATGGGGCGTTGGTGTAGAATACTACAGAGTTGTCGTTGCTCGATATTGTGAGCTGGTCGCAATATACTATGAGCTGCTCGTCGAGCTCCACCTCAACATCTTGATCTACCCAGTCGCGAACGCGAGCCTCCACGGAGAGAGGTATTGTTAGGTTGGCGCCCTCTGTAGCGTCGAATGTCACAAGTAGCGTGAACCAGTCGCCAGCCTCCCATCCAGTTGTTGGGAAGATCGGTTTGATGTCGATGTCCTCAGTCTCGTAGATGGTGCCATCGAGATCCTTCACTACGAAGTACTCAACATTTGTGAACGTGTTGCCGTCAGAGGCTTTGATATCGCTAACATCGTAGAGTGTTCCAGCCGCGTCGTAGCATACCATGATCTTGTAGTAGAGGGTCGCTGCGTCGTCATTGTATGATGAGCTGAGCGTGTAGGCTCCCTCCTCCAACTGGTCGAGGAACTGAATACCGAAGAGGTAGGGGTCATTCTTTTGAGTCGCAGTGTAGGCATACTTTGTGCTGAGGTGTTCGTCAGGCTTTGTGGCGAATGCAAGGATATTTTCGTCTGAGAGACCGGTGAAAAGTGGGCGTACACCAACATACTCTGTGGCAGGTATCATGTAGTTGTCGTAGTGACGTAGACGCACCCTCGCTGTGGCGTTGGGTGAGTCTGTCGTGAAGTCCTGCGGCATGGTGAAGATCGAGTAGGTGTTGTCATCCTCGTCAACATACATCACATTGGTGAATGTACTCTCGTCGGGGGTGCCTGCTATCTGCTCATCCTCATATTGTGCTATATCAATCTTACGGATCTGACCATAGTTCTCACCTGTCACCTCACCTGTGTTGTTGGCGTTAAGGTTGTTGTCGTGCTCCACGAGGGTCTTGCCTTGGGTCGCGGTGAGGTCTATGCGGTTGATATTGTCAGTTGTGGGGAGTGCCCAGCGGGGTACGCCATCCCAGTTGTTGTCGTCGTCGTAGTATACTACGTCTGCTTGTCCTGCAACACCGTAGAATGTTACACCATTGATGCCGTAGCGCTCGTAGTTATATTTGTTGGTGTAGTCGAAGCCATCGATCGATGCATCTGTTATGGCGTCAACCATTACGCGAGCCATGAGTGTGATGCGTGTTAGGGCATGCTTCAGGGTGATGTCAACCTCGCCATTCGCGCCTGCCGTCTCGTGCGTCATGTCGTATTGGACGTCGGCCCACATAAGGTCGTAGTTCTCTACGGCAGATGCCGCTAGGGTGTGGTTGAAGTCGTGGATGCCACGATCGCTATTGTATACACGGTTGATACGTCCCTGCGGTGCAAAGGCGTAGAATGTGAGCTTGGTATCGGTGTCAGAGGGCCAATATTGAGTCCATCCATAGCTCCATACCCCGGCATTGCCCGATGTGTCGTCCTCCTCTCCGTAGTAGCTCACTGTAAGCTGCGAGGAGGTGTCGTCGGTGAAGTATGGGTAGATCACCGACGGAGTATTGTTCTGCTCAGGTGACGCAAGGTAGTACCAAGAGCCTTTGCCCGTGCCATAAGTCGCCTCAACCTCGCTCGCTGAGTGCATGTACGAATATACGCCTATTGTTCCCACGGCAGCGCAGGTCTCATTGACAATAGCTCTGGTGCCCTCCACCGAACTATTGTTAAAGGATATAACCTTACTATCGGTGCTCTCATCAATGTTTGGATTGACGTCGACACTCTCTATTTGACTACAGCCCGCAATCACCGCAGCAATAGCAACCGTAAAAAGTAGGTATGTTAGCTCTATTCGTTTCATAACTATGCCTTTTTGCATTAACTTAATTTGTAACCATAGGGGCGATCAAACCCCTATGGTTTAAGGTCAAGTGGTTATACTTGATTTGGTTTTTTGATTAGTTTTCACTAGAGATGTTACCAGCCTCATAGTTGCCATTCTCAGTCCAAGAATCAGCAGTAACCTCAAACAAGATTGGAGTAACCTCGTATATGTCGTCAAGAATAGACTCGTCGAATGTGAGAGTGTACATGTATGAGTTAGATTTTATCCATTGGTTAGCGTGACTTTCACTGATCACAAATGCTGGAAGAGGAAGAGCAGTTGACTTGTAATCTGAGATAGTTGAACCAGCTAGATCATCACCATAAGTACCTGCACCTGCAATTAGGATACCTTTTTGTGCGATTGCGTACTCGATTGTGATGTATGGAGCAGTAGTGGTTGTAACATCTTGGTTAACCTGAGCCTCAGCAGCAGCAACAGCAGCAGCATATTTCTCAGAAGCAGTTTGTGCGCCATCTGCATCCATATCCGCATCATCCGCATAATCTGCCTCGTTAATCTCTGCGGTAGCAGCCTCAAGAGCAGTTGCATATGTAACAGAGAAAGGAACATAAGCTTGTGGAAGAAGAAGGAATGCAGTAGACTCGATATCATCAACATCTGTAGCATATCCATCCAAAGAGTAAGTTGTACCAGCTACAGCACCAGTGTAAGCAGTTGCGATAGCGCTACCAGAAAGCATAGATAGAGCAGCACCTGTAGAGTAAGTGTAGCTAGCTAGAGAAGCCTCGTCAGCATCAACCATAGCAGGAGTCATAAGATTCAAACCAGCGTGTGCCTCGTTTACATTGTGAAGTGTAAGGCTCTTGATAACAACCTCAAGGTTACCATCAGTTTTCTCAGACTTAACAATAACTTGGAAGTCAACCTTTGAAAGCATGTGAGCAAGTACAAGAGGTACATCGTTCGTGTTTGCAGTAACTTTACCACTTGCAAGGATGTCTACTTGAGCGTCAGCAGTTGCTTTGATAGCTGAAGTAGTGATGATGTCGTCGATTTCTGCATGAGCTACGTCAGCAGTACCGTTGAATGGGTGGTAAGCGTAGAAGTCATAAGAGCTACCATCACTTGGCCAGTAGTAAGCAGCTGAAGATACCCAACTGTTACCACCATCTAGCTGTGTGTTCTCGATGATAGCACCAGCCAATGTTATAGCGTTAGCAGTAACTGCATAAACACCCACTTGAGCTTCAGTTGAAACAAGAGCATCAGTGTCCATCTCAGCCTTAGTAGAGGCACTTGTGTAAGGTGTCGCAAACTTGATGTAGTTTGGATTGTCGATGTTAACATCGCTAATCTCAGACTTGGTACAGGAAGCCATAGCTGCTACGATTCCTGCGAGAAGAAGAATTTTTTTCATGATTGTTGTTTGTTAAAAATGTAATTAGTTAATTAATAATGTTCTATTTTAGTGTGTAACTGTTATTCATTCATCGGGATAACTGTGGTGTCGCCCCAGTCATCAACATCAATATCAAATCCACCATCACCCGGCACAACCAGATAGGGGAGTGTCACCGACACATAGAGGTCGAAGTGTTTCTCCAAGCCTAGGATGGCTCCCTCGACCTGATCGGTAACGTCGAAGGTGAAGCTATCGGCAGGTGGAGTAGGGTAGATCAAGCTGCCGTTATACTCCGTCGAGAGGTAGAAGATTGCATCAAGGGAGTAGCTCGAAGATTCATCGAGACGTCCTATGACGTTGAAGCTACCTGTGACCTCTCCAATTTTGTTCTCCACATCGGTGTATTGCTTACTTGTGAGGGTCGCAATGTGTGAAGTATTGTCGCTGGAGTAATCTTTCGACGCTAGCTTCACCGAGCTACTTACACCCTTGAATGTAACTTGAGAGTAGGAGAGACTGTGAAGGTTCTCAATGGTCTCAACAACGGTCACATGGTGCGTTAGACGCTCCGGGGTGATGTTGATGAGCTGCAAGAGGCTTGGATCCAGCTCGCTGAAGTCATCCGCAGTGACACGGGTGTCGGTGCGCGACTTGGTACGGCTGCGTACCTCCGATACCTTCTCATAGCTGGTGATCTCGTTGAAGGTGATGACAAGCTTCTCGTCACCCTCCATGGTCCATGCGGCAAGCAGGTCGGGGTAGTGCGAAAGATCGCTATCATCATCGTCAGCGCGGTTGAGCGAGAAGAGCGACGAGGCTGATGTGTTCGGCTTGACATAATATTCAAAGGTGTCGAAGTTGTCGGTACCTCTAAAGCCAACACTACTCGAATAGTCAGTGACAGTCTTGTTGAAGACTAGCACATCGTAGATGCCCACAGGAACCTCGATATATTCGTGCTCAGGGTCGACTAGCTTGTACTCTAGGGGCTCCCCTTGGTATTCGCTATCCTCGGTTGGGTAGAGCCATACAGAGGCGCTGTAGAGATCCTCATCGGGGTCATCGTCAACATACATCAATGCTCTGCTCTCCCAGTCGATAAGAACTGGTATTAGCGCCTTGGTGTATAGTACCTCCTCTAGCTCTTGGCGGATGCACGACGAAAGCAAAACGGTGCATGCCAGTATTAGGGTCATTGTAAATCTTCGTATCATAGTCTACCTCCTTTCTTAACCTTGCGGAACAACATCCACTCAAGTGAGATTCTTGCTCGCGTTGGACCCAAGATACCTGCTTGATTACTCGACAAGCGGATAGGGTGCCATAGATCATCGGCTCCAAAGAATGCCTCATAGTCGCGGTAGTCGGTGTCGACATATCCCGCAGAGACTGAATACTCCAAGCGCAGATTCCCCTTTTTATTAATGGTGTGGGCATAACCACCGGTGAGACCTATTCCCCAGTACTCTCCTTGGTAACCCTCGCGGCTATACTCAAAGTCATACTTTCCAGAGTGGCCATAGACACCCATATACCAACCGGTGAGTTGCATCTTGTCGGTGCGATCTCCAAACCAATATTTGAGCTCAATGTTCTCCGAGAGTAGCTCTAGACGGTGACGCGAGCTATCCTCCTCGCCATTATCCCAGATCCACCATGGGAAAGTGTGCTCCCATGCTACCGACCATCTCTCTTTTATAGGTATCTCTACCTCTACATTAAGAACCGTGAGGACATCATATAATAAATTGGTCTTAATAGCGAAGAGTGGCTTGTAGTCGGGGCCATCATATGGCTGATAGATTGAGGGGAGACCCAATGCCGCGGGGCTCGTTGGGGCGATCATCTCAGCCTTGCCGACCATCGGGGTATTAACATAGTAGATGTTAACAACGCATGAGGAGCGAAGCTGAGGGAAGATATTGTTGTACATATCCCAATAGGGCTTTCCACCCTTAAGGTCCATCAAGTGTTTGTGGCGGCTATCAACGAGTGTGAGCCATCTATCGGTTGGTTTCACTCGCTTCCATGTCTCAGCCTCGACATTCTCGATGATGTCGATGATCTCATCCTTATATTTCATGTCGGATTTACCCACCATCACCGCAAGTTCATCCCAGTTGATACCATTTGCGCGCGAGGTCATGATCGAGTCAGGCATCTGGTGTACGTCATGAACGTAGCTGTAGATGTGATCGGCACGACGCTGCGAAAGTTTGTCGTTGTAGCTTACGCCTCCCTCTGGTGAACAATAGCTATCCATGGTGATGCTGACTATTGTCTTCTGTGGGTCGCGCTTAATTTCATCGAAGAGGTCAGAGAGTTCCTTGAAAGCTTTGGCATTGTCGGCTCTGTTCTGATCCAATATCGAAACGTCCTGCTCGTAGATGAATTCCAATCGCCTCACCTGCTGCTGACCATATGCAATGGCCGCAGTAGCTGCAATTAGAATTAGAGTCATTGTTAATCGTTTCATATTCTTGTGGTGTTTTAGTTCCTAGAGTGTTCTTTTCGGACTTTTCGTGACACAAAAATAGCAGATCGATGCTAATTGCAATTGCTTTTACGTTTGTTTTTGATAGCAGCTTTTACTTTATTTGATAACATCTTTTAAATATACAGTAAGTATCGTATTTACAATGATAGCATCATTTATTTTAAAGTTAAATATCGCTGTTCTAGACTACTATGAGCGTGTTGATTTTTCGTTTTGCTGTTGAATGTAGTCGCTCGGAGAAACTCCAACAAGTTGAATAAATGCACGTGCAAATGATGAATAATGACTGAATCCAACCGCTGAATATACCTGCTTTAGGTTGGTTGCATCACCTTTTGTCTCGATTATATGGCATGCTTGCTTAATACGACATTCGCGCACGTAGGAGTGGAAGCTCTCGCCCTTAGATTTGAAAATCTTGCGTAGATCCTCTTGGCTGAGCTGTGGAAAGACCTTGATTATATCCTCTGTGGTGAAGCCAGTTTTGGTGTATGGCTTCTCTTTTTTTACCCATTTGTCGATTGCTGGGATCATATCTTCGATGTTTATAGGCTCGATTTTAGAGGTGTCCAGACTCGGTTTATGCCACCCATATCGGAACGACCACTGTAGACCTAGATTCTTGATATCCTCAAATGCCCTAGTGAAGAGGGTCTTATTGATGATATAAAAGAAGGAGATAATAAGCGAAAGTAGACTGATGGTGTTGAGATATAGCGATTTTATAAAGATAATCGAGAGGAAGCAGATTGTGATAAGGGTGTAGTAGATGATAAGTGTCCTGATCCAGCTGACGTTGTAGATGTTTTGTGAGTAGTAATCTTTGGTGAACTCGTTATAGAATGGAATGATCTTCCATATATTTGTTAGTGTGAGCGTAGCGTAGAAGAGGAAAAGTGCGATGATAAGTAGTCGCATAACCACGGGGGTAGTGGTGATATTTTGTAGGAAAATATCTACTGTTAAGTAGGTGTGAAATGGGTTAACACCTTTGAAATAGTGCCAGCTAAAGTAGATTAAAATGAGCAGTAGGAGTGACGCAAGGGCAATTGAGAGGTAGTTGAGCTTCAAAATTTTAGGGCGAAGCGAGATAAATGGGTAGCTAACAAGCGTGAAATAGCAGGGTAGCCCAAAGAGAATGAGCTCCATGTTGCAAACACCAAGGTTGTGGCTAAGCAGGTTTACCCCCCACCCACCCCCTATAGCGGGTATTAGGGTCAATAGGAAGTAACCCATGACGACGACCCAGAAGGAGAGGATCGTGATTATTTGTCTCTTCTGGCGGCTTTTAGGGTTGTGCAATGAGATGAGCGTGATCCCCATGACGAGGATTGTCATAAGGGAGTTAAGTAGGAAGTTATTTATTACAACTATAAAATCATTCATAGCTTTTAGGTTTGGTTTTCAACTACTTGGTTTTTGCTGCCCACTCCTTGGGTGCTTCGCCCTCAATATTCTTGAAAGCGTGGGTGAATGAGGAGATTGAGACGAAGCCAACCTGTTCGGCAATGGCGGTGATTGTCATGTCGGGGTTCTCCAGAATAAGTCTCTTTGATTCGGCCACTCGCAGCTGCGAGATCCATGATTTAAAGGAGCAGCCGTGGGTTGTGTTGATGTAGGTCGAGAGGTATAGCCTATTTGTTGAGATATGTTTAGCCATGGTCTCAATATTGATTCTGTTCTCGCAATATCTCTTCTCCTCGACCCACACTGTGATTTGCTGCTCGATCTGTTTTCGTATCTCCTCTGAGATGTTTGTTTTTCGGAGCTCGACCTCTGAGATTTGCTCGCTGTTGACGCTTCTCTCTACGAGGTCACTATAAATATATGTGAAGTGTATAAATTGATTGAAGATATACATGCAGACACCAACGAAAGCAATCAAGAATACGAAAAGTATTAATTTGGGAGCATATGGGCTGATGACAGCCATCGCAGTACTACTTACGCCCACCGCGACAATTCCGTAGACGCTCTTTATCATCCAGCTGATATGAACGCCAATGCCCTCGGCATAGTAGTATTCGCCATTCTCGACAGTCTGTCTGTATTGTCGAACGAAATATCTTATATCTAAGATTATACTAATTAGTAGTATTGCGGCCATCACATGTAGTGCAATGATGATGAGGGTAGTGCTATTTAGTAGGAGTATAGACCATGTTGCGATAGGAAAAATATAGATTGGAATCATTAATCTATGATTGTATCTTAATCTATCGAGTTTCTCTTTTTTGCCTATGAGGATAATGAATGATGTTGCAATAAGTTTAGCGGCGATAAAGTAACATGTGATGTTTAGTGCTACTCTGTAGTAGGGTGGCATATTATACATGCCTGTTGAGAAGTATATGAAGATGGTGGCTGCGATTAAGACAAAAGCAGCTCCCATATATTTACGGGAGTAGTGATATGCACTTTTATGTTGTTTTGTCGGCGTTTTACCTAATAGCAAATATATGCCGAAGTATGACAGAAAGGCAGCTGTTATAATTAGGCATACGGCATAGGTTTCTGGGGTCATATACTCTTTTTTTTGTTAGCGTTGTCAAAAATAGTAAATATAATTGAAAATATGAATCATTCTTCGATATTAATTTTTTTATTAATATTAAGCTGTAAGGCCTTTGTGGACTTTATACCTATTTATATATATAGCTGCCACGATTGAATACGCTGAAAAATGGTGTTTTATCCCTCTGTTGTTAGTCTGCAAACACAAGTTACGATTTGATATTTTAAGTTGCAGAAAAAAAGAGAATCATCAAAATTGGGCTAATTTTATAATAAAATTATTATTTTATCAAATAAATTTAATAAGATCTATTGCCACTATAACACTTTTCGGTTGTCAAAACCATACCTTTGCAGGGTAGATTTATAATAATAAAAAACACTTAACGTTTATGGTAAGAAAAATTTTACTTTCGCTATTTGTTGTTTTGGGCTTGACACTCAATGTTTTAGCTCAGAATAAGCAAATTTCCGGTACCGTGAAAGATTCTGTTGGAGATCCAATCCTTGGAGCTTCAGTAACGGTGGTTGGTACTTCTATCGGAGTAAGTACTGATGTTAACGGACACTTTTCGTTTTCTGCACCAAAGAGTGGAACACTTGAGGTTTCATTCATTGGCTACAAGACACAGACATCACCTATTGGTGATAAGTCGACATTCCTCTTCTCGCTCGCAGAGGATTCAGAGCTTCTTGAGGATGTAGTAGTTGTAGCTTATGGTACGCAGACAAAGGCTTCTTTCGTAGGCTCTGCAAGTGTTGTTGGCTCTGATAACATCGACAAGCGTGTTATCACAAATGCAACCTCAATGTTTGAGGGTAACACAACCGGTGTTCAGGTTGCAACTGCAAGTGGACAGCCCGGTGAGTCTGCATCGGTTCGTATTCGTGGATTTGGTTCTATCAATGCATCGAGTGCACCTCTTTATATTGTAGATGGTGCGATCTATGATGGTGAGATAAGTGCAATCAATCCCTCTGATATTGAGTCGATGACAGTGTTGAAAGATGCTGCTTCTACTGCTATCTATGGTGCGAGCGCAGGTAATGGTGTTATCATGATTACAACGAAGAAGGGCTCTGAGGGTGCAAATGTTAAATTCACAATTCGTAATGGTTGGTCTTCGCGCGCTTACTCTGATTATGAGACAATGGGCGTAGATGATTACTACACTACTACTTGGACAATGATTAAAAATTCATTGGTTACTGCCAATGGGTATACTGAAGAGGATGCAGCTGCTTATGCCTCTGAAAATCTTATCAGCTCTCTTGGTGGATATAATATTTATTCAGGAATTGCTGATGGCGCAGTTGTAGGAACTGATGGTACTCTTAACTCTAATGCTAATATCTTGAAGTGGGGTGATGACCTTGATTGGTATGATGCTGCTAGTCAGACTGGATATCGTCAGGAGTATGGCGCAAGCTATGGCACTAGAGGCTCTAAGAGTGATACTTATGCCTCTGTAAACTATCTTGATGAGCAAGGTTATCTCTTGAAGACAGACTTCGAGCGTTACTCTGCACGTCTCAACTACAATATCAATCCTGTTGATTGGTTTAAGACAGGTATCAATTTGAGTATGACAAGAAGTACTACTAACTACTCAAGTCAATCCTCTTCAGCTTACGCTAATATCAGCCGCTTTATCCGCTACATGGCTCCAATCTATCCTGTACACAAGCATGATCTTGAGACTGGTGATTATTTGGATGCAAGTGGTAATGTTACCACAAATCCAAGTGAGTATGTCTATGACTACGATGGAACTCGTCTTTCAGACCCCGGTCGTGATGCAATTGCTGAGACTCTATTGGATCAGAATTACTATGTTACTGATAACCAAACGATGAACACCTACTTCACAATTATGCCTGTTGAGGGTCTTAGCTTCACTGTTAACTACTCGCTAAATAATCGTGATTATAGAGGTACAACGTATGATAATATCTATGTTGGTGATGGTGCTGGTTCAGGTCGTATGAGTAAGTCATCTACAAAGACCTTCTCTCAGACATTCAACCAAATTGCTCAATATGATAAGAAAGTTGGCGATCTAAGTATGAGTTTCCTTGTAGGTCATGAGAGTTATGATTATGATTACACATATCTATATATATATAAGGTAGATCAAACTTTTGAAGGCATGTATGAGCTCTCTAACTTTTCAACTGTAAGTAGCACAAGTTCTTATGTGTCAGATTGGACTAAGGAGGGTTACTTTGCTCGCGCAAACTTCGATTATGCAAATAAGTACTATCTCTCTTTATCATATCGTCATGATGGCTCTTCTCGCTTTAGTGCAGCTAACCGTTGGGGTGACTTCGGCTCGGTTGGTGCTGGTTGGACAGTTTCGAAGGAGGATTTCATGTCAAATGTAAGTTGGATTGATAACCTTAAGCTTCGTACATCTTATGGTATGACAGGTAATGATATTGGAATTGGATATTATCCATATCAAACTCTATACGATGCTGGTTACCTAAATGGTGATGAGGCTGGTGTATACTTCTCATCTTTGGCTAACGAGAACCTTACATGGGAGACTCAGATTTCTCAAGACGTTGCAGTTGAGTTCTCACTGTTTGGTAGATTGACAGGTAGTGTTGAGTACTTCTCAAAAACCTCTAAGGATCTTCTATTTAGTGTCTCTCAGCCAACCTCTACTGGTGTTGATGAGATTGATGATAACATTGGTAAGTTGAGCAACCGCGGTTTAGAGATCGAACTTAGCTATAACCTTATCAACACTCGCGATATCTCGTTGAATATTGGTGCAAATGCAACATTTATCAACAGTAAGATCATCACTCTTCCAGATGAGATGAAGGAGAATGGTTATATCAATGGTACCAAGAAATATATGGAGGGTTATTCTCAATATGAGTATTGGTTGCGTCAATGGTATGGTGTTAACCCTGATAATGGTGATGGTCTATATATCTTGGATACTGACGAATATAACGAGGCTGATGGTACTCTTACAGATACAGTAGCTGGAACTATTGTTGAGATTGATGGCGAGACATTGACAAACTCATATCTCTATGCTAAGTATGATTATAGCGGCACTTCTACTCCAGATGTATATGGTGGTTTCAACTTCGACTTCCGTTACAAGAACTTCGATATCGCAGCAACTTTCTCATATCAGCTTGGTGGTCAAACTATGGACTACGCTTATGACGCTTTGATGACTGTTAGTAGCTATGGTTCAGCGCTACATGTTGACCTTCTTGATGCATGGACTACTCCGGGTGATGTAACAGATGTTCCTCGTATTGATTCTAGCTCAACACATGCAACAAGTATTGGTGCTACCTCTACTCGCTTCTTGGTAAGTTCAGATTATCTTAATCTTCGTAGCGTATCGTGTGGTTACACAGTGCCACGTGATCTTCTATCGGACTACGGTATTAAGAGTGTGCGCTTTAGCTTCACTGCTGAGAACCTATTTATGCTTAAGGCACGTGTAGGTCTTAACCCAAGTGAGAGTTACTCAGGTACATCATACAATACATATATGCCAGCACGTACATTTACAATTGGTGCAGACATCTCATTCTAATCATAAAAAAGTAATAATATATGAAATTGTTTAAAAATATTGTAGTAGTAGGATTAGCTCTTTTGGGAAGCTCGCAATTGATGACGAGTTGTTCTGAGGACTTCCTTGAGACAACATCAAGTGTCGATGTGTCAGATGTATTTATCTTATCTTCACTAGATAATATGTACCTAGCCGTTAATGGTATCCTTGCAGAGATGGTCTCTCAATCATCTGGTTCACAGGCATTAGGTGGTCTTCCAGCCTTCGGAGTTTATACTGATATTATGGGTGATGATATCATCTGGCAGTCGTCAACTACCTATAAATCAACAGCTTTAAGTTGGACTTCTCATATCGACGAGACAAGTTTCTATCCGGGAGCGTTCTGGTCACTATACTACCAGTGGATTCTTAATGCAAATAAGATATTGGAGGGATTGGAGAGTGTAGAGGTTACCGATCAAGATCTTTTCAATCAAGTTAAGGGCGAGTGTCTTGCGATTCGTGGTTGGGCTCACTTCTGCCTTGTTCAACTCTTTGCTGACCGTTATGATGCAACGATAAGCGATAACAGTCAAGAGGGTATTATCTACCGTACTTCGTCTATCGCTTGCGAGCAGGCTCGTGCCACTGTTGAGGAGTGCTACACATATATCAAGGCTGATCTCGATGAGTCAGTAGTGTTGCTTGATGGCTTGGATATCTTAGTTAGTCACTATAGCGAGAAGGTGGTATGGGGTCTTAAAGCTCGTGTAGCTATGGCTATGCAAGATTATACCAATGCTGCAACATATGCAAAGAATGCAATCGACACAGCTGAGGCTGAGGGATTGGCCCTAATGGAGGGTGATGAGCTATATTGTGGTTTTGCTGATATCACGACAGATACCGACGAGGCTATGTACTCTGATATCACTCCAGACGAGGCAACCGTATATTACTACTCATTCTACGCTTATATGTCTTGGAACTACTACTCTACAGCTATTCGCTCCGGTGTGAAGGCGATTAATGCAGATACTTATGATACAATGTCTGAGACAGACCTTCGTCGTGCATGGTGGGATCCAACGGGTGAGGCTGAGGTGCCTTCAACATCTTATAATAAGATAGCTTATCAGAATCGTAAGTTCGAGGCTCGTAGCACAGGTAGTGCCGTGGGAAATGTAGCTTTCATGCGTCTTGCGGAGATGTATCTAACTTATGCTGAGGCTCTTTGCCGTGGTGGAAAAGATGCAGATGCTCAAACGGCATTCACTGCATTCCAAGTAACACGTGACCCAAGCTACGTCTCTAAAGGTAACACGGGCGATGCTCTGTCAGAGGAGATCATGAACAGCCGTCGTGTAGAGCTTTGGGGAGAGGGCTTCCGTTTCCAAGATCTTAAGCGTATTAATAATGGCTTGGAGCGTGGTAGAAACTTCGATGTTGCATTCTGTACATTCCGTACTAAGGATGCTGATATTCCTGAGTGGACATGGCAGATTCCAGATGATGAGACCTACTACAACACACTTTGTACTAAGAACTACTATTAGTAGAGTGTTATAAATAATTCTGAGGTTGAACCGAACTCCTTCGTGAGTAGGTTCGACCTTATTTTGCATAAAACTCAAATACAAATATTATGAAAAGAGAACTTTTACTCTGTGGCGCAGTGCTTTCACTCTCTGTTGCTGCTTTCGCTCAAAAGAGGCCTCTCGACCACACCGTATATGATGGTTGGAAGTCGGTAGGCTCTACGGCGGTTAGTGATGATGGATCTGTGGTGAGCTATGAGGTTGTGCCGCAAGAGGGTGATGGAATGCTTCACTTCTATCTTCCTAAAGCAAAGAAGAATCAAGAGATTGTAATTGAGCGTGGCTATCGTGCCACAATTACACCTGATGGTAAGTATGCAGTTGCGCTTATCAAACCGCAGTTTGCACTAACACGCCAAGCGAAGATCGATAAGAAGAAGAGTGACGATATGCCACAAGACTCATTGGCGATAATCTCCTTTGAGGATGGCTCGATCACTAAATTTGCAAAGATCAAATCGTTTAAGATAGGAGAGGATAGCGCTCCATATCTAGCAATTTTAAGCTCTGATACAAGCTTGCTAGAGCGCCCAAAGGGTGATCGTGGTCCAAAGAGTCATCCAGAGGCTGAGGGCGATCAACCTCCGGGAGCTGCTCCTCGTGGTGCTGGTGCCGGCGGTGCTTCGGCAGGTAATACACTTCTTATCTATGCATTTGGTGAGGGAGTGTGCGACACCTTGCAGAGTGTTTCGCAGTATACTTTCAATAAGAGTGGTGAGAGCATGGCTCTGTTAACAGCTCCGACCAAGGGTAAAAGCCTTGTTTCGATCTACACTCCATCTGAGGGTGAGGTGAAGCAGCTTTCGAACGAGGCTATGCCCTATAATTCGCTTCCAACATTTGATGAGAGTGGTTCTAAGATGTTGTACCTCTCTTCGATAGATTCACTTTCTAGCGGCTCTAAGATGTGTGAAGTATATCTTTATACCCTTGGTGAGCAGGCCCCTAAGTGCATTATCGAGCGTGGCTACTCAAAGAATCTACAGGAGTCTTGGGGTATTACGGAGACCGCTTCGCCCCGTTTTAGTAAAAACGCTGAGCGTATCTTCGTGGGTGCTGCCCCAATCCGTATGCCTAAAGATACTACGTTAGTCTCATTCGAGACCGCTGGACTCGATATATGGCACTATGCGACACCTGAGATTCCACCAATGGAGTTGGTTAATTTAAATTCAGATATGCGTCGCACATGTACCACTATCTATGATGCAGCATCTGGGGAGTTGATACCTCTCTCTACATCCTTAGAGGAGCGCATCTCGTTGGTTGACGATGGCGTAGCACCATTTGCCATTGCAACGGATAAAACACCATATCTACTTCAGGCACAGTGGGATACTCAGAACCCAAGCGATGTCTATATTGTAGATCTTGAGTCGGGTGAGCGTACATTAGTTGCTGAGAGTGTTGTTGTTGAGCAGGTTACAGCCTCTCCAGAGTATAACTATCTATTGTGGTACGATTCAGCGGATCGTAATTGGTATAGTTACAATGTGGCAAGTGCAGAAACTACAGCGTTGACAGCTTCAAGCGATGTTGTCTTCTGGAGCGAAATTCACGATACCCCAAGCTACCCACGATCATATGGTATGGCTGGTTGGAGCGAAGGTGATGCTGCGGTATATCTTTATGACTGCTATGATATCTGGAGAGTAGCTGTCGATGGCAGCTCCATGGAGTGCATCACAGCAGGAGAGGGTCGTACAAGCAATCGCACATTTAGATATGTGAACACAGATGCATCAGCCGGTCCTCGTGGTGGCAGCGCTAAGGTGTTCGAGGCTAAAGAGAAGCTTCTATTAAGCGTGTTTGACAATACCTCAAAGAGACATGGTTATGCAACAACAACCTTTGCAAAGGCTGCTGCACCTTCGATCAAGGTGTTGGATGGTTACACATTTGGACAGCTCAAAAAGGCTGAAGATGCAGAGTTGTATCTATATACAAAAGCTAATTTTGAGACCTCTCCTAATGTATATATTACAGAATCGGAGTGGAAGAGTGATAAAAAATTGTCGGATATCAACCCTCAGCAAGAGGACTACCTATGGGGTACTGCTGAGCTTTATAGCTGGCATGCATACGATGGGACCCCTCTTGAGGGTTTGCTATTTAAGCCGGAGAACTTTGATCCAACAAAGAAATATCCAGTCATGATATATTTCTATGAGCGTAAGTCGGATGACCTTTATAGCTACTATGCACCAGCCCCAAGCCGCTCTACGGTGAATCTATCGTTCTATTGTAGTCGTGGCTATGTAGTATTTGTTCCAGATATCGTTTATAGCACAGGTACTCCCGGAGAGTCTGCCTATAACTGTATCGTGTCGGGTGCCGAGTCCCTCACAAAGAATGAGTGGATTGATGCTGAGAATATGGCAATTCAAGGTCAGAGCTGGGGTGGTTACCAAACAGCATACCTTGTTACACGCACAAATATGTTTAAGGCAGCAGGTTCGGGCGCTCCCGTATCAAATATGACAAGTGCATATGGTGGAATCCGCTGGTCTTCTGGTATGAGTCGCCAGTTCCAATATGAGCATACACAGAGCCGTATCGGTCAGACACTCTTCGAGGCGCCAGAGTTGTATATTGCGAACTCACCCCTCTTTAAGGCCGATAAGGTAGAGACACCAATATTAATCATGCATAACGATGAGGATGGTTCAGTGCCTTGGTATCAGGGTATAGAGTACTTTATGGCTCTCAGACGCCTAGGAAAAGAGGCTTGGTTGCTTCAATATAATGGAGAGGATCATAACCTAGTGGAGCGCCGCAATACAAAGGATCTCTCAATTCGTCTGCAACAATTCTTCGACCACTACCTTAAAGGAGAGCCAATGCCAGCTTGGATGAAGACCGGTATTCCCGCCTCAAGAAAAGGTGAGTATTTTGGATTCGAGTATTAAAAGATCAAAAACGATAGTTTTTGGATCCAAGCTAAGCTTGGTGCCGCGCGGCATGAGCGCAATGAGAAAGTATATTTTCATGCATTTACGCTGAATATTGTGATTTTAATTTTGCAAGATCTAATTTTTTTACTATATTTGTCCCACTCAAATGAGGCTATTGTAGATAGACTTATTGGAAGGGCCTATAGCTCAGTTGGTTAGAGCAGCGGACTCATAATCCGAAGGTCGTGGGATCATGCCCCTCTGGGCCCACCAGAAAAGATGGTGACTAGCAGAAATGCCGGTCACCATCTTTGTTTTACTTGATGTAATGAACCTTTTCAGGTTTCCACTTATCTTTAATTGTTGGCTCCTTATCGGGATACCCTAACATAATAATGTTTAGGGGTGTTAACTCTTCGGGCATCGTTAGTTGCTCTTTGAGTATTTCGACATGCTCCTGAACGGGGTATACGCCACACCATACTGCACCTAGGCCAAGAGAGTGTGCCGCGAGGAGAATATTTTCTGTTGCGGCGGAGCAATCTTGCACCCAGTATAAGGGCTCTGCGGGGAAGCTTTGGGAGGGATTTCCACAGACTATTATAGCAGTGTTTGCAATGTTGTGCATTGGAGCTGCATATTTAGTAACCTTTACAAACTCCTTGATGAGAGAGGTGTCTTGAACCACGTAAAACTCCCATGGTTGACGATTGCCAGCTGTTGGAGCTGCCATACCTGCTTTGAGGATTGTCTCGATCTTCTCATCTTCGATGATCTGAGGGGTGTATGACCTTACGCTACTACGTGTCATAATCATCTCGATATTTGCTATCTGTATTGGATCCTTAGATCTATCGACAGGTTCGGGATCAGTTAAGATGATGACAAAGAGAACGATTGTTAATATGATCGTAAATATCTTCCAAATATGTTTCATACTCTTTTTTATCTAAATTACTAAAAAGGCGGCTATCCAATTGGTAGCCGCCATCTATTTATCGAGTTCTCAGACTAAAGAGCCTTGATCTCGTAAAGTACATTGTTTGTAGCGCGAACTGCGGCTGCTGAAGCCTCGAAAGCAGCTTTCTCGGCATCGTTCAACTCGATCTCGATGATCTTCTCGATACCGTTACGGCCGATAACCGCTGGAACACCGATACAGATATCAGATTGACCATACTCACCCTCAAGCATGCAAGAGCATGGGATGATACGCTTTTGATCCTTAAGGATAGACTCAACAACAGATGATGAAGCAGCACCCGGAGCATACCAAGCAGAAGTGCCGATAAGCTTAGTAAGGGTTGCACCACCAACCTTAGTCTTCTCGTATACGTCAGCAAGCTCCTCCTCAGAAAGGAATGCAGATGCTGGAACACCCTTGATTGAAGCCTTCGCTGTAAGTGGAATCATAGTAGTATCACCGTGGCCACCGATTACCATACCCTCGATATCAGCCAAAGGTACGCCAGACGCTAGTGAAAGGTATGTGCGGAAACGTGATGAGTCTAGAGCGCCACCCATACCGATGATACGGTTCTTAGGAATTGAAGTTGACTTAAGAGCCATGTAGGTCAAGGTGTCCATTGGGTTAGCAACAACAACGATGATAGCCTCTGGAGAGAACTTAGCAACGTTCTCGATTACAGACTTCATGATGTTTGCGTTAGTTCCGATAAGATCCTCACGAGTCATACCCGGTTTACGTGGAATACCAGAAGTGATGACAACAACATCTGAGTTAGCTGTTGCTGAATAGTCGTTAGTTACACCGATCATCTTTGAGTTGAAGCCCATTGTTGCAGAAGCCTGCAACATATCAAGCATCTTACCCTCAGAAAGACCCTCTTTAATATCGATCAAAACGATCTCACTTGCAACCTCGCGAGCTGCCATTACATTTGCACAAGTTGCACCTACTGCACCTGCACCAACTACTGTTACTTTTGACATAGTAATTTTGTATAAATTAGATTAATATTTGCTTTATCCGATAAGTTCACCATACTGCTCAGAAGAGAGTAATGAATCTAGCTGTGAAGCGTCGCTCATCTTGATCTTGATAAGCCAACCTTCTCCGTAAGGATCTTGATTGACTACGGCTGGATCTGCATCGACAGCGTCGTTGAACTCCAACACCTCGCCCCCAACTGGACTAAATGCATCACTTACGGTCTTAACCGCCTCAATTGTGCCGAAAAGCTCACCTGCGGCGATCTCCTCACCTATTGTTGGTACATCGACAAAAACGATATCACCAAGTTGACTCTGCGCAAAATCGGTGATTCCGATAGTCGCTACATCGCCCTCTACGCTGCACCACTCGTGGTCTGTAGAGTACTTTAGATTAGTTGGAATATTCATTACCCAAAAATTTGTTTAGTATGTTATTACTATCTATATAATTTGCAGTGCAAATATAAGTGTTATTTTTTTAACAGCAATGATAAATGCGTTAAAAAATTCAATATTTTTTATCTTTTTCTACTCTCGATAATAAATTCTACCTCCCCAAAGAGATAGGCACCTTTCTCGCCGTTAGCCCATTCAATTAATAACTCGCCTGAATATTCAACTCCGCGAATTGATCCGACTCTTAATTCGCCACTTTTTAGGCGGTAGGTATGTAGCTCATCTCGACGATACATAAGTGAACGATACTCCTCTCCAACTCCTTGTGGGTCGTTTGCAAGTTGCTCGAAACGACTGTTGAGAGCCTTGGAGAGTTGCGCTAGAACTGTCTCACGATCAAATAACGTGCCCACCTCCAAGGCCATTGAGGTAGGGTTGGGTAGCGACGGGTCAAATAGCACTTGGTTGATATTGAGACCTATGCCTACAATTGATCGTGCAATCTGGCCTGCGCAGACTCTATTTTCAATTAAGATGCCAACAATTTTGCGATCACCTATATATATATCGTTCGTCCACTTGATGCGTGCATCGAGCCCATTTGATCGTAGCATATCGCAGATGGCTAGAGCGGAGGCTTGCGAAACGAGAAATTGACGACGGATGTCAAGCTCCACAGGTGTAACAATCGCACTTAGCGTGAGGTTAAGCCCCTCGCCACTGATCCACGTATGGCCACGTTGACCTCTGCCCGCAGTTTGACGCTCAGCGACGATTAAATCACCGTGGTTATATTTTTCACTTTGAGCTTCATCATTTGTTGAGCCGAGAGTGTCGAAATGATATATCATCTAGCTAATATTGAAATCGCGCAAAGCATCATTTAGAGAGACCTTCTTGTCGGTAGACTCCTTGCGGTGACCTATGATAAGGGCACAAGGTACGCCATACTCTCCGGCAGGATATTTACGATTATATGTTCCGGGGATCACAACAGAGCGTGCGGGGACATATCCGCGATACTCAATTGGCTCCTCTCCTGTTACGTCGATGATATGAGTTGATCCTGTGATAACAACATTAGAGCCAATAACCGACTCACGGCACACTTGAGCTCCCTCCACGATGATTGCACGAGAACCGATAAAGCAGTTATCCTCAATGATAACCGGTGAGGCTTGAACAGGCTCCAATACGCCACCAATACCAACGCCACCACTAAGGTGGACGCCACTACCAATTTGAGCGCATGATCCAACAGTTGCCCATGTGTCGACCATGGTGCCGGTGCCAACATGGGCTCCAATATTTACATACGATGGCATGAGGATAGCACCCGATGCGATGTAGGCACCATATCTAGCTACAGCGTGAGGTACTACTCTAACGCCCAACTCCTCGTAGCCACTCTTAAGCTCCATCTTGTCGTAGAACTCTAACTCTCCAGAGTGCATTGTGCGCATGGTTTGAATTGGGAAGTACATGATGATAGCTTTTTTCACCCACTCGTTAACTTTCCACTTGCTGTTCTCAATATCAACAGGCTCCGCTGTGCGTAGTTGACCTTTATCAACAAATTCAACAACTTGGCGAATAGCCTCTTTTACAGACTCTTCCTTTAGAAGATCGCGGTTGATCCACGCCTCTTCGATGATTTTTTCTAGTTCCTTATACATATTTATTAACAATTATTAACACTTTTTATGATTTGTTTAATAGTATTCGAGCTTGCTCTAATGCAGCTTCTGTGATTTCACTACCTGAAAGCATTGTCGCGATTTGTTCAACTCTTTGATCTTGATTGAGTTTGGTTATATTGGTGCGTCCATCATGTTTGTAAACAACAAAGTGAGTTTCGCCTTTTGATGCAACTTGTGGTAGATGTGTGATGTCGATAACCTGCATTGAGAGGGCAAGGGATGCGATAATTTCACCCATTGCATCGGCAATACGACCCGAAACACCCGTGTCAATCTCATCAAAGATGATTGTGGGAAGTTTCATGCGACAAGCAAGAAGTGCCTTTAGCGAGAGCATAACTCTGGATATCTCACCACCCGATGCAATCCGCTCAATATTTTGGGGTGCAACACCTCGATTCGCTGAGAAGAGAAACTCTACTCGATCTGCTCCCGACGTAGAGAGTGGGGTAGATGTTATTTGACTCTTAAAGAGCACATCGGCCATTCCCAATTTGCGCAGAGTTGCAGTGATCTCCTCTTCGAACTTTGGAGCCACAGCCGTGCGTGCTGCGTGGAGCTTAGAGGCAAGTGTATTCGCTTCTGTTTCAAGCGTCTGAATATCAGATTTTAACTTCTCAATATTTACATCTCCTTGGATAATTGAGAGTAGCTGAGAGCTATATTTGTCACGAATTGCAATTAGCTCTTCGAGATCTTTTGCACGATGTTTTTGTGAGAGTGAATATATAGTGTTTAGACGCTCACTAAGGCGTTGGAGCCTCTCTGGATCTGATTCCACCCTTTCAGCCTCAAGGGAGATGGAGCTGCTCATATCTTTAAGCTCTGCGAGGATGCTTACCAGTCGCTGAGAGTATTCAGCGGCTGGAGCATATGTTTTGTCGAGCGCTGCAAATTCACTCTGAGAGGATTTAAGCGCGAGGAGCACTCCAAAGTTATCATCATCCATGCGCTGAGTAAAGAGTGCTAACGCCTCACTTATGCGATCGACATTCTCCAAGATGGATAACTCAGCTTCAGCCTCTTTATCCTCACCCTCTTTGAGGGCGGCAGCATTCAGCTCTTCAACTTGGTAGGTGAGCCACTCTTGCTCGCGGCGACTACTCTCTAATAGCTGTTGTGCTGTGGCAAGTTCGCGACGCATGGTAGTAAGTTGCTCAAAGGTTGAGCTATACTCCGCTAGCAGTGCCTCGTTATTGGCCAAGAGGTCAAGTGCTTTCAATCTGAAGTTTTCATCTGAAAGCAATCTATTTTGGTGTTGTGAGTGAATATCTATTAGATAAGAGCCAAGCTCCTTTAGCTCGGATAGTTGCACGGGCATATCGTTAACAAAGGAGCGACTTTTGCCCGATGGAGAGATCATTCTTCTAACGACAACCTCCGTGTCCCACTCCCAGTCGTAGGAGTCAAAGAGTGGCTTAAGAGAGAGTGATTCAACATTGAAAAGAGCCTCAATGATGCAACCCTTGGTGTTGTCTTTGATTGCTGCACCATCATTCTTATTACCGAGAAGTAGCCCTAAAGCCCCTAGCAGAATTGATTTACCTGCTCCTGTCTCTCCTGTAATAATATTAAGATGCTCATCAATCTCCATCTCAAGATGGTCAATCAAGGCATAATTTTCAATTGTTATTCGGCACAACATAGCTCTTCGATTTTATCTATTATTCTGCTTGCAACCTCGCTTTTGGCCATTAATGGTAACTGCTCATTAAAGTTGCGACCTACGAAAGTCACTTTATTGGTGTCGACACCGAACCCCGCTCCCTCGTCTCGAAGGGAGTTGAGAACAACAAAATCGAAATTCTTGCGCTCTAACTTCTGTTGAGCATTACTCTCTTCGTTATTTGTCTCAAGTGCGAAACCTACTAAAATCCGAGATCCTTTTAGAGACCCCAGCTCGGCAGCTATATCATGAGTGCGTTTAAGAGCTATTGATAGATCGTTATCTTGCTTCTTGATTTTTGTGTTGGATATATTAATTGGGGTGTAGTCAGCAACTGCGGCACACATCACAGCGCCGTCAGCCTCTTTAAAGGCCTCTAGAGTAGCTCTATACATCTGCTCTGCGGAGATGATATCAACTCTGTTGACGCCGCGAGGTACAGCAAGAGAGGTGCGTCCACTAATAAGAGTTACAGCGGCTCCTCGTTGAGCCATCTCGGAGGCAATTGCATATCCCATCTTACCTGTTGAGTGGTTGGAGATGTAGCGAACCGGGTCAATCGCCTCGATGGTTGCACCTGCCGTCACGACGAAGTGTTTACCTGCAAGACTCTTTTTTTTTTGAGATATGAGCTCTAATACATCCTCCGCAATCTGCTCTGGTTCTGCCATTCTTCCTTTACCAATTAGGCCACTTGCGAGCTCCCCCGATGCAGGTTCAACGATGGTGACACCTCTTGATGCTATAATCTCTAAATTGGTTTGTGTCGCTGGATGAGCATACATATCAAGATCCATGGCTGGAGCTACTACCACTGGGCATCGTGCTGAGAGATAGGTCGTTAATAGCAGATTATCAGCTACGCCATGAGCCATTTTTGCAATTGTGTTGGCCGTCGCAGGAGCTATAACCATGCAATCGGCCCACTCTCCAAGAGAGATGTGAGAGTTCCACTCTCCGTTCTCAGGATTAAAGAACTCCACCAAAATAGGGTTCTTCGAGAGTGTTGCCATCGTTAGAGGGGTGATAAATTGCTTGGATAGTGGAGTCATTATCACTTTGACTTCACATCCCGCTACCTTAAATATACGACATAGCACAGCGGCTTTGTAGGCTGCTATGCTTCCCGTAACACACAAAAGTATATTCATAATTACTTTATTAGTAATTGCCCTGCGTATCGGCTAAAGTGTGTTACCGATCCTCAAGGCATATTTTATAACTACTCCCTGTAGGCAAGATCGCCATCCATAAACTCCTCTGTAGCGATCAAAACTGGCTTTGGAAGACGCTCATAGTAGCGTGAAATTTCGATCTGCTCATGATTCTCAAAAGTCTCCTCCATAGAGTCGGTAGGTGACGAGAAGTCAGCAAGCTTGCGGTTAAGCTCAGTGCGCAACTCTGTTGCGATCTGGTTAGCACGACGCGAGATGATATTTAACGACTTGTAGATGTTACCTGTTTCGTTGTCTAGATCAACCAACTGACGAGTTACAGTGTTGTTTGGGATGTTCTTTTTAATATCCATTTCCTTATTTGATAATATTTATTTTTTTATTCGGTATCTGCCTCATCCTCAATATATTGATTCTCGGCGATATATTTCTTAGCCTCAGTTGCCATCTTGTCTGCACTCTTGGAGAAGCTCGACTGAGGGAACTCCGCTACAAAGGTGTAGTATGAATCTAACATTGCAATATAGCGGTCAAGCTGCTTTGATGCAATTGAGTTTTTAGCTAACTCATAGCTCGACGCTACAACGTGATACATAAGGTCTTCGCGGCGGTGCGATTGAGGGTACTCTTTGATAGCGTTGCGGAAGGCTACGATAGCAGATTTGTAGCGACCAATTTTATAATAGGTATAGGCATTGAGGTATGACTTCTCGTAGAGGCGCTCCATAAGTGTTTGAATGATCTCCTCAAAACCTTCGTTCTTGTCGCTATTGGGGTAGCGTGCCATAAATTCATAGGCTGCTGCAATTGCTTGGTTGGTTACAGTTTGATCTCGCGTAGGACCGGGCGAGAGGTAGTAGTGACACATTACATACATAGCCTCGGCATCCTCGATAAAGATACTACGTCCAAACTCTCGTCGGAAAACATCTAGCTGGTCCATTGCGGTGTAATAGTCTCCCGCCTTGGCATTACTGCGAGCGACAAAATATGTGATCGAATCCTCGCGGGTAGTGCCCATATAGACACGGTCGATTGTGCCAAATAGAGTTAAAGCGCGATTCCACTCTCCTGCTTCATAGTGCTTAAGGGCTGTTTGATATATCAGCTCTGGGTCACCCGTCTTGATAACTTTTTGTACAGCTCCGCAAGCTGTGATAGATGCAGCTATCACAAGCACATAGAATATATTCCTAAGTCTACTTTTCATTTATCTCTATTTTCTTTTTTAGCGCACAACTATAAGTGTACGCATATAGGTGTGCAAAGTTACACAATAATTAACGAAATCACAAGAAAAATATTATTGATTAGTGTGTATAATATTTCTTTTTTATATTAAATCACTGATTAATAATAAATTAAACAAATTAAGGCTAGTTGTTTTTTGTTTTCCAAATAAGTGGCTTATAAAAAGATGTGCTAATGTAACGAAAAATGAGCATATTTTTATTGCTCTTTACCCATTGTTTTGTAACTTTGTGCACTAATTTATAAAAAACTACAAGAGATAAATAATATTATTATGCAGATTGCCGACAAATATAGCCCACAGAGCATAGAGTCTAAGTGGTATGAATATTGGATTGAGAATCGTCTTTTTCACTCTGAACCAGATGAGCGCGAGCCCTTCACCATTGTTATTCCGCCACCCAATGTCACAGGAATGTTGCATATGGGGCATATGCTTAATAATACTCTTCAAGATGTATTGGTTCGAAGAGCACGTATGCTCGGCAAGAATGCATGTTGGGTTCCCGGAACTGACCACGCATCTATTGCAACCGAAGCGAAGGTTGTTGCAAAACTCAAGGAGCAGGGTATTGATAAATCGACACTTACGCGCGAGGAGTTCCTTAAGCATGCTTGGGAGTGGAAAGAGGAGTATGGTGGCGTTATTCTAAAGCAGCTCCGTACTCTAGGTGCCTCATGTGATTGGGATCGTACATGCTTTACTATGGATGAGGCTCGCACGCAGAGTGTGATTCAGGTCTTCTGCGATCTCTTCGAGAAGGGCAAGATATATCGTGGTGTAAGAATGGTCAACTGGGATCCTTCAGCACAGACGGCTCTATCCGACGAGGAGGTGATCTATAAAGAGTCTCAAGGAAAGCTCTACTATTTGCGTTATGCAGTGGAGGGGACCGATCAAAATATCATTGTTGCTACAACTCGCCCTGAGACAATTCTGGGAGATACAGCCCTTTGCGTCAATCCTAATGATGAGCGTTATGGGTGGCTACCTGCCGATGCGCGCGTTATAGTGCCGATCGTGGGGCGCTCAATACCGGTTATTCGTGATGAATATGTCGATATTGAGTTTGGTACAGGCGCACTTAAGGTGACTCCTGCGCATGATGTGAATGACTATATGCTTGGTGAGAAGTATGGTCTTGAGACAATTGACATTTTCAATGATAATGGAACAATTAACGATAAGGTAGGTCTCTATGTTGGTGTAGATCGCTTCGAATGTCGTAAGCAGATTGAAAAGGATCTAGATGCTGCCAATCTATTGGAGAGGGTTGAGGCATACGTTAATAATGTTGGTTGCTCGGAGCGTACAGGAGTTGCCATTGAGCCAAAGCTCTCTATGCAGTGGTTCCTTTCGATGGATGAACTATCGCAGCCTGCGGCATCTGCTGTAGCGGAGGATATTATCAAATTTGTTCCAACAAAGTATAAAAATACATTCCGCCATTGGATGGAGAATATCAAAGATTGGTGTATCTCGCGTCAATTGTGGTGGGGTCAGCGCATCCCTGCATACTACCTTCCAAAGGGTGGTTATGTTGTTGCAGCAACTGCGGAGGAGGCTCTCTCGAAAGCTCGCATTAAGAGCGGAGATGATACCCTCTCGCTGGAGGATCTTCGTCAAGATGAGGATGTGCTTGATACATGGTTTAGCTCATGGTTGTGGCCGATGTCGGTCTTCGATGGTGTGCGTAATCCAGATAATGCCGATATGCAATATTACTATCCTACCAATGACTTGGTTACGGGTCCCGATATCATCTTCTTCTGGGTTGCTCGTATGATTATGGCGGGTTACGAATATAAGGGAGAGATGCCTTTCCGTAATGTTTACTTCACTGGTATCGTGCGTGATAAGCTGGGCCGCAAGATGTCAAAGCAGCTTGGAAACTCGCCCGATCCACTCGATTTGATCGCTGAATTTGGTGCCGATGGTGTTCGTATGGCGATGTTGCTTAGTTCGAGCGCTGGAAATGATATTATGTTTGATACTGCACTCTGTGAGCAGGGTCGTAACTTTGGAAATAAGATCTGGAATGCTTATCGCCTAATTAATGGCTGGAGCGTGGATGAGAATTTGGCACAGTGTGAAAATAACCGCCTCTCTATTGAGTGGTTCGAGAACCGCTTTAGCAAAGCGCTGAAAGAGATTGAGGAGAACTTCGCCTCTTATCGTATCTCTGAGGCGTTGATGGTGGCCTATAAACTATTCTGGGATGATTTCAGCGGTTGGTACTTGGAGATGGTCAAGCCAGCTTATCAGACGCCAATAGATGCTTCAACTCTCGCTGCGACAAAGTGTTTCTTCGATCGCTTGATGCGCGTGTTGCATCCATATATGCCATTTGTTACAGAGGAGATATGGCAAGATATAGCACCTCGCGATGAGGGTGAGTCAATTATGGTAAGTCCAATGCCATCTGCTAAGGAGTGTTGCCAGACTCTTCTTTCGCGCTTTGAGCTAGCCTCAGAGGTTATTTCAGCAATTCGAAATGTGCGTAAAGAGAAGAACTTAGCTCAGAAGGAGCCCCTAACGCTTAATGTAATCGTTGATGCAAACTACCCAGAAGAGTATGCACCAGTTATCGCAAAGATGGGTAATCTAACATCAATTGATCGTGTTGAGGAGAAAGATGCAATGGCGGCAGGCTTTATCATCAAGACAACTCAATATTTTATACCTCTTGGTGATAAAATTGATAAGGAGGCAGAGATCAAGAAGCTTAGCGATGAGCTAACTTATCTTGAGGGATTCTTGTCAAGTGTTATGAAGAAGCTCTCTAATGAGCGTTTTGTAAACTCCGCGCCAGAGAAAGTTGTTGCAACAGAGCGTGCGAAGCAGGCTGATGCTGATGCAAAGATAGCAGCAATTAAGGAGCAGTTAGAGTCGCTTAAGTAATGGCGCAAATAACAATATATACCGATGGTTCAGCTTTGGGCAATCCGGGAGCAGGTGGCTATGGCATAGTCCTGCTTTCGGGTGTGCATCGCAAGGAGCTCTCAGAGGGTTTTACCCTAACAACGAATAATCGTATGGAGCTTATGGCGGTATGTGTAGCGCTTGAGGCTCTTAAGTTCGAGGGGTCGGATGTTGTGATCTACTCCGATTCGAAATATGTAGTTGACTCTGTTGAGAAGGGTTGGCTCTTTGGATGGGAGCGCAAAGGATATGTTGGAAAGAAGAACCCCGATTTATGGCAACGATTTTTGAGAATCTACCGTCGTCATAATGTTAAGTTCGTATGGGTGAAGGGGCATAGCTCAACGAAGGAGAATAACCGCTGCGATGAGTTGGCGGTAGCTGCGGCCAATAATAGGGTGCAGCACAGAGTAGATGTTGGCTATACGCCAGAGATTTAAAAGTGTGAAATATGTTTAAAACATATATAAAGCTATTGGGCTTTGCTAAGCCAATTGAGAAGTATGCAATACCATACTTCTTTTATGCTATATTGTATGCAATCTTCAATACGTTCAACTATGCGATGATTATACCCATCCTTAGTGCGATGTTTCGTGAAGATTTCAACTTCCAACCGGTATATGATTTCCCAGAGTTAACACTGCATACAGATACCTTCTATGCATTGGTTGATTATAGTTATACTCACTGCTGCGGTGAGATCTTCTCGCAGAGTAAGATGTTGATAATGCTTGCTACGGCAACCATAATGATGGCATTTTTAAGTAATTTATTTCGTTACTTATGCTCGTGGACAATTGAAAATCTTCGTACACATACCGTGAGACGTATTCGCAATAGGATGTTCGATCATGTGATGAACCTCAATGTGGGCTACTTTAGCGATCAGCGCAAGGGAGATATCATATCTAGAATCACTTCGGATGTCTCCGTCGTGCAATATTGCATTACAAATACTCTTCATATCGCCTTCCGTGAGCCGCTGCTTATTATTGGATATATCACAATGATGATAACAATATCGTGGCAGCTTTCGATCTTCTCGGTACTTTTTCTCCCCGTTGTAGCATTTGTTATTGGCTCAATTGTGAAGACGTTGCGTCATCCCGCTCGCAAAGGGCAGGAGAGAATGGGCGAGATGGTCTCAGCTCTCGATGAGTCGCTGAGTGGCATTAAGGTTATCAAGAGCTATAATGCGTCAGATTATATTAAGCAGAAATTTGTCCAGCTTAACGCTTCGTTCTCGGCAATTACCCTCTCGTTGGCGCGTCGTCAGCAGTTGGCATCGCCAATAAGTGAATTTTTGGGAATCACTGCAATAGCTGTAATTATTATCTATGGTGGTTCACTTGTGGCAGCTAAGCAGTTGGATGCAGCTCAATTTATGGGCTTTATTGCAATCTTCTCGCAGATTACCCGTCCCGTGCGTGCCTTTGTAGATCAGTTTGGAAATATAAATCAAGGTATTGCCGCAGGTGAGCGAATCTTTGCAGTGCTCGATACGAAGCCATCCATTAATGATTGTGAGGATGCTCATAAGATCACAGAGTTTAAGGATAGTATCGAGTTTAGAGATGTTCATTTCAGCTATGATGGTCAGCGAGATGTGATAAATGGTGTTAACTTCAAGATTAATAAGGGTGAGACTGTAGCGTTGGTAGGTCCCTCTGGTGGAGGAAAATCAACCTTAAGTGAGCTTATACCTCGCTTCTTCGACCCCTCTTCGGGAGATATACTCATTGATGGGGTGTCGCTCAGAGCATATACGCAACATTCACTGCGCTCTCTTATGGGAAGTGTGGCGCAAGATACAATTCTCTTTAATGATACCATCGGCAATAATCTTCGATTGGCTAACTTGTCGGCAACCGACGAGCAGGTGGTGGCCGCTGCTAAGGCAGCTAATGCACACGCCTTTATCATGGAGTGTGAGATGGGTTACGATACTAATATTGGGGATAGAGGTATGAAGCTATCGGGTGGTCAGCGTCAGAGGTTGAGTATAGCGCGTGCCATACTTAAGAATCCAGATATTTTGATCCTCGATGAGGCGACATCGGCTCTGGATACCGAGAGTGAGAAACTCGTTCAGGAGTCGTTAGAGAATCTGCTCGCGGGTCGCACCTCAATTGTGGTTGCTCACCGACTTAGTACGATATATAATGCCGATAAGATTCTGGTTGTTGATCGTGGTGAGATCGTGGAGCAGGGGTGTCACGCAGAGCTTATGGCCAAAGATGGTATATATGCTAAATTAGTAGAGATGCAGTCATTTGAATAATTTAAAAGATATAAATATAATAATATGAAATTCAATGAGTACAAAGGACTCGACCTTGCCGCAGTAGCAAGTGAAGTTCTCAAGGAGTGGGATGCAGACGACACATTCCACAAGAGTATCACCACTCGTGAGGGTAAACCTACATTTGTATTTTATGAGGGACCCCCATCAGCAAATGGTGTTCCGGGAATCCACCATGTTATGGCCCGCACCATTAAAGATATTTTCTGTCGTTATAAGACACAACAGGGCTATCTCGTGCACCGTAAGGCGGGATGGGACACTCATGGACTTCCCGTGGAGTTGGGTGTAGAGAAGAAGTTAGGTATCACCAAGGAGGCTATAGGCAAGACAATCACTATCGAGGAGTATAACAAAGCGTGCCGCGAGGCGGTGATGGAGTATACTGGATTGTGGGAGGAGCTCACTCGCCAGATGGGTTACTGGGTAAATATGGATGATCCATATATCACCTACGATAATAAATATATAGAGACCCTTTGGTGGCTTTTAAAGCAGCTCTTCGAGAAGGGGTTGCTTTATAAGGGATATACAATTCAGCCATACTCTCCAGCTGCCGGCACAGGTCTTTCAACGCATGAGCTCAACCAACCGGGTTGCTATCGTGATGTGAAAGATACTACATGTACGGCGCAGTTTAAAGTTGTTCGAGATGAGAATAGTGAGAAGCTCTTCGAGGGAGTTGACACAGATCTATATATATTGGCATGGACAACTACGCCATGGACCCTGCCATCAAATACTGCGCTTGCCGTAGGACCATCCATTGAGTATGTTCGTATCAAGTGCCAGAATCCATATACTGGAGTGGCTCAGCACATTATCATGGCTAGTGATTTGGTCTCTACTCACTTCACAAAGAAGATGGAGGGGACATATACCATTGAGGAGTTTAAGTGGAAGGGTTCAGAGTTGGCAGGGGTCAACTATGAGCAACTTGTGCCTTGGGTTCAGCCAATGGGTGATGCCTTCCGTGTTATTACAGCCGATTTTGTGACAATCTCTGATGGTACAGGTATCGTGCATATTGCACCTACGTTTGGTGCGGATGATGATCGCGCAGCACGCGCAGCAGGCATCGCACCTCTCTTTATGATGGATAAATCGGGTAAGGAGCAACCTATGGTTGATCGTGCCGGAAAATTCTTCTTGCTCGATGAGCTCGATGAGGAGTTTGTCAAGAATAATGTTAACGTTGAGCTCTATGCAGAGTATGCGGGACGCTTTGTGAAGAATGCTTTCGATGACTCATTGCAGGCAGATGCAGCTACTCTTGATGTAGATCTCTGCGTGATGCTAAAGTTGCAGAATCAAGTATTTAAGATTGAGAAACACTCTCACTCATACCCACACTGCTGGCGTACAGATAAGCCTGTACTATATTATCCACTCGATTCATGGTTTATTCGCACCACAGCGCTCAAGGAGCGTATGATGGAGTTAAACTCTACAATCAAATGGAAGCCCGAATCGACAGGAAGTGGTCGCTTTGGTAAGTGGCTAGAGGGATTGGTGGATTGGAACCTCTCTCGTTCTCGCTTCTGGGGCACTCCACTGCCAGTGTGGGCGACAGAAGAGTACTCGGAGATTAAGTGCATAGGCTCAATAGAGGAGCTTGTAGGTGAGATTGAGAAGTCAATCGCAGCAGGCTTTATGAGTGAGAACCCATACAAGAACTTCGTGGTGGGTGACATGTCTAAGGAGAACTACTCTGTTGAGAATGTCGACCTGCATCGCCCATATGTAGATTCTATAATTTTGGTCTCTTCCAAGGGGGAGCCAATGAAGCGCGAGACAGATCTAATCGACGTTTGGTTTGATTCTGGTGCTATGCCTTATGCTCAGTTGCACTATCCATTTGAGTCAAATGGTGTAGACTTCAATGATGTCTATCCTGCCGACTTTATCGCAGAGGGAGTTGACCAGACTCGTGGATGGTTCTTTACGCTTCATGCAATTGCAACAATGCTCTTTGACTCTGTTGCATTTAAGAATATCATCTCTAATGGTCTTGTGCTCGATAAAAATGGTAATAAGATGTCTAAGAGATTGGGTAATGCTGTTGATCCATTCGAGGTGCTCAACTCTTGTGGAGCTGATGCAACTCGCTGGTATATGATTAGTAACTCGCAACCATGGGACAACCTTAAGTTTGATGTCGAGGGTGTCAACGAGGTGCGTCGCAAGTTCTTCGGTACACTCTATAATACATATTCATTCTTTGCGCTCTATGCAAATGTGGATGGCTTCACTGGTGCAGAGCCTCAGATAGCTCTTGCGGAGCGCCCAGAGATAGATCAGTGGATTCTATCTCTTCTAAATACTCTAGTGAAGGGTGTTACGGCATCTTTGGAGGATTACGACCCAACGCCTGCTGCACGTATGATTCAGGAGTTTGTTGGTGAGAACCTTTCCAATTGGTATGTGCGTCTTAACCGTAAGCGCTTCTGGGTTGGTGATATGACTCAAGATAAGTTGTCGGCATACCAAACTCTATATACATGTTTGGATACTGTAGCTAAACTTTCAGCCCCATTTGCACCGTTTATCTCAGATAGAATCTTCCGTGACTTAAATGCTGTTAGCGGATTGAATGGAGAGAGCTCGGTGCATCTTGCTCAGTTCCCCGTGGCAGATGAGTCGCTGCTTAATGCAGAGTTGGAGGAGAAGATGGCTATAGCGCAGAGAGTCTCTTCAATGGTCTTGGCACTTCGTCGCAAGGTGAATATCAAGGTGCGTCAGCCACTAACCAAGATACTCATTCCTGTGCTTGATGCAAAAGTTGCAGAGCGCATAAAGGGTGTAGAGTCTCTTATCATGGGTGAGGTTAATGTGAAGGAGATCGAGCTTTTGGAGCAGACCACAGGTCTTATAACAAAGCGAATTAAGCCAAACTTCAAGACCCTTGGTCCAAAGTATGGAAAATATATGAAGCAGATCGCAGCGATGGCAGCGACATTCTCGCAGGAGCGTATAGCTGAGATTGAGTCATCGACAGAGATCACTCTCGATATGGGAGCAGAGCAGATCACGGTGACACCAGCTGATTTCGAAATCACATCGGAGGATATGCCGGGTTGGTTAGTTGCGTCAGAGGGTAAACTTACGGTAGCTCTTGATATCACTATCACCGATGCTCTAAAGGCCGAAGGTGTAGCTCGTGAGCTTGTTAACCGCATTCAGAATATTCGTAAGGAGTCTGGTTTCGAGGTGACCGATAAGATCACAGTGGAGATTGAAGCAATCGAGATTGTTGCAGGAGCTTTGGCTACATATTCGGATTATATTGCCTCGCAAACCTTGTCGCTAGCGGTTGTAGGTAGCGAAGATCCTGCCGGAGCCTTTGTGATTGATTCTGAGATTGATGAGCAACCTTTAAAGATTGCTGTAACGAAGGCCTAATATGAAGCAAGAGGAGAATCAATTTTTAATCGAATATGAAGAGCGTTTAACAAAGAGGCTACTTCAGCAATTTACAGATGCAGGGTTTCTCAACGGCGAGTTGTTAGCTGTAGAGGAGCTTGAAGAGAAGTGGGATATGTCGGCAGCCGAGTATATGGCTGCTGCCGTACCTCAAATTAATGATTACCCCGCAGCAGCAGTTGCATGGGCTGCATATATGGGTGTTGGACTCTCCATCCTTTGGGATACTCGATGGGAGGAGTACTCCTCCAAAGAGGATCTCTACACCGTGCTTGCCACACCTCGTGGCTTTGACGAGATGGATGAGTATGTCCTAGAAGAGATGCTCGGCTACACCCTTGAGGGAGAGGAGGCTACAAAGATAGAGGATCTATTCCGCGCAGGAGCAACCACAGCTCTCACAATGATCCGCAAGGAGAGCATCGAGGCGCAGAGCGTTATGGCATTCTACATCTTTGCACGCTCAGCAAAAGTATTCTTCCGACTTGGCGTCGCGGTCGGCTTGCGTATATTGGGCTATAGCTACCAGAGGCAATGTGGACAGAAATGGCTGGTAGAATCGCCATAACGCATTGATATACAAAAGGATTAATTACCTTAATTGAAACGTGTTTCAATTAAGGTAATTTTTTATGGTAAAACGAGAGAGGA
>JBCQWG010000021.1:0-43145 GCA_047172325.1 Rikenellaceae bacterium | reverse complement strand
TGATTCCATATTCTTCGAGTATTAAATGTATAATGCTCAAAGATACACAAAATTTTCATCCCCTTTGGCGAGGCGGTAGCGTCATGTGTGTTTCATAGAGTCAATCTTTGCGCAAATTGCATCAAAGACATCTGCATGAGCGACAAAATCGTTATGATCCATATCGACGACATAGAGATCACCCGTATAGATCTTATCCACCCAATTATTATATTTATCGTTCAGTTTAACTAAGTAATCAACATCTATATTTGCTTCATACTCTCTTCCTCGTCGCTTAATCTGCTCGGTGAGAGTAGGCACACTCGCCTTGAGATATATCAACAGGTCGGGACGAGGAACAAATCCAGAGAAGAGATTAAAAGTCTTCATGTAGGTTGCAAAGTCACGAGATGTCATAAGTCCCATCTGGTGAAGATTATCCGCAAAGATGTGAGCATCTTCATAGATCGTGCGATCTTGAATGAGGTGCGCTCCACTGCGAACGCTCTCAGCATAGATATCTTTGGTTTGTTGTATTCTACTACTTAGAAAATAGATCTGTAGATTGAACGACCACCGATTCATATCATCATAGAAATCACCAATATATGGATTATTGGGCTCCTCAAAGTAAGCCTGTGCACTATAATGCTTCGTCAACATCTCGGTGAGTGTTGTCTTACCACTTCCTATATTTCCCGCAATTGCAATATACATAATTCTATCTTTTATCTACCTTTAATCCACTCTAATACTTGATCTATGACCTCTCTATCGTTGCTTAATCGAGGTAATTTATTTTTATTATTACTCTTCAGCCATCTCAAAAAAGTTCCCGCTGGAAGTATTGTCACATCGGGTAATGATAACGTTGATAGCCGTTTAGCATCATAATCAGAGTTAATCGAACGCAACTCCTCATCGAGTCGTGCCACAAAAACCTCTAGATTATCCGGCGCCTCTACGAACTCTACTAACCACTGGTGACATCCCTGCTTACCAACATCCATAAATCTTGGCGCAACCATATAATCATTGAGAACAGCGCCACATACCTCACATGCAGCAACCACTGCCCGATCCACATTGTCTACAATGACCTCCTCCCCAAAAGCATTAATATATTGACGTGTGCGCCCAGCGAACCGAATCCTATAAGGATCTAGCGAAGTAAACTCTATCGTATCACCAATCTCATATCGCCAAAGGCCATTCGAAGAGGTGATAATAAGTGCATATACTACACCTAGCTCAACACCCTCAAGTGGAACAATCTTCTCGCCCGCCCTAAATTCATAATAGGTCTCATAATCTAACATGAGCAACATATCGTCACGACTAAGGTCATCGGCAATTGCGAAGAACCCCTCCGAGGCATTATATGTCTCCATATATCGAAGAGAGCCTCCATCAATATTACTATATGCTTGACGATAAGGTGTCATCTCAACTCCCCCGTGGATAAAAAGCTCAATATTAGGCCACACCTCGCTAAGGTTACTCTTGCCAGTATACTCCAGAACGCGACTCATAAGAGCAAGATTCCATGAGGGAACCCCCGCAAACGATGTTATATTTTCACCCACGCACTCCTTACAAATACGTTCACACTTCTCATCAAAGTTGGACAATAGAGCACTATCGACACTGGGCACTCGAAGCCAACCACTACCAATCGCGAAACGCTTTACAATCAATCCCGAAAGATCTCCTACCAAATAAGAGCCCTCCTGCTGACAGCTGCCACCCAAAGTTAGCACCTTCCCAGAGAGCACATTTGAACGAGGATACAGAGAGTTATATATGGTACTCACATCACACATTCCACGCATATGATTACTACTAAATGACCTCTCTGAGATAGGAATATATTTACTGCGAGCTGCCGTAGTGCCTGACGAACGAGCAAACATAGGTATTACCCCTTGCGCCGCAACATCACCCTCTCCGGCAACCATCTTCTCAATATATGGAGTGAATTTATCGTAATCTACGACCGGCACACGTGAAGCAAATTGATGGGGAGTTGTCCAATTCTTAATGCTATATTGCTCTCCATATCTCGTATTAGCCCCAATTTCCATAAGTTCATCAAAAACCTCTCGCTGCACCTCTAAAGGGTAACGGCGAAAGCGATCAATTGATTTCATGCGACGCATTACAAATGGTCTTAATATGGAGCGCTTCAAAGACATAGTTTATTACATAAGCATATATTAATTAAAATAACTTCCTATCTTTCCAATAGACTTCGGCATAGCAAATACCACAACTCTATCATATGCTGCAATCTGACTATTTCCAGTTGCGATAAACACCTTATCTCCGCGCACTACGCCTCCAATGATTGTGTCGTCGGGTAACGACAACTCTCGAATTGGACGCTTCGTAGCTGGTGAATTAGGCTTCACGATAAATTCCAACACCTCAGCTTCACTGCCTGTCAAGCACTTAATAGCTTGAACATCTGTCGACATCGTAAAACGGAAGATATTTGAGGCTGTAACCAGTTTTTTATTAATAATGGTATCTATACCCATGCTATCGGCCAGATTAATATAATTGAGATTTTCAACCTCTGCAATAACCTTCTTAACACCCATGCGCTTAGCGAGCATCGCTGCCAAGATATTAGTCTCACTACGCCCCGTAACTGCCACAAAAGCATCCATGCTCGCTAGACCCTCCTCTAGCATAACCTCTGTGTTACGACCATCCTCATGGATAATAAGCGTCTTATCTAGTTGTTCGGCAAGTCGATACGCCTTTTCAGCATTATAGTCAACTAGCTTGATATTAACTTTATCTTGAAGCTCCGCCGCAACTCTAATACCAATGCGCGAACCACCCAAGATCATCATATTCTTAATCTCAATATTGCTCTTTCCCGAAAGCCCCATCAACTCATCCATTGCATTATAGCGCGTGATAACATATATCAAATCATCCTCCATAAAGACCTCATCTTTTTGAGGTATAATGGTAATGCCACTTCGATTAATAGCAACTGTACGATATGCCAAAGGGGTGTCATCATCTGCAAAACCCGACAGCTCTCGACCAACAAGAGGCGAGGTTGCCTCCACTCGAAACACCACCAACGAAAGTTTGCCACTTGAGAAATCGACATACTCTGTTATCGAGGTGTGCCCCAAAAGGTTAATCACCTCCTGTGCTGCGACCCTCTCCGGATAGAAAAGATAGTCGATACCCATATTAATGAATATCTCCTTATTATTTGGTTCAAGGTATTCATTATTATCAACTCGCGCTATGGACTTCTTAACACCTAGCTGCTTAGCTAGAACCGCAGCCACAATATTATCATTCTCAGCATGATTAACAGCTATAAAAAGATCACTTTTGCGCATTGCAGCACGTCGAAGCGTCGCAAAAGTGGTTGAATCGCCCTCTACAGTGATTACATCTGCCAAGTTGGATACACCAGCCAACAACTTAGGATCACTATCAATCACAGTAATCTCATGGCCATTACCACTCAACATGGTAGCCAAGTGACTACCCATTTCGCCTGCCCCTGCAATAACAATCCTCATATGAAAAATAATATTTACATTTATATCACAAACTTACATAAAAAAACTGATTTTTCCATGTAAGTTAATGAAAAATATTAAACTTTTAATCTATCTCTAATACCCTTTTTTCTTAAACTCCTCGGTTGGAACCAACACTTTATAAAGAGTTTGACCGGGATTTTTATAATCATAGCTACGAATCCATGGATTAAGAATACGAAGCTGACGATAATTTGTACCATGCTGAGCGGCAAACTTAGACCAATCTATATTGGTGCTATTAACCTCTACGATCTTATAATTCTCGAAGGCCTTAAACTTATCCTCCTCTTTTAGCTCAAAATTAAAATCAGCAGGCGACGATGATACAAGCTTCAAACTTATTATGCGTGGCACATAACGCATAGTCTCCTCTGGGAGGTAGAGATCCCAATAGTTATCCACGCCTTGAGTCTCCATACGACGAGCGACACCCGCCTGACCCGCATTATAAGAGGCTGCCGCAAGTGTCCAATTTCCAAAGCGCTTATATGCCGAAAGTAGATATCTACATGCCGCACGCGTTGAGGCCTCCACATCGTAGCGCAAATCTGTATTCTGACCCGTCTCCAATCCATAAGTGTCAGCAGCGGATGGTATAAACTGCCAGAGACCTGCCGCACGAGCCGATGAATATGCATTTGGGTTCAATGCGCTCTCAGCCATAGCCAAATATTTAAAATCATCAGGAACCCCATACTCTGCCAAGATAGGCTCTATCACGGGAAAATAGCGCGACATGGCACGCAGAGTAAGCATAGTTGTGGTATGCATACAACTTGTAGTTAGAACCTCCCTATCTATAGCCTCCTTCACATACGGCAACTCTATCGGCACCTTCTCGCCTGCAAACTCAACATATTCAGGCAACTTATGTATCTTCACACTATTTGTAACTCCGCTTTCACTCTGCTGAGAGTATGTCGCAACGCAACTCTGTGCAACAATCAACAACAATAATAATATCTTTTTCATTCTTAATATAATTTTAATGGTAACAAAGATAATAAAAATATCACTATATTTGCCCCCTGTAAAAACGAAAATCCAAACTTATGAAAAATAATTCATCTCCACTGATGGGAATACTCCTATCATTAAGCGTGTGCCACTGCTGCAATGATGCTCTACAGGCTGTAGTAAATTCACTATACCCATTAATCAAATCGGAGCTAATGTTGGATTTCGTCCAAATTGGTATCATCACTCTATGTTACCAGATGTCTGCATCTGTACTGCAACCCCTCATGGGATTATACCTCGATCGAAAGCCAAACCCTTGGTTTATAACACTTGCTGCATGCTTCACCTTTACTGGACTCATCACATTAGCCTTCGCCTCAACTTTCACCTCGGTAATATTTGCAGTAATATTAGTCGGTACAGGCTCCTCCATAGTTCACCCCGAAGCATCAAGACTTACCTCGCTCGCCTCAGCAGGACACAAAGGACTCGCTCAATCCATATTTCAAGTTGGTGGCAACCTTGGTGGCTCCATTGGTCCTCTCTTAGTTGCTATAATCACTCCATATGGTCGCGAGAATACAATCTTCATTGCTCTAATCTCATTCATTGGAATTGGTGCAAGCATCATAATAGCCAAGTGGTATAGCGCACTTCTAGCAAAACAAAAATTAGAATACGGAGATACTAAAAAAGAGGCCAAACTATCGCAACCGGGCGACCTCGACTGGATCCCACGACCATACTCCAATAATCGCACCTATTTTTATATAGGCGTACTTTTAGTGCTCATCTTCTCAAAATATGTATATATGGCTAGCATGAGCAGCTATTTCACATTCTTCATGATTGAGAAGTTCTCCGTCACTGACCAAATATCACAATACTCCCTATTTATATTTATCTTCTCAACGGCACTTGGCACAATCCTAGGCGGTCCAATAGGTGATAAAATTGGACGTAAGTATGTGATTTGGGCCTCTATACTTGGAGCAACACCATTCACACTACTACTTCCACATATGAGCTTCACATGGACTCTCATATGCAGCTTTGGTGCTGGATTCATGCTCTCTTCGGCATTTCCTGCCATAGTGATATTTGCGCAAGAGCTACTTCCCAATCGCCTAGGAATGATTTCTGGTCTCTTCTTTGGATTCGCCTTTGGTATAGCTGGAATAGCAGCAGCACTATGGGGTGTATATGCAGACGCACACTCCGTGCAAGCTGTATTTAACATCGCAGCATACCTCCCTATACTTGGCGGAGTAGCTATACTTCTCCCCCGCCGATAGGCAGGCCCTCTACTGCTCTAGGAAGGCTGTGATCTCGCGTTGCAATGCATCGCACTCAATCAAGAAACCATCATGACCAAAGGCCGATGGGATCTCCGCATATCTTGATGCGGGAATATGCTCAGAGATTGATTTAAGCTCTGATGGAGGAAAGAGAATGTCACTATCTATAGCCATCAACAGAGTCTTGGGCTCAAGCTCCGATAGAACCTTTGCAACACCACCTCTATTTCTGCCAACATTGTGAGTATCAAGCATGATTGTCATGCAGTAGTAGGCATAAGCATTAAATCTATTTGAGAGCTTCTCACCTTGATAACGCTGATACGATGACACTCGCTTTGCACAGAAGCAATCATCATCCTCTTCACTCTGCTTTATGTTGTAACCATCATATGAACGATATGAGATCAGTGCCATTGTTCGAGCTGCACGCAAGCCTAAAACGCCTCCCTCCAATGACTCCTGACCACCAAAAGTGGCATCTGCCTCAATAGCCATACGTTGAGCCTCGTTGAAGGCAGTAGCCCATGGAGTAATACGCTCATTGCAGGCGATAAGTATTAGATGTGATATAACCTTTGGCTCCATCACGGCCCACTCCAAAGATTGGAAACCGCCAACAGAACCACCTATTAAAATATCAATTTTATCAATTTTAAGATGGCGACGAAGCTCTACATGTGCCGCAACGATATCACGAACGGTGAAGAGAGGGAAGTCAAGCGGCTTACCACCCCAAGATGTCGGCCCTGTGGTGCCATAACACGAACCGATCGTATTAGCGCAGATAACTATATCTCGCTCCGTATCGAAAAATTTACCCACTCCAACTAAATCCGGCCACCACTCCGAAGGATCTGAGTTAGCCGTCAAAGCGTGACAAACCCACACCACACGACGCCCCTGCTCAAGAGCCTCTTCAATAGAATCTGGATCAACAGAACTATGAAAAATTATTTTTAGTAAAGGCAAACTCTCACCACTCTCTAGAGGAAAGGGGGTAGGATAGTTATAGGTATATTCTCTCATGCCCATCGAATCCCTAGATTTTAGTTAGTGCTTGTTCTATATCAGCCTTAATATCTTCAAGATTCTCTATTCCTAGCGAGAACCTTAAATCTGTCGGCCCAATTCCCGATGCTGCAAGTGCCTCCTCATTAAGTTGTGAATGGGTGGTGCTTGCAGGGTGAGTTATAAGGCTCTTATTATCTCCTACATTTGCCAAGAAGCAGATTAAATTCAGCGACTCTACAAACTTAGAGGCTTGCGCCAAAGTACCCTTTAGCGAGAAGGTCAACACTCCGCCAAAGCCATTATGAAGATATTTATTTGCTGCTGCATGGTTCTTATTATTGGGTAAACCGGGATAGTTAACCCCCTCAATCGCCGGATGCGCCTCCAACCATTTTGCCATCTCCATAGCATTATAGCAAATTCTATCTACACGTAAGGAGAGGGTCTCAACACCCATCAACAACATCAAGGCATTAAACGGACTCAAACAAGCACCATAATCACGCAACCCCTCAGCACGAAGACGCACTGCCAATGCAGCCGCACCAAATGCTTGATGGAAACTCAGCCCCTTGTATGCGGGCGAGGGCTCCGTAAATTTTGGGAAACGCCCCGATGACCAATCAAAATTTCCACAGTCAACAACAACTCCAGCAATAGAGTTACCATGTCCCCCTATCCACTTCGTAGCAGAGTGAATAACGATATTTGCACCATGATCCTTTGGTCGACAAAGGTATCCTCCCGCACCAAAGGTATTATCCACAATTAAAGGTATTGAGTATTTCACACAAAGAGCAGATAGCATCTCAAAGTCTGGAACGAAATAATCTGAGTTTCCAATAGTCTCAACAAATATTCCTTTTGTGTTATCATCTATCTGACTCTCGTAATCCTCAACGCTACGTCCCACGACAAAACGTGACTCAATACCCAAACGGGGTAGACTAACCTTTAGTTGATTGAAGGTACCACCATAAAGCGATGGACAAACCACAAAGTTGTCACCAACTCCTGCCAAAGATTGAAAAACCAAAAATTGAGCTGCCATACCTGAAGCGGTAGCCACAGCAGCCACACCACCCTCAAGAGCTGCAATGCGCTCCTCGAAGACCGACACCGTAGGATTGGATAGTCGTGTGTAGATATGACCGGGCGCCTCAAGGTTAAAGAGGTCTACTGCATGTTGAGAACTTTTAAAAGCGTATGATGATGTTTGATATAACGGCGTTGCACAAGCTCCAGTCTGCTCATCACATTGATGTCCTGCGTGAACTTGAAGCGTATCGAAATGTAATTCTTTCATTTTTATAGCATTATCTATGTCGAACCAAGGCATTCACACCCTAGCTCTTTATTATTATATTGTAATCAAAATTTAATCGAAATATGGCAGAGTTAAGCTACTTAACCACACACCACTACATAAAGAAATAAGCATCTTAGCGACGCATTCGCATAGTTATAAATCCAGAAACAAGCATACCCCACTTAACGTAGCGGGGTAAAGAATATGAACTATCTATGTATTGTTCTTTGCTAAACATATAGCGCAAGATAGTGACTTTTTCTCAATACACCAAATAATCGACTAATATTTTTTTCGCAAACGACACATGTAAACATACAAAATACTTATTATCAGAACATTATAAAATATCAATAAGTAAACCCTCAAAAACAATATACAACATCAAAATAACAACATATAGCTACAAAGATCATATTTGAGACAAATATTTAGCAATCTTTAGCGATTGCACCATCTCAACTATAGCCATACCTTTGCACCAGAAAAAAATACAGATAATACAAATTTAGATGAGACAACTTTTTACACTATTTATTTTACTTATATCCTCATTACCCTCTTGGGCGAATGAAAGAGACCATAAACATGGTGTTATAATCGGCGAGGTGGTTTCAACCGAAGAGGGCGAAGCAATTCCATTTGCAGCGATCTTTCTTGATAACGACAGCCAAAATGGTATACCCACCGATCATAACGGCAAATTCCGCTTGAGTGCCCCCTTTGGAACACACACCATAGTAGCGACATGCATGGGATATGAAGATCTTGCGCAAGAGATCGTTATAACATCTAAAGAGCCTGTAAAGGTGAAATTATCGCTACGAAAAAGCTCTGAGGCAATCGAGGAGGTTGTTGTAGTTGGCGAGAGTAACAGCGCATTAATTAATAAAACAGCATACAACGTCCACTCAGTCGAGATTGGAGATATGAAAAACACCTCTGCCAACATTACTCAAGCCATGTCGAAGATGAGCGGTATTAGAATGCGTGAGAGTGGTGGCGTTGGTAGCAACACTCAACTAAGTCTTAATGGTTTTACAGGTAGTCACGTCAAAATATTTATTGATGGAATCCCCCAAAATGGTAATGATGCCTTCTCACTAAACAATATTCCAGCAGGATTTGCTGAACGTATTGAGATGTATAGTGGTGTTGTGCCCATTGAGTTTGGCGCCGATGCTCTAGGTGGCGTGGTTAATATCATAACCAATAAGGCTAACCTTAGCAACCGCTATACATTAGATGCATCATACTCCTACGGATCGTTCAACACCCACAAAACATATGTTAAGTTTAGTCAAACAATGGCTAAAAGTGGTTTCATGTATAGCATAAACGCCTATCAAAACTACTCTGACAACAACTATAAGGTGGATAACTACGTAGTGGAGTATGGCACAACAGCAAATGGAAGTGTAACATCATCCTTTGATGCGAACGACATTGTTTATGGCCTCGAACGCTTTCACGACACCTATCACAATGAGACAGTGATTGGAACTATTGGATTTGCCCACACATCATGGGCCGATCATCTTACATTGAGTCTGAATTATTCTCAATACTACAAAGATATCCAGACTGGAACAACTCAAAATCAAGTATATGGAGAGAAGTGCAGCGAAGGCACAACACTAACTCCTACATTAGAGTATTCAAAGCGAGACTTTTTGACAGAGGGTCTTGACCTGCGATTCACTTCGAGCTACGATTCTGGTTACACCCACAATGCTGACCCAGCCACCGAATCATACAACTGGCTCGGCGAGAGTGCTCAGACAAACCTCACGCCCACAGATAACGAGTCGAAAAATAGCACCCTCTCGTCGAATACCATTGCAAAGTATGTACCTAACGAAAAGCACAATTTTACACTCTCTAATACAACGACCTCTGCAACCCGCATAACACGTTCGATAATCGAGGGTACCAATATATATAGCAACTACGAAGAGCCTCAAGTAAGTCTGAAGTCCATCTCTGGATTCTCATACTTAGTTCGTCCAACCAAGAAATTGGAGGGAACAGCATTCGTCAAACACTTCTACCAATGGAATCAAAGTCTTGTTGAAGACGAAGATACTGGTCTCTCTTCAATGGAGGAGCGCAACTACTCAAAATTTGGATATGGTGTGGCTACAACATACTTTGTTATCCCTCAACATATACAAACTAAAGTTTCATACGAGCGAGCATATCGCCTACCCACCACAACTGAGATGTTTGGTGATAATAGCTTAGAGGTTGGAACATTTGATCTTCAACCCGAAACTAGCAACAACTTCAACTTTAACCTCATCTACACACACACCTTTAATAAGAAGCACTTTATACGTCTCGATGGCTCGTACATCTATCGCAACACCTTCGATTATATTATTAGGACTGCGAGTGACGATGGCTCTTCAGCCTCTTATGGCAATTATGGGCAGGTTGAAACAAAAGGGTATAGCATCATTGCAAGATATGACTATGATAAATATTTTAGCATTGGAGGAACATTCAATAATATCAATCCACGAGACAAAGAGAGGTATATTAGCGAGACATCATCACAGCTTAATATGACATATAATATGCGTATTCCAAACCAGCCATATAAGTATGCTAACGCAGATGCCACCCTCAACCTCTATAAGATCTTTAGCGACCACGATCAGATCTCTATTATTTATGATCTATTCTACCAAGAGGAGTTCTCTCTATATTGGGAGTCTGTCGGGCACTCTTCAACCAAATCAAAGGTTCCAACGCAATTATCACATAGTGCCGTTGTCAACTACGCATTCCGCAACAATCGCTACAACCTCTCATTCGAGGCACGTAACTTCACTGATGCAGACCTCTACGACAACTATAGCCTACAGAAAGCAGGTCGTGCATTTTACATTAAATTTAGAGTCAACATATTCGAATAAAAACATTTAATTATATAAAAAACATGAAAAAAATTACCAAAAGCATCTTATTATCTTCGCTACTTCTCTCATCTGTAGCTTGTATCAAGGAGGAGGATCCTACAATTGGCTTGGACCCAGTTGAGAAGGGCGAAACTCGATTTGCCATTGCAACACAAATAGTATCAGCATCTACGGGAGATACCTCTATGGTTCTTCTTACAGCAGAGACTCTTGAGGAGGGCTCAGCAACAGTTATCGGTAAAGGTACAGAACTTGCCACCACAGCATCTGAATGGTCTCGCTCGTCGGATGGTTTATACTTCTATTCAATCAAAGATAATGGTGGTACGCTTGCTACAGATGTAGTACAATATTATCTCGATGGTGACACAGGACTTATGCAGATAAAGAAGCAATACTCTGGAGCTGCATACCACACATGGGGCATGTGGGGCGACAAATTCGTAACCACTCGTAACGGCTCCTCTTCATCTATCTACACCTCTGTAACTGGCACCCTCAATGGTGATGGCGATGGCGACTATTATGCTGCCGAGTGTACTACCTCATATTGCGATCCAAGCGGAACAGCGACCTATGGCGCATACCCCACCAACAACTACATAGGAAACAACTATACAGGCACACTAGATCTTAACAATGGTGAGACGGCTACTGTTGTAGGATTTGCAACTGCTGGTGATTACGTATATGCATCATATGCAACAACTGGCGTAACCCAATACGCTATCAACACAGCTGGAATGGGATGGAACGAAGAGAATAGAGCTTTCGTTGCTCAAGGTTATGGATCATACACCAACTCGATTGAGGCTTCAAACTCATTTACTGCAACAGGCGGCGTACCATTCCCTCTCACTCCGGGTAATGCCTATATTGCACGCTACCCACTTAGTGGAACATTTGAGTCAACTCCTACAATCATAGCAACAGACAAAATGGGACAGGCTTTCGGCCGCACAACAGGAAATCCACTGAACGCTGTAGTTCCTAATGATGATGATGGTTACGTATATATATTCTCTCCGGGAACAACACGTCGTTACAGCACAGAAGAGGCTATGACCGAGGATGGAAAAGTTATCTCAGTTACACAATATCATGATAATCTAGGCACTGATGGAGCTACTGTTCTCTCTACTGACACCTTGGATGATGCATTAAACATTAACACAACCAATAAGGGTGCAAGTGTAATGAGAATTAAGTTCGGTGCCTCTTCATTCGACTCTTCATTCGGTACTGATGGCCTTATGACATTCGAGGACAAGATGGATAACTATACATTCTCGCGCGTATGGCACATCTCAGGAAACAAGTTCCTTTTGCGTGTTATTCACACTCAAAATCTATACAACGCTTCACACAAAAATGATATTGGTGATGCTTACTTCTATATCTTCGACGCAAGCAACGACTCTATCACAAAGGTTTCGGGACTTCCTGAACCAGATGATTTCTCAGGTCAAGGCAACCGTGCAATTGGTGAACCATATATTGAGGATGGCATGGCATATATCCCAATGGCGCCAAACAACTTAGAGTACCCTGCAATTTGGGTTGTAGATTCATCAACAGCTACATCGGTAAAGGGTCTTGAGGTTCAGTGCTCAAGTATCGTATGTATAGGTAAACTTACTGCTCAATAGAAACATTTTAAACATTTTAAACATAATATATTATGATTAATGCAACATTAGATCTTATCGAATTTTTAAAGTCGAATTTTGCTTTTTTATTCTCGCTTGCGCTATATACCATTCTGGCTATAGCTCTCTCCAAGTCGATTAAAAAACATGATAAAGCATACTATTGGCTCTTTGGCGTGATCTCCTTCTGTTTTATTATTCCTTCGGTAGCTCGCCTAATTGGATTGACTCTTCCATTCAATCTGAGCTCGATTCCCTTCATCGGCCTCTCAGCAAGTGAACTTTCGAGCGCAGCTAACTTTATCCACCCAGTACTAGTTATAATAATGTATATGGGTGCACTTAGCGCAAAGAATAAATATGTAGGTCGCCTTATGTCAATCCGCAAGGAGCTCTCAATCATCGTTGGATTCCCAGTGTTGGCTCACGCCGTGAAACGCGTATTTGGAACTTTTCCGGGTGGATGGCAATACTTCTTCGACAATGAGACATATATGCAGAGCCCACGTATCTCAAGTGCACTAGGATCAGGCATCACCTCTTTTGCCTTCGTACTAGGCTTAGTTATGACTATCCTCTTCTTGGTATTGTGGATTACATCATTTGACTCAGTACACCGCAAGCTAGGTACTAAGCGTTGGAAAAGCGTACAAAGATGGTCATATGGACTATACGCAATGTTGTTCCTTCACTCATTATGTCTACAGGTAGGTGGACTCATCTCAGATCAAGCTCGTGCAAGTCAACAAGAGAGCAGAGCCAAAACAGAGGTCGTCGAAATGAGTCACTCTCACGGTGAGGCAGGCCATGGACAACAACAGCAACAGCCACAACAACAGGCCTCATCACATGGTCATGGAGGAAGAGCTCGCAGTTTCGCATTTGCAGATATTAAAGTACCATCTAATACGAAGCGTGCAATTAATATCGTAGCTCTTATCGCCATCTATGGTTCTTATCTCTTCCTACGCATACGTAAAGCGAGAAAAAAGAACTCTTAACAACAACACACTATTTAACAACCCCTTAAGAGGCTTAAAACTCTCTTAAGGGGTTGTTAAATTTTATTACATCAAATACTATCGCACAAAAGTTTTCATCTATTAAGGAGGTTTTTACAATATATTTTCGTATCTTGCGGGGTAAAACCAACTAACTAAACCAATGAAACTACCCAAATTTATTGAAAAACTAACTTGTGCATATGCCATCCTGACCATAAGTTGTTTTTCAACCTACGCCTCTACGCCTCAGCAGCAAGCAGAGGAACGAATTAAAAAATTAGAGTCTCTCGTTGCAAAAGCTAAAGAGAGCGGAATCGAAGTAAGCCGCGAGGAGTGCGCACTCTGGATGGCCGAGGAGTTCTTGATGTATGCCGCATGGGATGAAAAGAATGTTGACCAAAACGAATACCAATATACTACATGGCCACCATATGCCGAAGATGCTCGACGCCTTGCTGAGGAGCTACCTGACTTCGAACGCACAGAGGTTGTAGCGATGCTCGACACTGCAATTGAGGAGCTTTCGGGTGTGATGAGCGGCAAGTACACGCGTCGCGACGCACCTCAGATTAATAGAGCCGACATCAAGCCAGAGGGAAGCGACTTCTATAGTAATGGTCGTCCTGTATTTACAAATGACTATTTCACAAAACCATCACACCAACAAAATGAGTATTTAGGAATGGTTCAAGGGTTGTCTCTTACTCTAGGAGCTATTAATGAAGATGGTAGCCTCTCACAGATGGGAAGAGAGAGATTAGTCAATGATGACCGCTCATACTCCGGTTACGTGCTACTATGGCATGGAACAGCTCCCAGCTGGATTCAAGAGAGGGAGCCCGATGTTGCTGTTGGAAAACGACTATTTACCCATTACGACATCGACAACCCTCTAATCCGCGAAGCGTGGGATCTTACATTCAAAGCTACAGCACCCCTCATCAAAAAAACAACGTGGTGCCGACATGGGTTACATACTCTCAAATGAACCTCACTGGCACTCCATAGAGAACACGTGGGCTACAGGTGACATATCTAATTATACAAAGGATAAATTTAGAGTATGGCTTCAAGAGAGACACAGCGACATCAAAACTCTCAATGAACTATGGGGCACCTCTTTTGCCTCTTTTGATGATGTGGATATCGTTGTGCCTATCGCCAAAAGTGTGATATACACCCCAATGGGATATGACTGGCAACGATTCAACATGGATCGCTCAACGGATTGGTTTAGATTCCTCGATAGCTCCCTAAAAAAATATGATCCAGAAGCAAAGACACATATCAAGCTCATTCCAAGACAGTTCATTAATGAATATCACGATCATGGTCTTGATATGGAGGCTCTATTCGAAATAACCGATATCGTAGGTAACGATGCCAAAATTATCAAAAAAAGCTACTTTAAGAACTACGTAGAGGAGTGGGAGAAGAGATATGCTTTCGACTGGTCCAATATGTCCCTACCCTACGACTTCTTCCACTCGGTAGATCCCGATGGGCCAAACGTAAATTCCGAAAACCACTTCTTATCATCTACCTCATATAGAGATATATACCTGTCAAAAGAGTTTACTCGCACCTCCTATTGGCTTGCTACACTTCACGGAATGGATATTAGCTACACATGGTTCTGGCCTCGCGAGAAAGATGGTGAGATAAGAAAAGATCTACAACACCACAAAGTTCAATTTGACAATGCGATGAATAGTGCATATGTAGCTTCAGTGGTGCAACAACCTCGCGTGGCAAATGAGGTGACAAAAACATATATGGAGCTAAATGCTTTTGCCGAGGAGATTGCACAGATGCAGGCTCTGCCACGCCCCATAAGAATATTCTACTCTGAGACCTCTGCAATAACTCAACAGGGACACCTCGATGATATACACAAGCTCTACGAGAAGCTCTACTTCGAGGGTGCTCAGCTTGGATTTGTCACCAAAAACATCCTTACAAAACAGGATGACTCACTATGGGACGTTATTCTAATCAAAGACACGGAGCATGTTACAGAGAGTGAGATAGATGCAATACAAGCATATATTGATCGTGGGGGTAAGGTTATCATTGACGAGAAGAGTTTGAAATATGACCCATACAACAGAGTTCATACAAAGAAGCTAAAGCAGACTAAAGGTAAATTAGTGGTCGTAGAACAACTTCAAGAGTATTTCGATTATGCATTTAAATATGCTCAGTCGAAGAATCTACCAGAGGTGATAGTTGATGAGCAAAATAGCATTGGTGAGAAGGGTTGCCTATGGCGTTCCATCAAAATGGATAACGGCAACTATCTTATCTCAATTACCAATATGGGTAAATCAGATGCCACAGTTACAATTGGTCTAAAAAAAGGTAAAGTAAAGCTGCTAACAGAGCAATTTTTAGGTCAAAAGCTTGAAAATGGCTTTACCATTCCAAGCGAAATAACTATGCTTATTGAAATTACAAATTAAAACTACATATCTATGAACTACAAACATTTTGCAAGAACATTAGTCGCAACAACAGCTCTTCTATTCAGTTATAGCTGCGCCACCACTCAGGGTGAATCCTCGGTTGAGATTGCCTCCTCAGTATCTGATGATGCAACCTATGAGGTATTGTGTAAGATTAAAGAGGTCAAGGCAAGTGGTGCCAACTCTCTAACATTCGAGAAGGGCACATACTACTTCTACCCCGACAAAGCTGTGGAGAAGTATTGCTACATCTCAAATCACAACGACGAGCTCACTCGCGTTGCTTTTGATTTAGAGGATATCCACGACCTAACAATAGATGGTAATGGCTCTACCTTTATATTCCACGGTCGAATGATTCCATTCCTAGTGAATAGCAGTAGCAATATCACAATAAAGAATCTAACCATAGATTTTGAGCACCCATTCCACAGCGAAGCTACAGTAATTGCACACAACACACGCGACAAGAGTTTTGATGTAGAGATATCGGAGGAGTTTCCATATGAGATTCGCAATAATCAGCTAATATTCGTTAGACCATACTACGATCACAACGTTGGTCAAAGCATGATCTACGACGAGGAGCGCGTTGCACCAATCTATCAAACTGAGAACTACTCAATTTGGAACTCAAAAAAGGTAAAACATAGTAATGGCATAAGCGACTTCGAATATAAGTACAAGACAGATCGCAACGACAGATATATCAAAAACCAAGGGTTAGAGAGCTCACTTTTTGCCGAGCAGATCAAACCGGGAGTCGTTAGAATCACTGGAGCAAGCAAAAAGCTACCTCCCATTGGCTCAATCTATGTGACAAAAGGAGATCAAGGCTCAAACCGTTTTGCACCTGCCTTCAAGATGAACGATGTTGATGGCCTCTACGCTGAGAATGTTATCGTCAACCATGCTGGAGGTATGGCATTCCTATTTGAGAATTGTAGCGATGTAGACCTATACAAATGTCAAGTTGTACCCTCGAATGGTCGCATGATATCATCTACGGCTGATGCTACACACTTCGTTGGATGTCGCGGCACAGTCTCTCTTCGCGACTGCGTATTCCAAAGTCAATTAGATGATGCTATGAATGTTCACGGAACCTACCAAGAGATTATGGATATCATCGATAACAAGACACTAGGCATTCGTATGGGACACTACCAACAGCTAGGATTTACCCTTGCTAGAGTAGGTGACTCGGTTGGTGTAGTGCGCCTTAGCGACTCATTCCACGCATATCACACTTTAACAGTAAAATCAATCGAATTTATCAATGGCCGCTACCAAACAATCACCTTCGAGGAGGAGCTTCCAAAGCAGATCAAAGCAGGCGACCTACTTGAGAATCTATCAGCATACCCAGAGATTTTGGTTGAAAATTGCGATATCAGCCGCAACCGCGCACGTGGTCTTTTGATCTCTTCACCAGTTAAGACAACTGTACGCAACAACTTCTTCAGCACCGAGATGGAGGCTCTACTGCTTCCTGTGGAGAGTGGCCTATGGTATGAGTCGGGTAACGCAGCAAATGTAACAATTGAGGGGAATACATTCCAAGATTGTCCAAATGGAGGTATGAGCCGTGGTGTAATTCGTTTCCACACAGATGATAAGACTGGAAATATTGCATTCAACAATATTAAAATCACAGGAAACACCTTCAACCACTTTGATAATTGGGTCTTAGAGCTAGCAAACATCGACGGTGTTGAGTTTAGTGGCAACACAATCAACTTCAGCGATACATTCCCACAACAATTCCCACAACAACCTGTTGTTACCATTGAACATTGTAAAAACCTGATATTTAAAGACAATATTTACAATGGAAAAGCTACCAAGATGATACAGGCAGGAGAAGGCGCTCCAAATGTTGAGTTCAATTAATGCACTACATAATATAAAAAAAACATAGGTAACATTGTGAATTTTCAATATAAACTGTAACTTTGTAGAGTGAAAATACAATAACCTAAATATTTTAACTAATGAAAAAAATTATTCAAATTCTCTCTCTATCCATTTTGACTCTCTTTGTCGGGTGCCAAAGTAGCACATCTAAAGAGATCTTTATAAAGGCGTCATCTCAAGATGTGACATACGAACTACGTAGCGCTATAGAGAGTGCCTCGTCTCAAGATGAGTTAATCATCAAACTAGAGCCGGGTGAATATCGCTTCAATCCAGAGCTAGCTTTTGAGCAATATACTCACATCACAAACCATGGAAATGGTCTAAAGAAGATTGCATTCCCCGTTACTAATTTCAAAAAAGTTGTGATTGAGGGTAATGGTGCGAAATTGATCTTCCATGGTCAAATGATGCCTTTCCTCTTTGAGAACTGTGACAATGTTGAGGTACGCAACCTTACAATAGATTGGGATATTCCATTCACATTCCTCGCTGAGGTTATCGAGACTAACCAAAAGGAGGGATGGCGTGTTGTTCGTCCTCGCACCGCTGAGGATGGATTCTCATGGATTCTCAAAAATGGTCAGATCCTATACCCTAATATTGATGGATTCAACTACGAGGAGCTAGGTAGCACCCTTGCATTTGATGCTGATGTTAAGCGTCCATGTGTAGGTATCCTTGATCTACATAGCGCACCAAAGAGGGTTGAGCAACTTAAAAATGGAGATCTTAAGATCTATGAGTCATTTCGTCAGATGCCTCCCGTAGGTTCATTACTTAGCTCTAAAGGTGATCGCGATCACGACCGCTATGCACCTGCATTCGACTTTAAGGAGTGTAGCAACATTCTTCTCGAAGGAATCACAATCCACCACGCTCTAGGTATGGGCTTCCTCTTTGAGCGCAGTGAGGACATCTCAATTAAGAAGTGTGAGATCCGCCTAGCGGAGGGTAGCAAGCGTGTGATCTCATCTACAGCTGATGCAACTCACTTTGCAAACTGCCGCGGAGATATCCTCATTGAGGGTTGTCGCTTCGAGAATATGTTGGATGATGGAACAAACGTTCATGGAACATATGTTGAGGTGACAGATGTAGTTGATCCTAATACTGTTCGTGTTGCATTCCGCCACTTCGAGCAACTTGGATTCAAATTCGCTGAGGCGGGTGACGAAATGTGGTTCGTACTTAAACCATCTCCTGAGCGCGCTGCAACAGGCGTAGTGAAGAGTGTTAAGGTGATTAATGAGACTCTAACTGAGATCTGCTTCGAAGAGGCTCTTCCTGCTGGCATCAGCGAGGGTGACCTCCTAGAGAACAAAACATGGAACCCAACATTCACCATGAGAGATTGTATTATTCAAAATCACAGAGCTCGCTCTATCGTACTTAAGACACCTCTTAAGACCGTTATCGAGGGTAACTACTTCTCATCTATGATGACTGGCGTACTATTCCGTGGTGAGAGCAAATTCTGGTATGAGTCAGGTGGCGTTACCGATGTACTTATTCAGAACAACACATTTGAGAATGGCGCTGATTGCGGTACTAAGCATGCAGCACTATATATCACCCCTGTGGTTAATCCTAAATTTGATTCGGAGGCTATTTACGATCGTAACATCAGATTCATCAACAACACTATTCGTAATGCGAACCCACGTATTGTGGTTGCTGATCGTGTTGAAGGTCTTCTTGTTGAGGGTAACACAATTGAGCGCACTCAAGACTATGAGGAGGCATTCCCTGATGCACCTCTCTTCGAGCTTGTTAACTCAAAAGATGTAACCATTTCAAACAATAGCTACACGGGTGAGACTCCTAAAAATATTTTGGAGGCTGACGCGAAGTCTCAAAAGAGTGTTAAAGGAGAGGGTAACAAAGGCTTTGAACTATAATAACTAACTGCTATGAATAATATAACTTTTAAACTGCCTGTTACTATCTTAGCAACGGCAACCGCTGCAACCCAAATGGTAGGTTGTGCAAAGGCTCCAGAAGCAAAACAACCAAACATTGTGATGCTCTTTGTTGATGACATGGGTTGGACTGACATGGGATATCGCACCGATATATACCATACACCAAACATGGATAAATTAGCAGCTGAGGGTATTGACTACACTCGTGCATACGTGCCAACAGCTACCTCTAGCCCTAGCCGCGCTGCACTTCTCACAGGTAAGGAGTCTCTTCGCTGCGGTTTTGTACGTCACATCTATGACAATCCAAACCGTGACGAGTTCCAATCATTTGAGAAAGATCCCGGCAACATGCTCTCTCGCGGATGGCTTCCACTCGAAGAGATCACATATGCTGAGAGACTTCACGAAGCGGGATATTACAACTATTTCGTAGGAAAGTGGCACCTAGGACATGAGCCATACTACCCTATCTACCAAGGTTTCGACGCTATGTATGGTACATGTGAGCATGGTCACCCAAAGAGCTACTACCAACCATTCTTCGTCTCAGAGAATCCATTCCCAGAGGCTGCAAAAGATGAATATTTGACAGACCTTATCAGTGAGGGTGCCGAGAACTTTATCAAGGATTATGATGGTGACAAACCATTCCTCCTAAATGTTTGGTACTATGGTGTACATGGTCCTCACGTTGCTAACAAAGCGCTATTGCAAAAGTATTTAGATGCTGGTCTTGAAAAGAGTCTTGCTGTCTATGCATCAATGCTTGAGTCTATCGACAACTCAGTTGGAGCCATTCGTGCAGCACTTGAGGAGAAGGGCATTGCTGATAATACAATCATCGTATTTACATCGGATCAAGGTGGTGCATTCACCAATGGACACCTTAGCGGAGGTAAGATGCATAATACATTAGGTGAGGGTGGTTCACGTGTACCATTCCTTGTATATGCTCCAAACTCTCCTGCTCTTGGATCTAAGTATAACAAGCCAATGCAGACAATTGATATATTCCCAACTTTTGTAGAGCTTGCAACAGGTGCTACATGTGCCGACACTCAGATTCAAGGTGTCAGCCTTGTCCCTACTTTCAAGGGTGAGGAGCTTGCCGACAGAGATCTATTTATGCACCGTAGCTACGAGGATCAAAACTCAGCTATTATAGATGGAGATTGGAAGCTTGTCAAATATCGTAGTGGCATGTTAGAGCTTTTCAACATCGCAGAGGATGAAAGCGAGACTACAAACCTCGCTGAGAGCAAACCAGAACTTACACAAGAGATGCTCAACAGACTCAACAGATGGCAAGAAGAGGCTACTCCCAAGTATCTGCTTCAATAATCAAAACACACAAATAAACAGCTAAATAATGCGAATTAAGGTGCGAGCAACTCAATCCTTAATTCGCATAAATAACTTTATATTATGAGACATAAAAATATACTCCTCATTTGTATAGCTCTATTATCATCTACCCAACTCTTCGCTGTAGATCAAGATAAAAAACAGAGCAATTGGCTATATCTAGGCACAGGTGAACACATCGAGCCTCTACGTCGCCAAGAGGTGACATGCGACGTTGCTGTAATTGGTGGTGGCATGTCGGGTATTGCGGCAGCTGTATCTGCTGCACGCCAAGGTGCCAACGTGGTGCTAGTTAACGACAGACCTGTATTGGGAGGTAATGCATCGAGTGAAATTCGCGTGACTGTCAATAGTGCAGATTGCGAGCGCAATAGTGGTATCTCAGAAGAGATTCTTATAGACAACATTAAATATAACCCACAGGAGTCATACACCGTTTGGGATCACGTACTCTACGACTACGTTACTCGTGAGCCTAACATCACACTTATGCTCAACACATCGGCAATCAAAGCTACACGCAAGCGTGATGCGATAGAGTCCGTAATCTGTTGGCAGCTTACAACAGAGAGTGAGATTACTATCAAGGCGGAGGTATTTGTAGATTGTACGGGTGATGGTACCGTAGCAGCCTCGGCAGGTGCAGAGTACCGCACTGGTCGCGAAGGTAAAGCGGAGTTTGGCGAGCAATATGCACCAGATGAGCCCGATGGTTGGGTTATGGGAGAGTCCATCATGATGATTACACGCGATCTAGGACGCCCCGTTGAGTACTTCGCTCCATCTTTTGCCAAGCCATATGATCCAGAGCTGAGTAAATATCGCAAGATTGTCACGCTTAAGGAGGGCTTCTGGTGGTTAGAGCTTGGTAGCGACTACGATGTTATTGCAGACCGCCCAAAGAATCAACATGAGCTCCTAGGATATATCTATGGTATATGGGACTATATCAAAAACTCTGGAGCATATCCTGAATCTAAGACATTAGCTTTAGACTGGGTGGGATCACTTCCGGGACGTAGAGAGTCTCGCCGCCTAGAGGGTGATTACATCCTAAATGAAGTGGACCTACTTAGCTACCGCGAATTTGAGGATGCTGTAGCATGGGGAGGTTGGTCTCTAGATGAGCATGCACCGGGTGGAATACTAACCCCATCGGAGCCTGCAAGTTATTTCCATGCAAGGTTCACCAGACCTTACCAGATCCCATATCGAAGTCTCTACTCAAGGAACATAGATAATCTACTCTTTGCAGGTCGTAACGCCAGCGTTTCTCACATCGCACTCTCCTCCACTCGTATCATTGAGACATGTATGTCGATGGGGCAGGCAGTGGGTGTTGCCGCTGCAATGTGCTGCGAGAAGGGAATTGAACCACGTGACATATATAGTGATGGTCATATAGAAGAGCTTCAAGAGCGTCTTCTTCGCCAAAATTATTATATTCCATATCTACCAGCAAAAGATCCTAATAACAAAGCAAAATCGGCTGAGATCGTAGCCTCATCTACCCTATCTGGAGATGTTGCAAATCTCCTTGATGGCGTTTCGCGTGACGAGCAAGGTGAGAACCACCATTGGATGAGCAAAGGCAACGAGGCGCAACTTGAGCTAAGCTGGGAGGAGGAGGTAACTCTATCAAGCATTGAGTTTAAATTTGATAGCAATACCGATGCTCCTCTTATGATGCATAAGAATCAGACCAAATATGAGTATGATGATCGTCGCATCCCTGAAGAGCTTGTTAAGTCTGCTACAATTGAGGCTAAAGTAGATGGCGATTGGCAGGTTGTAGCTACGATCAACGATAATATCCGCTCATACCTACCTATCGCACTCGACAAGGTTAAGTGTGATCGCATTAGAATCTCCCTTCATGAGACTCATGGTGCAACCAACATCAAACTATTTGAATTAAGATGCTACTAACTATGAAAAAATTTATTAAACTACTCTTCTTGCTGCTATGCTCCTACCAAGGATATGCTGCCGATTGGAATAAAACAACTGTTCGCGTAGAAGAAAACTTCAACTCTGATTGGAAATTTATTTTGGGTGACTCTCCTGAGTATAGGGAGCCATCATTCAACGACTCATCATGGCGAGAGCTATCTCTACCCCACGATTGGAGCATTGAGGGTGAATATACCCCAGACTTCCCAACAGGTAAAAACAATGGCTTCTTCCCAGAGGGTCTAGGTTGGTATCGCAAGAGTTTTACAATATCTAAGGATGACAAGAATAAACAATTTGTCATTCAATTCGATGGTGTCTTTATGAACTCTGAGGTGTGGATCAATGGTCGTTACTTAGGTCGTCGCCCATTTGGATACTCAACATTTCAATATGATTTGACAGAATCTCTCAAATTTGGAGAGGAGAATATCATTGCCGTGAGGGTCGACAATAGCAACCCCGGTGCCGATCGTTGGTACCATGGTTCGGGCATCTATCGCGATGTACATCTCTTCAAAACAAACTATGTTCACTTCAAACATAATGGTGGCATCTTTGTAAAGACCCCCGTAGCGGAGGCAACAAAAGCTGTTGTTGATGTCGATTATGAGATCTTTGGTACATTTTTCACCGATGCTGAGATCCCTCTTTACAAAAATAATGGATGGGTGAGAACGGAGAATAGATGGAAGAATGACCCCAAAGATCACCTCTGCATAATCCGCTCAATAGTATATGACAATCAAGGCAATGAGGTTGGTCGCTGTGAGCAAGAACACAACATCAAAAATTATGATGTAGATTACACGGCATCTCAAAAGGTAACATTCGACAATCCAAACCGCTGGTCAGCAGAGAGCCCATATCTCTATACTCTTAAGAGTGAAATTGAGTATGATGGTAAGATCTTAGATGATGTAGTAACAAGGTTTGGTGTTCGCAAGATCGAATATCTCCAAGGCACTGGCATGCTTGTCAACGGTGAGGAGGTTAAACTTTATGGCGTCTGCCTACATCACGATGCAGGAAGCCTTGGCGCAGCAGTACCAGAGAAATCTCTACAATATCGCTTAGAGAAGCTCAAAGAGATGGGGTGTAATGCCCTACGCACCGCTCACAACCCATTCTCCCCAACTTTCTATGCTCTTTGCGACAGTCTAGGATTCTACGTTATGGATGAAGCATTCGACGAATGGACATCGGGATGGGGTGTCAACTGGACTGAAAACCCAAAAGGAAAGGCGATGAACGGCTACAACCATCTCTACGAGCAGTGGTGGAGAACAGACCTTGGTGACATGATTAAACGCGACCGTAACCATCCATCAGTAATCATCTATGGCATTGGAAATGAGATCCCCGACTATAGACACTTGGATAGCGCTGGTGAGAAGGCTGAGCAGATGGTTGCCCTATGTCATGAGCTGGATCCTACTCGCTATGTCTCGACCGGAGACAATGGTGTGAAGCGTTCAATGACGCATGGCGTAACCGAGCATCTAGATATCATCGGTGTTAACTACATCGAACGCGACTACGGTCAAGATGTCTTATTCGACGGCCTGCAAGAGGTTTACCCAGATCGCTTAACATTTGGTAGCGAGGTGAGCAAGGAGCTGTTCTACTTCCTTGCAGTACGCGACAAACCACATGTCATCGGTAGCTTCATTTGGACTGGTATTGACTATTTAGGTGAGACAAAAGATGTTAACCGCAGAGGATGGAACACCGCACTCTTAGATTTAACACTCAACAAACGCGCCGACGGAGCACTATTTGAGGTTTGCTGGAGCGAGGAGCCTAAGACATTTATAACCACCTCCGATGTATCTGCATCAGCACCTCCAACAAAGGAGACATTCAGCGAGGCTGGCGAACAAATTGTCATAAGTGGAGAGAAGCTATTCACATGGAATCGAACAGAGGGTGAGAAGGTATATATCATCGTCTATAGTAATTGTGAAGAGGTTGAAGTTAAGGTTAACGGCAAATCTCTTGGGCGCAAAGCGGTAGATAGAGATACCTACTACGCAGAGTTTGAGACAATACACAAACGTGGCAAAGTGGAAGCTATCGGATATAACAACTCTAAAAAGGTGAGCTTCGATAAACTTCAATCAACAGGTACTCAAACTAAGATCGCAGCGAACTCTGTCTGGGGTGAACTCAAACGCGATGGTCACGATGTAGCGATCATCGAGGTTGATATCACCGACAAGGCTGGTTTAACCGTTCCAGAGGCAACCAATATCATTAAAGTTGAGATTGAGGGCGGAGCTAAGCTTCTAGGCATTGACTCTCCAAACCTCTTCTACAAAGGTCTTTTCACAGCCTCTGAGCGCGATGCAATGAATGGTAAACTTATGGTTACGGTTCAATCTACGGGTGAGGATATCCCAACAAAGGTGACTCTATCTTCAGACGGATTAGAGTCATATACTATTGAGCTATAAAATCACAAATACTTAAGCGTGAGTTTGATTAAGAGTCAGACTCACGCTTTTTAATAGGAGACAAAATGAGTAACACAATAGAGATCATAGATGGTGAAGCTCGCCAAGAGCAATATAGACTTAGCGAACCCATTAATATAGCGATAGGCAAAGGCGAGCATGTAGCCATAATTGGAGATAATGGCAGTGGCAAGAGTATCGTGGTGGGTGCTATGACTGGTGCAATTCCCCTTAAGGGCATTGGAACGAGGTATAACTTTGGAGAGGGGAGATCAACTAAAGCCTCCGAGAATATAAAACATCTTACATTTCGAGACTCCTACGGTACAGCCGACAGAGGCTACTACCATCAACAACGATGGAATAGCTTCGATAGAGAGGGACAACCTCTCGTTAGGGAGATGTTGCCCATGGATGGTGACACCTCTATACGAACAATACTTTTCGACCTATTCAAAATTGATTCGATGCTCTCCAAGGAGATGATCCTCCTCTCGTCAGGAGAATTACGTAAATTCCAACTCACCAAAGCAATATTAAGTGCTCCTACAATTTTAATCCTTGAAGATCCGTTCATTGGTCTTGATGCCACCACTCGGATTCAATTAAATGAGATTCTTGATCGCATCGTCACCAAGACCTCACTTCAACTAATTATAGTGCTATCGAGAGATTCCGACATCCCTTCATTCATAACAAATATTATTGAGATAGAGAGTGGTCGATGTTGCCCCAAATTAAGTTACGAAGAGTTTACAGCAAACAAAACGAAAAGGCCTGAAGAGATCAAGCTTCTATCTGAAGAGAAGAGGCAACAGATACTCTCAATGGAGGTAGCTCCAACAACCCACAACTCACCAAGCATCGTCGAGCTTCACAATATCTCAATTAAGTATGGGCGTCACACACTCCTTAATGAGCTCTCATGGGAGTTAAAACGTGGTGAGAGATGGGCCCTAAGTGGTGAGAATGGAGCTGGCAAATCAACTCTACTTAGCTTAATCTGTGCTGACATCCCTCAAGGATATGCCTGCGACATAACTCTATTTGGTCGCAAGCGAGGAAGTGGCGAAAGCATCTGGGATATCAAGCGCCATATAGGTTACGTCAGCCCAGAGATGCACAGAGCATATTGCACCTCTGCATCATGCATTGAGATTGTTGCAAGTGGACTTCACGACACAGTTGGACTCTATAAACGAATGAAAGAGGAGCAAAGAGAGATATGCCAATTTTGGATGGATATATTCGGCATTGGAGAGCTTCACAATCGTGACTTCATGAAGATCTCTAGCGGTGAACAACGTTTAGTTCTTCTTGCCCGCGCCTTTGTCAAGGATCCCGAACTACTAATACTTGACGAGCCACTACATGGATTAGATGAGACAAATAGACGATTGGCAATTGAGATAATAGAGACCTTCTGCTCTCGCAAGAACAAAAGTCTAATATTTGTTACCCACTACAAGGAGGAACTCCCACGCTCCATCACTCATTCACTACACCTACTTAAATCTATCGCCATGACATAATCGTTGGCGTAAAAGCCACCCCCGACATGCTCATCTGTGCGACGAGCCTCTCGCATGCCCATCTTCTTATAGAATGCGAGAGCCCTCTTATTGTAGCGATTTACATTTAGCTCCAAGAGACATGAGCCACTCTGAACACCCTGTAGTGCATAATTGCATGCAAACTCAAAAAGAGACCTACCTACACCTAGGCCGTGAAACTGAGGAAGTGTGTAGATCTTCTCTAGATGGAAGCTACCTTGACCCTTCTTTCGAACTGAGAGATAGCCACACGGTTTACCATCAGCCTCAGCAATAAAATATTGGTGCCCACCCTCCATCTGTCGCTCAATATTGCAAGGAGCATACATCATATCAAACATATAATCAACTTGCTGCTCAGAGAGTATTGGCATATATGTATCTGAAAATATCACTTTCGCTAATGAGTTTATCAGATCAATATCTTGAAAATCAGCCCTTCTTATCATCATCTTTTTATACAAAATATTATATCAATACAAACTTACATAAAATTTTCCTAATAATAAGCGAGTAAGATAAAAATAAGACCACACCATTGCTAATTAGATTAAAAAATCGTAACTTTAGGTTTCACCAAAAACGTTAAAGCTATGAGAAATGTATGTGGTCTTGATGTGCATAAAGATAGTGTATTTATGTGCATTCTCAAAGGAAATGGAGAAAAAATTGAAATTAAATTTGATGTTCTCACACCCAGTTTAGACACTATGTGCGACACCCTTACACACCACGAGGTGCAGGAAGTCGCAATGGAGAGTACGAGTATTTATTGGATTCCAATATGGCGTATTCTTTGCGAATCGTTTGATGTGAAGTTAGTTAACCCCTACTTCATTAAACAGTTGCCGGGCAGGAAAACCGACGTAAAGGATGCTCATTGGATAGCTCTTGTCTTGCAAAAGGAGCTCATTAAGGGTAGTTTTGTCCCCGATCCACTTATTCAAGAGTTGCGCCAATATGGTAGATTATCGCACGGAGCAAACGCAACTTAGCTCGCACGGAGCAGAATATAGATTTGATTCTTCAGCGATACAACATTCGATTGAGTAATTATGTGAGTGACGTAAAAGGCAAATCAATGCAGAAGGTTGTTCGAGTAATCATCAACGGCGAGAGCGATCCCAATGTGTTGGTCGAGCTAATTCATAAGCGCACAATCAACAAGCACGGCAAAAGTATCATTCGAGATTCACTCTCTGGAGTTATATCTGGAGCCGATAGAATGATGTTGCGTATTGCTCGTGAAGAGATGGATATGTATGAGAGACAAGTCGAGGAGTGTTATGTCGAGATGAATAAAATATGTGATGAACATTTTTCTGAGGAGCTTGAATTATTGACCACTATACCTGGCGTAAAGGAGGATTCAGCAGTTAGAATCATTGCCGAGATAGGGACAGATATGGAAGCCTTTGCATCATCTGCATCGCTGGTGAGTTGGGCTGGATTAAGACCTCGAAATGAAGAGAGTGCGGGACGTATCAAAGGACGTAAAACATTGCACGGAAACAAATATCTGAGAGTCTTACTTGTTCAATGCGCTTGGGGTGCATCAAGAACCATTGCTTCAAAATTTTTCAAACGTTATAACTCCTTACATAAGAGGATGAATCACAATAAAGCATTGCTTGCAAATGCTCGTAAACTGTTAGTTGTAATCTGGAATATATTAAAATTTAAGCAACCTTACGCTCCACTTAATGAGGTAGCATAGAGTTGCTTAAACATGTTGTAATCAAGATCCTTACATTTGTGGTGGCTAACAACCCCGATTTCGTAAACTGGTATATACATTACAACATCGCATGAATGCGTGTTTGAGCGTAGTAGCTCGCAGAGGAAATTATTATTATATCCATCTAAATAAGGGATTGAGACTTTATTGTATTTATAGAGGAAATGTAAATAATTTTAAGAAAAAATACAAAATAATCCTCTTTTTATTTGCTTTTTAACACAGTATCTTGCTTGGATCCAAAAACTATCGTTTTTGACCTGTGTTGCGCTGATATGATGGGGCTTTGCCCTACGATATATGCATTACAAAGATCTTATGAAAATAAATTTTCTTTCGCTCTTCGTAATACAGCTATCCTAGAAGGTTATAATCTGCGCACACAATTGCAAATAGCCTCTATCTGATTGTGGGTTCCACATTGCTACCATCGAGACGGGTACCTCATATTTATTTATCTTAATTTTGTTAGAGATCTTAATCGTCGCTTCAACAATTCCTGCTTTTTCACCATAGAAGTTTGCTGAGTTATCAATATCTCGCAGTGCGAAAGCGACTCCTGCACCAGCATCAACTCTCCAATCTCCATTTTTATATATTGGATACTCTATGCTGCAAAATGTAGAGTATCTATTTGCACTATTTCCTGCATCTCGATCTCGCCCAAATAGCACCGTTGCCCAGAGTGCTGTAAGTGGAAAGCTATCTCCAAAATAGTAGCGTATTGAGGCATCAAGGAAGCGACCCGTTTCGGATGAATTATAGTTAAAAAACTCTTCATTATTATATGTCGCATAGGTCGAGAAATTATATGTATCACAGAGTGTCAGCGATAGGTTCTTCGCAGTGTAGCCAAGGTAATAGTTAAACTCTTTATACTCTCCAACGCTATTCGAGCCACCCCAGAATCCAAATTTATATCTCTGAGTGGCATCTGTAAAATTAAAGTCTGTAGTTAGGACGAATCCATCGGCCACCTCGCCACCTCGCCAAAGGTGCATATTTTGAATGGTAGCGCTCATGTTAGGCTCTGCAAATAGTTTTGTTGTTAGAAGCAGAGCTGCAAGGATAAAAGAGATTTTTTTCATAATAGTTAGGTTTTAGTGGTTTAATATCGACTAAAATAGCACTACTTTTTCTCTTTATTATCGTGTATTATTATATATTCCTCCGGGAACGTTTGCGATAACGTTCCCAAAATCTGCAAACGTTCCCACGGTTTTATTGTGATTTATGTGAAAGAATGTGTATAGAGACACCTATTGCAATTACCAATAGAGATAATTGAACTAATAGGTGCTTATCTACAACAAAAAATATTGAACATAGAATAGTTATCCATAATGTAATAAGTGACATTATTTTTACACGTCGTGGTATAATCTTATTCTCTTGATAATTTCTAATATAACCTCCTAGCACTCTATTATTTAGAAGCCACTCGTACAATCTTGGCGAAGAGTGCATATAGAGAGCTGCTGACAACAATAAAAAAGGTGTTGTCGGCAACAGTGGTAAAACAATGCCAAGTATGCCAAGCGCTAACGAAAGCGACCCTAAAGCGATAAAAAGTAACTTCATGGTTGCAAAAGTAGAAAAAAATATTGTGTTTGGCACATTATTTATCTACCTTTGTGACAATAAATATATAAATAATGAAAGAAAAGATAGGTATTGCTTGCGACCATGCAGGCTATAATATGAAAGAACTACTCGTTGGCTATCTAGATGCTAAGGGTTATGATGTAATTGATTATGGTTGCCACAGTGAGGAGAGTATCGACTATCCAGATTATGCACATGCATTAGCTTTGGGCGTAGAGTCTGGAGAGGTTAAACGAGGCGTAGGTCTTTGTGGCTCTGGTGAAGGTGTCTCGATGACTCTTAATAAGCACCAAGGAGTTAGAGCAGGATTGGTATGGTGCTCTGATGTAGCGCGCCTCACGCGTGAACACAATGATGCAAATGTAATTACTCTACCCGCGCGATTCATCTCTTACGATCAAGCTGTTGAGTTTATTGATATATGGCTAACAACACCCTTTGAGGGCGGTCGCCACCAAGCGCGCGTTGATAAGATAGCAATTAAAAAATAGTATTATAAACAGCACAAATGAGTCAGCGTAAAATAGACGAGCTCAAGGAGGCTGTTTCCATGCTACCCCACCTACCCGGTGTATATCAATACATCGATAAAGATGGGCAAATTATCTATGTCGGTAAGGCAAAGGATCTACGCAAGCGTGTTTCATCGTACTTTATAGAGAGTAGCAATCAAAGTGCAAAGGTGCAAGTAATGGTAAAGCACATTTGCGAGATTCGACATATTGTTGTTGATAGTGAGAGTGATGCCCTTCTTCTTGAAAACTCACTTATCAAAACCCATCAGCCACGCTATAATGTACTACTTAAAGATGATAAAAGTTACCCTTGGATAGTTGTACTCAACGAAAACTTTCCACGCGTAATGTCCACGAGGCAACTTAAAAGAGATGGATCGCGGTATTATGGGCCATATAGCTCAATTGCAATGCAGCGTTCGGTGCTTGAATTTATTCGTGAGATTATCCCTCTGCGCACCTGTAAGCTTAAGTTAACACCAAGTGCCATTGCAGCTGGCAAGTATGGTGTTTGCCTACAATATCACATAGGAAATTGCAAGGCGCCATGCATTGGTGCTCAAAGTGCTGAAGAGTACAACGAGGTTCTTGCAATGGCCACATCAGTACTTAAGGGTGATCTCAAGCCCGTCAGAGAGTATCTAGAGGGCGAGATGCATGCTGCTGCAAAAGAGCTTAAGTTCGAAGTAGCACAACGATATAAGCAACGTTTAACAGCCTTAGAGAATTATACTCACCGCTCGGTTATCGTCAGTTCAAAGATAGTTCACATCGACACCTTCTCACTACTTATAGATGGTGATGCGGCATTCTGCAATTTTGTACGCATTAGATATGGATCGATTGTCGCTGTTTATACGATTCAACTTACGCAGCGTGTTGACACTCCTCCTGAAGAGATGCTTACATTAGCAATTCAACATATTGTTGAACGACTAGCGGGAGGCACATTAGCCAAAGAGGTGATCGTACCATGCATCCCTTCAGCAACGATTCTCTTCAATGGAGTCACCTTTACTGTACCAAAGCGTGGTGAGAAATATGAACTACTAGCATTCTCACAGAAGAGTGCAAGATTATATCGCGCTGAACAGTTACGCAACTTAGAGATAAAAAATCCTGATCGCCACACAGAACGCCTTATGGAGGCTATGAAGAGTGAATTATATCTTGATCGTCAACCTCGTCACATAGAGTGCTTCGACAATTCAAACCTGCAAGGGACAAACCCAGTCGCATCATGCGTAGTTTTTAGAGATGGTAAACCTGCAAAGAGTGAATATAGACACTTTAACATTAAGACAGTTGTTGGTGCAGATGACTTTGCATCCATGCGAGAGATAATTAGACGTCGCTACTCCAGAATGATTGAAGAGGGAAGTGAGCTCCCCGACTTAATCGTTGTCGATGGTGGCAAAGGTCAACTTTCAAGCGCTTACGAGGTTTTAAAAGAGCTTCATATAGAGAATCAAGTGCCGATCGTAGGTCTAGCCAAAAGGATTGAAGAGGTGTTCTACCCTAACGACCCTATGCCCTACTATCTCAATCGTTTAGGGGAGCCACTTAAAGTTATTTGTCACCTAAGAGATGAGGCACACCGCTTCGGAATCACGTTCCATAGACAAAAACGTAGCGGCAATTTCATCAAGAGCTCACTCGACGAGATAGAAGGAATTGGCCCAAAAAGCATCAACGTGCTTATAAAAAAGTTTAAAACAATCTCAAGAGTGAAACAAGCAAGCTTCGAAGAGATCTCAGAAGCTATTGGAGAGGCTCGTGCCACAAAGGTCCTTGAACACTTTAAGGATTAAACTTAGCTTTTATTTTTTTATTACTAATGCGAATTAAGGTTTGAAAATCCTAAAATAAGCTGTTAAAAAGTTGGTTAATTCTCTTATTTTCATTATATTATAGTGCCAACAACGCTATAATTAGACCAATGAATAACCTCTCAAAGATAACTAAAATATATGAATTTGTGTGCGATATTTACGAAAAAGATTTGCAATTTCACGTGCAACGCTTTTCGAATAACAGTCGCCCCAAATTCACAGATCAACAAACAATAACAATGTATATCTACTGTACAGCTTGTGAAAAGCGACTAACAATCAGGGATATGTATGATTTTACCCGTACATATCTGAACGATGTGTTTGTAAATCTACCATCGTATGTCGCAATTTGCAACCGCATCGCACGCCTTGCTCCTGCATTTGTTGCTCTATATGAACATATCGCCAAGCTCAATATTGAGTCTGAAGAGTACCTCGATGAGTTCTCTCTGATGGATTCAATGCCGATTGTCACTTGTTCAGGTAAAAGTCAAGGCAAAGTGGCTCGTGAGATAACCAATAAGGGTTACTGCTCCACTAAGTCAATGTACTTCTATGGGCTGAAATTACACGCATTGGCGTATCACAAATCAGGAACTCTACCAATTCTTGAGAGTATGATTGTTTCGCCCGCCTCAGAGAGTGACCTATACAACAGAATACTTGTCGCCGACAAAATATATCAAGACGCAGAGAATGAGTCTTTTATATTTGACAAATATAACTCTTATCTATTATCGCCTGTCAAATATCCACGAGGTGTCGAGCAGGAGACAAAGCAGAGAAATCGAGTAGCTGATGATCTGTATAATCGATCTGTATCGAGCGTAAGGCAACCCATTGAATCGCTTTTCAATGGGCTCATCGAGAGAACTAATATTCAAAGAGCATCAAAGATTCGATCTACTGCTAGGTTGATCTCGTTTATTTTCGGAAAACTCGCTGCGGCGTTCCTTTTGTTTAAATCTTTCAAACCTTAATTCGCATTACTTAACATATATTAAAGTCAATCCATCACGTATTGGAACTATGACATTCTCAACTCTAGGGTCATTCTGAACCATGGCATTAAACTCCAAGAGTGCTTTTGTGTGCTTATCATTGTGGTGTAGTGGCTCTACAACTTTCCCCGACCAGAGGATGTTATCTGCAATAAGCACTGAGCCGCTCCTTATGATTCCAGAGTCAAACAACATATTATAGTAGGCTGGATACTCTCGTTTATCTCCATCAATAAAGACCATATCGAAGTAGCCACCTATTGTTGGTGCCAACTCTAATGCAGAGCCTATATGTTGATGTATCTTCGTTGAGTGCTCACTCCTCGCAAAGAACTCTGCTGCAAAGGCCTCTAGCTCGTCATCAACCTCAATTGTATGTAGCTCACCATCGGGTGCCAGACCCGCTGCAAGACAAAGGGCAGAGTAGCCGGTGAAGGTACCTATCTCCAAAATGCGCTTTGGACGCTGCATTCGCACTAAGAGCTCCAAGAGTTTACCTTGGATGTGACCTGAGATCATTCTTGGTTGAACCACTCTAAGGTTGGTTTGACGATCCAATTCATGAAGCAATGCATCCTCATTTGAGCTATGATTATGAATATATTGTTCTAAAGCATTCATTACTGATATATTAAAATTGACTTCTCCGTAAAAATTTCATTTGCAACTTCCATCAACTCTTCGGAGGTAAGCGAGAGAACTTTCTTGAAGACCTCCTCTGTTGTATCTACTGCATTATGAACTAAATAGCTCTTTCCAACTCCGAGCATATAGCCCTCATTACTCTCCATTGAGATGGCTAATTGCGCTACAAACTGCTTCTTTGCCATGGATAGCTGACGTGGTGTAAGTGGCTGACGACATAGCTTCGATAGCTCTCCATCAATGAGCTCTATAACACGTTCGGTATTACTTCGCTCCGATCCAAAATAGATCGAAACAAGGCCACTATCTACATATGGGATATATGAGGCTTCAATATTATATGTTAAGCCATGACGCTCACGCACCACTGTATTCAATATGGAATTTGCACAGGGGCCACCCAGAACATTAATTAGCAAGGATAGTGGCAGACGCTTATGCTCGCACACACCATAGGCGCGACCACCAATCATACAATGAGTCTGATGTGTGTGACGCTTTAATGTTTTATCGAAAGGGATCATCTCCATAGGAGCAGTTCGCTCAAAACTACGAGTCGTAGCTGGTATAGAGCCTAAATAGCGCATTGCTATAGCCTCTACCCTTTTAGGTGAGATATTGCCAATCGAGGAGAAGACCATCTGATCGGTCGTATAGCAGCGTGCAGCAAAATTGCGAATGGAGTCCCCGGTAAAGCGACGAATATCACGTTTTAATCCCAATATATTATGCCCTAGCTCTGAATCGTTGAATACCAACTCCTCAAAAGTGTCATAAATTAGCTCTGAGGGAGAGTCTTTATAAGTATTTATCTCATCGAAAATGACCTCTTTCTCCCTCTCCAACTCCTTTTCGGGATATGTCGAGAAGAATGCGATATCTGCAATAAGCTCCACTGCCTTGCTGAAATCTGCCCTCAATGTTGTAGCATGAATCGTGGTATCCTCCTTTGTGGTGAAGGCATTAAGCTCACCGCCAAGATTCTCCAAGCGGCAATTTACCTGATATGCCTTTCTTCGCTCCGTTCCTTTAAAGATGGAGTGTTCCGCAAAATGTGCTAATCCTATCTCACCCTTTAACTCATCACGAGTTCCAGCATTAATAAGTAGGCCACAGTGAGCCACACCGCTCTTGGTTTGACGGTGTATTCCTCTTATTCCATTGGGTAGTATATATGTGTAGAACTCCATTATTTTCGTTGTAGGTTTGCTTTCAAAAACTTAGCAGTGTAGCTATTATCAACTTGAAGTAGACCTTCGGTGCTACCTTCAAATATAATTTTTCCACCATAATCACCCGCCTCTGGTCCTATATCGACAACCCAGTCGGCGCACTTTATTACATCCATATTATGCTCCACAACAACTATAGTGTGACCTCTGGCAATAAGAGCATAAAATGCCTTGAGCAATCTATTTATGTCGTGAAAATGGAGACCTGTAGTAGGCTCGTCGAAAATAAACATTATACGCCCAGAGCTATTCTCACGCCCTAGGAATGAAGCTAGCTTCACTCGTTGCGACTCTCCTCCAGAGAGTGTTGATGACGATTGACCCAACTTCACATAGCCTAAACCAACATCTTGCAATGGTCTAATGCGATCCACAATGCGCTTAGCAAGGGTGCTACTATCCTCTCCAAAGAAGATCATTGCATCATCAATGGTGAGTTCAAGCACATCAAAGATACTCTTCCCCCTATAATGGTTCTCCAACACCTCAGACTTGAAACGCTTTCCCTTACAAGATTCGCATATAAGTTCTACATCGGCCATAAACTGCATACCAACTTTTATTACACCCTCTCCTTGACACTCATCACAGCGACCTCCCGCCATATTAAACGAAAATGAGGAGGCTGTAAGACCAGTATGGCGTGCATAGGGCTGATCTGCGAAGAGCTTGCGGATATCATCATATGCCTTAATATATGTAACAGGGTTGGAACGCGAAGATTTACCTATAGGATTTTGGTCAATCATCTCTACGGCTGTCAACATCTCTACATCTCCCTCCAATGAGTCAAATGCACCCGGACGGTTACCGCTCTCATGGAGCAGACGCTTTAATGCGGGGTATAAAATACCCTTTACTAACGACGATTTACCCGACCCACTAACTCCTGTAACACAACTCATGACACCTAACGGAATCTTCACATCGACGCCTCGTAAATTATTCTCACGCGCACCTTTTATCATGATATACCCCGCAGGAGATCGTCTCGACAGAGGTGCGTCAATAGATAGGCGACCATCAAGATAGGCAGCCGTTAACGATCTGCCGCATTGCATCAAGCGATCAAAGGCGCCACAAAAAACAATCTCTCCACCGAGGTATCCAGCCTCTGGACCAACATCTATAATATAATCAGCGGCGCGAATAACCTCCTCTTCGTGTTCTACCACAATAACGGTATTTCCTATATCGCGCAACTCTTTGAGAACCTTAATCAATCGGTGCGTATCACGAGGATGCAATCCAATGCTAGGTTCATCGAGTATATAGAGTGACCCTGTAAGGTTACTACCAAGCGACGTGGATAGATTAATACGCTGTGACTCACCTCCAGAGAGAGTGGAGCTTAAGCGGTCGAGCGTGAGGTAACCCAATCCAACATCGGCAAGATATTGTAGGCGATTGCGAATCTCAACAAAAACACGAGATGCAGTAGCGGTGTCGTACTCATCGAGAGTCACACTATCGAAGAACTCAATTAATTTATCGACACTCATAATAACTAGATCAGCAATTGTATGCCCTGCGATCTTGACATATAGCGCCTCACGACGCAATCTACTTCCACCACACTCAGTACAGATCGTCTTACCAGTGTATCGTGCTTTCATCACTCTAAACTGAATCTTTCGCTTCTCGGAATCGAGATAATCGAAGAACTCATTTAAGCCACCAAAATACTCATTTCCAGTCCAAAGTAACAATCGTTGCTCTCGACTCAACTCATAGTATGATGTATGCACCGGGAAATCGAACTTTGAGGCATTGAGAATAAGTTGCATCTTCCAACGACGCATGCTCTCACCCCTCCAACAAGCCACCGCATCTTCATAGATTGAACGACGCTTATCTGGAATAACTAAATCTTCATCTATACCGATGATCTTACCATACCCCTCACACTTGGGGCATGCTCCGATAGGGTTATTAAAGCTAAATAGGTGCTCTGTGGGTATTTCAAACTCCATTCCATCCGCTTCAAAGCGTGATGAGAAGTTTCTAATCTCTCCTTGGCATATAGTACTCATAAGCCCATCACCATAAGAGTACGCACGTGCAATAGAGTCTCTTAGGCGGCTCTGAGCATCGTCGTCCGTTGCGACCTTTAGGCGGTCTACAACAATGAAAAGCTCTTTCGATTGGGTCTCCGCGGTTATTGTAGGCATAAACTCCTCGATAAGCATCGCCTGTCCACCAACATATATTCGTTGAACGCCATCTGCTATAAGAGCTAAAAGACGATCAATGATGCCTTGATTGTTACCATCTTCAAATGGGGCGCAGATCATAACTCGACTACCCTCCCCTAGGCTCGTTACATATGTTGCCACATCATCCACCGATTGGCAGCTAACCTCCTCTCCAGAGATTGGTGAATAGGTGTGACCTATACGCGCAAAGAGCAATTTTAGATAGTCATAAATCTCTGTTGTCGTTCCAACCGTGGAGCGAGGATTCCTGCTATTGACCTTCTGCTCGATCGCAATAGCTGGTGCAATACCCTCTATAAGATCCACATCAGGTTTACTCACACGACCCAAAAACTGCCTAGCATATGCCGAAAGAGACTCCACATAACGACGTTGCCCCTCTGCAAATATCGTATCGAAAGCTAAAGTAGACTTTCCCGAACCCGATAGCCCCGTGACAACGACAAGCGCATTGTGCGGAATCTCAACATCAATATTTTTGAGATTATGCACTCGTGCACCTTTAATCGTTATATGTTTATTTTCATTACTCTTCATTACACACTTCGAGGATAGCTCCCTCAACTTTATTTAACTTCGCAATTAAAATCTCTGATTTTGACTCTCTAATAGAGAGTCGCATACGACACAGATTATCAAACTCTTGCGACACTATCTTTGGTTGCTCCTCCTTCACAATACGCATCACGGAGTTCATCGAGAGGTAAGAAAACTCTACATCGAGAGTTACATCAATTGTTAATTCAACAACATTTGCCTCTGAGATAACCAATGCGGAAGAGTCTCGATAAGCCTCTATAAGCCCCGAAACACCCAGCTTAGTGCCGCCGAAATAACGAACTACAACAATCAAGCAGTTTGTTATCTCATGCGAAATTAATTGCCCTAATATAGGTTTTCCAGCAGTGCTTGAGGGCTCCCCATCGTCGTTAGCTCTAAACTTTTCACCGCGATACCCCAAACGCCACGCGTAACAGTGATGCGTGGCATCGTAATGAAGCTTGCGCAGTGGCTCAAGGAGACCCTTAATCTCCTCTTCACTCTCGACATGGTAAGCATATATGAGAAACTTACTACTCTTCTCCTTGTAGATTGCCTCTGCTGCCTCTAAGATAGTTTTATATGTATCCTGCACCAACTATTCAACTGATTTAAATAGACGATTCCAACGTATATTTGATGGGAACGAGCCATTAGCATCGAGTGAAAGGAAGATCACCGCTGCACGTCCAACGACATGATCCTCTGGCACAAAGCCCCAGAAGCGAGAATCTGCCGAGTTATGGCGATTATCACCCATCATCCAATAATAATTCATCTCGAAGGTATACGAGGTAGCCTCTACCCCATTTATGAAAATCTTATCACCTTCAACCTTAAGATCGTTACCCTCATAAACACTAATTATACGGCTATATAATGGTAGATTATCTATGGTTAACTCCGCTGTTGCACCACGCTCAGGAATCCATAACTCGCCAAAGTTATCTTGATTCCAATCATATCCACTAGCACTAGGGAAGACATCTGCGTTTGCGCCTTGAGCAATATACTTTGACACAGCAATAACATTAGGCAGGGCGCGAACCTCTTCGGCACGCTGATCGCTCAATGGCATTTGGTACAATGAGCCACTTCCATAGGCCTCCGTAATTTGAAGCTTCTCTAGAAGAGCACTACTTAGAGGGGAGGTGGTCTGCACAGTATAGATAAATTGGCGCCCATCACTCATAGACTCCTCCACACCATTAACATATAGCTTAGTATCAACAATCTTAATTGTATCTCCAGCAACAGCTACACATCGCTTAACGTAATTCTCGCACTTATCTACAGGTCGCGTAATAACTGTAAAATCATTAAATAGAATCTCGCGTCCCTTTTGCTCACCATATTGCTCTTGATAACTGCGCAACACATCATAGTAGGTTACACCCTGATTCTCCAAAAGAACTGTATCACCTGCCGGAAAGTTAAAAACAACGACATCACCTCGCTCTACCTCTTTGATACCAGACAAGCGTTTATAGGGCCACTTAACAGCCTCTGAGAATGATCTCTTATCGGCAGAGAATGGCATAGTATGGTGGACAAATGGAAATGAGATTGGTGTATTTGGCATCTTTGGACCATATGAGACCTTACTTACATAGAGATAGTCACCAACTAAAAGGGACTTCTCCATCGATGAGGTAGGAATGACATAGAGTTGAAATACATATGTATGAATCAATGTAGCAACAACAACCGCAAAGATGATCGAATTAACCCACTCATATGCAGAGCGATACAACGCATTACTTTTACATAGCTCCTCATTTTTACGACCTACTAGCTTATAGATAAATTTAGATATATAAATATCATATATCACAACCAAACCTAAAAGAGCCCATAGATTGGCTGTCCACACTACAAACCATAATAGATAAAGGATAGAGGCTAGAGTAAACCCCACCCACTTATTGGCAAATATTGCCTTAATGCTATTCATATTACTCTCTATTATTTTAACAAATCATCCATTGAGTAAACACCTTTTTTACCACAAAGGAACTCTGCGGCAACAACCGCACCCATAGCCAACGCTCTGCGACTCTTAATAGTGTGTTTAAGCTCAATTGTATCCTCCGAAGAGTCATATGTAACGGTATGAATACCGGGAGTCTCACCAACTCTCTTCGATAAAATCTCAATTTGATCCTCAGCAGGCGGAGTATCATTCACCCAACTGCTCTTCGAATCCAATTCACCGATAATACCTTCAGCTAATGTAATTGCGGTTCCACTTGGTGCATCGAGCTTGTGTATATGGTGAACCTCCTCTATTTCAACCTTATACCCCTCAACGCCATTAATCATAGCTGCTAATTGACGATTTAAACGGAACATAAGATTAACTCCCAAACTATAATTTGATGCATAGAAGAAGGCTCCATTACGCTGCGCGCAAAGGCTCTTCAAATCCTCGAAATGCTCCAACCAGCCTGTCGTGCCACTAACAACTGCAACACCAGCCTCTATCGAAGCTACTAAGTTACCATATGCCGTATGAGGAGTTGTAAACTCGATTGCTACATCAGCCGAAGCAAAGGCCTCTGAAGAGATATCAGCACTATTATCAACATCAATAATTGAGACTACCGAGTGACCTCGTTCGATAGCTATTTTTTCAATCTCACGGCCCATCTTGCCATGTCCTATAATTGCTACTTTCATCTATTTTAATTTTTAGAGAGGAAGAACCTCGTTACACATTCATATTAAAAAATGCAAATATACTAATTCATAGCTTAACTATCAACGTTACGACTATTTTTTAGCTGATAATAACTAAAAAATTACTATTTTTGCCTCATGAGATATTTCATTGAACTTAAATATAACGGCGGAGCATACTTCGGGTGGCAGCGCCAGAGTGATGTTAGAACAATTCAGGGCACTATCGAAAAGGCTCTAACTACCCTGCTTCGTGCCCCTATAGAGATCACGGGAGCTGGGCGAACCGACACCGGAGTAAATGCCTCATACTATGTTGCGCACTTCGACTCTCCATTAGAGGACGATCTCGACACAACGCAACTCGCCTATAAGCTCAATGTCATTCTACCTGAAGATATTGCAATAATTACAGTTGCAAAGGTGGCCGACGATGCACATGCGCGCTTCGATGCCACTCAACGAGAGTACACATATTTCATTGAGCGTCATAAGAATCCATTCACCAGACACTCCTCATGGCAGTACTACGTGGATCTCGATATAGACAAGATGAATCAAGCGGCACAGATACTCACCCACCACACCGACTTTACGACATTTGCCAAGTTAAATTCGAATAATAAAAACAATTTTTGCGAGCTCTACAAAGCACAATGGAGTAAAAACAGTGATGGGTCGCTTAAGTTTGAAATTTGCGCTAATCGCTTCTTACGCAATATGGTAAGGGCAATAGTTGGCACCTTGGTTGATGTTGGGCGAGGTAAATATAGCGTTGCTCAATTCGAGGAGATCGTCACAAGTAAAGATCTCTCTCGCTCAAGTGCTGGCGCTCCTGCTCAAGGTCTATTCTTAAGTAATATTAAATATCCTTACGAGATCTGATTTTACGAAAAGGGAGTTTTATCACACCAAAGAAAGCCTCCCCAAATATTCCACTACTCATCTTCGATACACCCTGCTGACGATCTGTAAAGACGATAGAGACCTCATCGAGCTTAAAACCAAGCCGAATGGCCGAATACTTCATCTCAATTTGGAATCCATACCCCTTCATCTGAACAGCATCCAGATCAATTGCCTCCAGAACCTTACGAGAGTAACAAACAAATCCTGCGGTAGCATCAGCGACCTGCATTCGTGAAACATAACGCACATACTTTGATGCAAAATAGGAGAGCAGAAGTCGTGACATGGGCCAATTAACAACATTTACGCCTTTGACATAACGCGAGCCAACAACCACATCATTTCCACCTTTTGCAGAGGCATAAAGCCTTAATAGATCGTCTGGGTTGTGCGAAAAATCACAATCCATCTCAAAAATATAATCATATTTACGCTCAATAGCCCACTTGAAACCTGCGATATAAGCTGTACCAAGACCAAGTTTACCAACTCTCTCCACAATAAATAGGCGATCATGATACTCTTTCATCCGCTCCTTTACCACATTGGCAGTACCATCGGGCGAACCATCATCAATCACTAAAAGATGAAAGTCTCCATAAAGAGAAAAAACCTTGTCTATCATCGCTGAGATATTCTCTATCTCATTATAGGTTGGTATAATTACTATCTTACGCATCAAATTATCATTCTATTTACCCCACAAATGTAAGATTAATTAATCAATTTATAACGACAAATAAAGATTATTTATTATATACCGCAATAAATTCATCAGGGCAAACGCACGAAAAAAAACAGTCAGCGACACGTAGACAGGCACAAACAGCAAATGCATAATTGCCTAAAAATAAGCTACTTATAATTTGCAT
>JBCQWG010000020.1:0-43590 GCA_047172325.1 Rikenellaceae bacterium | reverse complement strand
CGATAAACTCTGATAGTGCTATTGCTGTGATGGATGAATTTTGTCAAACAATTACCAAAAGAACAGTGGTTGTTATAGACAATGCACCTATACATCGAAGCAAAAAGTTTATGGCTAAAGTTAAACAATGGAGAGAACTTGATTTGTGGATTTACTTCTTACCCCCATACTCGCCTCAGTCGCTCCATCGAAGTTAACCGTGTAACTCATAAAATCACCATCCGAAAAGATAATCTTAGTCGGTATAGCTCCATCTTCCGTTGCAAAGGTGAGGCGCATAGTTGCCATTTGGTGCTCGAAGATCACTTTAGTGTCAGAACTTGCGCTATATGTAAACTCAGCCTCCATTCTTAGGGCATCCTCCAAATGACTACTATCGCTATTGCCCGTTTGAGTCTGCTCCGAAAGTCTGCTCTCTAACTCTGCTCGGTGAGCCTCTAAGGTTGTTACTCCATCGACTGAGGGATAGATTGCGATATACTCTACGCCATCTGACAAAAAGGTAGTTGCATCAGTAGAGGCGAAGATTATAGTGCCATCATCATTTTTGCTACTATACTTAAAATCTGCAACTCGACCGCCATCAGTGGTGTAGATTGTAAAAACATCATCACTCTCCCAGTCGAGGGTTACGCTACTCTCACCATCGGTGAGAGAGACTCGTGTTGTTGCAGCATCATCTGAAAGTGAGACGCTTAGGATTTGAGTTGATTGAGCAATGTCGACCTCCTCATATTTTTGGCAGCTGGCAAGGGTCGCCATCGCCAAGATTGTATATATAATGTACTTTTTCATTTTCTCTCTTTTTTATCTTTTACCATGCGTTTCCTGTTCCCAAATCTGGTAGTTCTCCGCTTGTGCTTACCCACTTAGCGTAGATTGTGGTGTTGGCTGTGATTGTTGTATCGAAGCTCCACTTTTGGGTTAGAGCTGAGTCGGAGTACCAACCTTCAAAGGTGTAACCTGTTCTTGTTGGAGCAGTTGGTTCTGTTGCTGTAGTATTGTAGTAAATTGTTTGTGTATTGACTGTTGAACCTCCATTACTCTCAAATGATACAGAATATTGGTTTGTTGACCATTTGGCATACAATGTAATGTTTTCAGTTACAGCCGTATTGAAGTTGTATGCTGTTGTTAGTGCTGAATCTGAGTACCAACCAGCAAAGGTATAACCAGTCTTGGTTGGTGAGGTAGGCTCTGTTGCAGTTGATCCATAATCTACATATTGAGTTGTGATGTTTGAACCTCCATTGCTCTCAAATGATACAGAATATTGGTTTGTAGACCATTTGGCATACAAAGTAATATTCTCGATTACAGCTATATTGAAGTTATAGGCTGTTGTTAATGCTGAATCTGAGTACCAACCTGCAAAACTACATCCCGTTTTTGTCGGCTCAGTCGGCTCGGTTGCCATTTCGTTATAAGCAACAGTTTGCGAACTTACACTTGACCCTCCATTACTCTCAAAAGTTACAGTATATTGATTTGTTGACCACTTAGCATAGAGAGTTATATTCGATATTATCTTCGTGTTGACATCCCACGCCTCACTAAGATCGGCATCGTTGTACCAACCCACAAATGAATAACCCTCTTTAGTTGGGTTATCGGGCATAGTGATTGTGTTGCCATACTCCGCATAAAGAGGTGCTATTTCAGTTCCGCCATTGGTCTCAAAGGTTATAGTGTATTGATTTGCACTCCACTTAGCATATAAAGTCATGTCGGTTGTAACCTTAGTGGTGAAGCTCCAAAGGTTGGTAAGTAGGGCATCGGAGTACCAATCAACAAAAGAGTAACCATTCTTTGTAGGAGCTTCTGGCTCTGAAATGGTGGTGTTGTAGTCGATTGTTTGTGGCTCAACTTCACTTCCGCCACAGCTATCAAAGGTGATGGTCAAGGTATTGACCAACCACGAGGCGTAAAGGGTTATATCCGAAGTTATAGCCTCATTAAAATCAAACTCTGCGGTTAGCTCCATGTCGGAGTACCAGCCTGCGAATGTTTCGCCATCCTTTGTTGGGTCAGCAGGTTGGCTAATCTTTAATCCGCTCTCTACTTTGACAGCAGTGATTGCGCTACCGCCATTGGTCTCAAAAGATACGGTGTAGGTCGCAATCTCATCTACACCTCCTGCCTATTCGCAGCCGTTACACAAAGCAAGTGCAAGGAACATCGTAAAAAATTGTAAAAATCTCTTCATATTCTCATAAGTTTAATGTTCAAAACAATAGCAAAACGCTATAATATATTTGATGGTTTATCCCCATCGTTCCACAAAGATAGATATTATTTTTTTTAATTAATGCTCTGTGACAAGGCTTTGCTTTATTTCTTCGGGACTCTCACCCGTTATAGTTCGCCCATTATGGGCAACTAAAAAGAGGATTAAACTTTCGTTTAATCCTCTAAGGTAGCGGGAGAAGGACTCGAACCTCCGACCTCCGGGTTATGAGCCCGACGAGCTGCCAACTGCTCTATCCCGCGATATATCGCTTTATGTATGTTTCCTCTCTTTAGGGACTGCAAATATAGGGCAAAAAAAGTTACCCTCCAAATATTTTTGATATTTTTTTAATAAAAAATTCTGATTGGTTAGAATCTGGCGAGAAATTGCTACTTTTATAGCATGAAAAAGATATCTATTATTATTGCGACATATAATCGCTGCGAGTCGCTGCTTGTAACCCTAAACTCTGTTGTTGAGCAGAGGCTTGCGCCAGAGCTGTGGGAGTGCATCATGGTCAACAACAACTCTTCGGATCAGACGCAGCAGCGAGCAGAGGCTTTTGCGGCAATGCATAGCGCACTCGACATCAAGGTTGTATTCGAGGGGCGGCAGGGTCTGTCGTGGGCGCGCAACTGCGGCATTGAGAGCAGCTGCGGTGAGATTGTGGCGATCATTGACGATGATGAGATCATAAACGATGATTTCGCTGCGGGCTACGTTGACCTCTTTGAGGCACACCCCAATGTTGTCTCAGCTGGAGGTCGCATCATACCGAAGTATGTTAGCGAGCGTCCCCGCTGGATGTCACACTACACGGAACTCCCCATCGCTAACCCTCTTGACTTGGGTGACAAGGAGTGCCGCTTCCCCAAAGGTAGGATCCCCGGAGGTGGCAATATGGCTATTCGTCGCACAGCCCTCGATAAATATGGCCTCTTCGATGTGGAGCTGGGCCGCACCGGGAAGCGCCTTATAGGTGGCGAGGAGAGCGACCTCTTCGAGCGCCTGAGCAGCGGAGGTGAGGAGTGCTGGTACTCCCCACGCGCAATAATGTGGCATATAATCCCCGACGAGAAACTCACCCTAGACTACTTCGATCGCCTCACCTACAACATCGGAGTGAGCCAGCAGCTGCGAGCACAAGCCATGAAGCGCAGCCTCCTGCTCCCCGAAGCAATGAAGTGGTGCGCAACACTGCTGCTAGCCCTACTCTACCTCCTTGAGCTAAACCCCCAGAAAGCAAGCTACCTTGTTCGAATGAGATATAACATCACCTCTGGGCAAATGCATGAAAAATAGAGTTTATACCACTTGCCTACTGCCCTAGCAGCGGGCGGCCGCCAAGCGAAGCTTTTTTAGTGCGCGTGCCCCGAAATAACCTACTCTCGATTCTTAGAGTCAATTAAAATTGTTACAGGTCCATTGTTGACCAGTGATATCTGCATGTCGGCGCCAAAGATCCCTGTTGGCACTTCGCGGCCTAGCTTTGTGCTAAGTGCCTCCACGAAGCTCAGATATAGGGGGCGTGATATCGCCTCTGGTGCCGCCTTGATGTATGATGGGCGGTTACCTTTCTTGGTGGATGCTTGAAGTGTGAATTGGCTTACCACGAGTGCTTGGCCTTGAACCTGCGTTATATCGAGGTTCATCACACCTTGCTCGTCGTCAAATATGCGCAACTTGGCCACCTTCTGCGTGAGCCACTCTATGTCGCTCTGATCGTCAGATGCCTCGATGCCGAGCAGAATAAGAAGCCCGCTTCCGATGGAGCTAACAACCTCTCCATCAACCTCTACTGAGGCGCTCTTCACTCTCTGAATAACTATTCTCATAAACTATCTCTTAGGTTCGAAAAGATCCCATAGGGAGTCCCCTGTGGGTGTGGTTGCTGTAATTGTTATCTGCTCCTTGCGCACGGGGTGGATGAAGCTCATTGAGCGTGAGTGGAGCATGATGCCACCATTGGGGTTAGAGCGCCTAGATCCATACTTAAGATCCCCCTTGATGGGGCATCCCACTTTGGATAGCTGCGCGCGGATCTGGTGGTGGCGACCTGTAAGGAGCTCTACTTCAACGAGGTTGTAGTTTGTTGTGGCTCCAATCGTATGGTAGCGTAGCTTAGCCTCCTTAGAGCCTGACTTGGGGGTGTCGTAGACCCTTGATTTATGGTTCTTGGCATCTTTCACTAGGTGGTGGGTGAGCTCAACGCGCTCTATTGAGGGCTCCCCCTCGACTACGGCCCAATATCTCTTTTCAATTTTGCGATCTCGAATTAGCTCATTGAGGCGCACTAAGGCCTTTGAGCTCTTGGCAAATAGCACCAATCCGCTCACGGGACGATCTATGCGGTGGGCTACACCTAGGTAGACCTCGCCCGGTTTGTTGTCGCGCACCTTGATGAAGGCCTTGACTTGATCTTCGAGTGCGCTCTGGCCCGATGGGTCTGGCTGCACTAAATCCCCACAGCGCTTGTTGACTGCGAGGAGGTGGTTATCTTCGTAGATAATATCTTCAGGGTGAAACATCTTATAGTGTAAAGGTGAATGGTAATAGCAATGTAGCACTCTCAACAATCGTAGCTGACTGCCCCCCGCTCATGATTACTCTTATGGGGGAGCCCTGACGACGCTCTGTGTCGATCAGCACTTGGCGGCATTGACCACAGGGATACACCTCCCTCTCGTCTGGCATAGAGGCTATTGCGAGAGCTTCGATGGGGTCGTCTCCATGGTTCGACTGAGCATAGAAGAGCAGAGTGCGCTCGGCACATAACCCCGCGGGGTAGACCTCACTCTCGACATTGCAACCATGAATGATCTTCCCACTACGAAGGCGCGCAGCGGAGCCCACACAGAAATTTGAGTAGGGAGCAAATGACTTTAAGGTCATCGCCTTAGCCTCATCAACGAGCAATCTATCGGCAGCGCTAAGCTCTTCGAGAGAGTCAAATTGAGAGAAGTTGAAATTAAAAACTTTTTCCATATTACTATAATTAATGATATGAGTCTCTCACAAAGATAGAAAATATTATGCAAATTATGCCATTTGCTGAGAAGAAAACTATATTTTCATACGTTTACCCCTGAATTGAGTTGTTGCAACAATAAATAAGCTTACGTTTCGTTAATAAAAAAGTAGTCGATTCCTTTGTTCTATAGAATATAATCTCTACTTTTGTGAGAATTTGGAAATAATAGGGTGATTTAGGTCGCCTGTAAAAGAATTAAGTAAATTAGCGAAATGAAAAAACTATCTATTTTGGCTGCACTTTTTGCCTCTGTAATGTTCTACAGTTGCAATAAAACTGATGGACCGAGCACTAGTGAGGATGTTAACTTTGATGACCCTAGCAGTGTCTATCTATCTGATTTTAGTGCAACTGACATGCCTGATTACGATACATGGGTCATTAACGATGCCGAGGCGGAGACCACAGACTTTGCTGGATTGAGCGAGGCGCTAGCCTCTCTTTATGATAGTGGCCGTGAGATTTCACTTGAGTTCCCTAAGATCGACACTATTCCAGCCTATGCCATCTATGGAGATGAATATATTCATAACTATGACTTTGATAAGAGCGTTGTGGTATCGGTCTCAGCCGAGATAGCCGATGGCGTTGGCTATGCCGCTTTTGCATGTTGCTATAATCTCAGGTCTATAGACCTCCCCGCAGCAAGCACAATTGATAATAGCGCCTTCAACTTCTGCTCGTCACTCACCACCGTCTCCCTACCGGAGGCTGTCACCATTGGAGATGCCGCCTTTAAGCTGTGCGCCTCTCTGACTACTGTCAACATCCCTAAAGCTACCTCTATTGGCGATAATAGCTTTGCCTCATGCCCCGTGCTCTCAACCTTGGAGGCGGATGCCGTTGAGACAATTGGCGAATGGGCATTTGTGAATTGCCCCTCGATAACCGCTGTTGAGTTCCCCGCGGTAACCTCGGTTGGGCTCGGCGCCTTCTATAGCTGTGCTAATTTAGCTACAATTGACCTGCCAGAGGTGGATAACATCGGAATGTGGTCGTTTGCATATTGCCCCTCCTTGATAAATGATATAGATATGCCTAAGCTCACTACGATAGGCTCACAAGCATTCTATCAATGTGGATCTCTTGCAGCTCTTTCACTCCCCTCTGCATCCCTTATTGGCAGCGGCGCATTCTACTCCTGTAGCGTGCTCGATACCGTCGATCTGCCCGCAGCCTCTTCAATTGGCTCATACGCCTTCCGTAGCTGCGACGCCTTGGCCGCTCTCTCGCTAGCAACTGACGCTAACTCATTGTTAACAATTGTTGATAGTGATGCATTCTTCGACACCGACACATCGCTGATCTCACTCACTCTAGGCACAGCAAATAGCCCCTACATAAGCGGTAACACCTTGACTATAGGTAGCTTCAGCTCAGAATTTGGCCTGATAACAACACTGTAAAGTTATTAACAATCCCATCAGCGAGGTTACCTCGTATTGGGTTTAGCGCCAGCTATAAGCCCAATACGCAAGAGTAATATGCACCCGCGGGGGTGCTTTTCCCCGCCCGCCGGAGGCATAGAGAAACTATTTTTTCACACCTTTGCCCTAACAACATTTTGATATAAGATATATTTTGGTTATTTTTGTCAAAATAGAATTTTGGAGATGAATATATTGGAGAGTAATATAGAGGCGTTGAGAGCGCTCCTTGAAGGGGAGAAGCAGATTGTGATTGTGTCGCACACTAATCCTGATGGTGATGCCATTGGCTCGTCGCTAGCTTGGGCGCGGGTGTTGCGTAAGATGGGACATGGTGTAAGTTGCGTTGTGCCCAATAAATACCCCTACTTCTTAGATTGGATGGATGGTATTGAGGAGCTTATTATATATAAGGAGGAGGCGGAGCGTGTCGCGAGTGTTGTTGATGCAGCCGATATTATCTTCTGTTTGGATTTCAACGCCCTCTCCCGCTTGGAGGGGCTCAGTGATATTATTGGAGCCAATAGCTGCGCTAAGCGTGTTCTCATTGACCATCATCTCTCGCCAGAGCCGGGCTACGATATTCTCTTCTCGCACCCCGATGCTTCGAGCACCTGTTTTGTGGTCTACGCCATCATAGAGACGTTGTGGGGAAGTGATCTCATTGATAAGAGTATTGGTGAGCTTCTGTATGTGGGTATGATGACCGATACGGGCAACTTCTCATTCTCGTTTCTCTCTGCGGCGCTCTATCGTGCTTTGGCCATTTTGGTGGAGAGAGGTATTGATATTCCCAAGATCAATTCGCAGGTTTACAACTCTTTCAGTGAGGACCGCGCGCGCCTCTTTGGATATACTATAGATCGTAAGATGTCGATTATAAAGGGGGGCACGGTAGCTTATATGGCACTCACCGAGAGAGAGATGCGTCGCTTCAACTTCCAGCAGGGCGACAGCGAGGGCTTCGTGAATTACCCGCTCACCATCAAGAAGATGAAGCTCTCTGTGATATTTATCGAGCACCGCAAGTTCATCCGTATCTCATTCCGCTCACGTCCTCATATCGATGTGAACCTCTTCGCGCGTAAGTACTTCGATGGTGGTGGCCATAAGAATGCCGCAGGTGGAAAGTCCTACCGCACCATGGAGCAGACTATAGCCCACTTCCTCACCTCCATCAATGAATTTGAGCAGGAGGGCGGATTAGATTAGAGCCGTTTAGAACTCAACTAACTCACTCTTCACGGCAAATACAACGAGGCTTGCTGTATTCTTGCATCCTGTCTTCTCCATGATATTTGCGCGATGTTTATCTACTGTTCTCTTCGATATAAATAGCTGGTCTGCTATCTCGGCGTTGGAGAGTCCTTGGCATACTGCGACAAGTATTTCGCGCTCGCGTGTTGAGAGGATGTCGGAATCCGCCTCTTGGGTATTGCTATACATATTGTTAGTGAGGGATGATAATATCTTCTCACTGAAGTAGTTACCTCCATCAGAGATGATCTCCACGGCCGCTACAACCTCTTGGATGTCGGAATCTTTTAGGAGAAATCCCTTTGCCCCTGCCTCGACCATAAGTTTATAGTAGTTTTCGTCGCCAAACATAGATAGCGTAATCACCTTTAGGTCGGGATAGCTCTCCAATGCGCGCTTGGTGGCTACATCGCCTGATATTCCTCCCATGGAGATATCCATAAATACTATATCTGTCTGCACCGTAGGGAGAAGCTCCAAGAACTCCTCACCGCTGGAGGCCTCTGCCACCACTTGATACCCCTCCTGACACTCTAGGAGGCTACGTAGGCCGCGACGAAATAGTGAATGGTCGTCAACTAATATTATCTTCATTGTTAGAGTTAATTAGATTTTATATCTGTTAGTGGCACCTCTATCAGTGCGCTCATACCCTCTCCGGGGGCGCTATAGATCTCAATTTTTCCACTAATTGAGTTTATGCGTGAGGTGATATTGGAGAGACCCATGCCGCGATCCTCCACCGGGCGGGGGCTGAAGCCGCGACCATTATCGCGATATATCACCTTGAGGAGTCCCTCCTCATGTAGAATGGAGAGCACTATTTCGCTACATGACGAGTGCTTTAGTGAGTTATTGAAGAGTTCGCATACTGTGCGATAGATGGTCACTTCAAGGTCTCTATCTAGGCGCTCCTCGGTAAGGTTGGTCGATAAATTGAGGTGGATGTTGCTCAATGCAGAGTTCTTACCGATGAAGTTGCGAAGACCCCGAATTAATCCAAAGTCGTTGAGCACATGTGGCGAGAGGTTATTCGAGATCTCACGCAGGGAGGCTATAGCCTCATCTATAAGATATGTTGTATCCTCAATGATCTTGCGTCGACGCTCCTCACTTATATTACGTGACGAGAGTGCCGAGAGCGACATCTTGGCGCTCGATAGAATTGGCCCTAAGCCGTCGTGGAGCTCCTTGGAGAATATCGAGCGTGAGCGCTCCTCTGTGCGAATCACCGCCGAGAGGATCCTCTTAGAGACGAATTGTCGCTGCTGATTCAGTCGGTCGATATACATAAAGAGGCGATGAGCATACATCACACCAATTGAGAGTCCTATAGATACAACCAGACCTGTCCACCAGAATATATTAAGGGGTATGGTCGTCCCTCCGACCATCACGAATTGCAAAACGCGCTCTACACATAGCAGCAGGAAGCTCACAATAAAGAGCCACCATATTGAGCTATACTTAGTTGCACCCACCAGCCGAATGGCATAGAGTGATGCCACTAGCTGAGTGCATATAGCAATTATAAGGAGGATCTTGATGAACATATTCTAGGCTCTTTACATATCTAACTCTTTGATCTGCTCTAAACGCTCATAGTCGGTCATATCCACTTGGATGGGAACGACCGACACATACCCCTCAGAGAGAGCATATTCATCGGTGTCGGTGGCCTCCGGCTCATAGTTCACGAAGGCTCCGGTAAGCCAGAAATAGCTTTTGTTGCGTGGGTCGAGCCTCTCGAAGAACTCCTCACGCCAATATCCGCGATTCTGACGGCAGCACTTGATGCCTTTGATCTCGCTCTCATGAAGTGCCGGAATATTCACATTGAGGCAGAAATGTGGCTTTACATCTGCCTCAATAACAGAGCGTATGATGCGCTCCACGAAGCTCTTAGATGGTTCAAAGTCAGCATCTGCACTATGGTCAAGAAGAGAGAACCCAATAGAGGGGGCATAGAAGCTACCCTCGATGGCTGCCCCCATGGTGCCCGAATATAGCACATTTACAGCTGCGTTGGAGCCATGGTTAATTCCCGAAAGTATTAGGTCAACACATTGATCCTTAAGCAGGTGGTCGAGTGCAAACTTCATGCAATCTACAGGTGTGCCATTAAGGGCATATACCTCCGCGGGAAGAGAGGTTGGAATGAGCTCAGGGTAGAGCGGTGAATACATGGTTATAGCTTGGCTCATGCCACTCTGAGCTGTCTTAGGTGCTACGACCACAACTCGTCCAAACTTCGAGGCCACCTCCACAAGCGCAGCGATGCCACGTGCAAAGTAACCATCATCGTTGGATATCAATATTAATCTCTCTTTTTTCATCATTTAAATATTATTCACCTCCAAACTCCATGAGGTAGGCTTTAATAAAATCATCTAACGCTCCATCCATCACTGCATCCACGGCCGATGTCTGGTGCCCTGTGCGGTGATCCTTGACGCGTCTATCATCAAAGACGTAGGAGCGAATCTGAGAGCCCCACTCAATCTTCTTCTTGGTCGCTTCGAGCGCTTGTTGCGTTGCGCGACGCTTGTCTAGCTCCCTTTGGTATAGCTTCGAGCGAAGGATGCGCATAGCATTCTCACGATTCATAAGCTGCGAACGAGTCTCCATATTCTCAATAAGGTAGCTTATCACCTCTCCCGTTTGAGGATCTTTCGAGTTGTAACGTAGACGCACGGCAGTCTCCACCTTATTTACATTCTGCCCCCCCGCACCACTTGCGCGGTAGGTATCCCACTCGATATCTGATTGGTTTACAACAACCTCAATGTTATCATCTACGGCGGGCGATACAAAGACCGAGGCGAAGGTCGTCTGGCGTTTGTTATTGGCATTGAAGGGCGAAAGTCGCACCATGCGATGGACCCCATTTTCGCTCTTGAGGTAGCCATAAGCCCACTCCCCCTCAAACTCTAGAGTGCATGACTTGACGCCAACCTCATCTCCCGCTTGATAGTCGAGAACCTTCACTCGATACCCCTTGGACTCGCCCCAGCGCGTAATCATGCGCATAAGCATCGCCACCCAGTCGAGAGCCTCCGTGCCACCGGCACCAGCATTGATATCGACGATGGCACCGAGCTTATCCTCCTCTCGTCGTAGCATATTGCGAAGCTCCAGAGCCTCGATATTTTCAAGAGCCTCTTGATAGAGAGCATCAAACTCCGCCTCTGTAGCAACCCCCTCATGAACGAACTCACCCATCAATCCGAGATCCTCAACCTGCTTTGACACACGGTCGAAATCTTCGATCCAACTCTTGATTGAGGCGACCTTCTGTAGCTGCTTGCGTGCAGCGTCGGCATCCTCCCAGAAGTTTGGCTCTTGGGTGCGCTCCTCCTCATTTTGGAGCTCTATGCGGCGCGATTCAATGTCGAGACAGCGCTCCAGCTCCTCTGTGCGCTCTCCAACATCCTTTATCTGTTCTGTGGTTACCATATATACTACTCTATCTCCCAGTCGCAACCATCCTTGCGATCTTTCACGCGGATACCAGCCTCAACCAACCCATCACGGATCTTATCCGAGAGAGCCCAATTCTTATCAGCTTTAGCCTCAGCGCGCATCGAAAGCAACATCTCGACGAGTGGTGTGAGATGATCCTTACCCTGTGCTGCACCTATCGACTTACTATCTTTGAGCCCAAGGATCTCGAAGAGGTAGCGATTAAAGGTCTCCTTAAGTGACTCTAGGTCACTTTCGCTGATACTCTGCTTGCCATCAACCACCGAGTTAATGAAGCGAACAGCATCGAAGAGCGCCGAGATCACCATAGGTGAATTGAGGTCATCTTTCATAGCCTCCTCGCAGCGTCTCTCGATCTCTGTCACATCGAAGCTGGAGGTGGCGGAGGCCTTAACCTTGGAGAGAGCCTCTACACCCTTCATCAAGCGGTCAAGACCCTTCTCAGCGGCTTGAAGAGCCTCATTGGAGAAGTCCAGCGTAGAGCGGTAGTGAGCCTGCAACACGAAGAAACGGATGGTCATAGGTGAGTAGGCCTGCTCCAAGATAGCATGCGAGCCGGTGAAGAGCTCCTCTAGCGTTATGAAGTTTCCTAGCGACTTACCCATCTTTTGACCATTTATGGTAATCATATTGTTGTGCACCCAGTAGCGAGCAGCATCGTGACCAAAGGCGGCTGTAGATTGAGCAATCTCGCACTCATGGTGTGGGAACATAAGATCCATACCACCACCGTGGATATCGAACTGCTCTCCCAAATATTTACTGCTCATTGCAGAGCACTCCATATGCCACCCCGGAAAGCCATCGCTCCAAGGTGAGGGCCAACGCATAATATGCTCCGCTGAGGCTCTCTTCCAGAGTGCGAAATCTGCCGAGTGGCGTTTATCGCCCTGCCCATCGAGTGAGCGGGTATTTGTGATGATGTCGTCGAGGTTACGTCCAGAGAGCTTTCCATAGTTATACTCTTTGTTGTATCTCTCCACATCGAAATAGATAGAGCCATTTGCCTCATATGCAAACCCCTTCTCAAGGATCGTGCGCACGAGCTCAATCTGCTCTATGATGTGACCAGAGGCGTGGGGCTCAATCGAGGGTGAGAGCACCCCTAACTGCTCCATGGCACCACGATAGCGCTCCGTGTAGTAGTGAGCAACCTCCATTGGTTCGAGCTCCTCTAGGCGCGCTTTTTTTGCAATTTTATCCTCTCCTTGGTCTGCGTCGTGCTCCAAGTGACCTACATCTGTTATGTTACGCACGTAACGCACCTTATACCCCAATGAGCGGAGGTAGCGGAAGAGCAGATCGAAGGTCACCGCGGGACGAGCATGTCCCAAGTGGGGATCTCCATAGACCGTTGGGCCACATACATACATGCCCACATGTTTAGGGTTTATTGGTGTGAACTCCTCCTTGCGGCGAGTTAAGGTGTTGTATAGTGTTAATGGGGTACTCATATCTATAAATCTATAAAGTTGGGGTTACTGATGATTCTATCTCTGGATTATCAATTATATATAGGTCTTTATCTTGGGCTCCCAGTGAGCGGTAATAGTCGTTGAGCCATATGATAAGATCTTTACGCTGCGCTGAGACAGCTAGCTGATAGGCTTGAGCCAATTCATCGAGACGTGTGTCGATAAGTGGCGTCACTAACTCTCCTTGGTAGCCCTCGAAGAGTAGGTAGTATTCGATATGCTCAACAATATTATTGATGTAGGCTGTAAATAGGGCATCCCCCTTATTAAACTCTGTCATCGAGTAGTAACACTCAACAAATGGGATGGTGTTGGCAGGAGTGAATCGAATTTGTGATGTTGGTAGCTCCTCTAGGCCACGATCGAGCAGCTCCATAGCCAAGCTATCCTCTCCGCGCAGGATATATTCGCGAGCTACACGAGCGAAACTCTCGCGCGTGCGTGAGGCATTGAGGTTATATTGGAAGAAGTTATCCACATAGACCTTTGGATCTTTGAGGTTACCATATCTGAATGTGTCGAGCAGAAGAGGTGCCGCATAGTCAGGGTCGACACGTCCCACATCCCATGCAGTGGTGTATGGGGTGTAGATAGGTACAAAGCGATAGGCATAACCATCGAACTGAAGATAGTCGCCAAGGCCCAAGTTTTGAAGGATATATACCTGCGTGAAGTAGAGCGGGCGCTTCCAATCGAAATTTGCGAAGAGGTCGATAAGCATCATCTCGATCTTATCTATATTGTTCTTCTTGAGGCTGATATATACCGTGTCGACCATCAAGTGAGCATCCTCCTCCTTGACGATGCCCGAAGCGATAGCATTCTCCTTATTCACCGGGACAGCAATGCGCCTTGTAGGAACATAATCCGAGGAGCTGCCATCACCCAAGCTGATCTTCGAGCGAGGATCCTCATTGCGGATAAAGGCTACAACATCTTTCGCTGTGGCACTCTCCACTTGGTTGGATACAGGGAGCCAATCGTTGACATATGCATATTTGCTGCGAGGCAGGGTAAATGGAACGGGGTCAGACTCATTTGACTTAAGCTTCATCTGATCTATATACCACTCGCCACCAAGGTAACTAGTGTTCATTATGCGAACATCGGTACGCACGCCATCCACCTCTTGGTTGAACCATAGAGGGAAGGTGTCGTTATCACCATAGTTCATTATGATGGAGTTGGGTAGAGTCGACTGGAGGTAGTTCCAACCAATGTCGCGCGCCATGGTGCGACCCGAACGATCGTGGTCATCCCAGTTCTCTGTAGCTAATATCGTAGGGACCGACAACGAGACGATAAGTGCCGCGATGACCGCACCACGCGAATCACGACGCATAAGCCACACGAAGAGGTCGCGCAGAGCTAGCAGCCCCAAGCCTATCCAGATGGTAAAGGCGTAGAAGGCTCCCGCATATACGTAGTCACGCTCGCGAGGCTCCGAGGGGGAGGAGTTGAAATAGACTACAAGGGCAATACCCATCATCACGAAGAGCCACATCACAATAGAGAAGTTCTTCGGATCGCGGTTAAGCTGATATATAAGACCTATCAAGCCCAAGATAAAGGGCAGGAAGTAGTAGGTGTTGCGACCTCTGTTGTTAGCTATTTCGCTTGGGAGATCGCTCTGCGGTCCTAGGTATGCCTCATCAATGAAGTTGATTCCCGATAGCCAATTACCATCACTTATAGTGACCGTAGAGGCTTGAATATCATTTTGGCGACCCACGAAATTCCAGAGGAAATATCGCCAAAACATATAGTTGAATTGGTAGTTAAAGAAGTAATTTAGATTCTCCCCGAAGGTAGGCTCCATGTAGATCTCCCCTTGATACTCCTTTGGACGTCCAAAGTCGAGCGACGTAGTGAAGACCGAGCGACCCGAAGCGTCGAGGATCTGCTCGCCATTCTCATCACGTGCAACCTTCGATGAGGTGCGATAAGCGGCCCATGACTTGTATGCCTCCTCACCCTTGGAGTAGTTCCATATACGAGGGAAAAGATGCATAAACTCAGAGGGATAGGTGTAACCGTCGATCACCTCTCCCTTAGCATATTTGCCATTCTCGTCAAGATAGTAGAATTGGCGAGTGGTGTAATCCTCAACCGGAGCTGAGTAGTAAGCACCATAGAGCAGTGGACGTGATCCATATTGGTCACGGTTAAGTAGCGATAGGAGCGCATGAGGGTTGTCCGGGTTGTTGCTATTCATCGGAGGGTCGACCGAGGCACGAATAGTGACCGACGCATATGAGGAGTAGCCCACAAATAACATCGTTAGAGATAGCAGAATCATATTTGCAAGCAACTTACCCTTGATATGAGTTCTATATGAAGCATATCCCAATCCACCAATCAGAGCCAACGAGTAGAGCACCATACCACTATTCACAGGCAGCCCCAAGCTATTTACGAAGAAGAGATCAAGCATCGCACCCAAGTAGATCGCCTGTGATATAACAAAGCCATTGATAAATAGCAGGATAGCACCCGACACCAAGAGCGAGATCAAAATACCGCGCCACGTCACCTGCTCACTCTTGCGGAAGTAGTAGATGAAGACCAATGCAGGAATGGCAAGAAGGTTCAATATGTGAATACCTATCGACAAGCCCATAAGGTATGCAATAAGGATTATCCAGCGGTGGGCATGTGGCTCATCTGCCTCCTCCTCCCAGCGCAACATAAGCCAAACGACAAGCGCCGTGAACATCGACGACATGGCGTAGACCTCACCCTCAACTGCCGAGAACCAGAAGGTGTCGGTAAAGGTGTAGGCCAATGCTCCGATGGCACCCGCAGCAATTGTTGCAATCTGCGAATTGGCGCTAAATGGGCGCCCCTCAGCTGCAAAGAGTCTGCGCGCGATATGGGTTATAGTCCAGAATAAAAATAGAATCGTAAAGGCACTAACCAAACAGTTGAGTGCATTAACAGCATGAGGCACATAGTGAGTCGAAGGAGCAAAGATAGTGGCGATACGCGCCAAGATCATAAAGAGAGGCGCCCCCGGAGGGTGTCCCACCTCCAACTTATAGGAGGTAGCTATAAACTCGCCACAGTCCCAAAGACTCGACGAAGGCTCCATCGTAAGCAAATAAGTGGTGGCAGCAACCAGAAATACAGCCCATCCAACCAGATTGTTCCAAAGTTTAAACGATTTCATTCTATAATTTTCTTATTTATTCTCAATAACCTTTTAACCTACAAAAGTAAAAAAAATTTTTCAACAAAATAACCTTTTCCTCAGAAAAACGGTTTTTAAGACTTAATATTATAGTATGACTAGAACGAGTAGCTGAAAACTTTCTCCTCGCGCTACAATATCAGCAGGGTTAACCTCGGATTGGGTTTAAATGCCTCTAGGCATTTAACAAATTTTATAAGTCATAGGGGTGCGCGAATTTATTCGTGGTACCCCTATGACTTATAAAATCTTATAGCGTTAGCTATAAGCCCAATCCGCAAGAGGTAATATGCACCCGCGTGGGTGCTATCCACGCCCGCCGGAGGCGATACGAAAGTATACTCTTCGTGCCTTTATCAGCACAAAGGAGGCGACAGCGCCAAGTGAATTTGCGAGAATGTCGCTTAGGTCGAACTCGCGTCCGATGAAGCTCTGTAGGATCTCTATGGCGATGCTGTAGGCAATTGCGAGGGCCATAATAGTGAGTTTTGCTCTTGTAGAGTGGGCTCTATGGAGCGTAATGGCGGAGAGGGTGAGCATTCCGTTTAGGCCGAAGTAGAATAGGAAATGAGCTATTTTATCGAGCCCCATTGAGCTTGCCTCAGAGACTTGTGGCGAGAGGTTTATTAGAGAGAGTGCCGTTATCACAGCTATGTAAATTGCCGTGGAGGAGAGGATTAGCCTCCTATTGCGGGTGATATCTATTCTCTTCATCGCTCTCATTTAAAGTTAGTTCCACTCCCAATCGAGTCGTATTATATCCTCCTCTACGAGGTCTGTTCCTGCCTGCACCTCAATGATCTGCACATCGGAGAGTGCTTTGACGGCATGTCGCTGCCCCGCTTTGATGTGAGCTACATATCCGCGGGAGGCCTCAATGATCTCACCATCGAGCAGGAGCAGGGCCTTGCCATCGACGAATGTCCAGATCTCTTCGCGGAGGTTGTGATATTGGTAGCTTATGCTGCACCCCGCTTTGAGGTGTAGGAGCTTTGTTAGGGCGTTGTGGCCATCTGCGAAGTGCTCATGACCCATTACGCGATATGTACCCCACCTGCGCTCCTCGTACATTGGGCGTGAGGTGAAGTGAGATGAGTACTCTTTGAGGTTGTCGGCAGCTTTTTTATCGCTCACAAGGATCCCGTCGGGACTCGCTGCAACGATAATATCTTTGGTGCCCATACATATTATGGGTGTACCTAACTCATTTATAACCAATGTATTTCCCGCATCCTCACTAAGGATTACATTTCCAACATTGCTTGCCGGAATCTTCTCCGCGAAGCTCTCCCATGTGCCAATATCGCACCACTGACCTTCATATGGGATGATACCAATTGAGGCTGCCTTCTCAACCACCTGATAATCAAAACTGATCTTGGGCAGCTCCATATATCTGCTGCGAAGCTCCTCGAAGGAGTCCACTGCGAGATGCTGCTTTATGATCTGGGAGATGTAACCAAGCTTGAATGCAAAGACACCAGCGCTCCAGAGCGCCCCTTGCTCGATAAGGTGCGCTGCTTGCTCCTCGCTAGGCTTCTCTGTGAAGAGCTCTACGGGACGAAAATATGCCCCCTCAGACCCCTCAGACCCCTCAGACCCCTCAGACCCTTTACGAGGTAGTGCATAACCATACTTGGAGGAGGCCTCGGTAGGTTCAATTCCCATCAATACAACCTCTGACAGCTGCTGCTCTACAGCCTCAGCTATTTTTACGATGCACTCGAAATATGAGGCATCCACATATGTGTCGCACGGCACTACTACCACAACCTCATCGAGGCTGCAACCCTGCTCATATATGAGGTGAGCCGAGGAGAGTGCAATTGCGGGAAAGGTGTTACGACGCTCAGGCTCAGCCACAACGACTACATCGGTTCCAAGTTGACTCACTATGGAGTCATACTGCGAGATGCTTGTAGCAGCTGTTATCTCGAAGTCTACTCCGGACTCCCTTACTTTACGCGAGAAGCGTTGCACCAACGACTCAGAGGAGCCATCGGGAGCCTTAAAAAGCTTTAGAAATTGCTTTGATCGAGCGTCATTCGAGAGGGGCCATAGGCGCTTCCCGGAGCCACCAGAGAGTAAAATTATCTTCACTTTAGAATGCTTTATCATCCTTACGACCGACAACATTAGCTACGGTCTTGTACATAATATATAGGTCAAGGAAGAATGTCCAGTGCTCAATGTACCAGATATCAGCCTTCACGCGACCCTCCATCTCGCAAAGCTCCTTTGTCTCACCGCGGAAGCCTGTCACCTGAGCCCAGCCAGTAACGCCGGGTTTAATAAGGTGGCGAACCATATATGTCTTGATAAGTTGTGAGTACTCCTCCGTATGTTTGAGCATGTGAGGGCGTGGCCCAACAATCGACATATCGCCCTTAAGGACATTGAGGAATTGAGGTAGCTCATCAATGCTTGTTTTACGCAAGAAGTTTCCAAACTTGGTCTTGCGAGGGTCATCTATTGTCGCCTGCAATGTGTCGGACTCACTATTGACCTTCATCGAGCGGAACTTATACATAGAGAACTCCTTGCCATCGAGCCCGTGACGCTTCTGCTTGAAGAAGATCGGACCGGGAGAGGTGATCTTAGTGATGATTCCCACGATAATATAGATCGGCAAGAAGAATGGTATCAAGAAGCAGAGCGACACGACGATATCAAACACTCGCTTTGCGATACGATTATAGACTAAACTAAGAGGCTCCTCACGCATTGAGAGCAGCGGTACATTACTAAACATCTCAAGGGTGAGACGACGCTGACAGTAGTTACGGAAGTTCGGAACACTGAAGAAACGGATGAGGTGACCCTCACAATAGTTCATTATAGGCACAATAACGTCGCTATGTCTTGACGAGAGGCCGCAATATACCCTATCGACACTATTTCGACTGAGGTACTCTATAACCTCTTCGCTCTTACCCAGATACTCACACTTTCCTTCGAACTTTTCGCTAGGCTCTGCATCGAAATAACCGATAACATCATATCCTGTTGTGAGGTGTAAGGCCATCTCATTGTATAACTCCATTAGGTTTGAACCGCTGCCGACATATATTGCATTACATCTATTTCGGCCCATGCTACGGTTAGACTTCAAAATTGCATTACACGACAATCTAAAGATAATGGTGGCGGTAGTCGCTACAGCAAAGAAGATTATATATGGTCTATTATACCCAACTTTAAGCTTTAGAACTGTGACAAGCAGCAACCAAATAAGCATAAACACAATCATATTGCCAACTGTTTTACGCACAATTTGATCGGGACGCACTCGACGATAGTAGAGGATAACTCCACTAAAGAAGGCACTAACGATGTAACTCACGGTAAGCGTTGTGAGCATCATCATAAGCGTACCCGGCTGGAGCATCGAGTAGTAATGCTCACCCCAAAAGTATTGAAAAACTACAAATAATAGATTAATAATAATGATGTCTATACACACCACGAAGGTGGAGATGATTCTGTTGTACCCCTCTACGTTTGTCATAATAGCCAATTTTTAACAAGTTTCTCTATAACGTCATTGAAGCTACTACACCTCTATGAAAATGGAATAGAGGTGATCTTCAATGTAGTCTAAGTTAGTCAGTCAATGACAAAGGTAGTGAAAAAAAACAATATCTTACATAAATCCTATATGTTTTTGCTATTAAAATTATAAGAATATGCTATTTATACCGATTTAATGCTATCGTTAACTATGTCAACCTATGGTTGCTTTTCATCCCATCAGCGAGGTTAACCTCGGATTGGGTTTAAATGCCCGAAGGCATTTAAACCCAATCCGCAAGAGTAATATGCACCCGCGTGGGTGCTATCCACGCCCGCCGGAGGCAGTAAGAAACTTTTTTTCGTGCGTTTACCCTGCTGTTAATCTTGCTTACAACGTGATTTTCATCATCAAAACGCTATTTGACTCAACGTCAAAATTGTTAGAGAGTGGCTTCCCTGTAAACATATCCTCAACCGATGATACTGGCTCTCCATTAGGTGCTTTGATGTCGATCTTGGCTGTGCCATTACCAATATTAATTAGGTTTACCACATATGCTTGGTCACCATCGAGCGATGGGATCATGCGCCATACGCAGCCCTTATGTCCTGTAGCATTCTCCTCGTCGATGGTAAGGAGTGGCGCAGAGCCCTTCTCGTCGAGCACGGCTAGACCCTTCGTGATAAAATCTTGAGTGTGAGCGGTCCAGAGGATATGTCCATTAGACTCCTTTAGCTCTTTTGTGTGAGGCTCTCCATATTCGTTTAGCTTCAAGCTGGTGTTGTCCATGACGATGGTACCACCATTATCAAGATAACTCTGGAGGGCATCAATCTCGCTCTCCTTAACGAAAGTTGCTTTGCGCACGAGGATCACATCCCACGAGTCGTTATCTTGGCTCTTGATGATATTCTCCGTTGCGAAGCCCACTGCATTACCCTCGAAGAAGAGAGGCTCATACAATTCAGCGACAAAACCCATATAGTCGACATCATTTATAGCGGAGTTCTCCGAGTAGAAGAGGCGCAAGGGGCGAGGCAGCGACTGCAACTGCTCCATCTCAAAGGCGAAGGAGTTGATATCGAGATATGTCTTAGCGACCTCATTTGTGACGCGAGGCTGCTGTATCACCGACGCTACATATGATTTTGGCATTCCTGTGTTGACAGGTGCATTTCCCGCGCGCAACGACTCAGGGATGCTACCATCATCGAGGCGAGGCCAGAACCAAGCGTAGCTAAAGGTCATTCCCTGAAGTGTAGCTAACCAATACACAGTTCGAGTATACTCCTTACTCATATAGATATCACGGTAGAGAGTTGTCGAGAGGAAGTGTGACTCAGTATTGATATTGGCCATATTGGGCTTCACCGACTCCATAAAGTCATATCCCATGCCTACATCACTCCAGCTAAAGCTGAAATATTGCTCCCATGGCTCAGCATACTTATTACGCACGAGGCGGCCCGTAGCCTTCGCGTCATTACCGATAATGTCGGAGAGGAGCGTCAACTGCTCGAAGTCCAAACCATGATCGCGGGTGTTACCCTCGAAGAGGTGAGGCATGATCTTGATGTGAGACTTAGCCTCTGGGTCATGCTTCTTGATATTCTCGTTAAGAAACTGAAACCACTCAGTGACGCGATCTTGGTTGAATTTCATGATGTCGTAGCCGATAGGCTGACCAATGAACTCACTCTTGAAGGGTATCTCGACGCTAACATCCTCGAAGCTTGCGAAGTTACTGCCCCAACGTCTATTGAGTGTCGCTATATCGTGGTGATGCTCTTCGAGCCATGTTTTAAACTTCGCAATGGTATATTTCGAGAAGACTCCCGTAGCCCACACATCCTCCTGTGTGAACCAGTGAGGCTCATTGGAGAGCATATAGCCTTGATCCGCAGAGCGTCGATCCTTGATATATGGCACAGCCTTCTCAGCCACTGTGACCCACAAATCTCTAATGAGAGGGTTGTCAATGTCGTATGGCACAAACCTGCGCGAGCCAATGAGCACCTCTGGATCTTTCTCCACAACCCAAGAGGGAGGGTTATGACCCAAGAAGACAAATCCGGAGTTACCCTCCTCCTTATTCACAATTTGAGCAATTGCCGATTCGGTGAGATCACCCTCTTCATTTGCCAAAAGATCTATCCCTAGCGAGGATCTATCCATCACTCCAGTAAACTCATTGGAGGTTCCCTTTGGCACTCTATTGAAGTGGTTGAAGTAGACAGGGCGCCCATTACTGATAAACTGCCCATTGTCAGAGAGTTTAATCGAGGTCCAATCAATATCATGAGTGTCGCGACGCACAATCTCCCCCGAAAGCGCCGCCGAGAGCTCCTCGATGGCATCGTCGAGAAGCAGACTCACCTCCGAGCGCTCAAACTCAGGTAGCTCACGACCAAGTCGCTCCGCATCAGCACTAAATGGCTCCCACATAGTGTACTGGTAGATGTTGAGATCAATGTTCTGCTCATCCCACGCTGCAAACTTCAAAAAGAGCTCCGCCATATATATAGCACACTCCTCACGCTTTGTGTCGATACCCCTCTTCTGCGCCTTCTTCATCAGCTTCTCCAGCTTGTTGATCTTCTTGGAACATAACTTTTCAGTCTCAGTGGCGGCCTGCATGGAGCCAACAAGGGCCACAAGCACAAAGGAGAGTAGTAATTTTTTTAGATTCATAGTCGTAGTTTTTAGGTTGTTTATACAAAGTTAGCTTTTTTATTTCAAAATAAATAAATTTTTTAGCGGAAAAATTTGCAAATACAAAAAAAAGCGCTACCTTTGCACAACCAAATCAGAAATGGTGGATTCATCTAAGGGCTAGGATACCTGCCTCTCACGCAGGACATAGGGGTTCGAATCCCCTATCCACTACCAAAAACGTCTCGAATATTCGAGACGTTTTATTTTTTTAGGCGCTCACCAAGCCTATTACAATTTAAATTTAAGTTTGATATTGCAAAGTTACACACTCCCATCTCACATTACAAGAAAATGCATATCCTAAATGGCACTCCATATAACGCACATATTCACCTCCATGGCCGCCGAGCAGCAATAGAGATATAAAATATCTAAAAAAAGAGTTCATCGAGAGTTTTTTTAACCATCTAATTCACAAGTTCCATCTCACCTACAAGGTGGTCGGCATCGAGGATCTCTTCGAGGATGAAGAGGACATATCGGATATCTACGGAGATGTTGCGGCAGAAGCTTGGGTCGAAGTCAATGTCGCTCATCGTGGAGATCCATGTGCGGTCGAAGTTAAGACCGATGAGCTCTCCTTGGGCGTTGATGATGGGTGAGCCGGAATTTCCGCCCGTCGTTTGATTATTGGCAAGGAAGCAGACAGGGACACTCTTGCGGCCGTCGACCTCTATTGTCCAGCGGCCATAGTCGCCCGAAGCGTAGATGTCGCGAAGGGATTGAGGGATGTCGTAGTCGTAGATCTCTGGGTTATCCTTAGCGATGATTCCATCGAGTGTTGTGTAGTGCTTATGGTACTCACCATCGCGATACTCATAACCACCCACGGAGCCATATGCCACACGCAAAGTGAGGTTCGCATCGGGGAAGAATGAGCGAGAGGGGTCGAACTCGCGGAGGGCCTTTAGGTAGGGGGCATACCACTTACTAACAGATGCTACATCGCTGAGGTTGCGTCCAAGGCGCACTGCGGTGTAGGGTGCAAATATTGCGAGGAGCTCGGCCATAGGGTCCTCCTTCTTGATCTTCTCGACAGCCTCCTGAGAGGTTGCGGCAGCTTTTACCCTCTCTAGGGATGTTGCAGCGGAGTTATCGAAGATGTAATCTACATATTGCTCTATTGAACCATGCTTTGCTCTGAGTGCGGTATACTCCGCGGGGATCTCCTCCATGCGCTCTTCGAGCTCTTCGAGCATCGCTACAGCAACCTTACGGTCGATAGCCTCCTCATAATCCTTGAAGAAGAGCTCCATGCGCTCCTCATTGAGGGGGTAGCCGATGCGAGATAGAGCCGATCCAAGTTCAATGGCACGCACCGACTCTGTGCAGAGCTCATAGTTGAAGTATGCTGGGATCACTGCGGCGTAGGCGGCACTCATTGAGTCTAGAAGTGAGCTATATTCGTCGTGAGAGTGTGCCCACTCCTTGAAATCGCTCTCGTAGGCTCTCTTCTTATTGACAGTCCCTAGACGAGCTAGGCCGAGAGCCTCTCCCTGCCATTTTTTCCATGAGTTTGCTATCGAAGCGTGCTTAGAGGCATATTTGATTCTCACTGCGATGTCTGCCTCCTGCGCTGCCGAGATGATATCGAGGCGGCGGGTGCGGAGTGCAATCTTCATTGGGTCTGAGACCTTCTCGATATACTCTGCGGCATCAGCGGTGATATATTGTTGTGTATTTCCGGGGAAGCCATAGATCATTGTGAAATCGCCCTCTTGGACACCCGCTGTAGAGATCTTGAAGTGGTGCTTAGGGGTGTAGGGGATATTATCCACTGAGTATGGGGCAGGCTCATTCTGCTCATTTGCGTAGATTCTAAAGATCGAGAAGTCACCCGTGTGACGTGGCCAGATCCAGTTATCTGTGTCGCCACCAAACTTACCTATTGATGAGGGTGGTGCCGCAACTAGGCGAACGTCATCAAACTGCTCATAGACAAATAAGAACCATTGGTTAGCATAGTAGAGAGGCTCCACCGAGCAGCGGTAGCGACCATCCTCTGAGGCAGCCTTAGCAATATCCGACGCGGAGGTTCCCGCCTCGATTTGTGCTGTCACATCCTCCATGCGCACAAGGAAGCGGACGTTGAGTGAGGGGTTAGGGAGCTCCTCTTCAAAGCTCTTTGCATTGAAGCCATCCGTTAGATAGTCATGCTCAACGGTGGAGTGGCTCTGGATCTGATCGTATCCACAGTGGTGGTTGGTGAGGAGTAGACCCTGCTCCGAGATGATCTCTGCGGTGCAGCCTCCTCCAAAGAGCATCACACCATCCTTCATTGAGGATTGATTTATTGAGTAGATATCCTCTGCCGTAAGTTTAAAGCCCTTACTCTGCATATCCTCTATGCGAGATCCAATAAGGCTAGGCAGCCATATTCCCTCATCGGCTAAGGCCGACAGAGAGAGCATTGCGCCACAAAGTGTTAAAAAAAGTCTTTTCATTCTATAAAATTTTTAAGTTCTGTATATAATCTCTGAATTGGTAGTCCCATAACATTGTAGAATGAGCCCTCAATGCGCTCAATGCCAATATATCCGATCCACTCCTGAATACCATAGGAGCCCGCCTTGTCGAGGGGTGAATATTGCTCGATGTAGAACTCTATCTCCTCTGAGGTGAGTGGTGCGAAGTGAACTGCGCTCTGCACGGAGAAGCTAACGCTCTTATTCATGGAGCGCAAGGCAACACCCGTTATAACCTTATGTTGGCGCCCGGAGATCTCACCTAACATGGCGTGAGCATCATCCCTGTCGCGGGGCTTACCCAAGATCCTACCATCGCATATAACGATTGTGTCGGCCGTGATAAGTATCTCATGCTCTGTGAGCTCCACCGGATAGTGGCTCCCCTTAAGCTTTGCGAGATACTCAGGTACCTCCTCCGGCAGAAGCTCCGCGGGGTAGCTCTCATCAACATTGTAGCACACCACATCACATGGCAGGTGGCTTCCCTCCATCAATTGGCGACGACGGGGCGACTGCGAGGCTAGAACCAATCGCAGCCCCAACCTCTCTAATTTATCGAAGAGTAACATTACTTGATATCAAAGTTTAGAAGCTCCACTCCACCTAGGCGCGCTGTGATATTGTCGCCAGCCTTCACCGCACCTACTCCCACGGGGGTACCGGTGAAGATCAAATCTCCAATCTTAAGCGTCACAAATTGTGATAGATAACTTATGATCTCATCCACCGAGAAGATCATCTGTGCCGTGTGACCACTTTGACGAAGCTCTCCATTGAGCTCCATCTCAAATTTCAGATCCCTGATATCACCTCCCAGCTCATCGAGAGCGATAAAACGAGGCGAGAGTGCTGCCGAGTGGTCGAAGGCCTTACACTGCTCCCAAGGGAGCCCCCTCTTGATTGCTTCACCCTGTATGTCGCGCGCAGTGAAGTCAATACCTAGACCCACCTCAGAGTAGCAGCGCGATGCAAATTTCTGGTCTATGCATTTTGTAACGCGGTTTATCTTCACCACTAACTCACACTCATAGTGCACATTAGAGGAGAATGAGGGAATGTAGAAAGGATCATTATTGCGCAGCAGAGCTGTGTCAGGCTTCATAAAGTAGAGCGGTTGTTCTGGCTTTGTGCCACCATCGTTAAGCTCTGCAATATGTTCGTCGTAGTTACGACCGATGCATATAATCTTCATATTTTATTTTTTAAGTAGTTCTACCATCTTTGCAGCAAAGCGCTCGCTCGCTCCTGCACCCCCTATGATTGTATCGAGCTCCACGAAATCTTGCTCCATGCGTGCGCGATCCTCTCCTCCACAAACGATCTTTCTAAGTGCTTCGATGGTGGGGGCAGGATCGAACGATGTTTGAATAATCTCACGTACCGACTCGCGACCTAAGTTGATATTCACAAGCGATATATAGGGGATATGTATGATTAGAGGGCGTAGCAGCTGCAACATGAAATTGACCCTATATACAACCACCTCTGGGATCTTCAAAAGAGCTGTCTCCAGAGTTGCCGTGCCGGAGGTGACCACCGCTGCTTGTGATGATGTGAGAAGCTCATATGTTTGGTCCATAACAATCTTAATATCGGTGTCATGAAGCAGTGTGTCGTACTCCTCTCGATCCAGCCACGAGACCCCAGCAACGACAAATTGATGCTCCTCAAACTCACGCGACGCAGAGATCATAAGGGGTAGGTTTGCCCGAATCTCCGAGCGGCGGCTACCTGCCAGAAGAGCTATGATGGGTCTCTGCCCAAGGTTGTTGGAGGAGATAAACTCCTCGCGTGAGGGAAGTGCAGCAACCCTTGCGCTAAGGGCATCGGTAAGTGGATTTCCACAGAAGTGGGCGTTGATACCTCTCTGCGAGAAGTACTCTTGCTCGAAAGGGAAAATGATGAAGAGCTCATCTATATATTTGCGCATTGCCTTGATCCTACCACTGCGCGAGGCCCACACCTTGGGTGCAATATAGTAAAACGTCTTGAACCCCTGCTGCTTAGCGTAGCGCGCAATCTTCATATTGAAACCCGGATAATCTATCAAGATCACCACATCGGGACGATACTCATCAATACTTCTCTTGCACTCGTCAAGCTGCGCAGAGATGGTTCTAAGGTTGAGGAGAACTTCGATCACGCCAAAGAAAGAGCTTTGACGATAGTGCTTAAGAAGGTTGCTCACTCCCCCCTCTGCGGCCATAGCATCGCCACCCCAGAATTGAAACTCTGCGGCAGGATCCTCCTTTTTGAGAGCCTTTATAAGGTTGGCTCCATGAAGATCTCCAGAGGGCTCTCCAGCAAGAAGAAAATATCTCATATCTCTACTCTTTTAATAGGTCGGGGCGCAGGAGCTTCGTGCGCTCGTATGCTTGATCCTCCTTCCACTTATCAATAGCCTTGAAGTTTCCTGAGAGCAACACATCGGGCACCCTCCACCCTCGAAACTCCGCCGGGCGTGTATAGACGGGAGGTGCTAAGAGGTTATCTTGGAAGCAGTCGGTCAGTGCCGAGGCCTCATCGCCAATAGCTCCCGGAATGATCCTCACAACGGAGTCTACAATGACGCATGCCGCCAACTCACCTCCCGTAAGGACATAATCACCAATCGAGATCTCGCGCGTGATAAGATGCTCACGGATGCGGTGGTCGATACCTTTGTAGTGACCACAAAGGATTATTATATTTTCGAGCGTGGAGAGGCGATTTGCCTCATGCTGATTATAAGTAACACCATCGGGCGACATATAGATGATCTCGTCGTAGTGACGCTCCGCCTGCAACTTCTCAACCACAGCGAAGACAGGCTCAACCTTCATCACCATGCCCGCCTCGCCACCAAAGGGGTAATCATCCGTCGTGCGGTGCTTGTCGGTGGTGTAGTCTCTTATATTATGAACAACAATCTCTGCTAGACCCTTCTCTTGGGCCCTCTTCAGGATTGATTCATTCAGAGGTGATGTTAATAACTCTGGAACAACTGTAAGTATATCTATACGCATAATCTACATATCTAAAGGTCTAAAAATAATATCTTTAACGCTCGCCTCACGCAACTCAACCTCCTCTCCACGATGCAGCGTATAACCTTTATACCCTAGAGAGGTGATTAACTCAATCATCTCCGCGCGAGTATCACCGCCACTCTCCAGAAGGATTATTGGGCGAAGGCGCTCAATTATAGGTAGCATCTCTCGAAGCACAACCCCCTCGAAGCCCTCAATATCGCACTTAATAAGGTCGAGACGATCTAGCGATGCAAAGAGCTCACTTCCGCGCTGCATAATCGCGGTGAACTCAATGGCTCCCCTCGCCTCACCCTGCTGCACAAAGTTTTGACCTGTACCAAAGTACCCTTGCGCCGCAACGCTATCGTTAGCCATTGTAATGGTGGTGTTATCCGCCCCAAGTGCAACATTCATCAATGTAACATTCTTGCACCTGCGCGTATTTGCATTGAGAACCTCAAAGATTGGAGGCACCGGCTCCACGGCATAGACCATACCCTTATCTCCAACAAGTCGAGATAAGGTGCGGGTATAATATCCTAAATTAGCACCGATATCTATCGCCACATCTCCCTCGCGCACCAAGTCTCCAAGGTGATAGATATACTCCACTATCTCCTTGTCGCGTCCCCACCTAAAGCGAAGCAACAGAAAGAGCATGGAGCTCACCACACGCAAGTAGAGCTTGAGTGGAAGCAGTCGATAGAGGATCTTATGGAGGGTCTGACTCATAGCTATTTATAATTTACCTCAGCATTAATCACCTCCACCACGAATGGGTTGTAGAGCACCTCATGGCCAATAGTAGAGTTTGGTCCATGTCCGGGAAAAAATGTCACATCATCACCCAAAGTTATGATCGATTCCAAGATTGATTTCATGATCCATGAGTAATCACCACCGGGAAGATCCGTGCGACCGATAGACTCCTTGAAGAGAGTATCACCAGTGAAAAGCACCCTCTGAGTGGGCTCGAAGAGAGAGACATGACCGGGGGTGTGGCCGGGGGTAGGGATCACCTGAAGCGTAGTCGAGCCGAAGCTAATCTGCGTCTGACAGCTTAGATCTATATCTATGCTCTTAGGCATAGCACCCACCTTAACACCATATATAACTGACCCCGGAGTGGAGCTATCAAGCAAGAATTGATCCTTGCTCGAAATGGCAAAACGCACTCCATACTTCTCGCGAAGAGCCTCCACACCCATCACATGATCGAAATGACCATGGGTGTTAATAGCTAACTTCGGCGTAAGCCCCTTCTCCTCAATAAAGTTAAAGAGGGTCGTATTCTCCCTCTCATTGCAGTTGCCCGCATCTATAATAGCACACTCAAGAGTCTCATCCCAAATGATATAGGTATTCTCCCCAATAGGGTTAAATTGTAATGATGCAATATTCATATCCTTGTAAAATTTTATTTTTTACAAAGATACAAACAAAAAAGAATAAAGCAACAGGGCTAATGCATGAAAACAAGTTTCTTATGCCTCCGGCGGGCGTGGATAGCACCCACGCGGGTGCATATTACCTCTTGCGGATTGGGCTTATAGCTGCGCTATGAAATTAAAGAGATCAAAAATGTTATCACGAATAAATTCGCATAACATTTTTGATCTCTTTAATTTTTTAAATGCCCGAAGGCATTTAAACCCAATCCGAGGTTACCTCGCTGATGGGATGATGGCAACCGGAGGTTGGCATAGATAGATGTATTACAAAGAGTGTTGCAAATTTATTTGCATAAGATCTTTGTAATACATCTATCGTAGGGCAAAGCCCTCATCATATCAGCGCAACACAAAGGTCAAAAACGATAGTTTTTGGATCCAAGCTAAGCTTGGTGCCGCGCGGCATGAGCGCGATGGAAACTATTTAACAATCCCAATAATATCGCGAAGATTGGTTATTCCTAGTCGTTCCATCTCTGCGGGGAGGGCTTCGATGATCTCTTTGCAGGCGTATGGGTTAACTAGGTTCTGGGCGCCTACCTGCACGGCAGTTGCTCCGGCCATCATCATCTCGATGACATCCGATGCTGTTGCTACGCCTCCGCAGCCCATCACTGGAATTGAGCATGCTTGAGATACTTGGTAGACCATGCGCAGGGCGATGGGGAATATTGCGGGGCCGGAGAAGCCACCCATAGTATTTGCTACGACAGCACGTCGACGCATGGTGTCGATGCGCATTCCTAGCATGGTGTTTATTAGGCAGATGCCATCTGCGCCTGCCTCTTCGCACGCTTTAGCTATCGCCACGATGTCGGTTACATTGGGGCTCAGCTTGATGAAAACAGGCTTTGTTGTAACGCTCTTCACCGCGCGGGTGATCTCGGCAGCAGCTTCGGGCGATGTGCCAAAGCTCATTCCGCCATGCTTCACATTGGGGCAACTTACATTCACCTCGATGATACCCACCTGCTCCACCTTATCAATTTTGGCGCAGCACTCGACATACTCTTCGAGCGAGAAGCCGCTTATATTTGCCACTACGGGTTTATGGAAATATTCGCTCATGCGAGGAATAAGGGTCTCGATAACTACATCAATACCGGGATTCTGCAACCCCACTGAGTTTATCATACCCGCTTCACACTCCGCGATGCGAGGTGTGGGGTTGCCGAAGCGAGCTTCACGTGTAGTACCCTTAAAGGAGAATGACCCTAGGATGTTGATATCATAGAAGTCGTTGAACTCCTCTCCAAATCCGAAGGTGCCACTTGCGGGCACCACGGGGTTATCTAGATGCACTCCGCATAGCTCTACGCTAAGATCTTTTTTTTGCTCTACCATATTATCTCCTCTCTGACCAACACTGGGCCATCTTTACAGACTCTTTTATTACCATACTTCGTCTTGCAGGTGCAACCTACGCAGGCACCAAAGCCACAGCCCATGCGCTCCTCGAAGCTATACTCACCTGCAACACCCTCCGTAGCGTCGTAGAGTGCCTTAAGCATGGGGAGAGGACCACAGCTATAAACATAGTCGTAACTAATATTATCAAGAGCCGAGGTGACGAAGCCTTTAATGCCATAGCTGCCATCAACCGTTGTCGCAATAACCTTTGCGCCGAGAGCTTCAAACTCATTAAGCAAGAAGAGCTCAGAGGCTTTATTGAATCCTAAGATAACAGTTGGTCTCTTACCTATAGCTAAAAGTTTTTTACAGAGATTGTAGAGAGGAGGCACTCCCACGCCACCACCAACGAGAATTGGCTCTTTGCACTCTGCATCTACATTGAAGCCATTACCTAGCCCCGTTAATAGGTCTAGCTCCGCGCCCTCTCCCATCTGGCTCATCTTCTGTGTGCCACCTCCTACAACCTTGTAGATGATGGTAAGTGAAGAGTCGTCGTAATCCGACACGGAGATGGGGCGACGAAGGTATGACCCCGCGAGCGCAATATTTACGAACTGCCCCGGAGCGGTGATATATTTAGTATCACCGCTCAGACGCATGCGATAGACGCTATCCGTAAGGGCCTCGTTTGATTCAATTTTATATATGCCTCTTTTATACATCTTACTTGAGGTTACTTATTATCAATTGTCGAAACACCAAATGTGATCTCCTCCAAGACATCGAGCAATACGCCAGCGGTCTCAAGAGCTGTGAAGACAGTGACATTATTCTCAACGGCTGTGCGACGAATATCGTAGCCATCGAGACGGTTCTTATGTTGATCTATGGCAATTGTATTGAGGATGTAGTTAACATGTCCCTTGCGTAGAGAGTCGATAATCTCGGAGCTTCCCTCAGAGAGTTTACGACGAACACGCGTGCGGATACCATGGTCGCGGAGGAACTCTCCGGTGCCCTTCGTTGCCTCGATATTGAATCCAAGGTCATAGAAGCGACGAACTAGAGGTAGTGCACGCTCCTTATCCTTATCTGCAATAGTCACCAAGATGGTACCATAGTTATCCACGGTCATTCCCGCAGCCTGCATCGCCTTATAGAAGGCACGAGTAAGCTTATCATCATATCCGATCGCCTCGCCCGTAGATTTCATCTCCGGAGAGAGGTATGACTCCATTCCGCGGATCTTCGCAAAGGAGAATGCTGGAGCCTTCACAAACCATCGCTTAGCCTTTGGGCCGATGACATCGGTGATGCCTTGCTCCTTAAGGGAGGTACCCAAGATAACTTGTGTTGCGATATCTGCCATGTGGATACCTGTCGATTTCGAGAGGAAAGGCACGGTGCGTGAAGAGCGAGGGTTAACCTCAATTACATATACATCATCTCTCTCATCGACGATAAATTGAATGTTGTAGAGACCAATGATACCTATGCGAAGACCTAGACGCTTAGTGTAGTCGATGATCTTCTCTTTTACAGCATCGCTCGCCGAGAATGTTGGATATACGCTAATTGAGTCTCCTGAGTGGATACCGGTGCGCTCGACATGCTCCATGATGCCGGGGATAAATACATCTGTGCCATCGCATATTGCATCTACCTCCATCTCGCGACCCATGATATAGCGGTCCACCAAGACTGGAGAGTCCTCATTGACCTCAACGGCAGAGACCATATAGTGGCGCAAACGCTCCTCATTGCTCACAATCTGCATGGCGCGACCTCCAAGCACATAGCTTGGACGAACCAACACGGGATATCCGATGCGTGCAGCAGCCTCAACACCCGCCTCAATAGTGGTAACAGCCTCTGCTTGTGGCTGTGGTATACCGAGTTCGGTCATGATACGCTCGAAGTAGCCGCGATCCTCAGCGTTGCGGATCGCCTCAACGCCTGTGCCAATAATCGGCACACCTAACTTCGCCAAAGGCTCTGCGAGGTTGATTGCGGTTTGACCACCGAGACCCACTACAACGCCCTTTGGCTTCTCCAAATCGAGAATGTTCATAACATCCTCAACCATAAGTGGCTCGAAGTAGAGCTTGTCGCTCGTTGTATAATCTGTCGATACGGTCTCAGGGTTATTGTTAATGATGATAGCCTCGTAGCCCGCCTTGCGGATAGACCATATAGCATGCACCGTAGAGTAGTCAAACTCCACACCTTGACCGATGCGGATTGGACCTGATCCCAACACTACGATCTTCTCCTTGTCGCTAACAACCGACTCATTCTCACTCTCATAAGTAGAGTAGAAATAGGGTACATATGAGCTAAACTCACTAGCACAAGTATCGATCATCTTATATACTGGGTAGATACCCTCCTGCTTACGCACGAGGTAGATTTCACTCTCACTCTTGCCCCACACCTGACCGATATACTTATCACTAAAGCCCATTATCTTAGCCTCCTTGAGGGTCTCGATGCAACCTACATTCTCTATGAGCCTCTTCTCAAATTTGATTATATTGCAGAACTTCTCCAAGAAGAACATATCAATCTTCGAAGCGTCGTAGATCATCCCCAAATCGCACTTAAGGCGAATTAGTTGAGCCACTGCGAAGAGTCGATCATCTGTTCCGACCTTGATATACTCCAACAACTCATCAACGGTGTTATTGTCGAACTTACGGTGGTAGAGGTGATATACACCCGTCTCAAGAGAGCGGATAGCCTTCAACAAAGACTCCTCCATGGTGCGACCTACCGACATCACCTCACCCGTAGCCTTCATCTGTGTGCCAAGCTGGTTGGAGACATCTGTAAACTTATCGAAGGGGAAGCGTGCGATCTTCGTAACGACATAATCCAACGTTGGCTCAAATGCTGCGCAGGTGTTGGCTATAGCGATCTCGTCGAGGTGTAGTCCCACTGCGATCTTTGCGCTGACACGAGCGATAGGATATCCCGTAGCCTTACTTGCCAAGGCCGAAGAGCGCGACACACGAGGGTTAACCTCGATCAAGAAATATTTAAACGAGAGAGGGTCAAGAGCAAACTGAACATTGCAACCACCCTCAATCTTAAGCTCACGGATGATCTTTAGGGCAGAGTCGCGCAACATCTGATACTCACGATTGGTTAGCGTCTGACTAGGGGCAACCACAACTGAATCTCCCGTATGCACTCCCACAGGGTCGATATTCTCCATATTACAGATGGCAATAGCGGTGTCGTTAGCGTCACGCATCACCTCATACTCGATCTCCTTATAACCCTTGATGCTCTTCTCGATAAGCACCTGACGAACTGGCGAAAGGGCCAACGCATTACGCATCATATCGCGCAACTCAGGCTCATCATCAGCAAAGCCGCCACCAGTACCTCCCAGCGTGAAGGCTGGTCGAAGCACTACGGGGTATCCAATCTCCTCAGCGGCAACTACAGCCTCCTCGATTGTTGTCGTGATAACCGACTGCAACACGGGCTCACCTAGACTCTCGCAGAGCTCCTTGAAGAGTTCGCGATCCTCCGCGCGCTCGATACTCTCGAACGATGTTCCAAGGATCTCCACTTGACACTCCTCCAACACACCCTTCTTATAGAGCTGCACGGCGAGGTTCAAACCAGTCTGACCACCTAGGCCGGGGACAATAGCGTCGGGACGCTCAAAGCGGATGATCTTTGCTACATACTCCAACGTGAGAGGCTCCATATATACCTTATCGGCAATATGGGTATCGGTCATAATTGTTGCGGGGTTGGAGTTAACGAGGACTACTTCGTAACCCTCCTCCTTAAGTGCTAAGCAAGCTTGGGTACCTGCATAGTCAAATTCGGCAGCTTGACCAATTACAATTGGGCCAGAGCCGATAACCATTACTTTTTTAATATCTGAACGCTTAGGCATTGTTTCTCTCCTCCATCATTTTAATAAAGTTATCGAATAGGTAGGCGCTATCTTGTGGACCCGGTGCGCTCTCAGGGTGGTATTGAACAGAGAAGATCATATCCTCCTTTGACTCAACACCCTCAGCCGTATTGTCGAGAAGATTGATGTGGGTTAGGCTCAACTTAGTCTCTTTGAGCGACTCTGTATCGACTGCATAGCTATGGTTCTGTGCCGTGATCTCGATCTTACCCGTCTCTAGGCACTTCACAGGGTGGTTACCACCGCGGTGTCCAAATTTCAGCTTGAAGGTCTTAGCACCATAGGCGAGACAAACCATCTGGTGACCCATGCAGATACCAAAGATTGGAAGCTTGCCACGAAGCTGCTTCACAAGCTCAATTACTGGTGTCACATTCTCTGGGTCGCCCGGACCATTCGAGAGGAATATTCCATCGGGCTTGAGCGCCATGATCTCCTCGACTGAGGTGTCGAAGGGAACCACCGTAACGTTGCACCCCTTCTCATTGAATTTGCGGATGATATTATATTTAATGCCACAATCAATCGCCACAACATCATATTTATGGTTTGCAGTGCGTGAGAACCAACGCTTCTTGCAACTCACGCGCGACACAACATCTGTGCGGATAGGCTCCGCCGCGATGCGTGATAAAGCCTCCGCGAGAGGAGTCTCGGCAGAGGTGATAAGGACACGCTGAGAGCCCTCATTACGAATGATGCGGGTGAGCATACGTGTGTCGATACCCTCAATTGCGGGGATGTCGTACTCCTCGAAGACCTCGTTGAGGGTCTTTGTGTAGCGGAAGTTACTTGGAGTGTCGTTGTACTCTCTGACGATCATACCTCCAATGGTTGGGAACTTAGTCTCGTAATCCTCCTCTGCGGTACCATAGTTTCCAATTAGAGGATAGGTCATAACAACCATCTGGTCGGTGTAAGAGGGGTCCGAGAGGATCTCTTGGTAACCTACCATCGAGGTGTTAAATACAATCTCGTTGATTGCGTCGCGGTCTGCCCCAAAGCCATAGCCGTAAAACTCACAGCCATTTTCGAGGACAATCTTTTTTGTAAATGGTCTCATAATTATATTTTGTTTTCTCTTTTATGCTCTATAAACTGTTTTGCCTGCCGCAAGGGTGAGTAGCGTCTTGCCATAAACCTGCCACCCCTCGAAAGGCGTTGCCTTGCCCATCGACAAGAAATCATCTGTGTCGATCGTATACTCCTCCTCAAGGTCGAAGAGCACCAGATCAGCTCTCTGCCCCACCTCGATGGCTCCTCCTGCAACTCCGAAGATCCTTCGCGCATTGAGCGACATGAGCTCAACCAAACGCTCCAGAGAGAGAACGCCTCGACGCACCAAATAAGTATACATCAACGCAAAGGAGGTCTCAATACCGACAATACCAAAGGCACTCTTGGCCAATCCTCTCGACTTCTCCTCATCGGTGTGAGGAGCATGGTCCGTTGCAATGCACTCGATGGTGCCATCCATGACACCATTGAGAAGCGCCAACTGATCCTCACATGAGCGCAGTGGTGGGTTCATCTTGAAGCGACCACTCTCCTCCAAATCATTATCGGTGAGTAGCAAGTAGTGGGGAGCCGTCTCACCGCTCACCTTAAGCCCCTTGGCCTTAGCTGCACGAAGATGATCTACACTCTGCTTGGTCGAGATGTGACATATATGATATTGACACCCGATCTGCTCCACTAAATTTAAATCGCGCTCCACCTGCTTCCACTCGCTCTCCGCGCAGATACCTTTGTGGCCATTCTTCGCGCAATACTCTCCTAGGTGAATGTAACCACCATTGAGAAGCTCATTCACCTCACAGTGTGCTACGATGGGTCTTCCCGCCTGCTTCGCCTCTCTCATTGCTGCGGCCATGAGCTCATCACTCTGAACACCTACTCCATCATCCGAGAAGCCTCCAACCATCGGTGCAAGCGCCTTGAAATCGACTAAATCACCGCGACCCTTCTGCCCACGTGTGATCGAGCCATAGGGAATCACCTCAACCACAGCATCACGCTCGATGATAGAGAGCTGCTCCCCTAGTGTCGCTACGGAGTCGGGCGCTGGCGAGAGGTTAGGCATCGAGAAGAGCGTGGTGAAGCCTCCACGCGCTGCCGCCGCAGTGCCCGAAGCGATACTCTCCTTACGAGAGAAACCCGGCTCGCGCAGATGCACGTGCGGATCAACAAGCCCCGGAAGCAGATAACACCCCGCAGCCTCAATCACACTGTCGGTAGCCTCAACCTCAATGGAGGCCTCAACCGAGGTTATCACACCCTGCTCGAAAGCAACATCTCGAAGAGCGAACTCACCCCCCACATAGCACATTGCACCTTTAATGATCTCTCTCATAATATATATCCAAAAAAAAGGTAGCTAAATAAGCTACCATATAATAAACAATAATCCGAAAACAACAGTAAATAGTGATCCAGTAGGAGTCCATATCGGAGTCCACTGAAACTTATCTATGTCGTAATCGAACCTCATACTTTCAATACTTTTATCTCGGCAAAGATAATATTTTTATTTGGAATAATAAAATTTTTAGAGAAACTTATTGTATCTTTGTGGTTGATAATTTTTTATTGAATGACATGAACTACTACGACATATTAACTTCTCACTATGGCTGGCAGACATTAGCTCTTATAGCTCTTATAGTTGCGCTCCTAGCAATACAGATATACTACTACTCGTTTCGCCTTCGCAGCGTGGGTAAATATCTAAATAAGGGCCGTAGAGCTCTTCACGACACCCCACCGCCGGTATCATTGGTGGTGCCTATGTTCTCGGAGGATTACGACTATCTCGACGACACCCTACCGCTACTCCTTGCGCAGGAGGCTGTCACCTTCGAGGTGGTGATGGTATATATAGGTAGCGATGGCGACTTCTTCGACGATATGTTGCGCCTTAAAGAGATCTTCCCAAATGTCGTTGTAACTAAGATTGAACGCAACGAGCGCTTCCCAATCTCTGTTAAGACTGCCCTCAACGTCGGTATAAAGGCCTCTCACTACGAGCATATCATCTTCTCGACGACCGATGCACGCCCCCTTTCCGACAAATGGCTCTCGCTAATGGCACGCGGATTTCAGCGTGGAGATGTGGTTCTGGGATATTGTGGAGTGGATGCCGAGGACTCCAAATTTGACTCATACTTCATTCGTGCCTCCCGCATGATGGACTCCATGATGTGGCTCTCGAAGGCTATCCATGGAGAGCCCTATCGCGCTATACGCTCCAACATGGGCTTCACACGATCGCTCTACTTTGGCGTGAATGGCTTCAACCGTCTCAATATGAATATTGGTGAGGATGACCTCTTCATGCAGACCATAATGAAAGATAATAACACCAGTGTAATCCTCTCGCCACGTGCCACCGTGCTACAAAAGAGCTGGGGCAAGATGCATGGATGGATCGACACGCAGCGATACTATGGCTCCGCCACAAAGTTCTACCCCGATTCAGCACGCAACTACGTCGCATGGGAGATGTGCAGTCGTGTGCTCTTCCTGCTGCTCTGCGTGGTGGGCATTGCCGTGCTACCCCTAGAGCTGAAGGCGCTGCTCCTGCTGCTCCTGCTGCTCCGAATACCATTTGTGCTAAGCTCCATCAAGGAGGTATCTAAGCGATTAGGTGAGAAGAAGATGGTGGGTAGGTATCTCCTATATGATCTATTAAGCCCCCTCTTTTGTCTCTACATGAAGATAAAGATGATTAAACGAGATAGTCGCGTATGGAGATAGAGGAGTATATCATCGCCGACGATGCAGCACTTGTTGACGCAGCTCTAGAGGGCGACCAAAAGGCCTTCGAAGCTCTCGTATCGCGCTACCGTGAGGCGATCTACAGATTGATGGTGACACGCACCGGAAGCCTCCACGATGCTGACGACATTATTCAAGAGACCCTCATAAAGGTCTATGTGAATCTACCTCGATACGACAAACGCTACACCTTTGGTCAATGGATCTACACCATAGCTCGCAACACCCTTGTCGACTCTAGACGTCGCCGCCACGATGACTTCTCGCTAGACGATAGATTCTCAATAAGCGATGTGAAGAACCCCTCACCTGAGCAGTGCGTAATCAACATCCAAGATCGAAAACTTATCGAAGCCTCCATAAATCGCCTCTCCAAGACTCACGCCCTACTCTTCCGCATGCGCTTCATCGAGGAGTACTCCTACGAGGAGATTGCCGAGCGCCTTAAAATGCCCCTAGGAAGCGTCAAGACAAATATTCATCGTGCACGTGCCAAGATGTGCCAATATCTACTCGACGAGGTAAAGTAAAAACCTCCAAACAATTACAACCATGGAACTTATAAAGAGATATTTCCCAGAGCTCACAGCTCACCAAATAGAGCAGTTTGAAGCCCTATACGACCTCTACAAAGAGTGGAACGCAAAGATCAATGTCGTATCACGCAAAGATTTCGACTCGCTCTACCTGCGCCACGTGCTACACTCATTGGCCATAGCCAAGGTCTGCTCATTCGACGCTGGCGCACGCATCCTCGATGTGGGGTGCGGTGGTGGATTCCCCTCAATTCCCCTAGCCATACTCTTCCCCGAAGCTCACTTCGTGGCGGCCGACTCCATCGCAAAGAAGATCACAGTGGTAGCAGGGGTCAGCAGCGCCCTCGGCCTTGCCAACATCACCCCAACATGCAGCCGCGTAGAGCAGATCAACCAACGCTTCGACTACGTTGTATCTCGCGCCGTAACAGCAATGCCCACCTTCGTAGGCTGGATCTGGAACAAAATAGAACGCGGCAAACGCGGCAAACTCCACAATGGAATATTATACCTCAAAGGAGGCGACCTAGCCGAAGAACTAGCCCTCACCTCAAAAAGATGGGATATATACGAAATATCCAACCTCTTCACCGAAGAGTTCTTCGAAACAAAAAAGGTGGTTTATACTCGTAAGTAAATATAGCCTCTCATCGCGCTCATGCCGCGCGGCACCAAGCTTAGCTTGGATCCAAAAACTATCGTTTTTGACTTTGTGTTGCGCTGTTGTGATGGGGCTTTGCCCTACGATCCCATCATCAAGGCTAAGCCACCGAACACTCGATACCCTTTGCACGCAGTTTGTCGGCAATTGCTGTGAGCTCCTCGCGGCTCACTTTGGTTAGTGTGGGGCAGGGGGTGTCGCGATCTATTGAGTATACCATTACTGCTTTGGGGGCGATCTGCTCGATGAGGGCGACCCAGTTGTCGACAGACTCTGGAGTGGTGTTATCGATCTCTATGCCATCGCATGTGCCACGTAGGAACATGCTTTGAACTGTTAGTTGTCCCTTGAAGAGTTTCATGTTCTCTACGACCTGCTCCACGGAGTATGCGCCTTGGGGGTGGTTGATGCTCTTTGCTACAGCTGTTGAGGCTGCATCTAGCTTAAGGATATTATTATCGACACGCAGTAGGGCGCTACGCACGCTCTCTATGCCGATGCGGGTTGCGTTGCTCAGTACGGAGACCTTGGCGCTGGGCACTAAGGAGTTGCGCAGCTCTATTGTAGCATCTATTATCTGCTCGAAGTGGGGATGTAGGGTGGGCTCACCATTTCCGGCAAAGGTGATAACATCGGGGATGTTACCCTCGGATACCATCTCGCGGAGTTTTGCTTCGAGGGCTTCGATTACATCCTCCTGTGAGTTGAAGCCTCCTGTGCCGCGACGCTCTTCATTCCAGCCACATTCACAGTAGATGCAATCGAAGTTACACAACTTGGAGTGTGTCGGCAGTAGATTTACTCCGAGTGAGAGGCCTAGTCGACGTGATCGAACGGGCCCAAATATTATTTCGTTGAATAGTGATGTCATAGTGCAAAACTAATCATTTGTAATTAAAATTCAAAATTTATATTGCTAATTATTTGATTTATGCATAATTATCCGAATAATTGTTGTATCTTTGCCGCTGAAAATATTAGAGAATGACAAATTTAGAAGATCAATTTGAGGCGTTGGGTCTGAGTGACCAGATGCTTAACGCTATTAGAGCAAAGGGATTCGAGACCCCTACACAGATTCAAACATTGGTAATACCTCGCCTATTGGAGGGTGAGAACGACCTTATCGCACAATCGCATACAGGAACAGGAAAGACGGCAACATTTGGCTTGCCGATTATGCAGACGCTAGAGCGTGACGACGAGGGTGTTAAGGCCATTATCTTGGTACCTACTCGCGAGCTCGCTATTCAAGCTGCCGAAGAGCTACTATCATTTAATTCTGAGAAAAGACTCGCAATCACCGCGATATATGGCGGTGCAGCAATGAGCGAACAACTACGTCGACTATCGAAGGGTGTCGACATCGTTGTCGGAACCCCCGGTCGTACACTCGACCATATACGTCGTGGAACCCTTAAGTTGGGTAATGTTAAATTCTTGGTCCTTGACGAGGCCGACGAGATGCTCAACATGGGCTTCATCGAGGATGTCGAGGAGATCATGAGCCACACCCCAGAGGAGCGTCGCGTGATGCTATTCTCGGCAACAATGCCAAAACGTATTGTATCACTCTCTGACCGTTACATGCGTAACACAGAGATACTTAAGGTTGAAGGACGTCAACTCACAACAGACCTTACCGAGCAGATCTACTTTGAGGTGCGCGAGGGAGATAAGTTCGACGCTTTGACTCGTATTATAGATATTGAGAATGATTTCTATGGAATCGTCTTCTGTCGCACAAAGAATAATGTTGATGAGACAGTAAATCGTCTTATCGAGCGTGGATATAGCGCCGATGGCCTCCATGGAGATGTGTCGCAGGCCTCTCGCGAGAAGATCTTGCGTAAGTTCCGTGAGAAGAGCATTAATATATTGGTGGCTACGGATGTTGCAGCGCGCGGTATTGATGTTAATAACCTCACTCACGTTATCAACTATTCGTTGCCTCAAGACTCTGAGAGCTATGTTCACCGCATTGGCCGTACTGGTCGCGCGGGAAATAAGGGTACCGCAATCACCTTTATCACAAAGAGCGAGATGCGTCACTTCGGATTCATGAAGCGCGACATCAATGTAGAGATCAAACGCGAGGAGCTACCTACGGCACAAGATATCGTTGCAATGAAGCGCAATAAGATCAAGAGTGATCTTCGCGAGATCATCACCAACGACAACTACTCGGATCAAGATGAGATCGTATCAGACCTTTTGGAGCTCTACTCACCAGAGGTTGCCTTGGGAGCACTCCTAAGATTGGCTTTCCGCAGTGAGCTAGATGAGTCTAACTATCCTGAGATTCGCACCTTCTCGGTGGATCGCAAGGGTACTACACGTCTCTTCTTGGCTATTGGTAAGCGTGATGGATATACCGGCCGCAAGGTTGTAGATATGCTTAAGGAGCGTTGCGGCTTGGAGGATCGTCAGATTGATGACGTCGCAGTACTTGAGAGCTACTCGTTTGTTACCGTTCCTTTCACCGAGGCGGAGAAGATCGTACACACATTGGGTGAGGTGAGAGGAAGGCCTCTTGCAGAGATCACCAACGATAGTAAGGAGGGTGGCTCCCGTCGTTCAGATCGTGGCCCACGTCGTGAGCGCGAGTTTGGTGGAGATCGTCGTGACCGTCGTGACCGTGACCGTGGTGACCGCGACCGTGGCCCACGTCGTCGCGAATATGGCGACCGCTCAGAGCAGCGTGGTGGCCGTTCGGATCGTTCGGATCGTTCGGATCGTTTTGGCCGCTCAACTGATCGTCGTTCAAGTGACCGACGAGAGGAGCATAAAACACCATCCGTTATGTCGACCGAAGGTTTCGACTGGTCAATGTTCGAGACTGGGAGTGACAACTCATGGGGCACAGATCGCTCAAAGAGTCGCACCAAAGGTGGCGCACCAAAGGGTAAATTTGGAGGTCGCAGACGATAATCTTAGATTAGGCAAACGCACGAAAAAAGTTTCTCATGCCTCCGGCGGGCGTGGATAGCACCCACGCGGGCGCATATTACTCTTGCGTATTGGGCTTATAGCTGGCGCTATGAAATTAAAGGTGTTAAAATAGTTATCACGAATAAATTCGCATAACTATTTTAACACCTTTAATTTTTTAAATGCCCGAAGGCATTTAAACCCAATACGAGGTTTCTTCGCTAATGGGATTAAAAACAACCGTAGGTTGACGTAGATAAAAGTGCTATTAAAAAACTTTTTAGTATAATTTTTAGTATATTAGTTGCATAATTCGAAATTTTTATTTAATTTTAGGAATTGATATCTAAAGTTTAATCTAAAACTGAGCAGATATGAAACACACATGACGCTACCGCCTCGCCAAAGGGGATGAAAATTTTGTGTATCTTTGAGCATTATACATTTAATACTCGAAGAATATGGAATCAATACCCTTTGACCAAGTCATTGCCAAGGGCTGTGGCTTGGACGTTCACAAGAAAGAGATTGTCGCCACAATCTCAGGTGACCAGATTACAACTGAGACTCGCAGTTTCGGGTCAACAACAAGTTCTTTGACAGAATTAAAAGATTGGTTATTGGAGAATGAAATTACTCACGTAGCTATGGAGAGTACGGGTGTTTATTGGAAACCAGTACTCAACATCTTGGAGAAGGGCAATTTCACCATTCTTGTTGTCAATGCGCGGCACATCAAGTATGTGCCAGGTCATAAGACCGACAAGAAAGATAGTGCTTGGATCTGTCAGTTATTACGAGCTGGACTTCTCAAGGGGAGTTTCGTTCCAGATGTTAAGCAACGCGAGTTGCGAGATCTTACACGTTATCGCCGCAAGATGGTTCAACAAGTCTCGGCGGAGAAAAACCGAATGATTAGGATCTTTGAGGATGCAAATCTAAAATTGTCAAGCGTCTTTTCGGACATTAACGGAGTTACGTGTACCAAGGTCATAGATGCAATTTTAGCAGGTTCTACCGATCCAGATTTCTTAGCCTCGTTATGTACACATAAACGCTTGAAGAGTACACAAGCTGAGATTAGAGATGCTGTAGAGGGTAATTTTACAGCACATCACCATCGTATGTTGCGCATAATACGAG